>CAWFNL010000011.1:0-73834 GCA_963817165.1 uncultured Acidobacteriaceae bacterium | reverse complement strand
CTTCGAGTCGGGGATGACCATGTCATCGAGGCCGACGGAAAGGCCGCTGCGGGTGGCGTACTGGAAGCCCAGATCCTTAATGCGATCGAGCATGCGGACGGTGAGCTCAAGGCCGTGGTTGAGGTAGCAATAATAGACCAGCTGGCCGACGCCCTTTTTCTTGAGCAAGCCATTGACAAAGGGCATTCTCCTTCGGGAGCGAATCGTTGAAAATGACGCGGCCGACGGTGGTGGTGAGGAACTGACGCTTCGAGCTGGACCGACTCGGTGTGCGTGACGTCCTGATCGTCGTAGGCGGTGGCCAGGTCGATCACCGCGCCGGTTAGCGCAGACGGATGGGGGTGAGCGTCTCCACCGCTTGCTTCGAGCGCCATGACAACTTCTTCGATCTTGCCGAAGACGCGGCCCTCGCCCTTGGCTCCCTTTTTGGCCTTGGTGAGGTAGTAGAGGCCGAGCACCATGTCCTGCGTCGGAACGGTGATAGGGTGTCCGTTGGCGGGCGAGAGAATGTTGCGCGAGGAAAGCATCAGGACGGTGGCTTCGACCTGCGCCTCGGGGGACAGGGGGATGTGCACGGCCATCTGATCGCCGTCGAAGTCAGCGTTGAAGGCGGTGCAGACAGCGGGGTGAATCTTATGGCCTTGCCTTCGACGAGAACCGGCTCAAACGCCTGAATGCCGAGGCGATGGAGCGTGGGCGCGCGGTTGAGCAGCACCGGGTGATCGCGGATGACTTCTTCGAGGATGTCCCAGACGATGGGTTCCTGCATTTCCACCATTTCTTTGGCCTGCTTGATGGTGGTGCAGTGGCCGGTCTGCTCGAGCCGGTGATAGATAAACGGCTTGAAGAGCTCGAGGGCCATCTTTTTGGGAAGGCCGCACTGGTGGAGCTTGAGCTCGGGGCCGACGACGATGACCGAACGGCCGGAGTAGTCGACGCGCTTGCCGAGAAGGTTCTGGCGGAAGCGGCCCTGCTTGCCCTTGAGGGTGTCCGAGAGCGACTTGAGCGGGCGGTTGTTGGCGCCACGCAGGACGCGGCCGCGACGGCCGTTGTCGAAGAGGGCGTCGACAGCTTCCTGGAGCATGCGCTTTTCGTTGCGGACGATGACTTCAGGCGCGTGGAGGTCCATCAGCTTCTTCAACCGGTTGTTGCGGTTGATGACGCGGCGATAGAGGTCGTTCAGGTCGGACGTGGCAAAGCGGCCGCCATCGAGCGGCACGAGGGGGCGCAGTTCCGGCGGAATGACCGGGATCACATCGAGGATCATCCACTGCGGCTTGTTGCCGGACTTGCGGAAAGCTTCGACGACCTTGAGGCGCTTGGCGTACTTGAGGCGCTTCTGGAGCGAGGTCTCGGCCTTCATGCGCTCGCGCAGCTCGACGGAAAGCTCGTCGATATTGACGCGCTTGAGGAGTTCCTTAATGGCCTCGGCGCCCATCATGCCTTTGAAGCCGGTGGGGCGGTACTGCTGGTCGAGCTCGCGGAACTTGGTTTCGTCCTTCACGATTTCGCGCTCGCGGACGGGCGCATCGCCGGGATCGACGACGACGTAGCTCTCGAAGTAGAGAACGGATTCGAGGTCGCGGAGCGAGATATCGAGGAGGTGGCCGATGCGCGAGGGCAGTCCCTTGAAGAACCACACGTGGGAGCAGGGCGAAGCCAGCTCAATGTGGCCGAGGCGCTCGCGGCGCACTTTGGAGACGGTGACTTCGACGCCGCACTTGTCGCAAATGACGCCGCGGTGCTTCATGCGCTTGTACTTGCCGCAGAGGCACTCCCAGTCGGTGACGGGGCCAAAGATGCGGGCGCAGAAGAGTCCATCGCGCTCCGGCTTGAAGGTGCGGTAGTTGATGGTTTCCGGCTTAGTGACTTCGCCGTGGGACCACGAGCGAATCTTTTCCGGGGACGCGAGGGAAATGCGGATCGCGTCAAAGTCGGTGATCGGGCTGGTCATTTCGAACGGGCTGGAACGGTACAAGGTCAACCTCCCTGCGGGTTGCGTTCCCGGATCTCATTCGAGGACCTGTCCCTTTCCGGGAGCACTTGCTCAGTGGACAGGTCCCATGATGGTCAGCAGGAAACCGTTAATCGGCAGCGGCGAATTCAGGGACGGGCTGTTTCTTTCTTCGGCCCTTCGCCTGGGTGCTGCTTGATCAGCTCGACGTCGAGGCACAGCGACTGCAACTCGCGGATGAGGACGTTGAACGACTCCGGCACGCCGGGTTCGATCGCCGCCTCGCCCTTGACGATGGCCTCGTAGATCCGGGTGCGGCCATAGACGTCGTCGGACTTCGCCGTGAGCAATTCCTGCAGGATGTACGCTGCTCCGTACGCTTCGAGGGCCCAGACTTCCATTTCGCCGAAGCGCTGGCCGCCGAACTGCGCTTTGCCGCCCAGCGGCTGCTGGGTGATGAGCGAGTACGGCCCGATCGAGCGAGCGTGAATCTTGTCGTCGACCAGGTGCGAGAGTTTCAGCATATAGATGTAGCCCACGGTGGCCGGCTGTTCGAACGCATCGCCGGTCATGCCGTCGAAGAGCTCGGTTTTGCCGGAGGTGGGAAGACCCGCCGCGGTGAGGAGCGCTTTGATTTCGCTTTCACGCGCGCCGTCGAAGACCGCGGTGCCGAACCACACACCCTTTTCCATGCCGGCCGCGACGCGGAGCAACTGCTCGTCGTCGAGGTCGTTCAACTGGCGGAGGGCAGCGGTGTGGGCAAACTTCTCCTGAATGGCTTTGCGGACTTCGTTCGCGTCCTGATTCTTCTTCACGATGGCCGCGATCTGCGCGC
The DNA here is from genome assembly GCA_963817165.1 of uncultured Acidobacteriaceae bacterium. Lineage (GTDB taxonomy): Bacteria > Acidobacteriota > Terriglobia > Terriglobales > Acidobacteriaceae > Palsa-343. The sequence goes on along the minus strand of CAWFNL010000011.1, from coordinate 71,045 downwards.
CGAGATCGTGCGCAGCCCAGCCGAGGTGGGTTTCGAGAATCTGACCGACGTTCATACGGGAAGGCACGCCGAGGGGATTGAGAACAATCTCGACGGGTGTCCCGTTGGGCAGATACGGCATGTCTTCCTCGGGAAGGATGCGGGCAATGACGCCCTTGTTCCCGTGGCGGCCGGCCATTTTGTCGCCGACCGAAAGCTTGCGCTTCATGGCGATGTAGACCTTGACCAGCTTGATGACGCCGGGGGCCAGTTCGTCGCCCTTCTGCAGCTTGCCGATTTTCTCGTTGGTGATTTTGCGGAGCACATCGATCTGACGCGAGGTCATTTCCTCGATCTCGTCGATCTGCTCGTTCACGCGAGGATCTTTGTCGTTGTAGCGAATGCGCTTGAGGTTACGGGTGCTGATGCGCTCGATGGCGTCGCGGTCCAGAATGGCGCCCTTGCCGAGGAGACGCTTGTTGGTGCGCTCGTCGTGCAGGTCGGCAAGAACTTCTTTGCCGCCAAGGATGCCTTCGAGACGCTTGAGGCGCTCGTCGGTGAGAATGCGGATTTCGTCGGACAGGTTTTTCTCAAGTCCGGCGATCTGCTCGGCTTCAATCTGGCGGGCGCGCTCGTCCTTTTCCTGACCCTTGCGGGAGAAGATGCGGACGTCGACCACGGTGCCCTCAATGCCGGGAGGGCAGGTGAGGGAAGCGTCGCGGACATCGCCGGCTTTTTCACCGAAGATGGCGCGGAGCAGTTTCTCTTCCGGCGTGAGCTGGGTTTCGCCCTTGGGCGTTACCTTGCCGACCAGAATGTCGTTGTGGTGGACCTTGGCGCCGATGCGGATGATGCCGCTCTCATCCAGATCGCGCAGCGAGTGCTCGCTGACGTTGGGGATGTCGCGGGTGATTTCTTCCGGACCCAGCTTGGTGTCGCGCGATTCGATTTCGAACTCCTCGATGTGAACCGAGGTGTAGTAGTCGTCACGAACGAGTTTTTCGGAGATGAGGATGGCATCTTCGAAGTTGTAGCCGCGCCACGGCATGAAGGCCACGAGAACGTTGCGGCCGAGGCCGAGCTCGCCCTGCTCGGTGCAGGGACCGTCGGCGATGACCTGACCTTTCAGAACGCGGTCGCCCTGACGGACGATCGGCTTCTGGTTGATGCAGGTGTTCTGGTTGGACCGCTTGAACTTGATGAGCTGATAGATGTCCGAACCGACTTCGCGCGAGAGCTGCGTGGGATGGTGCTCGCCTTCGACGCGAACGATGATGCGTTCGGAGTCGACGGAATCCACGATGCCATTGCGCTTGGCGAGAATGACGGCGCCCGAGTCGCGGGCGGTAACGCCTTCCATGCCGGTGCCGACCAGAGGAGCCTCAGAAACGAGCAGAGGCACAGACTGGCGCTGCATGTTCGCGCCCATGAGCGCGCGGTTGGCGTCGTCGTGCTCGAGGAAGGGAACCAGGGACGCGGCGACCGAGACAAGCTGTTTCGGGCTGACGTCGATGTAGTCGACTTCCTTGCGGTTGACGAGGACGAAGTTGCCCTGACGGCGGGCGTTGACCAGCTCTTCGACGATGTTGCCATTGGCGTCGAGCTCGACGTTCGCCTGGGCGATGGTGTGCTTATCTTCTTCCCACGCGGAGAGGTAGAAGGAGTACGGGTCGTATTCGACGCCGCGCTGCTTATCCTTCTTCAGCTTGTCGTTGAGCTTGATGGCCTCGGTCTTTTCGAGGTGATCGCCCACGCGCATGCCGCTCTCGCCAGCGTTGGTGATCTGGACGAAGTCGAGCATGCGGCTTTCGCGCACCTTGCGATACGGCGACTCGATGAAGCCGTACTCGTTGATGCGGGCAAAGCACGAGAGAGAGCTGATGAGGCCGATGTTCGGACCTTCCGGCGTTTCAATCGGGCAGATGCGGCCGTAGTGAGTGGGGTGCACGTCGCGGACTTCGAAGCCAGCGCGTTCGCGGGAGAGGCCGCCCGGCCCAAGCGCGGAGAGACGGCGCTTGTGCGTGATCTCCGAGAGGGGGTTGGTCTGATCCATGAACTGCGAGAGCTGCGAGGAGCCGAAGAACTCGCGGATAGCGGCCATGACGGGCTTGGCGTTGATCAGGTCGTGCGGCATCGCCGTCGACATTTCCTGATAGACGCTCATTTTTTCCTTGATGGCGCGTTCCATGCGGACGAGGCCGATGCGGAACTGGTTCTCCATCAATTCGCCGACGGCGCGCACACGGCGGTTGCCGAGGTGATCGATATCGTCGACCATGCCGATGTTGCGACGGAGCCGCAGCAGGTAGCGGATGGTGGCGTAGAAATCGTCCGGCGTGAGGGTGCGGTGATCGAGCGAGGTGGCGTCCTGGTTCTCGTAGAGCTTGATGTTGAACTTGAGACGGCCGACGCGGGAGAAGTCGTACTTACGCGGATCGAAGAACATGCCTTCGAAGAGCGCAGTGGCGGTGTCGAGGGTCGGCGGATCGCCCGGGCGCAGCTTGCGGTAGATCTCGATGAGGGCTTCTTCGGGCTTGCGGACGGAGTCGCGGCGCAGCGTGTTGGTGATGACGTTGCCCACGTCGTCGCGCTCGGGGAAGAAGACATCGAGGGAAGTAATGCCGGCTTCGACAATCTTGTGCAGCTTGTCGGAGGTCAGCTCCTGATTGGCTTCCATGAAGACTTCGCCAGTGGAGGTATCGACCACATCGGCAGCGGTGAAGGCGCCGTCGAGCTCAGCCTGCTCCACTTCGACCTCAGCAACCTTTGCGTTGCGGAGAGCTTTGAGGATGGTGGGCGTGACTTTGCGGCCGGAGTGCGCGATCTCATCGCCTTTGACGACGATGGCGTGCGCGGGCTTCGCGCCGAGGAGGTGGGTGGTCTTGTCGGCGCTGGGATCGAGGGTCCAGAAGAGGCGGCCTTCTTTCACGTTGATTTTGTCAACGGTGTAGAAGGTGCGGAGAATCTCTTCGTCGGACTTGAGGCCGAGTGCGCGCAGGAAGATGGTGCCGAGGAATTTGCGCTTGCGATCGATGCGGACGTAGAGGGTGTTCTTCTGGTCGTATTCGAACTCAACCCACGAGCCGCGGTAGGGAATGATCTTGCCGAGGAAGTAGGTGCGGTTGTTCGCCGTCTCAAAGAAGACGCCGGGCGAACGGTGCAGCTGAGAAACGATGACGCGCTCGGTGCCGTTGACGATGAACGTGCCGTTCTGCGTCATGAGCGGGATGTCGCCGAAGAAGACTTCCTGCTCCTTGATGTCGCGAATGGATTTCGCGCCGGTCTCAGGATCTTTGTCGTAGATGGTGAGGCGGACGGTGACCTTGAGCGGGGCGGAGTAGGTCATGCCGCGCTCTTCGCACTCTGCCTGGTCGTATTTGAGCTGCAGGCCGACGGGGTCGCCGCACTTGTTGCAGAAGTCAGGCGTGTTCTTGTTGTAGGTGCCGCACTTTTGGCAGAGCACGTCGCCGGGATGGAAGGGATCCGTGATGACCATGGCGCCGCAATGGACGCAGGTGGTACGCAGGTGATGGAGACCCTTGAGGTGACCGCATTTGCACTCCCAGTTGCCGATGGAGAAATCCACAAAGTCAAGTTGTGAGATATTGCGGAAATCGGTGATGGGAAAAACGGAGGTAAAGACGGACTGCAGGCCGGAGTCATCGCGCTCGGACGGCAATTTGTCCATCTGAAGGAAACGCTCGTAGGAGCGGCGCTGGACCTCAATGAGATTGGGAATGCGAATGGCTGTAGGAATCTTGGAAAAGTCGAGACGGCTGCGAACGGCGCGGTTCTCGTTAGGCATGCATTACTCCTCGGACCCGGTAGCGCGAGGGAGAAAGGAAGAGCCGTCCGGGTCGTGCGGCGCTCCTGTTGACTGGGTACAACCACGCTGGACTCGCTCCGCCTCGTACAGAACGGGACCTGCGTTTTGTTTCGGTACGGCAGCACAAAAAGCAGGGTGCAGGGCCGTTTTTTTTCTTGCGCGGAAGGGAGTAACAGGGTTACGCTTCCGCTTTACCTGGGCAGTTTCGCGAGGGAACGAAGACACGCGAGGACAGCCGGTTCGCCTGCCGGATTTAACCGGGGCAGGGGATCGTGTTGGGCGGAATTACGAAGCGAAGGCCGGGCTGGAGGCAGGACTGGAGAGACGGGGGAAGCGCGCGGGAAAGCGCAAAACGCCCGCAGAGACAGCAAGTCTCGCGAGCGCCACAACCGAATTGTGCACTATATAGTGACAGAATGTCCGAATCCCGCTGCTGCCCAAGCCCTGAGTCCGCGCCGCCTGACTGCTAATGTGCATCGTAATAACAGGTCCGCCGCCTGGCCTGCGATTACGCCGGCAGAAACCTGCCGGAAAAGGTGAATCTGTACCCCGTAAAATGAAGACGCGAAAAGTGACTAGCTTCTATGTCGAGCCGAAGCTGAGTTCACGTGTTTTAGCGTAGTCGGGATGACAGAGGAACGTTCCGGAACCGGCAAACAGAGATGCAGCCGAGCGGAACGCACAATCCCCATGATAGCGCGATCCGCTTTGGCATGCAAGTTGCTTGCCGGAAACCGAAAAACTATTTCACTTCGACGGTTGCGACGCCGTCAAACTTCTTTTTGATGGCCTCGGCGTCTTCCTTGCTGATGTTCTCTTTCAACGGCTTGGGAGCTCCGTCGACGAGGTCCTTGGCTTCCTTCAGGCCGAGCGAAGTGACTTCGCGAACGGCTTTGATGGTGTTGATTTTGTTCGCGCCGGCATCTTTGAGGATGACGGTGAACTCGGTCTGCTCGACGGCCGCCGGGGCTGCTGCGGCCGCTCCGCCGCCGGCCACTGCGACCGGGGCAGCTGCCGCGGCCGAGACGCCGAGGCGCTCTTCGAGCTTTTTCACGAGGGCTGCCGCGTCCAGGAGGCTAAGCCCGACAATCTGATCTTCCAACTGCTGCAAATCCGCCATTGTGTTCTCCACTGAAACGATGATTTTTTAACCGCCGGAAGGCTTTTGACCTGCCGGTTGCCGCTTCGTCCGCCTCGCGGTTTCCGATGTGCCCCAGACTGGGCACCCCTCGGGGAGGTTGAAAACGGCTAATCTTTTTGAGCCGGTAGCTGGTGGCTTGTGGCTGGTAGCTACCGGCTCGGAACCAAAAACCTAGGCCGAGGCCTGTGCGAACTTCTCTTTTTCCACGCCCTGGTTGATGACTACGGCGAGATCGCGGCCGGTGGCGGCGATGACCGTGGCCAGACGCTGGGCCGGGGAGTTGATGAGGAAGAGGAGCTTTGCGAAGATCTCTTCCTTGCCGGGCATGGTGGCGAGGGCTTTGACTTCTTCGACGTTGATGACTTTGCCGTCGACGATGCCGAGCTTGAAGGTGAACTGCGCGTTCTCCTCGACCCATGTCGAGAGGGCTTTGGCGAGGGCGACGGGGTCGCCGCTGGTGTAGGCGACGGACGAGACGCCCTTGAGGCCCTGGAGAGCGGCTTCAATCTTTGTGCCCTGGGCGGCGCGGCCGGCCAGCTTGTTTTTGAGCACGCGATAGCGGCCGCCGGCTGCCCGGACGGTCTTGCGCAACTCGAAATCCTGCGACACGGTGAGTTTGGAAAACGTGCCGATGATGGCGCTGGTCGAGCTTTCCAGCTCTTTCGCGAGCTGTCCGACCTTTTCCGCCTTTTTCTGTCTGCTCAGTGCCATAAAAAATTACCTTCTGGCTTATAGCCCGCAGCCGGTAGCTGGTGGCTTGTAGCCGGTAGTTCTGAATCCGTTATGCCTTGGCTGCCAGGTCGGCGACTGCGCCGTCGAGGGAGATGCCGGGGCCCATCGTGGAGCTGATGGTGATGCCCTTGATGTACTTGCCCTTTGCGGCGGAAGGCTTGGCGCGCACCACGCTGGTGATGACGGTGATCGCGTTCTCGACCAGCTTCTCGGGCGGGAAGGAAATCTTCCCCACGGGAACGTGGACGAGGGCGGTCTTGTCGGTGCGGAACTCCACCTTACCGGCCTTGATTTCGCGAATGGCGCCCGCCACGTCGTTGGTGACGGTGCCGGTCTTCGGGTTGGGCATGAGGCCGCGGGGCCCGAGGACTTTGCCGAGGCGGCCGACGGATTTCATCATGTCGGGGGTCGCGATCAGGGCGTCAAAGTCGGTCCAGCTTTCCTTCTGAATCTTCTCGACCAACTCGTCGCCACCGACGATGTCGGCGCCGGCTGCTTCGGCTTCGCGCTGCTTGTCGCCGGAGGTGATAACGGCGACTTTCTTGGTTTTGCCAAGGCCGTGGGGCAGAACGACGGTGCCGCGGACCATCTGGTCGGCGTGGCGCGGGTCGACGCCCAGACGCAGGGTCAGGTCGACGGTTTCATCAAACTTGGCGTACTTGATTTTCTGGAGGAGCGGAACGGCTTCCTGCAGGGGGTAAGGGCGCTTTTCAACCTGGGCGCGCGCCTTCTCAATGCTCTTGCCTACTTTGGACATTTTCCCTCGTCTCCCACCGCGCGGCGGAGTGGCTGCCGGCCGTGGTGCATGTGACTGCGCACCTCTGGAGGGAGGGCGCATTTATTGATTATCCACAGAAATGGCGGGTAGGGCAAGGTGATTTCGTATTATTAATGCGCAGTCAGGAGCCGGTTTTGATGGCGCATACCGACCCGTAATCATGATCAAGGCGGGGTTTATCACGGCGGGAGTAGGGATTGCCTGTTTCGGAATCGGCGGCCTGATGGGATTCGGGCCATGCGGCCCTGCCTCGCCCGCCGGATATGTCTTTTTTATTGGCGGAATGGGCGCGATTTTCGGGGGCAGCATCGTTGGATCCATCGGGCTGATTCTGGCAACCGTTCGGCATTTTCGCGGAGGACAGTGACTCTTGCGGGGTGGGAGGGTGCACTGGAAGAAAGGGACTACGCTTCCAACCGCGAAGTGATCCGCAAGGCGCTGCTCGACTGGAAAATGAAACGCGAGGTGCGGATGCATCAGCTGGCGGAGTTAACGACCGAGATTTCCCGCGGCATGGCGGACGTTAATGCCGCCAGGATGGCACACTACGATTCTCGGCAGATTATTGCGCTGGGGAAGAAGTTATCCGCCGCTCGCGCAAAATCCGCATCACCGAAAAAGCAAAAATAGATCTGTCGCAGTGCTGGAGCTGTTCTGGCGAGCGAGGCCGTAGATGTGCTCTACCGCGGCAGGTCGAAGCAGACGGTGCTGTCGAAGTAGTCGAAGGTGACGGCGCCGTTTTGCCAGAGGGGGACGCCGAGGGTTCCGTCCGCTACGCCTTGTTCGAGGACGCCGATGTCGTGGGTGAGGGCTACGGCGAGGTTGGGGAATGGGCGGGTGCCGATGGTGAGGCTGGCGACGGAGGCGGTGGTGCCCATGACGGCGCCGCCGGTCCCGGTGGCGATTTGGGAGGTGTGGCCGGAGGATTGGAGGGCCTGGCCGCTGGCGCTTGAGAGAAACTGGCCGCCCAGGATGGCGGCGTAATGGCGGGTGCCGAGGTCGACGATGAGGTGGACGGTTTGCGGCGTCGCGCCCGGGGTGGGGCGGACGGTTGCGGTGATGAGCGGCGATCCTCCATAGAGCGTGAAGGGGATGGGATCGGCGCAGGGCGGGGCGGCGGGGAGAAAGGTGAGGGTGCGGGAGCGGTAGTCGACGCGCAGGATGTTTTGGCGGAAGACGGGGAGGCCGAGCAGGAGGTGGACGGGGAATCCGGCGGAGGCGCTGAGGTGGGTGAGATCGACGGCGATGGCGGGGGTGAAGGAGAGATGTTCAGCGCCGAAGTCGAGGTGGTCAAGAATGACGGGGTACATGGGCTCGGGCTGGCCGCCGCCGGGGACCATGCCGATGGAGGGGCCGATGTCGAGATGGAGGGATTGGGCGAAGGCGTAGTCGAGGGCGAGAGCGCCGGTGCCGGAGTCGAGGACGGCTTCCTGGGATTGGCCGTTGAGGGTGACGGGGACGCGGATTAGGTTGTCGTCGAGGTGGAAGGGGAGGGTGGTTTGCTGGGCGGGGACGGGGACGCAGAGCAACGTTAGAAATGCGAGGAGCGAAAATGGAAGCGCACGGAGCATGATGGGATTCTATGGCGAAGCGGTCAGCTGTTCCTCGACGAGTGGCTCAATCTCTTTGGCCATCGCTGGATCGAGTTGCGCCAGGGCCGCGACTTCTTCACGGGCAGCCTTTCCATCCTTCAACCCGGCGTAAGCATGGGCCAGCCATGCATGGGTGTGAGGTGCGTCCGGTTGAATGGATATGGCTTGCCGGAGAGCATCAACAGCGTCTTCGAAACGGTCCAGACTTAAGTATGCGTATCCGATTCCTTCCAGTGCAGGGATGCAACGCGGGTTGATTTTCAAGGCCTCGCGGCAGGCGTCGGCGCACTCCTCATATCGCTCAAGCTCATGGTAGGCCGCTGACAATGCCAGGTAGCTCATTTCCTTGTCGGGACGCAGCTGCACAAGTTTCTTGCCCGCATCGATGGAATCCTCCCAGCGTTGAGCGTCACCAAGGGAGACGGCTAGTTGCAGGTAGTGGTCAGGATTGTCCGGCTGAAGAGTGATCGCTTGCGTAATTGCAGAGATAGAACGGGTGTAGTCTGTCTGCTCTCGGCAGGCCTTGCCAAGGCAGATGTAGCCGTCGGCCCAGTCAGGCTGCAATCGAATCGCCTGCTCGTATTCCGTCGCGCTTTCATTCCACTTTTCGAGAGCATAAAGCGCAAGACCCAGGTCGCCGTGGGCGTGAGAATTGCCGGGTTCAAGGGCGACAGCCTTGCGGAGATATGCCGCGGCTTGTTCGTATTGTTCGGAAGAGTTGAGGGTGTGGCCGAGCCAATTGATGGTTTCAGCATCGTTGGGACGCAGTTTCTCTGCCTTGCGCAGGCTTTCGCAAGCCTCCTGGTTCTGGTCAAGTTGCGCATAGGCGACGCCCAGGAGCTTGAGGTCTTGCGCGTTATCGGCGTATTGAGGTTTCATCCGCAGGGCACGGCTGATGGAGTCTGCCGCTTCCCGATAGCGTTCCAGATAGAAGAGCGCTTGCCCGATATTCCGGCGCGCGTAGGCGCAATCAGGGGAGACCTGGAGCGCTCGATCAAAGGCCTCCAGGGCGCGCTGGTGGTCGCGCAGCTGGCGATAGCACCATCCGAGCCAACAGAGGGCCGGCAGGTCTTTGGGTTCCAGGGCGAGGCCACGCTCCAACTGCCTGATGCACGCCTGATGCCTGCCCCACTTGCCCAGGGCTCGACCCAGGATGAAGTACCCTTGCGCCTTGAGCCAATGGATCATTCCAGCAAGCGTATTCCAACCGAAGCCTCTTTATCGTCCCGCTCAGGGCCTCAAGTATTGGCGGCCATGCCCCAGGATGAATCCGGAACAAGCGAGAGATTCGATCGACGATGGGGTGGTGTTGCGGTGTGATGGATCGAATTGCCTGGGTGTTATTCCCAGAAGCGGTGCATCTTGAGGGAGAAGCCATGGATGAGACCTTCGCCTTCCAGAAACTCCGGCTGAAGGAGGGTGGCGGGCTCCTGGGCGGGGCGATAAATCATCGCGAGCTTGCGCTGGGGGTCGATGAGCCATCCCAGCTGTGCGCCGCGACTCATCCAGAATTCCATTTTGGCTTCGGTTTGGGAGATTCGATCACTGGGCGAACGCAATTCGACAACAAACTCCGGACAAAAGGGAAGGAACCGCTGCTGTTCAGCTTCGCTCAGGGCTTCGAACCGCATTTTCGAGGTCCAGGCCGCGTCGGGAGCGCGCATGGAGCGGTCGGGAAAGCGGACGCCCAAATCAGAACCAAAGACAAATCCGCGGCCATCTGCTTCTGCCCACAGGTCAAGTTCGCGATTGAGATAGACGTTAAGACGACTTGTTCTGGCACCTGCCGGGGTCATCACATGCAGCGTACCATCGGGATCGCAGTCAATCTGGTATCCCTTGTTGAGTCGACAAAACGAGAGTAACTCGTCCTCAGTCATCGGGAACTGGGGACGGATCAAGACAGGGAAGATTGAGGCGCCGAATGAGAGCTGAACCCCGGCTCGGCTCTCAGTTTCGACGCTTTCAGTCAGCGATCGAATCTCAGGCGCAGCGGACATTCAGCCCTCCTGCAGACAGTGTAGGCGAAGTTACGCGACGACGTCGATGCCCATGGAGCGGGCGGTGCCTTTGATGCTCTTGACGGCTGCTTCGACGGAAGCGGCGTTGAGGTCGGGCATTTTCTGTTTGGCGATCTCGACGACCTGCGCTTCTGTGACCTTGCCTACCTTGTCCTTGTTGGGCGTACCGGAACCCTTGGCCAGGTTAGCGGCTTTTTTGAGGAGCACGGCGGCCGGCGGGGTTTTGGTGATGAAGGTGAAGGTGCGGTCGGTGTAGACGGTGATGACGACGGGGATGATGAGTCCGGCCATCTCCTTGTTGGTGGTGCGGGCATTGAACTGCTTGCAGAACTCCATGATGTTGACCTGGGCCTGGCCGAGGGCGGGGCCGACGGGGGGCGCGGGCGTGGCCTTGGCGGCTTCAATCTGGAGCTTTACCTGGGTTGCGATTTTCTTTGTTGGAGGCATTTTCTGAAACCTTTCGTGCTCGCCGACGACTGCTCAAAAGCTGGTAGCTGGTCGCCGGTGGCTGGTAGCAAATTTCTGTACTTCTTAACTTCTTCGTGAGGCATTCGGCGCGAATGGCTACAAGCCACCTGCTACCGGCTGCCTTACGCTATTTTCTCCACCTTGCCGAAGTCGAGTTCGACCGGGGTGGAGCGGCCGAAGATGGTGACCATGACTTTCAGCGTTTCGCGATCTTCGTTCACGTCGTCGACGATGCCGTTGAAGTTGGCAAACGGGCCTTCGGTGATGCGGACGGATTCGCTCTTCTGGAACTTGACCTTGAGGCGCGGCTTCTCTTTCGACGTATCGCTGCGGAAGAGGATGGAGCCGACTTCAGCGTCAGTAAGGGCAACGGGCTTGTCGCCGGTCCCGAGGAAGCCGGTGACGCGCGGGGTGTTCTTGATGACGTGCCAGAGGTCGTTGTCGAGATCCATCTCAACGAGGACGTAGCCGGGGAGGAAGACACGCTCGACGGTGCGCTTTTTGCCGTTGACGATCTCGGTGACGGCTTCGGTCGGGATCATGACGCGGCCGATGCGGTTCTGGAGGCCAAAGGCCTGGACGCGGGTCTCAATGGACTCGCGAACCTTGCGCTCGAAGCCGGAGTAAGCGTGGATGATGTACCAGCGAAAGAGATCGTTCGCGGGGGGATCCAGCTGCGAGGGGGCGGCGCCTTCGGCGACGTCCGGGGTTGCGTTTTGCATTTCTTCCGCCATGAAAGTGAATTCCTTTGGGGCCAGGCGCTACTGCAACACGCCGAGCCAGTGGTACAGGTGCTGCTGCGCCGGAGTCAGGACGGCGTCGACGGCCCAGAAGAATGCGGCAAAAGCGAAGACGGCGATGATGACGACGACGGTGGTGGACTGAACGTCTTTCCACGAAGGAGTGACCACCTTGCGCATCTCGGAGCGAACATCTTTGAGGAAGTCGATGCTGCGCGTGAAAAAACCGAGGGCGCGGTTGGGAACGCCATCGTTGGAGCTCATGATTGCTGCTTTGGCCATAGACTTTTTCTTTTCCGCGCTTTTCTCTGCGATGGGCATAAACCGCCCTACTCCCAAGTGTAGGTTGATCTGGCAGGGGCGGAGGGATTCGAACCCCCAAGTTCGGTTTTGGAGACCGACAGTTTAACCGTTGAGCTTACGCCCCTAGTAGCAGGGTGTAGGGGGTAGGGGGTAGGGTGTAGAAAGAACTCGCTACGCCGTCCGCCTGGATCCCTAAAACCTGCAATTACTTCGTTTCTTTGTGCGCGGTGTGCTTCCGGCAGCGATTACAAAACTTCGAGAACTCCAGACGGCCGGTGGTCGTCTTCTTGTTCTTCGTCGTCGAGTAATTGCGCTCCTTACACTCGCCGCACTGCAATGTGACAATTTCACGCATCTTCTTATCCTACCTGATTTCTTTGCTCAGGGGCTAAAGCCCCTTCTTTTTGGGCCTTTACGGCACGGCTAGAAGCCGTGCCCTTTCAAAACTTCCCTACTTTGCCGTCACTTCCCTACTTTGCTGTCCAGGCTTTTGCGTCCGTCAGGACGCGTCCGCCTGGACGGCCAGTCCTACTTGATGATTTCGCTGATGGTGCCGGCGCCGACCGTGCGTCCGCCTTCGCGGATGGCGAAGCGCAGACCCTTTTCCATGGCGACTGGCGTGATCAGTTCCACTTCCAGTTCCACGTTGTCGCCCGGCATCACCATCTCCGTGCCTTCCGGCAACGTCGCTACGCCCGTCACGTCCGTGGTGCGGAAGTAGAACTGCGGACGGTAGCCCTTGAAGAACGGCGTGTGACGGCCGCCTTCTTCTTTGCTCAGCACGTAGACGCTCGACTTGAACTTGGTGTGCGGCGTGATCGATCCCGGCTTCGCCAGAACCATGCCGCGCTCCACGTCTTCCTTGGCAACGCCGCGCAGCAGCAAGCCCGCGTTGTCGCCCGCCAGACCTTCGTCCAGCTGCTTCTTGAACATTTCAACGCCCGTGACGACCGTCTTGCGCGTCTCGCGGAAGCCGACGATTTCCACTTCTTCGCCAACCTTCACCTTGCCGCGTTCGATACGGCCCGTCACGACCGTGCCGCGTCCCGAGATCGAGAAGATGTCTTCAATCGGCATCAGGAAAGGCAGCTCGATGGCGCGCGCCGGCAGCGGAACCTGCTTGTCGACAGCTTCCATCAACTCGTCGATCTTCGCTTCCCACTTCGCTTCGCCGTTCAGAGCGCCGAGAGCGGAACCGCGAATCACGGCCACGTCGTCGCCAGGGAACTGGTACTTCGAAAGCAGCTCGCGCACTTCCATCTCGACCAGATCCGTCAGCTCTTCGTCTTCGACTGCGTCGCACTTGTTCAGGAAAACCAGCACGTAGGGCACGCCGACCTGGCGGGCCAGCAGCACGTGCTCCTTGGTCTGCGGCATCGGGCCGTCGGTGGCCGCGACCACGAGAATCGCGCCGTCCATCTGCGCTGCGCCGGTGATCATGTTCTTGATGTAATCCGCGTGGCCGGGGCAGTCGACGTGCGCGTAGTGCCGGTTCGCCGTCTCGTATTCAACGTGCGCCGTCGCAATCGTGATGCCGCGCTCCCGCTCTTCCGGGGCGTTGTCGATCGAATCGAACGAACGGAATGTGTTCTTCGGATTGTGCTTCTGCAGCACCTTCGTAATCGCCGCCGTCAGCGTCGTCTTGCCGTGATCGATGTGTCCAATCGTCCCCACGTTCACGTGCGGCTTGGACCGGTCAAACTTTTCCTTCGCCATTGCTTTACCCTCTCCCGCTTCAAATCGTAGTGACTGCTGAGCCTGTGTTGGCGACGCGGGGATTAATAGCCCGCGTAGAGCCGGAAATATTTTTGCCGCACGTCGGGAGCGACCTGCTCGACGCGGCGGAGATACTGTTCGCGAATCTGGCCACGGTCGGCATCGCCGAGGGCGGCATAACTTTTCTGAGCGGGTTGCCCAAGGAAGCCGTGGGCGAGGACCGCTTCAAACTGGCGGACGCGGAGTTTGGCGCCGGCGACTTTGCGCAGGAAGGCGGCGACGGTCGCGGGGGCGAAGGCGTCGTCGAGGGCCTGGCGCACATCGGCAAAGGTCTTCTCGTCCTGGATGGCGATGGTGGCTTGCTCAAACATCGTTGTACGACTTTCCGCGGGGACGAAGGCCCCCTGCTGCTGCGAATGATCGGGAAAGCTAAAACCGTGGCCCTTCACGATGACCTCTTCTTCGAAAATCTGGAGCGGGAGACGGGAATCGAACCCGCGACCAACAGCTTGGAAGGCTGTGACTCTACCACTGAGTTACTCCCGCAATTCTCCGCTCATTACGAGGTCCTTCGCTACGCTCAGGATCTCGGCGGCGGGCTCCCACTTCGTTCACGCCCGCCAAACGCCTCGACTTGGAAGGCTGTGACTCTCACCCTTCGTTAATCCCGCCTGAAAACAGCAAGCAGCTGGTGGCTGGTGGCTTGTAGCGGCCAGTCCTTCGCTCTGCTTGACATGCAAACGCTCGCTGGCGTGCAGCGAGCGATTGCCCTTTAAAAATCTGGAGCTGATGACCGGGATTGAACCGGTGACCTCTCCCTTACCAAGGGAGTGCTCTACCAACTGAGCTACATCAGCCCTGCTACAGCAAAACCAAATCTCTCGCACCCGCCTGGAGCTGATGACCGGGATTGATAAAACCGACCGGTTACCTCGGACTCAGGTCGCGGCTTGCGCCGCTCAGCTTACCAAGGGAGTGCTCTACCAACTGAGAACCATCAGCCCTGCTACAGACTACAAAACCCGCAGGGGCTAAAGCCCCCATTCCGAAAGCGCATGCGGCACGACTGAAGTCATGCTCTGATACAAACTCTGGATCGTTCCACAAGTTTGAGCGTTTCCAGTACCACAGACTACAAAACCGAATACCAACTACAAAAACTTACTCGCGATCCTTGTCTTCGAGGCGTGCCCGCATGTTGGCGGTGACGACGCGCAGGGCGAAGAGGCCAAGGATCAGTTCCGGAATCCAGCGAACCTTCATGTCGAAACCGCCGAAGGAGACGCTGCCGAAACTATATTCTTTCACCGGCAGAACCGCATTGCCGTCGAGGGTGAACCAGGCGATCACCGCCAGTACCGCGAGAGCGCCGAGAGCCGTCATCATGCGCTTTCGGTCCGCGGCTGGATTTCGAGCGTTGTCCTGAGACTGCAGCACGCTCACGGTCACTACCTCATCCGCCTCAAAAACCCAAACTCTGGTGCACAGGGGAGGATTCGAACCTCCGTAGCTCCAAAGAGCGGCAGATTTACAGTCTGCTGCCATTAACCACTCGGCCACCTGTGCGCAACTTCAACAAAACCGTTACTGCTCCGCGCAAAACGCTTCGCTTTGGACGCCCGCCAGCCTTTCGGAGTCGCCTCCGGTTTGAAGAACCTGGGCTGGTTACGGGAATTTCGCTGCGAAGGGAAATCCGCCCCACTGTGGCTGACCGGGAGACTGGAGCTGGCGAAGGGATTTGAACCCCCGACCCTCTGATTACAAATCAGATGCTCTACCAGCTGAGCTACGCCAGCCCGGACAGCGTTGTGCCGACTCTCCGGGGGCACACGGGTGCGCCGGCAGAAGAGAGGGTACAGCATTGAAAATATCACACGAATTGGTGGCTCGCAATTGGTGTTGGTTGGGGGCTGTGATGCGGTTTTTCCGGATGCGGCCTGGTTCGGTCAACGAATGCGTCGGTTGGTCAGGCGATTCGAAAAATGGGTCCGGGCGCCGTCGGAATCGGTCAGCCGGGGCATGGCTTTGGCGCATATTGAGGGCTGCATGGGTATCTGAACAGGACAACCGCGGATCCTTCGTCGCGCCGCACCTCAGGATGACAGCGGAGAAGCAAGGAAAAGAGCTGGTCCCTCGGCTGCGCGCCGGTTTGATTCCGTGGCCGCTGGAGAACTTAGGTGCGGCGCTTCGCTCGGGATGATATTTCGTGCTGAGGTGAGATGATAGACGGTATCTCCCGGAAGAGCGGGAGACCCATTCGATGATCCATCGTCGCACGCGACTCTCCATCGTTATTGTTCTCGTGGCGCTGCTGCTGCTGGCGGGGGCGATTTACCTCCGCAAGGAAGCGCCGCCGGAAGCGGCGCGGCTGCTGCCGGAATCCGACGGCATTGTGTATATCAATTTGCGGCCGCTGCGGGCGGCTACGCATTTCGATCAGCATCCGGTGACGCACTCGCCGGAATATCAGCATTTCATCGACGCGACGGGCATTGAGTTCGAGCGCAATGTGGATGAGGCGGCGTTTGCGCTGCACCGCATGGCGGATCCCAATGGGCCGAATGGGGCGGTGGCGTTTTCCGAGGTGTTCACGGGGCGCTTCGATGCGCGGCGGCTGGCACAGTATTTGGCGGGAGTGGCTGCTTCGCAGGAAATGTACGCGGGGCACACCATCTACAACGTGCCGAGCGAAGGGCGCACGGTGCGGGTGACGCAGCTGGGCTACGACATTGTGGCGGTGAGCAATACGCCGTCGACCGAACAAATTCACTCCATGATCGACCGGTACCGGACAGCGGCGCTGCCGTTCAGCGGATCGTCGCTTCTGTCGAAACATTATTCGCAGATTCCGTTGCTGTCGGAGGCGTGGGGGATTGGGCAGATTGCGCTGCCGCTGGGGAAGACGGGCGGGATTCGGGTGCTGGGGATGCGGATTCCGGTGCCGGTGGACGCGACGCTGATCGCCTCCTTATCGTGGGTGGGGCATATTCGCCTGAAGGTGGAAGAGATGGCGCCCACCGAGCGCGCGGCGGCGGATACGACGGAGTCGCTGCAAACGATCCTGATGCTGGTGAAGGGCATTGAGAACTCCGGCGATGCGCAGGTGTTTGACGCGAACATGCGGGCGCTGCTGGCGAGTGTGGCAGTGGAGCGGCGGGAGCAATGAGGTGCTGCTGACGGCGACGATTCCGGTGGGTCTGCTGGAGCATATGCTGGACTGCGCAGGAAGAGACGAAGCCGGTACCGGTTCCAGCGCCTGCGGCCCGAAGAAGCCGGCGAGGAAGTAAGGGCGCGTTCATGACAGGGGGCGCGCGGCGCAAAATGGCCGAAGGCGGGCAAAATGTATCGGAAAGCGGATTCTGAGCATCCAGAAAGATACGCGCCATTCGCGGGCGTACCCAAATTAATCGTTTAAGCTCGATTCGTTGAAACGGATCTGGAGGAAACATGCAGAAATCGCCCCTCTTTGGTTTGGCCATGCTGATGGCCCTGGCACCGCTGCTGACAGGAGCGCCTGCGCACGGACAGCAGGTGCTGACCGGACAGAACGCATTCACTGACTACTCGCAGGAGCACCCGGGGGTGATTCGTCACCTGACGGTGAGCGGACTTGCCGGCGCCGTATGCGACGAAGGGCGTGGACAACGGGGCGGAGATGGTTCCGCGGCCGGAGGGGGCGTGGCCGCAGGCTCCGGCGGGTTCAAGGTGGAGCAGTATGCGACGGGGCTGGATCAGCCGCGGCTGATTCGGACCGCGCCGAATGGCGATTTGTTTGTGGCGATCAGCTATCAGAACAAGGTGATGGTGTTTCGTGGCGTGGGGCCGGACGGGAAGCCGAAAGCAGGTTTCGACGTTTGCGGATAACTTGAGCCAGCCGTTTGGGATCAATTTTTATCCGGCGGGTCCGCATCCGAAGTGGGTTTACATCGGGAACACGGATTCGGTGGTGCGGTTTCCGTATGAAGTGGGGGATCTGAAGGCGCGGGGTCCGGCGGAGCATTTGGCGGATTTGCCGGGTGGCGGACGGCTGCGCGGGGGTGGTCACTGGACGCGGGATATCGCGTTTTCGAAAGATGGAAAGCGGATGTTCGTGTCGGTGGGATCGCACTCGAACGACGACGATTCCGATACGCATCCTGAGGAATTTCACCGGGCGAATGTGCTGGAGTTCACGCCGGAAGGCAAGTTCGTGAAGGTGTATGCGTCGGGCATTCGCAACTGCGTGGGCGAGACGATCAATCCGATCACGGGCGAGTTGTGGTGCAGCACGAACGAGCGCGACATGCTGGGCGACAATCTGGTTCCGGACTACATTACGCACGTGCAGGAGGGCGGCTTCTACGGCTGGCCGTGGTACTACATGAGCGCGAATGGCGGCGTGCACGATCCGCGGCAGGCAGGGAAGCATCCGGAGCTGGCGGGGAAGGTGATTACGCCGGACATTCTGCTGGAGCCGCATTTTGCTTCGCTGGAGATGCTGTTTTACGAGGGGTCGCAGTTCCCGGCGCAGTTTAAGGGCGATGGATTTGCGGCGGAGCACGGATCGTGGAACCGTTCGAAGCGCGCGGGGTATGAGGTGATCGTGCTGCCGATGCACGACGGTCACGCGACGGGCGAGTATGAGGACTTTCTGACCGGATTCACGACGGCGGATGGGAAAGTTTGGGGACGGCCGGTGGGTGTGACGGTGGCGAAGGACGGGTCGCTGTTTGTGACGGATGATGGGTCGGGGTCGATTTGGCATGTGACGTACACGGGCAATACGGGAAGCTAGCTGCTGGCTGGTAGCAAAGGCCAGAGCAGAAGCGAACAGCAGGTCCCTCCGCTCCGCGCTTTGCGCTCGCACCCCGCAGCGCCAAATCCAGGCGCTTCGGGGACCCCACGGCTCCGGTCGGGATGCCAACAAAAAAACAAAGACAAGAGCAAAAGCAAAGGCAACCGCAAACGCAAAGACAAAACTCGCAGTTCACGGAGAGATTTGGGTCGGCCGCTTTGCGACCGATTCCGCTCGCTCAGAAGCAATTCTTGCGAACGGGCGACTGTCAGCTCGCGGGGTTCTTCGACTGCGCGCCGGTTGAGCGGATTGCCGCTGGGAGGATGGGTGGCGGCACTCCGCTCAGAATGACATTTCTCAGAGGATGGGGGGATGCCGTAGTCTGGTAGACGGATGATTTCTCTTGCGCCGCCTCTCCTTCTTCGCTGCTGTTGTTTTGTTTTCGTGCTCCGTATTTGGGCAGTCGTACGACGACTGCGCCGCCGGATGCTCCGGTTCCGCAATCGAGTCCGCAGTCAACTCAGAGTGCGCCTGCGACTCCGCAGAGTGCGCCTTCTTCTACGCAGGCTGCGCCTTCGTCGAGCTTGCCAGATGCTCCTGATTTGCCGGATGCGCCGGATCGCAGACGCCCGTTTCGCCGCAGCCTACGGGGCCGACGGTGATTTTCGACACCAGTATGGGGCGGATGACGTGCAAGCTCTTCGACAAGCAGGCGCCGAATGCGGTGGCGAATTTTGTGGGGCTGGCGAATGGGACGAAGGACTGGACCGACCCGGCGACCAAGCAGAAGATGCACGGGAAGCGGTACTACGACGGGACGACGTTCCACCGGGTGATTCCCGAGTTCATGATTCAGGGCGGCGATCCGCTGGGGACGGGCGAGGGCGACCCGGGTTACATGTTCAAAGATGAGTTCGACCCGAGTTTGAATTTCGATGTGCCGGGGCGTTTGGCGATGGCGAATTCAGGACCGGATACGAACGGTTCGCAATTCTTCATTACCGAGACGCCGCAGCCGAGCCTCGATCAGCACTATGTGATTTTTGGGCAGTGCGACGATGCGAGCGTGTGGGTGGTGAAATCCATTGCGCGGGTGAATCGCGACAGCAACGACAAGCCGATCGATCCGGTGGTGTTGCAGAAGGTAACGGTGATTCCGAATTAGGTTCTGGGGACTGGGGACTAGGGACTAGGTTTTAGGTTTTAGGTTTTAAGTTTTAGGTTTTAGGTTTTAGGTTTGTTTAGGTTTTAGGTTTTAGGCGCTTAGATGCTGCGCAAATCTGGGTGCCGGGTTAAGAGTGGAAACGATATTTAGACCAATAAAACAGGAGTGAAATCATGAGTCGTCAGCCTGGCACGTATGCCACGATTAAAACCACGGAAGGCACGATTGTGTGCCGTTTGTTTGAGAAGGAAGCCCCGAAAACTGTTGCCAACTTTATTGAGCTGGCCGAAGGCAAGCGGGAGTGGACGCATCCGGTGTCGCGCGAAAAGAGCAGCAACAAGCTCTATGACGGCACGATTTTTCACCGCGTGATTCCCGACTTCATGATCCAGGGCGGCGACCCGGCGGGGAACGGCATGGGCGGCCCGGGCTACAAGTTTGAGGATGAGACGAAGGGGTCGCCGCACCGCTTCGACAAGAAGGGCAAGCTGGCGATGGCGAATGCGGGGCCGAACACGAATGGCTCGCAGTTCTTTATCACGGTGGCGGGGACGGAGTGGCTGACGGGCAAGCACACGATCTTCGGTGAAGTGGTGGAGGGGCAGGACATCGTGGACAAGATTTCGAAGGTGTCGCGGGACCGCCAGGACAAGCCGGTGAAGCCGGTGGTGGTGGAGTCGGTGACGGTGGAGAAGGAGTAGGGCAGCTAAGAAGCGGTCAGCAGAGAAACGGTCAGCTTAGGTCCGGTCAGCTAACAGACAACAGCAAGGATGACGTTGGATGAATGCCTCCGTGTTTGCGGGGGCATTTTTCTGTGGCGCTGACTGGGGCGTGGGTCTATCTTGCGGTCATGCGAAATTTTAGGTTGTTTTTCGTTGCGCTTTGCGTGGCGGCGCTGACTTTGCCTGCCTGCGGGCAGATTGTTGCGAAGAAGATAACGTTTGCCGGGGTTCCGCAGAGCCAGACGGAGCTGCTGGCGTATACCGGGCTGGCTCCGCTGAAGCCGCTTTCGCATGACGCGGTGCAGGCAGCGGCGCAGAAGCTGATGGACACGGGGCTGTTCGGCGATATTAATTTCAAATACGACGGCACGGAACTGCTGTACACGCTGACGCCGGGGACGGATGCGATGCCTCCGGTGCGGTATGTGAATTTTCCGTGGTGGGATGACGCCAGCCTGAACGCGGCGCTGGCGGCGAAGGTGACGCTGTTTCATGGCGAGCTGCCGCAGGAGAGCAGCTTGCTGCAGCCGGTGATCGATGCGCTCGAGGCGGATGGTGGCCGCGAAGGGCGTGCGGGCCACGGTGACGGCGACGCCGGCCGAGGATCCGGCGGGGAAGTTTACGGGGCTGCAGTTCCACATTGATGCGCCGCCGGTGCAGATTGGCGCGGTGACGCTAACGGGCGCGAGCGCGGCGTGGAGCGAGCCGGTGAGCGCGGTTGCGAAGGCGGCAGCGGGGCAGAATTATGACGGCGCGGCGGAGGCTACGCTGTTCACGGCGCTGCGCACGGTGTATCACCGCCAGGGATACCTGGAGATGGCGATGAACGGATTCGCGCATGGCGATCCGCAGGTGGCGGGCGGGAAGGTGCTGGTTCCGGAGAGCGCGACAATTGTGGAGGGCGCGCCGTATAAGGTGGCGTCGCTGACGCTGGCGGGCAAGTCGCTGATGAGCGCGGACGACTTTGCGAAGGTGGCCAAGCTGCATGACGGCGATGTGGCGAATGAGGACTTGTTGCACGGGACGCTGGCGTCTGTGGCCACGGTGTACAAGACGCATGGCTACCTGCAGGCAAAGATCGATGCGGCGCCGAAGTTCGATGCGGTGAATCACATGGTGACGTATGCGATCACAGTGGAACCGGGGCCGGTGTACCGCATGGGCGAGCTGTCGCTGGTGGGGCTGAGCGCGGAGCAGCGGGCAGAGGTGCTGAAATACTGGCCGATGCAGGAGGGCGATGTGTACGACGCCTCGGTGTCGACGGAATTTCTGCTGAAGAACAAGGCGAACCTGAAGACGCTGGCGGGGTGGTCGGGGACGTGGAAGGCGTACCAGCACGACGATACCGACATTGTGGATTTGGTGGTGACGTTTGGGCAGGGGGGCGTGCTGCAGTAAGGGCCGCGCCGTGGAACTTAACTCCGGTGCAGACGTCTACGCAGGTGGGGATGGTGGTGGGGCCATGCGTGTCCGGTACGTTTTGATGATTGCGGTTTTCGCGGTTGCGGCGTTGCCGGTTCCGGCGCGGGCGCAGGATTATTTTCCGGATACGATCCGGTTTACGGGAACGAATCTGCCGCAGCAGCAGTTGCTGGCGTTCACGGGGCTGAAGCCAGGCATGGTGACGAAGGACGCGATGCAGGCGGCGTCGGATCGCCTGCAGGCGACTGGGCTTTTCCTCGAAGTGAATTACGAACTGGACGACGATTTGCTGGTGTATACGCTGAAGCCTTCGCCGGGCGTGCTGCCGGTGCACTATGACAATTTTCCGTGGTGGGATGCGGCGACGCTGAACCAACTGGTGGCGAAGACGGTGCCGCTGTATGACGGCGCGTTGTATCCGGGCGGCCCGATGAAACAGCAGGTGCTGGACGCGCTGACGAAGCTGCTGGCGGAGAAGGGAATTGCAGCGAAGATTTCGGCGATTCCGCTGGGCAACGCGAAAACAACGATGATCGCGACGGATTTTCATATCGATTCGCCGAAGATTTTGATTTCGTCGTTTGTGGTGGAAGGCGCGAGCGACGCCTGGGCTCCGGCGATCCAGCGCGTGGAAGAGTTGGCGGTGTCAAAGGAGTTTTCGCGGGCGAGCCCGGATGCGCTGGCGGCGGCGGTGCGTGATGTTTACGCGCAGCGCGGGTATCTGGATGCGGTGGTGACGCCGCCGGTGTGGGGCACGCCGAAGCTGGTGGATGGAAAATATCTGGTGCCGCTGACGGCGACGATTGCGAGCGAGGGGCAGGCGTATCGGGTGTCCGCCGTACAGTTCGCGGGGAATGCGATGACGACGGCGGCGGAATTTGCGGCGCAGACGAAGGTGCACGCGGGCGATGTGGCGGATGGGGATCTGGTGAAGCAGACTGGAGAGTTCCTGACGGCTGCGTGGAAGGCAAAAGGATACGCGCAAGCGGTTGTGGACGCGGGGCCGGTGCTGGATCACGCTGCACACACCGTGGCTTACACGTTCACGGTGGATCCGGGGCGGATTTATACCATGGGCAACTTGACGCTGGTGGGGTTGAATGCGCGGCAGGAGCGGCTGGTACGGACGTATTGGCAACTGCCGAAGGGCGCGGTTTTTCAGCCGGGGCTGGTGCCGCGATGGCGGCCGGCTTATCTGAACGAACGCGGGGACCAGTTGATGGTCGCCGACAAGCTCAAGCCGTTGGTGCCTGTGTACCAGTATCAGCAGCAGGAGGACACGCGGACGGTGGATGTGACGGTGACGTTTACGATGGGGAAGCAGCAGGTGAATCCGGGGGATTATCATCCATCGTGGCATTGAACGAAATGCAGTTCTGGATGACAACAAAAGCGGACAGCAGGTCCCTCCGCTCCGCGCTGCGCGCTCCGGTCGGGATGACAACAAATAGCAAAAAGCCCGGCTTGCGCCGGGCTTTTGTTGCTGAAAGACAACCGCAAGATCGCAGAAACAACCGCAGGGTCCTTCGTCGTTGCGCTCCTCAGCAGGCGGCGGCATGGGTATGTGAACCGAGCAACCGCAGATCCTTCGTCCCCTTTGGCTTCGCTCAGGGTCCTCAGGATGACAGCTTAACGGCCGTTACGCCGTTACTGGCTGTTCCGCCTGGACGTTGACGGGGGTTAGCCATCCGAAGCGATCGGGTTTGAGGCCGGTCGCGATGCCGAGGTATTCATCGCGCAACTGCTGCGTGATGGGGCCTGGGTTGCCGTCGGCGATCTGAATGCGATCGACGGAGCGGATGGGGGTGACTTCCGCGGCGGTTCCGGTGAAGAAGACCTCGTCGGCGATGTAGATGAGCTCGCGCGGGAGCTGCTGCTCGACGACCGGGATGCCGAAGTGGCGCGCGAGGGTGAGGATGGAATCGCGCGTGATGCCGGAGAGGACGGAGCTGCCGAGCGGCGAGGTAAAGATGACGCCGTTGCGGATGAGGAAGAGGTTTTCGCCGGAGCCTTCGGAGAGGTAGCCGTTGACGTCGAGGGCGATGCCTTCGGCGTAGCCGTTGACATCGGCTTCCATGCGGATGAGCTGGGAGTTCATGTAATTGGCGCCGGCTTTGGCGAGCGAAGGCATGGTGTTGGGCGCGAGGCGGTTCCACGAGGAGATGCAGACGTCGGCGGCGTCGCCGGGAACGTATTTGCCCCACGGGTAGTTCGCGATGTAGACCTCGATGGGCGTGCCCTTGGGGTTGACGCCGAGCTCGCCGTAGCCGCGCAGGGCGATGGGGCGAATGTAGCAGGGCGCAACGTTGTTGGATTCGACGAGCTCGACGACGGCGGAGCAGAGCTGGTCCAGCGACCAGGGCAGGGCCATGCGATAGATGCGGCCGGAATCGAGAAGGCGCTGCATGTGTTCCGGCAGGCGGAAGATGGCCGCGCCCTGCGGCTGCGCGTAGCAGCGGATGCCTTCAAAAACGGACGAGCCGTAGTGGACCACGTGACTCATGACGTGGAGTTGGGCTTTGTCCCAGGGGATGAGATTGCCGTTGTGCCAGATTCTGGCGGTTGGCTGGATGGGCATGGAAATGCCTGCTCCTTTCGGCTGTGAACAGGATGATTATAGCTGGTGGGATGCGGGGATTTCAGGAGTGACGCTGCGGTTTCGATGGCAACTGAAAGAGCAAATGCGAACAGCAGGTCCCTCCGCTACGCTTCGCTCCGGTCGGGATGACAACTATCAATACCAAAAACAAAGACGACAGCAACCGCAGCGTCCTTCGCTTTGCTCAGGATGACATTTTTTCTTCTGCCGTCATTCGCGAAGCCGCGAAGGGGTTGAAGTTGGTCGATGTGTCGTAGGCGTCGACGGATTCGGCGCGTTTGAGTTGGGCGACGACGAGGTAGGTGAGGGGCGTGGCCAGGGTTTCGTAGACGACTTTGGTCAGGTAGGAGGAGAGGATCATGATGCCGATGGTGCGGGCGGAGGTGTAGCCGGCGAAGGCGATGACGATGACGACGGCGGTGTCGACGGCCTGGCCGGTGATGGTGGAGCCGATCGTGCGGGTCCAGAGCCAGCGGCCGCGGGTGAGGATTTTCATTTTGGCGAGGGTGAAGGAGTTGGTGAATTCGCCGGCCCAATAGGCGATGAGGGACGCGATGGCGAAGCGGGGGACGAGGCCGAAGACGGTGGCGAAGGCCTGCTGGTTGGGCCATCCGGGGGCGGGCGGCAGGGCGACGGCGACAGCGCCCATGACGGCGAGCAGGGCCATGGCGAAGAAGCCGATCCAGATAGCGCGGCGGGAGGCGGCGTAGCCGTAAACCTCAGTGAAGACGTCGCCGCAGATGTAGGCGATGGGGAAGAGGAGTTGGGCGCCGCTGACTTTGAGGGGGCCGATCTGGCAGATTTTTTGGCCGACCAGATTGGAGACGAGGAGGACGACGACGAATCCGATGGTGAGGAGGTCGAGGTAGCGGAAGCGGCGCATGGGTTGAGGAGGATGGATAAACGAGGATAGCGCAGCGGCGTTGGCAGGCCAAAAAAGGCGGGTAATGTGATGGGGATCACTTTGACTTTAGGGGGAGTGGCCGTTAAAGTCAGAGATGGCCTTTCAATCGCGGAGTGTGCCCGGAATTTGGGTGCCCGCGACTCATGCGTCCCCGTCGTCTAGCCCGGCCCAGGACACCGCCCTTTCACGGCGATAACACGGGTTCAAATCCCGTCGGGGACGCCAAATCCTTTCAGTGGCTGAGAAAAAATCCCGAAAATCGTTGGCGGTCTCAAAAGGCAGACAGGATGGCGATGAAAACCGGATTTCGCTCCATTGCAATCACATTTCTTGTGCTGAGCCTGGCGGCGAGCGCCTGGGCGCAGCAGCGCGCACGCTGGAGCGAATCGCAGGCGAATGCCTGGTATGCGCAGCAGGCCTGGCCGGTTGGCTCCAACTTCGTTCCCGACGATGCGATTAACCAACTGGAGATGTGGCAGGCCGCTACTTTCGATCCGAAAGAAATCGACCGCGAGCTGGGATGGGCGCAGGCGATCGGCATGAACACCATGCGCGTCTTCCTGCACGACCTGCTGTGGGAACAGGATCCGGATGGATTTAAAGCGCGGATGGATACATTCCTCACCATCGCGGCGCGCCATCACATCCGACCGGTGTTCGTGCTGTTTGACTCGTGCTGGGATCCCGATCCGAAATTGGGGCCGCAGCATCCGCCGATTCCGGGGGTGCATAATTCGGGCTGGGTGCAGAGCCCGGGCGCCGCGGCGCTGTCCGATCCCAACAGCGTGCCGCGATTGCGCGACTATGTGCGCGGGGTGGTGGGGGCATTCGCCAACGATCCGCGCGTTCTTGCGTGGGACCTGTGGAATGAGCCGGACAACGGTGGCGGGGGCTCTTACGCCGGCGAAGAGCCGAAACACAAGCCGGAAATTATTCTCAAGCTGCTGCCCCAGGTGTTTGAGTGGGCGCGCTCGGTGAATCCTGCGCAACCGCTCACCAGCGGCATCTGGACGGGCGACTGGTCGAGCTTCGCGACATTATCGCCGATGGCGAAGGTACAGATTGAGCAGTCCGACATCATTTCTTTTCACAACTACGGCTGGCCCGAAGATTTTGAGAATCGCGTGATCCAGCTTGAGCAATACCATCGGCCCCTGCTGTGCACGGAATACATGGCGCGCGGGGCGGGCAGCACCTTCGACACGATTCTGCCGCTCGCGAAAAAGTACCACGTAGGCGCGATCAACTGGGGATTCGTTGTTGGCAAGACGCAGACGAATCTGCCGTGGGATTCGTGGCAGCGCCCTTATGTGCTGGAGCAGCCGACGGTCTGGTTCCACGATATTTTCTACCAGGACGGAAGACCGTATCGTGAGCGGGAAGTGGAGTTGATTCGCAGTCTGACGGCGCGGTGAGTTGTTGCTTGCCGTGTTTTGCGAACGAGACTCCTGAGGACAGCAGCCATTACGAGCCGGTAACGAGGAAGCCCGGGTTGAGAAGATTTTCTTTGTTGTAGAGCAGGGGGTTGCCGTCTAAATCGGTGACGGTGCCGCCGGCTTGTTCGACGACGCAGTGGGCGGCGGCGGTATCCCACTCCATGGTGGGGCCGCGGCGGGGATAGAGGTCGGCTGCGCCTTCAGCGACGAGGCAGAACTTGAGCGAGCTGCCCATGACGATGAATTCGCATTTTTCGCCGTTGGTGTCAGCGGAGGATTCTTCGCCGGAGCCGTGCGAGCGGCTGGCGACGATGCGGCGAACACCGGTGGCGGAGGGTCCGGTCTTGATGGGGACGCGTTCTTCGCCGTTGAGGGTGAAGCTGCCGCAGCCCTGCGCGGCGAAATACATTTTGTCGATGGCCGGGGCGTAGACCACGCCGAGGACGGGGTGATTGTTCTCCATGAGCGCGATGTTGATGGTGAACTCACCGTTGCGGCGGAGGAATTCTTTGGTGCCGTCGAGAGGATCGATGAGCCAGTAGCGAGGCCAGGCCTGGCGCTCCGCGAAGGGGATTTCCTCCGACTCTTCCGAGAGGACGGGAATGCCGGGCGCGATGCTGGTAAGGCCGTCGACGATGATGCCGTGGGAGGCGAGGTCGGCCTGGGTGAGCGGGGAATTGTCGCGCTTGTATTCGATGGCGGGATTGACTTCAGCGTAGACCTGCATGACGGCTTCGCCTGCCTTGCGGGCGAGGTCGACGGTTTGCGGCAGCAGGGCGGCGAGAGAAACGGGGAGCGAGGGGGCGAGGGGGGAGTTGGTTTGCGTCATTATCCCTTGTCTCCGGAGGCGTCCATGCCGTGTTCGACGCCATGTTCGAGGGCGTAGAGGATGCGGTCGACGCATTGCTCGACGGAATATTTGGTGGTATCGAGGCGCAACTCGGGATGCTGAGGCGGCTCGTAATTGCTGTCGATGCCGGTAAAGTTGGCCAGCTCGCCGCGGCGGGCTTTGGCGTAGAGGCCCTTGGGATCGCGCTGCTCGCAAATCTCGAGTGGCGTGTCGACGAAAACTTCAATAAACTCGCCTGGCTCGAAGCGCGAGCGGGCGTACTCGCGTTCGGCGCGGTAGGGACTGATGAAGGAGACGAGCACGGCGAGGCCGGCGTCAACGAAGAGACGGGCGACTTCAGTGACGCGGCGGATGTTCTCCACGCGATCGGATTCAGTGAATCCGAGATCGCGATTGAGGCCGTGGCGGACGTTGTCGCCGTCGAGCAGGTAGGTGTGCTTGCCGGCGGTGAACATCCGCTTCTCGAGCAGGTTAGCGATGGTGGATTTGCCGGAAGCGGAGAGGCCGGTGAACCAGAGGCAAACGGGCTTCTGCAGCTTTTGGCGGGCGCGCGCGGATTTGTCGACATCGACGGCCTGCCAGTGCAGGTTGGCGGCGCGGCGGAGGGAGAAGTCGATCATGCCGGCGCCGACGGTCTCGTTGGTGAGCCGGTCGATGAGGATGAAGCTGCCGAGGCGATGATTGCGCTCGTAGGGCTCGAAGGGGACGGGGCGGTCGGTGGAGATATTGACGACGCCAATCTCGTTCATGCCGAGCGAATGCGAGGCCAGATGCGTGCCGTGGACGACGTCGACCTGATATTTGACGGTGCTGATGGTGGCGACGGCCTGGCAGGTATGCAGGTTCATGAGGTACGAGCGGCCGGCGACGAGGCGATGTTCGGAGAGGCACAGGACGCGGGCTTCAAACTGATCGCTGAGGTCGACGGGATCGTTGGCGGCGACGAGGACGTTGCCACGGGAGATATCGATTTCGCGATCGAGGCAGAGAGTAATGGAGTCGCCGGAAGCGGCAGCGGGGAGTTCGGCCTTCCACGCGACGATGGACCTGATGACAGCTTCACGGCCGCCGGGAATGACACGAACTTTGTCGCCGACACTGACTGCTCCGCCGGCGATGCGTCCGCAGTAGCCGCGGAAATCGTGGGTGGGACGATTGACGTACTGGACCGGCATGCGGAACTTGAGGTCGGGTACGCCGCGGGTGATGTCGACCTCTTCGAGGTAAGGCAGCAGCGCGGGGCCGGTATACCAGGGCATGGCATCGCTGTGCTCGGTGACGTTGAGGCCGTTGAGTGCGGAGACAGGGATGGGCTGGAAGGATTCGAAGCCGAGCTCTTTGATCAGCGGCTGAAAGTCGCTGACGATCTGGTTGAAGACGGCTTCGTCGTTGCCGACCAGGTCCATTTTGTTAATGGCCATGACGAGATGGCGAATGCCGAGCAGAGCGACGATACGCGCGTGGCGATGGGTCTGCGTCTGCAGGCCTTTGGCGGCATTGACGACGAGCACAGCCAGCTCGGAGGTGGAAGCGCCGGTGGCCATGTTGCGCGTGTACTGTTCGTGGCCGGGAGTATCGGCCACGATGAATCGGCGGGCGGGCGTGGCGAAGAAGCGGTAGGCCACGTCGATGGTGATGCTCTGCTCGCGCTCCGACTGGAGGCCGTCAACGAGCAGCGCCAGGTCCACGGCGTCACCCTGGGTGCCGTAGCGGGCTGAGTCGCGCTGAACAGCGGAGAGATGGTCTTCGAAGACCTGCTTCGATTCCCAAAGCAAGCGGCCGATCAGGGTGGATTTACCGTCATCCACACTGCCACAGGTGATAAAGCGCAGGGTGTCGCGCATCAGAAGTAGCCTTCCTGTTTTTTCTTTTCCATGGAGGCGGACTGATCGTGATCGATGAGGCGTCCGCTGCGTTCGGAGGTGCGGGCGGTCTGTGTTTCGGCGACGATTTCCGCGATGGTCGTGGCTGTGCTTTCAACGGCAGCGGTAAGCGGATAGCAGCCGAGGGTGCGGAAGCGGACGACGCGCGTCTCAGGAACCTCGCCGGGGTTGAGGGGGAAACGGTCGTCATCGACCATCAGCAACTGGCCGGAGCGCTGAACGACGGGGCGCGGCGCGGCGAAGTAGAGCTTCACGATCTCGATGTTCTCGTCCGCGATGTACTGCCAGATGTCGGACTCGGTCCAGTTGGAGAGCGGGAAGACGCGGATGGATTCGCCGGGATGGATGCGGGCGTTGTAGAGGTTCCAGAGCTCGGGGCGCTGGATTTTGGGATCCCAGCGGTGGCCGGCGGAACGGAACGAGAAAATTCTTTCCTTGGCGCGGGATTTTTCTTCGTCACGACGCGCGCCGCCGAGGATGAGATCGAAGGCGCCGGCATCGAGGGCTTGGCGCAGGGCTTCGGTCTTCATCATGGTGGTATAGCGGTCGGAATCGTAGGTGAAGGGCGTAACGCCTTCGGCGATGCGCTGGTGGTTGGTGTGGACCAGCAGCCTGACGCCGGCTTCCGCGGCGATGCGATCGCGGAAGGCGATCATCTCGCGGAATTTCCAGGTGGTATCGATGTGGAGGAGGGGGAAGGGAGGCGGAGCGGGCCAGAAGGCCTTGCGCGCCAGGTGCAGCATGACGGAGGAATCCTTGCCGATGGAATACATCATCACGGGCTTTTCGGCGAGAGCGATGGCTTCCCGGATGATTTCGATCGACTCAGCTTCGAGACTGGCGAGATATCCACTCATTCAGTAAGGGGTGCTCCTTCGAGATTGAAAAGAAAGCGAAATGCCGCGATGTTGCGAGCGAGGACAGCGTCCATCGCGGCGAGGGCCAACTTTTAGCTGCACGAGCGGTTCGTGAAATCCCAGGGGCGAACGTCAGCAGCCTAACAATCGAAAGAGCTTCTGAACGCGTGAATGGGGAATTCACGTTCCTGCAGCGGAACACTTCTGTGCGAAATCCGGGGAAAAACACTTCGCCACTCCGTTGCCGGACGTACTGGGCAAGGGCCTGAACGATCAAAAGAATGGCGGAGTCCCGGCAAATGCGGTGCTGCGAAAAGAATTGCGGTAACAGCGCGTACTCGCGTCTGCAAAATATGGTTCTGTCAGCATGATAAACGGCGTCGCGGAATTCGGCTAGCCGGGGCGGTGCGTTGTGAGAGATGCGAAAAACAGCGTGGCGGGTGGCTGCCAGGAGCAGCGGTGATCGCTAATTTGAAGCGAAAAGCAGGAGGCGGACAGGCAAAACGCGGAACTGCGTTTCTATAAAACCCTATAGGGATGATAGACTTTGTTCTATATTGACTTTGACGAAGAAAATCCGAGCGCGGCATTTTCCGCGCATCAGACAAAGTTGACTTCTCATTGAAGCCGGTTTCCGGCGCGCCGGACTCCGTTCCTCGCTGCAGCATGTGAGACAGAAGGGCATTTTGCATGGAATACCTTGCTGGATTTGTGATTGCCGTCATCATCGCACTGACGGGGGTTGGAGCGGGAACGATTACCGCTCCGCTGTTAATCCTGTTTTTGCATGTTCCCGCGGGCATCGCGGTGGGCACGGCCCTTGCGTATTCAGCGGCGGTGAAGCTGATTGTGGCGCCGGTGCAGATGTTCCGGAAGCTGGTGAACTACCGCGTGCTGGCCTATATGCTGGCGGGCGGATTGCCGGGCGTGATCGCGGGGGCGCTTTTCTTCCGCCACGTGGTGCATCGTGGCAACTGGGCAGCGCTGTATTGGGTGCTGGGCGGGATTGTTATTTTCTCGTCGGCATGGCACATCTTCCGGTACTTCCGGCCAGCTCGTGAGGGCTACATGCCCAAAGATCGGCTGGGGTGGATCGCAGCGCTGATGCTGCCGATTGGCGCGGAGGTCGGGTTTTCTTCCTCGGGAGCGGGGGCGCTGGGCACGGTGGCGCTGATGAGCCTGACGTCGTTGCCGGCGGCCCAGGTGGTGGGAACGGACCTGGCGTTTGGCCTGGGAGTGGCGCTCGTTGGCAGCGGCATTCACATCCTGGGCGGGACCTACAGCGGGCTGCTGCTCCTGAAGATGGTACTGGGCGGCATTGCGGGCGCGATTGTGGGCACCAACCTGGCGCCGCGGGTTCCGAGCAGACAGCTGCGGCTGGCGCTCTCCTGCTACCTGCTGTTCATCGGCGGCCAGTTCTGCTTCCGGGCCGCTGGTCTCTGACCCTGGAGCATCCTGCGTTTGCCGGGTGAGGCGCGCGGGAAACCTGGGAATCAGGGCTATTGGCCGGGAGGCACCGTTTCGGCATGATGGTGCCTGCCTGGCACCTGCGACAAGTCGACGCTGCCGATGTAGACGAACAGAGCCAGGGCGATGAAGAAGACGGCGACCCAGAAACGCCAGTCGCGATGGGCGCGCATCCAGTAAGGGCGCTGTTCCTGCGCGTGTTTGGGATGAGGGCCTTCTTCGTGGTGGGTATGGGTGGTGCCGGGGTCAGTCATGGGTGCGGGTAATCCTGGGGAACGCGCTGGCTAGTGATTCGGCGCGGCGGCTTGCGGAGCGGGGAGGGGCGCCGCGTGCAACCGTGCCAGCCGCGAGTGGGGATAAATGAATTCAAACCAGAGGCTGGAGCCGACGGCGCCGAGCAGATTGTAGTTGCCCATGCGGAAGGCGTCTTTGGCGCCGTAGCGGTCCGGGAACCATCCGTAAACGGCGGTGGTGGAGCCGGCGTAGGGAGCTAGCAGCGCGGGGATGGAAAAGATGCGGTGACCGTCGTCGCCCTGGCGCGCGGTCAGCGTGGAGAAAACGGCATAGCGGAAGCGGGGAAAGAGCCCGGTGCAGGCGCAGCGGTAGTAGCGGGTGTCTTCGCGGAGTGCCTCGGCCAGCACGTAGCGGGTGGTGGTGCTGACGCCGAGCATGCCGAAGTCGGACCCGAATCGTTTGCTGAAGCCGACCGTGCCTTGTTTCCACTCGGGCGGGGAGTTTTCGAATTGATCCTCGGTGGCTTCGCCGAGACCGACGGCGATGGGGAAAGGGCCGAAGGTGGCGAGGGAGTAGCTGCGAAATTTGGAGAGTTCCGTGGGGCGCTCGTAGGTCAAGTCCGGTGGCACGGGCGCTGGCGCTGAGACGGAAACGGGCGTGACGTCACCGCCGGCCGCGGCCTGCGCATCGGCCGGCGCGGGCGCGGTGGCGACACACGCCGCGAAGAATGGCACGAAGAGCAGGGAGTGGGGTTTCATGCGGGGATTGTACCGGGAACGACCGTAAACACAACAAGTGTTTCAGGATTTGATCGCGAAAGATGGTCATTTCTGCTCAGAACGCGGGCGGCGAGCCCCGGGCAGCGGGAGGTTAGAGGCTGCGATAAGATCGGCTTTATGGCTGAAGAGACGCATTTGGAGAGGGATCTTCGCGAGCGCGCGCGGAAGATCAAACTGTTCCTGATGGATGTGGATGGGACGATCACCGACGGGGGCGTGTGCCTGATTTCTTTGCCGAATGAGGGCGGCGTGGCGGAGATGAAGGTGTTCAACTCGCTGGATGGACTGGGGCTGAAGCTGGCGAACACGATGGGGATCAAGACGGGATTCATTACCGGGCGCAAGAGCCCGGCGGTGACGCAGCGCGCGCATGAACTGAGCGTGGACTATGTGTATCTGGGACAGGCGACGAAAATGGCGGCGTTTGAGGAGTGCGTGCGGGATGCGGGGGTGAGCGCCGAGGAAGTGGCGTACATGGGCGACGACCTGCCCGATCTTCCGGTGGCGGAACGCGCGGGGTTAGCGGTGGCGGTGGCGAATGCGGCGCCGGAACTGAAAGCAATTTGCCACTATGTGACCGAGAAGCGCGGTGGCGAGGGGACGGCGCGCGAGGTGGTGGAACTGATTCTGAAGGCGCAGGGCCGATGGGAAGAGGCGATTCCGCTGTCCAAGGCGTGAGGGGGAGTAGCTGGTAGCAGGTGGCTGGTAGCTGGTGGCCGGGCTATGCGACGCGTTGCCTCTTCATTTCATTTCGAAAATTGGGTTGGCGATTGCGGTACGCGGATATTTGCTTGCCGCGCCGGGGCTGGTAAGGCTGCATCCTAGTTCTGGCTCCTTGCGCCGCATGTTGCCTGTGCCCAAACCCTCTCTAAAACGATGGACGCTGCAGGTGCTGCGATCGCTGGGCCCAGGGATTGTGACCGGGGCAGCGGACGACGATCCGTCGGGGATTGCGACCTACTCGGCGGCGGGGGCGCAATTCGGGACGGGGTTGCTGTGGACGGCGCTGGTCACGTGGCCGCTGATGGCCGCGGTGCAGGTGATGTGCGCGCGGATCGGCAAGGTGACGGGGCAGGGATTGGCCGCGAATCTGAAGGCGCGGTTTCCCACGTGGGTGCTGTACGTCTTCGTCTTCGCGTTGCTGGCGGCGAACACTATTAACATTGGCGCGGACCTGGCCGGGATGGCCGACGCGGCAGCGATGCTGACGGGGATTCACTCGCGGATTTTCGTGGTGGTGTTTGCGGTGCTGATTTCGTGGGCTACGGTGCGGCTGCGCTACAGCCAGATCGCGAGCGTGCTGAAGTGGCTGGTGCTGGTGCTGCTGGCGTATCCGATCACGGCATTTGTGGTGGGCGTGGATTGGCGCACGGTGGCGAAGGCAACGTTTGTGCCGTCGCTGCCGCATGGGCGGGACGAGTGGTCGATGCTGGTGGCACTATTGGGAACCACGATTAGCCCCTATCTGTTTTTCTGGCAGGCGAGCGAAGAAGTGGAAGAGGATAAGGCGGCGGGGCAGACGACGCTGGCCAAGCGGCGCGGGGCGACGAACGAGGAATTGGAATTTCGCAGGATCGATGTAGGGACGGGCGCGTTTTTTTCGAATGCGGTGATGTTCTTCATCATTCTGACCACGGCGGTGACGCTGAACCGGCATGGGCTGACGCATATTGAAACCACGAAGCAGGCGGCCGAGGCGTTGCGGCCGCTGGCGGGCAAGTTTGCGGCGACGCTGTTCACGGTGGGGATTGTGGGCGTGGGACTTTTGGCGATTCCGACGCTGGCGGGATCGACGGCGTACGCGTTTGCCGAGACGCTGCACTGGAAGCAGGGGCTGAACCGCGGCTGGAAGGGCGCGCGGTGGTTTTACATGGTGTTTCTGCTGTCGACGGCGGTGGGCGTGGCGCTGGACTTTGCCGGCATCAATCCGGTGAAAGCGCTCTACTGGACGGCTGTGATCAATGGACTGCTGGCGCCGTTTTTGCTGGTGGGCCTATTGATGGTGGCGACCAATAGAAAGCTGATGCAGGGGCAGCCCAGCTCACGGCTGAGTTTCATCGTGGTGATGCTGACGACGCTGGCTATGTTCGCAGCGGGCGTGGCGATGTTTGTGGTGTAGCGGGACGCGGATTCACTCTCGAGTGAATCCGTCCAGGAGGCGATGAGGATATTTGGGGGCTGGTGACTGCGAGGAGATTTGTGGGATTGGGCGCCAGCAGAAAACCAGCGTGGAGCGGGGGAGGGAAATGCGGATGGTGCAGCCTCTTTCGGAGAGGATGGCACCGGGCGGCTTGGAATACTGTTCAATGTTGCTCAGACAGCGATTTTATGAAGCCCGGAAATCAGTTGGGCGCAGGGGAGTTCCTCGGTAGAGCCGTTCAGCGAGCCGTTGTCTCCTGCGGGATGTAGGTTTTGCTGACGGTGATGTAGCCTTCTCGGGCGACTTGCTTGCCGCGCTCGCGGTAGAGAGCTTCGTCGCGGGGCTGGACGGTGCCGAGGCCGTCGACATAGCGGTTGTACATGCAGAAGGCAGCGGCGATCAGGACGGTGTCGTGGATTTCAACGTCGGTGGCGCCCTGGCTGCGGGCGTGGGCCACGTCGTCGGCCGTGACGTTCTTGCCGCCGCGCTGCACTTTGGCGGCGATGACGAGCAGGGCCTTGAGCTTGTCGGAAATGTCGGCATGCTGGAAGTCGCTCTTGACGCGCTTGACCAGGTCTTCGTCGCCGCCGAGGTGGGCTGCGGCGATGGCGCCGTGGATGGTCTGGCAGTAGTAGCAGTCGTTGAGCGAGGAGACGTAGGTGGCGATGAGTTCGCGTTCGCCGGGGGTGAGGGAGTTGGGGGCGCAGAGCAGGACTTCGACCAGTTCGTTGAGGGGCTTGGCGGTGGCGGGGCGGAAGGCCATGGCGCCGCGAATTCCGGGGAGTCCTTCGGGGAGGGCGATGTGGGGCATGGGGTGATCCTCTCTGTTCGAAGAGATTAACGGAGAGCGGGGAATTTGCGCCTCCATCGAAAGATGGAAGATGAATTACGGGCCTCATTTGGGCTGGTGAGCTTGTTGGGCTGCAAGGCGCGTGAGAGCATGGCGGCATGGAAAATGAAGAGGTCGTTTCCCTGCTGAAAGAGATTCGAGACATCGAAAAGCTTCAAATTTGCAATATGATGCCGCATGCACCCAACAGCAGTGAAATCTCAGGCACCCCGGAGTGCGGAATTATGTCAGCTAAGGCACGTCTCATACTTGTTTTGGCGGGAACAACCACATTGTGTTTGGTTCTGGTATTGCTTGCGTTTTCTTCGGGCTTTCGGACCAGACCCATCGCGAACGTAGCTATTCCCATACTTTTCATCCTGGGTGTCGTGCCGATTTATCCTCTACTCCAAACGCTTAGGAAGAGACCGCCATTATCCGCGTTGGCAGTGATGCTTCTGATTGTTGCAGTGATCAGCGGTTTAGCATCCTTGACTGGAAGCCTGGCACTCAGCCAAGCTGTTAAATGGGTTCCGGTGGCATCTATTCTGAGTAGGGTTCTACTCGTAGCGAGTTGCGTGTTATTTATTTGGAACGGAACTGTTCGAGGACATGGACACTAGTTGCGCAAAATAAAAATCCCCCCGCGGCACGTAAACGCCGAATCGCATTCTGAAACAGATATTGCAATTGTTCCGGGGTTGTCATTGATTCATCACTAATCGTTTTCATTCTGCTTCAGCGCGGCTTAATTCCCAGATGCATACCCATCCTCAGCCGGTTCTCACTTCAGTGGCCGCGCACCTTTACGTGCGCGACATCAAAGCAACTACTAATTTCTTCACGGCGAAGATGGGCTTCACGATTGATTTCGTTTATGGCGATCCGCCGTTCTACGGGCAGGTGCGGCGCGACAACGCTTTGCTGGCGCTACGGCATATGGATGAGGATTTCTTTGCCGCGGACATCCGGGAGCGGGAGGGTTTGCTGTCGGCGTCGATAACGTTGGCCAGCGCGGAGGAGATCGAGCAGCTGCCCCCTTGGTTTAGTCCGGGTAAGTGAGAGTGCTCGCGGTTGAGTTTAGCAGCGAGATGATTTCGCCGCAGTCGGGGTTGTGCGAATGTGGAAAGCGGTTTTTGCTTTCCACATTTGCATAGCCCATTCGAAATTCCTCCGGGGTCAGATATCCCAGGGAGCTATGAGGGCGGACCCGGTTGTAATCGATCCGCCAGCTTTCAATGGTCTCCCGGGCATCGTCCAGGGTAAGGAACCAGTGCTCGTTCAGGCACTCCTCGCGGAATTTGCCGTGGAAGGATTCGATGTAGCCGTTCTCCATGGGGCGGCCCGGAGTAATGAAATGCAGCATCACCTTATTTTCGTATGCCCACTGATCGAGCGCCTTCGAAGTGAACTCGGTGCCGTGATCGATGACAATCCGCTCCGGCAGGCCCCGCTCCAGCCGCAGCCGCTCCAGCACCCGGACTACGCGCAGCGCCGGCAGTGAGGTGTCCACCTCGATGATCGGCATCTCGCGCGTGTACGCATCCTCGATCGACAGCGTGCGGAACTTGCGCCCGCTGGCCAGCGCATCGTGCAGGAAGTCCATGGTCCACGTCTCGTTGACTCGCGTGGGCGCAGCCAGCAACACTCGCGCCTGCGCGCAGACCCGCCTTCTGCGCCGTCGTCGCCGTACGATCAGCTTCTCTTCGACATAGATCCGGTAGACCCGCTTGCTGTTCACCTGCCAGCCTTCGCGCTTCAGCAGAACATGCAGACGCCGATATCCCCAGCGCCGCCGATCCTCGGCCAACTCGCGCAACCGAACGCGCAGTCGCTCGTTGGCTTCCGCGAATCGACTGTCCCGCGGCCGGTACCGAACCATCGCCCGCACAATCTCCATCTGCCCACAGGCATGCCGTTCTGAGCACTCCGTCGTCTCCCGGAATACCTTCACGGCTTCCCGCTCCGCCTGTGGGCCTACCACTTTTTTGACAGCACCGCCTTGAAGCCCACAATGTCCAGCGCCTGCTCGGCCACCAGCTGCTTCAGCCTGCGGTTCTCGTCTTCCAGCTGCCGCAGCCGCTGCGCCTCGCTCACTTCCAGACCGCCGTACTTCGCCTTCCAGCGGTAAAACGTCTGCTGGCTGATGCCGTGCTTGCGGCACAGCTCCCCGGTCTCCACGCCCGCTTCCGACTCCTTCAGGATGCCGACGATCTGCTCTTCCGTGTACCGGCTCTTCTTCATCTGTTCTCCTCGCCAGGGCCCTCGCTGGCCCCTATTATCGGAGAACTCTCACTGCTCGTGGACTAATAGCTCTTCGCCGCTTATCAGGCGGCCGAAGTTGTATTCGCTCAGCCTCTCAGAAATGAGCCGTGGGGAGCGAAGACGTTCATCGTGAAAGATCCGGATGGGAATTTGATTTTGTTTGCCGGGCCGGCCCATTAGGAGGGCCGCCGACGGGCCGCTCATCCTGATATTGTTCCGGCATGGCGGTACGCAAGATCGTCCACGTCGACATGGATGCGTTTTACGCGTCGGTGGAGCAGCGCGACGATCCGAAGCTGCGCGGGAAGCCGGTGGTGGTGGCGTGGCGGGGAAACCGGTCGGTGGTGTGCGCGGCTTCGTATGAGGCACGGCGGTTTGGGGTGCGTTCAGCGATGCCGGCGGTGCGGGCGGAGCGGCTTTGTCCGGAGGCAATTTTTGTGCCGCCGGATTTTGTGCGGTACCGCACGGTTTCGCGACAGACGCGGGAGATTTTTAGCCGGTATACAGACCTGATCGAGCCGCTCTCGCTCGACGAAGCCTATCTGGACGTGACGGAAAACAAGGTGGGGCTGCCGACGGCGACGAAGGTGGCGAAGGCGATTCGTCAGGCGATTCGCGCCGAGCTGAACCTGACGGCGTCGGCGGGCGTGGCGCCGAATAAATTCCTGGCAAAGATTGCTTCTGACTGGAAAAAGCCGGACGGGCTGTTTGTGATTCAGCCGGAGGAGGTGGACGCGTTTCTGCCGCCGCTGCCGGTGGAGCGGCTGCCGGGGGTGGGCAAGGTGACGGCGGAGCGGCTGGCGCAATTTGGCGTGAAGACGGTCGGCGATTTGCGGGCGATGGAAGCGGCCGCGATCGAAGGGCACTTTGGGCGGCATGGATTGCGGCTGCACGAGCTGGCGTTTGGGATTGATGACAGCGCGGTGGTGCCGGACCGGCCGACGAAATCGATTTCCGCGGAAGACACGTTTGAGCGGGACATTGCGCTGGAGGAGACGGA
Source organism: uncultured Acidobacteriaceae bacterium (assembly GCA_963817165.1). GTDB lineage: Bacteria > Acidobacteriota > Terriglobia > Terriglobales > Acidobacteriaceae > Palsa-343. The sequence goes on along the minus strand of CAWFNL010000011.1, from coordinate 32,423 downwards.
GGAGGCGATCCGGCGCATGGCGGAGAAGGTGTGGAACGCTTCACGCAAGGAGGCGCGGATTGCGCGGACGGTGGTGCTGAAGCTGAAGACGGCGGAGTTTAAGAATTTGACGCGGAGCTTTACGGGGCTGGCGCCGCCGGAGTCGTGCGAGGAATTGACAAACATTGCGCTGGCGCTGCGGAAGCGGGTGCAGGTGGCGGAAGGGCAGCGGTTCCGGCTGATTGGGGTGGGGCTGCACAATTTTCGCGAGCCGGAAGAAGAGGCGGCGCAGCCCGAGTTGTTTGAGTAGTCGCGGAATGCCGGGTCACACGACTTCCGGGGTGTCGACGATCATGGGCGCGATGGCAGGCTTTGCCGAGGGCGGACGCACGAGGAGAGGCAGAACGGTGGACATGAGCATGATGGCGGCAATGACATGGAGGCCTGTCGCATAGGAGGTGCCGGTCTCGCGCAGGTGGGCGATGAGGAGGGGGCCGAAGGCCGAGCCGCATCCATAGGCGGTGAGCATGAGGCCGTAGATGGGGCCGAGGTTTTTGGCGCCAAAGTAGTCGGCTGCGAATGCCGGCATGGTGCCGAATCCGCCGCCGTAGCAGGCAAGGATGACGAAGGTGAGAACAGTGAGCGGGACGGGGGAGTTTATGCGGGGCATCATCCAAAAGAGCGCAACCTGGAAGAGGTAGATGAGGACGAAGGTCCAGCGGCGGGTGATGGTGTCGGAGACCCACGCCCAGAAGACGCGTCCGACGGCGTTGCCGATGCTGGCAAGGCCAACCATGGCACCGGCAGTGAGGGCGGAGACGCCGGCGATTTCCTGAAACATCGGGGATTCGTGAGAGATGACGGAGACCCCGGCTGCGATATTGAGAAAGAGCAGGACCCAAAGCGCCCACCACTGCCAGGACTGCAGGGCGGCCGCGGTTGTGTAATTCGCATTCGCGGGGCTCCGGCTGTGGCTGAGTGCCGGGTTCCAGCCGGTGGGCTGCCAGTCCGGGGGAGGGTTGCGCATGAACCATCCGCCCGCCGTCGTAACGATCAAAAAGGCGATGCCGAGGTACGCGAAAGTGGAGAGGACGCCAACGCTCTGGATGAGGCGAGTGGCCACGGGCGCGGTGATGAGAGCGCCGGCGCCGAATCCGCCTACGGCTATGCCGGTGATGAGACCGCGGCGATCAGGGAACCATTTGACGAGGACGGTAATGGGAACGATGTATGCCAGCCCCGAGCCCATTCCGCCGAGAAGACCGTAGGTGAGGTAGAGCCACCAGAGGCGGTGCGCGGAGAAGCAGGCGAGAAAGACGCCGCTTCCGTAGAGGAGTCCGCCAGTGAGGGCGACGGGGCGCGGGCCTATCCGGTTGAGCCACAGGCCTCCGGCGAAGGCTGCGAATCCGAGGACCAGAGCGTAAATCGTGAAGGTGAGGGTGATCTGGGAGATGCTCCAGTGGAACTGCCTGGCAAGCGGGGTGCGGAAGACGCTCCAGGCATAGATGGAGCCGAGCGCCATCTGGATAAAAATGCCAGCAAGAGCAATCGCCCAGCGCCGGGAGTCGGACATGCCGCACCTCTTGTATGCACTGAGCCGTTCCGCGTGCAGGGGAAGAGACAGCATTGTCCCACAGCGAGCGATGCAGAGGATATTGAATTTTGCGGCCGGCGAGTCCGTGCGACCTACGGCTGGCTGGTGAGGCTCGGGTTCCCGGCGGTGAAGCTGGAGCAGCAGGGCTTCTCGACGGCGGTGAATTCCATCAGTTCGACGCGGGTTTTATCCGGGTCAAAGAGATTGAATTGCCACTTGCCATCTTTGCCCATCTGCGGACGGGCGTCGGTGCCCCCGAGGCGGTCTTCGGAAGAGAGGGTGGTGACGGCTTTCTCCATATTCACGACGCCGAGAGAGAAGTGGTCGAGGACGCCGAGCTGGCCTTGCGCGTTTTTCACGGTGGAGGCGAATTGCGCGAGGTCGTCGTGCGCAGGGGCGGCGTTGGAGCCGACGGAGAGCATGTATTCGAGCCAGTCGTGGCCGTTGGGAACCTGCTGGGAGACCCAGTCGGTGCGATCGCCGTGCATGCCGCCGTACCAGTAGGGGTTGAAACCAAGGATGGCCATGTAGAAGGTGTCTTCCTTTTCGCGGCTGTTGACCGAGAAGCCGACATGAATGATGCGATGGCCGATGGGACTGGCGCCGGTGATGGAATAGAGCGCGGCGGGAGCCATGGCGGCGACTTTCGCCGGAGGTTGAACAAATTCGACGGTGTTGCCTTCAGGGTCTTTCACTTCGAACCAGGTGCTGCCATCGGAGGCGTGCTCGACGGCGTCGGGGACAGTAACGCCTTTGGCCTTGAGGTAGAGGCGAAGCGCGGAGGCACTTCTGGTGATGTAACCGACGTGGTCGAGGCGATTGATGCCGGCATCCGAGGGCAGGGGCAGAACCTCAATAAACTGCTCCTGATTGACGTAATAAAGGGTGCCGTTGGCGTGGAAGGGGTCAGCGGCTTTTTTGAGGCCGAGCTGCTGGACGTAAAAATGCTCGGCGGCGGAGGGATCGGTGGCGTAGACGCCCATGTTGGAGATGCCGAGGATAGCGGGACGCGACTGAGCGGCACAGAGGGGCGCGGCGCAGGAAACGGTGGCAAGAAGAAGGACGAAACGGGATAGACGCATGAACCAGGGACCTCCGCGATGCGTATCGAGGATAACGCATCGCGGAGGAAAATCCACGCTGCGGAATCCTACTCTACGGGATACCATGACTCCACGGATGAAGCCGCGGAAGAAGAACGTTTCCCCGAACACGATGCGCGCCCTGATTGGGCTGTGGATGCTCGCGACTTTGGGCTACTGGATTTCCGGTGTGTACGACGTGGCGCAGATGCGCATGCACTGGGACCAGCGCGTGAACACGCCATTTTGGTTCAATCTCGACACGCGAGAGATTGAGGGAGTGCTGCCGGAGGCGAAGGCCGCGGGGCTGGCGGTTGGGGATCGCATTGATTCGCTGAACGGAGCCGCGTATTCCGGGCAGGCGCAGTGGTTGACGGTGATCGCGGAGAGCCATCCGGGAGACATTCTCGATGTGGAAGCGACGCGGCCCAATGGCACGACGGCGACGGCGAATCTGACGCTGGTGCGGCCGGCGTACGCGTTCGGAAAATCGTCGGCCATGATGTATTTCTGGAAAGAATTTCTGGTCGCGGGATTGCTGCCGCTCATTTGCCTGTTGATTGGGTACTGGGTGGTGTTGTCGCGGCCGACAGACCGCAACGCGTGGCTGGTGCTGGTGCTGTTGAGTTTTCCGAGCGCCATGTTTGTGAATGTGGGACTGGCGACGGGTGTGGGGCTGTTCCTGCGGGGATTTTGGTACCAGACGATCAATTTGGCGGTGTGTCCGGCGCTACTGCTGTTTGGCGTGTATTTTCCAGAGCGCTCGCGGCTGGATGCGCGCGCGCGGTGGATCAAGTGGGTGTTGCTGGGGCTGTATGCGGCGGGCTCGGCAGCTTTGTACCCGGTGATCTACGCGGAGTATTACGGTGGCGGGGCGGGAGCCTTTTTACAACGCATCGACAAGCTGGCGGAGCCGCTGATTAACGGGCTGAACCTGCTGTGCGTGGTGCTGTTTCTGCTATTGACACTGGACAAGCTGCGGACCGCGTCGACGGCCGATGCACGGCGGCGGCTGCGCGTGTTGTCGGCGGGGATGAGCGTGGGGCTGGGCGCGCTGATCATCGTGTTTGTAGTGCTGCCGCATTACGGCATCACGGGGAACGAGGCGCGGTTCTATTGGGTGCGCTACCTGGGCTTGTATCTGTTTATGCTGGCGCCGCTGACGCTGGCGTATGTGGTGCTGGTGCAGCGGGCGCTGGACGTTCGCGTGTTGCTGCGGATGGGAACGCGGTACGCGATGGCAAAAGCGTCGCTGTTTATATTCCAGGCCGTGCTGCTGTCGCTGGTGGGGTACAAGTTGCTGGTGCCTGCATTGCGCGACCAGGAGCCGACGACCTCAGCGATTTTGGGCAGCGCGATTTTTCTGGCGCTGGTGCTGGCGTTGCGGTTCGGCGTCCGCAAGCAGATGCAGCAGTGGCTGGACCGGCAATTTTTTCGCGAGGCTTACAACTCCGAACTGATGATGAGTGAGTTGTCGGACGAGGTTCGGCGGTTCACCGAGACGAAGCCGCTGCTGGAAACGGTGGCGCAACGGATTTGCGACACGCTGCACATTACGCAGATTGCGATGCTGCTGCGGCGCGGCGAGACCTTTTACATGGAAGAGGCGATTGGGGTGGCGGCGGATGGAGCGCTGGTGCTGCCCGCGCAGGCGTCGTCGGTGCGCTTCATGCTGAACTCGAATGAGCCGGCGCGGCTTTACCGGAACGATCCGGACGCGTGGTATTTGATGGCGGGGACGGCGGAGCGGCGGGCGCTGGATCTGCTGAACGCGGAGTTGCTGGTGCCGCTGCCGGGGCGCAACCGGCTGATGGGAATCATGTGCCTGGGGCCGAAGAAGTCAGAAGCGGCGTGGTCGCGGACGGATTTGCAGGTGCTGCAGACGGTGGCGCGGCAAACAGGGTTAGCGCTGGAAGTGAGCGAACTGGCGCACTCGCTGGCTGCGGAAGCGGCACAGCGGGAACGCGCAAATCGCGAAATGGAAATTGCGCGCGAGGTGCAGGAGCGGCTGTTTCCGCAGTTCATGCCGGATATTCCAGGGGGGTCGGTGGCGGGCGGGTGCCGCGCGGCGCTGGGCGTGGGCGGCGATTACTACGATGTGTTTCCGCTGGAAGACGGGCGGGTGGGGCTGGCGATTGGCGATGTTTCCGGCAAAGGGATTTCTGCAGCGCTGTTGATGGCGAGCCTGCGCGCATCGCTGCGCGGAGTGACGCTGGATAACCCGCGGGATTTTGCGATGTTGATGAACAAAGTGAATCGCCTGGTGTATGAGGCGTCCGCTTCGAATCGCTACGCGACGTTTTTCTTTGCGGCCTTCGATCCGACGACGCGGCGGCTGGAGTGCGTGAACGCCGGGCACAATCCGCCGGTGGTACTGCGCAACGGCGAGGTGATCCGACTGGAAGCGGATGGGCCGGTGGTGGGGCTGCTGCCGTTTGCTCCCTACACCGAGCAGGAGATGATGCTGGAGCCTGGCGATTTGCTGATTCTTTACACGGATGGAATCAGCGAAGCGATGACGCACGAGGATGAGGAGTGGGGCGAGGAGCGGATGATTGCTTCGGCGCTGACGGTGCGGAACAAGCCGGCTCAGGAGATTCTGCGGGTGATGCTCGAGGACGCAGACAAGTTTACGGCGGGTGCGCCGCAGCATGACGACATGACGCTGCTGGTGCTGAAATTGGAAGCAGCGGCCAGGGTGTAGGGGGTAGGGTGGAGAGCTGATGCGGGGGGTGACGTCATTCCCTTTGCACTCGTTTCCAGGCGCGGTATACTTACGGGAATTTAGATCGAAAAAGGCGATTCCCCTTCATTCCGACCGGCTTCTGAGCCACCCTTTTTCGCATGCGACGGACGAAATCCCCTCCTCCCGGAGTCAAATTGCGAATTTACCTGTTGGTGTTGCTTGCGTTTCTCTGTGCAACAGCAGATACGGTTGCCCAATCGCGGCCTTCTCCGCCGCTTCAGGTTTATGGCGGATATTCGTGGCTCTCTAATTCGTTTAACGGAGTTCCTGGTGATCACCAGGGGCTGAATGGGTGGAATGCGGGCGTGGCGTTTCAGCCGTGGCATCATCTGCGCTTCCGGATGGATTATTCGATGTACCGGGGCATGAACCTCGGCGATCCGCAGCATGCCTTCGCGATTCTGGGGGGCGGGCAGTACGAGGCAAACTTTCATCGCGAGCGCTTTTATGCGGTGGCTCTGGCGGGCGAAGCCGGGATGAACGGGACGTGGTTCAAACCCGATGTCGGCCGCTACCAGAACGGCAATACGGGCATGCGGGCGTCGTTTGAAGAATTTCTGGGGGGCGGGGTGGATACGGCGATGTCCGCGCACACTGCGTTCCGGATTGAGGGAGGCGTGCAGCACAGCAACTTCGATCCGATCACGATGCTGCCGTCCGGGACGCCGTATCACCTTGAGGGTATTCCAAACTACTTTGGGCGCATATCGGCGGGGATTGTGTGGATCCCGCGGCTGGGGTCGTCGACACAGGCACCGGTTTCGCATGAACCCGTGGAGAGCGAAATCATTTTCGAGGGGATGAACTCGGTTGGACATTTTCATATATTCGCCAACTCGTGGTGGAGTTATCTGACGACGGCGGGGGTGGAGTACGACCGTCATTCGTGGGGTAAGCTGGCGGGCGCGCAGGTTGATTATGCGGCGGAGATTCTGCCGGCGGTGATTTTGCGCCAGCCCAGCAAGACGGACGAATTTGGCAATCGGAAGGCGAAGACCTTTGAAACGGTGCCGGGGGTCGCGGTGCTGCCCATCGGCGTGCGGCTGCTTTGGAACGATGGTGGGCACGTCAAACCCTACTACGAGATCAAGGGCGGCATGTCAGGGTATACGAAGAAGGCCTTCTCGCAAGATGCTTCCTACGAGAATTTTGCGCTGGATCAGAGCTTGGGCCTGCAGCTCCGGGTGACGGAGCGCACGGATTTCCGCGCTGGATTTGGAGTATTCCACCAGTCGAATGGGTTTGTGGTGCCCAGCAATCCGGGGCTGGATGAGATGAACTGGAATGTGGGGATTAGTTATCACCTGGGGAGGCGCACTAGCAGGGACTAGGGACTGGGGACTGGGTTAGGGGTTAGAGGCTGTTATTAAGTTTGAGTAAGCATTTTGAAGAGGGTGGCGAGCATGAGGCAGGCGCAGGCGAGAAAGTGGAAGGCACCGAGAGTGGTAGCCAGGCGTTCGTAATCGCGGGCCAGGCGGCGGAAGCGGGCAGCCCAGGCAAAGCTTCTCTCCACCACCCAGCGGCGCGGCAGCAGAACAAAGCCTCGTTTGGCCTGAGTATGTTTCACCACTTCCAGGGCGATTCCGTGCTGTTCGGCGGCCTCGGCCGCAGCTTCGCCGGTATAGCCCTGATCCCGTTGGTGATCGGAGTGCTCCCGTGATTGCTGCACTGCCGGGGCTCCGACTGGCGCGATCTGCCGGAGTCACATGCGGCCAGCAGATGCCCCAGCGTATCCACAGCGGCGTCGTACTCTGGGCTCGCTCCGGCGTGTGGGATCGAGATCATCGCTGTGGCTGCGTTGCAGCCCGAAACTCGCGCGCAGCATGCGCAGATCGTTCCACCATCGTCTCGACTAGCAACGGGCGCGTCCAGCGCTGCACTAAAGAGCGGATTAGAGTACATCCTGGGGTGGATGCCGTTGCCTGATGCCTCGCCGCTGCCGCTGTCGGAAGCTGAGAAGAAGCAGTTGTTGCGAATGAGCCGTCACCGCAGCACACCGCGCGGAGTGCTGCTGCGTATCGAGATCGTGCTGGCCGCCGCGCAGGGAGTGGCCAACCGTGCCATCGCCCGCAGGCTGTCCAGCTCTGTTCCCACCGTGCTGCTCTGGCGGAAGCGATACGAAGCCGAAGGGCTGGCTGGGCTGCTCGAAGACAAGCCGCGCAGCGGTCGGCCGAAGCAGATCAGCGCAGAGCAGGAAACCGCCATTGTGGAAGCTACGCTGAAGACCACCCCGCGAGATGCCACGCAGTGGAGCGTGCGGACCATGGCCGAGGCGCAGAGGGTCAGCCCATCCACGGTGTACCGGGTCTGGACGAGGCATAAGCTGCAGCCGCATCGGGTCGAGAACTTCAAGTTCAGCAACGATCCTGATTTCGCACTGAAGGTTCGCGACATCGTGGGGCTGTATCTGAATCCGCCGGATAAGGCTCTGGTGCTCAGCGTGGACGAGAAGAGCCAGATTCAGGCGCTGGATCGCACCCAGCCCATTCTTCCCCTGCGCCCGGGCCTGCCGGAGCGGCAGACGCACGACTATCAGCGGCATGGAACCACCACCCTGTTTGCTGCCCTCGACGTGCTCCAGGGAACGGTCATCGCCGAGTGCCAGCCGCGCCATCGTCATCAGGAGTTCCTGCGATTCCTGGATCGCATCGACCAGAGCGTCGATGCGGCGCTGGACATCCACATGGTTCTGGACAACTACGGAACGCACAAACATCCCGAGGTGAAGAAATGGCTGGCGGCGCGGCCTCGCTATCATCTCCACTTCACGCCCACCAGCTCATCCTGGCTGAACCAGATCGAACGCTGGTTCGCCGAGATCACCCGCAAGCGCATCCGTCGCGGCACTTTCCGCAGCGTGCGCGATCTGGTCCACGCCATCCATGACTATGTCCGCCATTACAACCGCAACCCTCAGCCCTTCCACTGGGTCGCCAGCGCCAGCCGCATCGTCCGCAAGGTCAAGCGATTCGAAGCCGTAACGAGAAGCTATAACGTGTGAAACGAAAGGCTGCCAAGATGAACGGTATTTGCCTCTCAGCACTGCTCCGGATCGGAGACGGGTCATCATTCGACCCGATGCAGTACTTCTCGGGGTGGGTTTTCCTTGGTGCAGGACTCCTGTTTACGGCCTTTATCTTCACCGGGATGCTCTGGAAGAATGGCCCCCTTGTGCTTTCGAAGCGAAATGCCAAGCCCATTTCTTCGGTGCTTACAATTCACGCCGAATTCCTGCTGGTCTTATTCGTTTTGATGTGGGGAGCGCCATTCCTCTATCCAGCTCTGCCGGGTTGGATGACAGATACGTTCTATGCCCGCGGGACAACCGTATCCACCGTAGATGTTGTCTTCATCGTTTTGATGGGCATCATGCACCTGATCGAACGACGCCTGATCTATCAGGACGCTGAGGACGACGCCATAGCCACTGCCTGATCAAACGAACACACCTGTGGCCGGTCTGCCGGATCACCACTTCCCGCTTCTTCAGAACCTTCGTGATCGCCGCTACCGTAAAGCTATTTCAGAAACAGCAGACTAGAGATGCAGAATGGCCCCGCGCTGCTGTTTGTTCAGCGGAGTGGGGCCATTTCTTTGTTAGAGTTTTGCGAAGAATGCTTTCATGCGGTTGAGGCCTTCTACTACGTCGGCGTGGCTGGTGGCGTAGCTGAGGCGAATGTGCTCATTGGTGCCGAAGGCTTCGCCGGGCACGGTGACCACGTGGGCTTCGTTGAGCAGGCGCTTAGATAACTCCATCGCGGTGGGCACACCCGCTTTGCCGAGATACGCTGACACATTCGGATAAACGTAGAACGCGCCTTCGGGCACGGTGCACGTGATGCCGGGGATTTCTTTGAGGCCGGCGAGGATTTTGTCGCGAAGCTTCAGATAATCCGAGCGCATTTCCGTGACACATTCCTGCGGACCGCGGAGGGCGGCGATGGCGGCCTTCTGTACGAAGGACGCGGTGTTGGAGGTGGACTGGCTCTGCAGCTTGGTCATGGCAGTGATGACGGGTTTAGGGGCGAGCGCGTAGCCGGCGCGCCATCCGGTCATGGCATAGGTCTTGGAAAGCGAGCCGAGGACGACGACGCGCTCTTTGCAGTCTGTGAAAGAACCGCCGCTGACCAGCGCGCCGGTGTACTGCAGGTAGACGTAGCACTCGTCGAGCAGGAGCCAGATGCCGCGCTCGTGAGCGAGGCGGACGATGCGCTCGAGATCGGCGGGCGAAACGACGGCGCCGGAGGGATTCGACGGCGAGTTGAGGATGATGGCCTTGGTTTTGGGCGTGATGGCGGCTTCGATAGCATCGGCGGTGACGCGGAAATTGTCGGGCTCGCTGGTTTCGAGATAGACGACTTTGCCGCCGGCGTATTGCACGATGTCCTTGAAGGAAACCCAGTAGGGGACGGGCAGGATGACTTCGTCGCCGTGATCGACGAGGACCTGGATGGCATTGAAGAGGGCGAGCTTGCCGCCGGTGGTGAAGATGGCTTCGTCGGGGGTGTAGGTGGAACCGAAGTCGGCGGTATGGCGTTCAACGATGGCCTGGCGGAGGTCGGGAATGCCGGAGACGACGGTGTAGCGGGTGAAGTTGGACTGGATGGCGGCGATGGCGGCGTCTTTGATGTGCTGCGGGGTGGCAAAGTGCGGTTCGCCGGCGCCGAAATCCACCAGCTTCGCACCCTGCGCGCGCAGTTTGGCGGCTTCAGCAGTCACAGCCATGGTGGCGGAGATTTCAATCCGCCCGATACGGTCGGAGAAAAGTGCGGTAGCGGTCGTAGTCATAGGGATATTTTTTCAGATTTTTGGGGACGGCGCCGGAGAAATTCTCACTTGTTGGGTACGCGCAAGGGAATTTCCATCGACCCGATGCGGCCGCTGGGGAGATCGTGGAGGGCGACGCGGAGGTAGATCGCGCCGGAGGGCAGATCGATTTCCTGATGGAGGGGCAGGCCGGTGGCCAGGATTTTGGCTGCGTTTTGGGGGTCGAGGTCGACGGCGAAGGCTTTGTCGGTGTAGTTGACGCGGTGGGCGTTGTCGTCCCAGGCGACCAGGGAGACTTCGATTTCGCCGTGGGCGATGCCGTTGGGGCCGGGCGTCCAGGTGAGAGCGCGGGGATTGGCGGAGAAATCGACGAGGTAACGACGGGCGGAGGCGACGGTCATTTCGCCGGCTGATCCGGGAACGGGATTGACGTCTTTGGCGGCTGGATCCGTGGCGGCGAGGACACGCGCTTCGAAGACAATCTGGGCGAGTGGGGGCGCGCCGCGCTGGAGAGCGGCGACGATGGGGCTGACCTGGCCGGGACTGTCGGCGGTGAACTTCGCGGGGTTGACGGCGTAATAGCCGCGCCGGTAGGCGAGCTGATATTTTGCGTCGTCGACGTGGACCTCGACGGGGCGGAAGGCGCCGTCGTTGCCGTGAATGCTGGGCACATAGCCGATGGTGTAGTAATTCGCGCCGTTGGCGATGGACTTCGCAACGGCGTCTTTGAGGTTGTTGGTGTCGTAGAAGGGAGTGCCGCCGGTATCTTCGGCGATCAGTTGCATGGCCTGATGTTCGTTGGTGGTTTGCTTCAGGAAAGCGGAATCGGCCTTGCGGGCGAAGGCGGGCGTGTTGCGTGTGGACGGACCGCCGGGGACGCCGAGGGGGCTGGAGAAGTCGCGCGAGGCGTCGACGCTGTCGAGGTTCATGAGGCCGCGGGCATCGACGGGATAGACGGCGACGCGCGCAGCGGTGAGCAGCGCGTCGGTCTGGCGGACCTGCTCCGCATAGTCGCGCATGGAGGAGAACGGATCGAGCTGGGACGCGTTGGCGTTCGCCGTCATGGTGGGGCTTTGCGCGGGATCGGGATCGAGCTGGAGGGGAAACGAGCCCGAGAACCAGACAAGATTTTTGCGGCCAGGGATGGTGGAGAGGTAGCGGCCCAGCTGAGAGAGAGCATCGAGCGTCATGTTGACGCGAAGATCGAGGCGGAAGGACTCCGTATCATTCGCAAACTGCTGCAGCGCGCTGTTGTCGATGCTGCTCATGTTGGCAGCCATGTTGTTGATGTCGGTCTGGTCGTTGGCGGAGTCGAGGATGGGCGACTGCTGGGGGCCGGTGCTGGCGACGGCTGCGGCGACATGGGAAGCGTCGGTGGTAAAGCCCTCCACCATGCGCAGGCGCGAGGCGAGAGTGAAGACGGCAATGCGGGTGCCGGGAGGAACGTGTTTGACGTAGTCCAGCATCTCCTGGCGCACGTAGGCCTGGTCGGGCGTGGGGGTGTTGAGGGCGTCGAGGAGCACGACGTTGACGGCGCTGGTGAGGGCGAAGCGGGGCGCGTTGGTAAAGGTATTGGGCGGCAGAGGCGGGATTTGCGAGGCCTGCTGCGCGTCGGTGGCGTGATGTTCTTCAAAGACAGTGATGCGCTGGTCTTTGCCGTTTTCGAGGATATGAAACTGGTTGGCGGCGAGGCCCTGGATGGGCTTGCCCTTCTCCGTGACGATGACGTCGACCAGGACGAGGTTGGCGCCGGTGCGGATGACGGGCCTGGCGGTCGCGGGGGGCGCAGTTTGCGCCGGGCTAAGACTCGGAGTCAGAAAGAGAACGGCAGCGCAGAGGCACGAAAGCAGGCGGCGGCTGAGCATGATCAGGGTCCGGGGATCGAAAAATCCGTGGGAAGACCATGATGCCTGAAATGGGGGAAAGAGGAAACGGAAAGGCGCAGGGATTCACGCGGCGTTCGCAGGGCGAAGGCCGGGGATGGAAGAGGCTGGCGCGGCCCGTGCGTAATCCTGCGGGCCGCGCTCCTGTTCTACCGGAAAGACGCTACGCGTTTGGACGCGGCGTTGGCCAGGTCCTGCGCGGAGTCGACGACGTCGCTGACTGCGTCTTTGCCGCGCTTGAAGTACTTGCCGGCCTGGTCGCTGACATCGCTCGCCGTGCTGCGGACGGTTTTCGCCGTCGAGCGGAGGCGGTCGGTGGCATCTTCATAGCCGCGGCGCAGCTGGCGGCGGGTTTTCTCGCCGGTTTGCGGCGCATAGATGAGCGCGAGAGCCGCTCCGGCGGCGACTCCAACACCAAAGGCTGCCCAGAATTTACCCATGCTCATGTCGTTGCTCCTTGCTCGTGTGTAGGCACTCTTTCCAATCAGATACCACAGATGGGGCGGGGGTTGCGTAAAAAGCTGAAAGCCGCCGGAAAACGGCGGCTTTCACGGGTTGCGTGCAAAAGCTACTTTTTCTCGCTCAACTGCCGGGCCTGCAGCGTGACGAGTTCGCTGAGGTCCTGCTTTTCGAGGCCGTGGACGGATTTGTTGAACTCGTCGACTTTGGTCGACCAGTTCATGGAGCAGAATTTGGGTCCGCACATGGAGCAGAAGGCCGCTTCCTTGTAGTAGTCGTCGGGCAGCGTTTCGTCGTGCATAGCGCGGGCGGTTTCCGGGTCGAGCGAGAGCGCGAACTGCTTTTCCCAGTCGAAGGTGTAGCGGGCGTAGCTGATGGCGTCGTCGCGATCGCGGGCGCCGGGACGATGGCGGGCGATGTCGGCAGCGTGGGCGGCAATTTTGTAGGCGATCATGCCGTCCTTCACGTCCTTCTCATTGGGCAGGCCGAGGTGCTCTTTCGGCGTGACGTAGCAGAGCATCGATGCGCCATGCCAGCCGATGAGGGCCGCGCCGATGGCGCTGGTGATGTGGTCGTAGCCGGGGGCGATGTCCGTGACCAGCGGTCCGAGGGTGTAGAAGGGCGCGCCGAAGCAGTATTCGACTTCCTTGTCGACCTGCTCTTTGATTTTGTCGAGGGGGACGTGGCCGGGGCCTTCGATCATGACCTGAACGTCTTCTTCCCAGGCTTTGGCGGTGAGCTCGCCGAGGGTTTTCAGCTCTGAGAACTGCGCGTCGTCGGAAGCATCGGCCACCGACCCGGGGCGGAGACCGTCGCCGAGCGAGAAGCTGACGTCGTATTTCGCCATGACTTTGACGATGCGGTCGAAGTTTTCGTAGAGGAAGTTTTGCTTGTGGTGGTGGGTCATCCACTGGGCAAGGATGGCGCCGCCGCGGCTGACGATGCCGGTGATGCGCCTGGCGACCATGGGCACGTACTGGATGAGGACGCCAGCGTGGACGGTGAAGTAGTCGACGCCCTGCTGCGCCTGTTCCTCGATGACTTCGAGGTAGACGTCGATGTTGAGGTCTTCGAGCCGCTTGACGCGGGCCAGCGCCTCATAGATGGGTACAGTGCCGATGGGCACGGGCGAGTGGCGCAGGATGGCATCGCGAATTTCGGGGATGGAACCGCCGGTGGAGAGATCCATCACGGTGTCGGCGCCGTGCTGAATGGCCATGTGGAGCTTGCGCAGTTCTTCGTCGATATTGGAGGTGAGGGCAGAGTTACCGATGTTCGCGTTGACCTTGCAGCGCGTGGCGATGCCGATGCCCATCGGCTCGACTTCAGGATGATTGATGTTGGCGGGAATGATGAGGCGTCCGGCGGCGACTTCGTCGCGGACCAGCTCGACGGGGATGCTCTCGCGCTGCGCGACGTAGGCCATTTCTTCGGTGAGCAGGCCTTTGCGGGCGAAGTGCATCTGCGACATGTTGGTGTCGCCGGTGCGGGCGGCTTCGGCTTTGCGGCGGACGATCCAGTCGGCGCGTGGCTTCAGGATTTCAAGGGTGGGATTCTGCGCTGCCATGGGAGACCTCTCTGTGTGGGTCGGGATTCTGCGCTTTGGGATTGGATGAAGGCGAAATGAATCTGACCTGGATTATAAGGCCCTGGGAGAAGCGGTGGGACGGCTGGGCGGCAGCGGACGATTGCCGGCTCGTCTACGACTTATGCCCTGGCATAAACGCCCTCAGCGATGGAATCCGCAAATAACGTTGCAAATTGTCCGGCTGCTGGGTACATTTGCAGGCCTGTCCTTCCAATTCTGCGAACGACGCCACGCGGAGGGCTAAGAGTATGAACGGGATCGCGGAATTCAGTCCAACAGAATTGCGAATTCTTCGCGCCTGCCGCATGTTCCTGGTGGTGACACTGGTTCTGGCGCTGTTCACCGGTGTGCTGGTGATGACGCTGAAACCTGTTCTGCCGCGCACCTGGGCAGATGTCTGTGTGCCTTTTGGAATTGCGGAGCTTGTATATGCCGCGCTGGCAGCGGTGATCCTGGCGGTATGGGGAAGCCTGAATCCGCGCCGGGTAGCGGGAAAGCCGGATCCCGCGAAAAGCGATGCAAAGAAGGACGAAGCGGACCAGCCAAAAGAGGAACGGAGCGATCCGGCGACGGCGTCCCCTGATTTTCCGACCGTGGTGGCGTTCGTCAGCAAGTTGTTTGGAGCCCTGCTCATTCTGGGAGTTGTGGGGATCGCTTTGTATGTATCGGGCGAGGCCGCGTCGGCCAAGGTAGCTCCATTCTGGTTTGACTTTGGAAGGCTGGCGGGGACAGGGCTGCTGGTCGCGCTGGGATTCTTTGCCGCCGGCACGCTGTTTGGATTTCTTTTCGGTCTGCCCAAATCGGGACATCCGAAGCCAATTGTCAAAGTGCAAACCCCTGTTGTGCCTCCGGGCGCCACGAACGCGCCGGGCACGGATGCGCAGTCGGCAGTAGCACCAGCACCAGCACCGGCCGGTGAGATCCGCGATGCCGCCCCTGTGCAGGATCAACTGGCGATTCCCGACGACAACACGAACCTGGAAGAGGTTTCGGACTGGCTGACCAAGATCATTGTGGGCGTGGGGTTGGTGGAGTTGAAGGACGTCCCCCATGGAGTCCGGCAACTTTCCGATTTCTTCATTCAGGAATGCGGGAACGAGTTGTGCGGCGGCATTTTTGTGATGATGGGGGTTTTCTTCTTCATCATCGGGTTCATTTCTTCGTATGTGCTGGCGCGCGTGTATTTGAAGCTGGCCATCACGCTGACGAACCGGTTCCTCGAGTCTCCGGCGCAGGCAACTGCCAATCGTGCCAAGGCGATCGCGGACCGGTCGTCGGGCATCGCGCTGGTAGATGCGGTGCGGGACACCATCACGATGTACAGAGACAGCGTGCCGGGGCTGGAAGAAGCTCTGCGCACGATTGAAGTGGCCCTGAAGGATATTCCGAACTATCCGGTGGCTTTGGTGGAAAAGGGACGGGCGCTGCGCAGGCTTTCGGAGTTGAAGCACGATCCGCAGCTCCTGGTGCAGGCGGTGGAGGTGGTGAACCGGGCGAGGGAACTGACAGCGGACAACTACGCTCCCGCCGTTTATAACGCGGCCTGCTATAAGGCGCTGCAGGGTCAACCGGTTGCAAATTTCGCCGCAGATCTGAGGAAAGCATTCGCTCTCAACCCGGGATTAAAAGCGGAGGCCCGGCGAGATCCGGATTTTGCCAGCGTGAGGGGGACGCCGGAGTTTCAGGAACTAGTGAAGGAGGAGGCCGCCGGACATGGTCGCGCAACGTGAAGGGGGATTGACCCGACGGAGGATAAAGCAGATACTTGAGGGAGTGCGGGAATTCAGATAACGCAACGTTCAGCCGCAGTCGATAATCTAAGGGGTATGGAGGGCATAATGCGAGAGACACAGGGCGTTATCGGACCGGGCGGGATGCCGCCCCTGAAGTAGGCGTTTCAACAAGTTTGGGCAGATTGCTGAGGCCTCCGCAATGCGGGGGCCTTTTTCGCTTTAAAGCCAGGCGGCTCGGGCCCACGGATTACCGCGCAGACATTGTGGCGCGTGATGCATGTCACATGCGCAGGAGACTGGGGACTGCTTACAATAGAAGCATCATGAAGCTGGCTTATCAAAAGATGCGGATTGCGGTGGCGGTGGTGGTGGTGCTGGGGGCGATTGGGTACCTGGCGCTGACGGCCACGGAAGCGAACAAGAGCTATTACGTCACCATTCAGGAACTGCAGAGCATGGGCTCCAAGGTCTACACGCGCAATTTGCGGGTGGCGGGCAGCGTGCAGCCGGGAACGATTGCGCGCGATGGAGCGCACGCCAACTTTGTGCTGGTGGAGAATGATCGCAAGCTGACCGTGGCCTATACGGGCGACGAGCCGCCACCTGACACTTTTAAGGACAACAGCCAGGCGCTGGCCATTGGGACGTATGGGCGGGATGGCGTGTTCCACGCGACAGGATTGCAGGCGAAGTGCGCGTCGAAGTATGCGCCGGCGCCGGTGAAGACGGGCGCTCCGGCGACGCAGACTACGGCTATGGCGACGACGGGAAGCTGAAGGCCAGGGGCTGGGTTCTGGGGACCAGGTTCTAGGGCGGGCGAATCAACACACGGTATAGGGTTTAGGGAATAGGGTGTGGGACGGGTGGCTTGGCTGCTTTCTTATGCCATGGCCGGGGTGTGTTCTGGGGTCAGGTGCGGGACGGACGATGACCAGCGTGATTGCCGAATTCGAGCAGGTGTCCAAGCTGTATGGGACGTTTGCGGCATTGCGTAAGGTTGCCGTCCAGTTTGAGCGGGGGCGCTGCTATCTGGTGCTGGGGGAAAACGGCGCAGGCAAGTCGACGCTGTTGCGCACCTTGGCCGGGCTGCTGCAGCCGAGCTATGGCAAGGTGAAGATTTTTACGGCTGAGGGCAAGGCGGAGACGCCGTCGGAAGCGCGGGAGCGGATCGGCTACATGAGCCACGCGACGATGCTGTACGACGAGTTTTCCGGCGTTGAGAATATGCGATTTTTCGCGAGCCTGTACCGGGATCGCGATTGCGTGGCGCCGGAAGAGGCGCTGCGGAGCGTGGGGCTGGATCCGAAGCTGACGCGGCCGGTGGGGCAGTATTCGCAGGGCATGAAGCAGCGCGCATCGCTGGCGCGGGTGCTGGTGGCGCGGCCGGAGTTGTTGCTGCTGGATGAGCCGTTTTCCAACATGGACATTGGGAGCGCGCACCAGATGCTGCGGCTCCTGGAGACGTTTCGCAGCGAGCAGCGCACGATCTTGCTGACGACGCATCAACGGGAGCTGGCGGAGCCGCTGGCGGATTTTGTGCTGACGCTGAAAGCGGGCGCGGTGGAATCACTGCTGGAGGGGCCGTACACGAAGGCCGGCGAGTTGCGGCTGGCGGGCGTGGCGATTGGGAGCGGGTCGCGATGAAGACTCACGCGAAGACCAATGGGGCGCGGATCCTGGACGGGCTGGGGGTTTCGTACGAGATTCGCGAGTACGAGGTGAGCCTTGAGGAGTTTTCCGCGCTGGTGGTGGCGGAGAAGATTGGGCTGCCGCCGGAGCAGGTGTTTAAGACGTTGCTTTGCGTGACCAGCGAGCGCGAGCATGTGTTTGCAGTGGTGCCGGGCGATGCGGAACTGGACTTTAAGAAGCTGGCCGCGGTGGCCGGGGCGCGCAAGGCCGAGATGGTTTCGGTGAAAGATGTGCAGCCGCTGACGGGCTATATTCGCGGCGGCGTTACGGTGTTTGGCGCGAAGAAGGATTTTCGCGTGTTCGTGGACGAGACGCTGGAGCTGTTCGATGTGGTGAGCGTGTCAGCGGGGACGCGGGGCGTGCAGGTGGTGATGACGCCGGCGGATTATTTGCGGGCATCGCTGGGGACGGTGGCGGATCTGACGCGCGACGTTCGGCCTTCGGGTGAGTTGGGGGAGAAGATATGAGGCCGCCGCATTTTCTGACCCACCTGAAAAAGGATTTGCGGCTGGAGTGGCGGTCGAAGGACGCGATCAACTCCATGCTGTTTTTCGCGCTGCTGGTGGTGGTGGTGTTCAGCATGGCGTTCGACCCGACGCGCTCGGTGAGCCGGCAGATTGCGGGCGGTATCTTGTGCGTGGCCACGATGTTTGCGGCAGTGAGCGCGCTGAATCAGGCGTGGGCGCGGGAGCTGCGCAACCAGGTGCTGGACGCGCTGCGCATGACGCCGGTTCCGGCTGCGTCGTTATTTTTGGGCAAGACGCTGGCGAATTTTCTCTTCGTGATGGTGGTGGAGCTGGTGCTGGCGCCGGTGTTTGTAGTGTTTTACAACCTGCATGCGCTGGGCAATGCGTGGCTGCTGATGCTGGTGCTGCCGCTGGGGACGTGGGCGCTGATTGTGAATGGGGTGTTCTTTGCGGCGCTGTCGATCCGAACGCGGGTGCGGGAATTGTTGCTGCCGCTGCTGCTGTTTCCGATTTTTATTCCGGCGCTGGTGTGGATGGTGATGGCGTCGTCATCCATATTGACGGGCGAAGGCGACGCGGTGACGTCGATCAAATCGCTCGCGGCTTATGACGCGATTTTTACGACGGCTTGTTTGATGTTGTTTGAGGTAATTTTGCACGCTGAATAGGACTAGCCGTCCAGGCGGGAGCCTTCGGCGGCTGGCTTGCCGGACCAATCCTACCAGCGGCCGGCGTGGTGGTAATGGAGGTAGTGGGCGGCGGTGAAGGCGACGACCCAGAGTCCGGCGACCAGGGATCCGACGGTGAGGACCCATTTGCGGACGGGGCGGTCGTGGGGGGCGAGGGTAGAGGATTTGCGGACGCCAAAGATTTGGCCAGCAAGTCCAACCAGCATGAGCAGGGCGGCGAGGATGAGGGTGAACCAGGCCATAGTGTTACTTTTGTACCGTATTTTGGGTTGAGTCGGGAAGAGGGAACTGGGGATTTTTTCTTGCGAAAGGCGCCTTTCGGCGCGAGCTAGGGAGTTTCAGAAGGGGCAGGAATTATGAAATTGTGGCGATGGTTGTGGCTGGCGGTAACGCTGGCGGTTTTGGCGGAGGGCTTCCGTGTGGCGCTGTTTCAAGTGCCGATGGACGCCGCGCAGGGGGATGTGCAGCGGATTTTTTACTATCACATCCCTTCCTGGGTGGGGATGGGGATCTTCTTCGCGATCAACCTCGGCTGCTCGCTGGTGTATCTGGCGGTGCGCAACACGAAGCCGGTGCTGGCGCTGAAGGCGGACGCACTGGCGGTTGCCTCGGCGGAAATTGGCGTGGTGTATTGCCTGATCGGCCTGGTGACGGGGTCGCTGTGGGGACGCGCGGTGTGGGGCATTTGGTGGACGTGGGATGCGCGGCTGACCTCGACGCTAGTGCTGTGGCTGATCTATGTGGCGTACCTGCTGCTGCGGCGGTTTGGCGCGGGTCCGCAGATGCGGACGCTGGCGGCAGTGATGGCGATCTTTGGGTATCTGGATGTGCCGCTGGTGTATTTTTCAACGCGCTGGTGGCGGACGCAGCATCCGGCGCCGGTGTTTGGCGGCGCGCCGGGATCGGGGATTGATCCCAGCATGATGCCGGCGGTGTGGTGGAATCTGGCGGGCTGGGTAATGTGGGGCATTTTTGTGGTGAGCCTGCGTTATGTCGCCGAGTATCGGACGCAGAAGGCCGAGCAGGATGAGGCGCTGCGGTTGCTGGACGGGGAACACGAACTGGCCGGTGTCTCCGGCGGAACGGGGAATTAATGATGGATATGGGACATCGGCATCTGATATTGGCGTACGCGGCGACGATTTTGATTCATCTCGTGTATGTCACGTTTGTCGCGGCGAAGTGGCGGGCTTCGAAGCGGGCGGCTGCTTAAGGCCATAGCGGGATTACTGCAGTTTGATTTCCTCCACGCTGCCGGGCCTCGGGCGATGGCGTTCTTCGTCCACCCAGCGCCAGACATCGTCCTCGCAAATTTTGAATGCAATCGCGGTATGGCGGACAATGTCGGCGATCCACGCGCCGTATTCTTCGATTGTGTGACTCCCCGGATAGAGGTGGGTGACGGTTTCCCCATCGTGCTCGAAAACAATAATCAGCGGACTTTCCACCCGAAATTCTTTGCTCATAGTCGACTTACGGCTCCGTCTAAATAAAATCATAGGGTAGGTGCGGGAGCAGCGTCGAAATGCAAATTCGCCCTCGAAAACGGTACATTAGAAAAATGCTTGGATTTCGGAAATTTGCTGTATTGAGCGTGGTTGGATTGATGGGGTTGGGCGCGTTTGCCCAGCAGGGGAAGCTTTTGCACCCGCAGGATACTTCGGCGCTGCATCCGCCGCCGGGTGCCAAGGTCGCGATTGTGGAGTTCGCCGACCTCGAGTGCCCCATGTGCGCGATGGAAAATCCTGTGATCATGCAGGCGGTGGACCACTACCACGTGGCGTGGGTGCGGCACGATTTTCCGCTGCCGATGCATAACTGGAGCTTCCAGGCCGCGGTGGATGCTCGCTGGTTCGACACCAAATCCAAAAAGCTGGGCGACGATTACCGCAACGCGATCTTTGCGAATCAGCGCAGCATTGAGACGAAGAGCGACTTGCAGGAATTCACGCAAAAGTTCGCCCAGGAGCATGGGACGGGGCTGCCGTTTGTGATGGATCCGCAGGGAACGCTGAAGTCCGCAGTGCAGGCGGATGTGAACCTGGGGAATCGGATGGGCATCGACGAGACGCCGACCGCGTTTGTGGTGACGGCGCATGGGTACAAGCAAATTCTGGACTGGAACAAGCTGTACTCGATGCTGGATGAGGCGGAGCAAAGCAGCCGGTAGCTGGTAGCCGGTAGCTGGTGGCTTCGATCTCCCCTTTAAAATCAAAGTATGAGTATTGAGAGAGCTATGGCGCCGCCTGTCGCGGCGCGTCGGCATACGGAACGGACTCTGCACGGGCACACGCTGGTGGATGACTACGCGTGGCTGCGGGAGAAAGAAAATCCCGAAACGATTGCCTATCTCGAGGCGGAGAACGCGTTTTGCGAGGCGAATTTTGCCGGGACGGAAGCACTGCAGAAGCAGCTCTACGAAGAGATGCTGAGCCACATCAAGGAGACGGATGTTTCGGTGCCGTTTCGCGATGGGGCGTGGTGGTACTACTCGCGCACCGAGCAGGGCAAGCAGTATGAGATTTACTGCCGGAAGCGCGGGACGGCGGACGGGCCGGTGGGCGAAGAAGAAATTCTGCTGGATGTGAACGCACTGGCCGA
The DNA here is from genome assembly GCA_963817165.1 of uncultured Acidobacteriaceae bacterium. Lineage (GTDB taxonomy): Bacteria > Acidobacteriota > Terriglobia > Terriglobales > Acidobacteriaceae > Palsa-343. Next base: position 11,146 of record CAWFNL010000011.1, on the reverse strand, counting down.
GCATGAAAGTTTTCTCGCGCTGGGCACGATGGTGGTTTCCGACGACGGGCATCTGCTGGCGTATTCGTGCGACAACAAAGGGTTCCGGCAATACACGCTGTATGTGAAGGATCTGCGAACGGGCGAAGTGCTGCCCGAGCGGGCGCAGCGCGTGGGCTCGGTGGTGTGGGCGACGGATAACCGGACGCTGTTCTTCACGGTGGAAGATGAGGAGCAGAAGCGGCAGTTCCAGTTGTATCGCCATGTGCTGGGCACGCCGCATACCGACGATGAGCTGGTGTTTGAGGAGGCGGACGAGCGCTTCAACATTGGCGCGGGACGATCGCGCGACAACGAATACATTTTTCTGGAAAGCTCGAGCCACACGGCCACGGAGGAGCGATTCCTGCGGGCGGATGATCCGCGCGGCACGTGGACGCTGATCGAACCGCGGCGCGACGAGATTGAATACTACGCGGACCATCGTTACGGGCAGCTCTATATCAAGGTGAACGATGCGGGGCGGAATTTTCGCCTGGTGACGGCGCCGGTAGAGACGCCGGGGCGCGAGCATTGGACGGAGCTGATTCCGCATCGCGCGGAAACCATGCTGGAGGAAGTGGATCTGTTTGCCGGACACGCGGTGGTGTGGGAACGGACGAAGGCTTTGCAGCATGTAGTGGTGCGGCCGTTTGCGGGGCGTGGGACGGAGATGGTGGCGGGACGGGAGATTGCGTTTCCGGAGCCGGTATACAGCGCGGGCCCGAGCCAGAATCGCATCTTCGACGCAAGCACGTACCGGTATGCGTATCAATCGCTGGTGACGCCGAGTTCGATTTTTGAATACGACGTGGCGACGGGCGAGTCAAAGCTGCTGAAGCAGCAGGAAGTGCCGGGAGGATTTGACCGGACGCTGTATGAGTCGGAGCGGATTTTTGTACCGGCTGCGGATGGCGTGGAGATTCCCGTATCGCTGGTTTGGCGGAAGGACAAGCGGGACGCGGGAAAGAATCCGTTGTGGCTGTATGGGTACGGATCGTATGGGTACTCGCTGCCGATGGGGTTCAACAGCAACCGGCTGAGCTTGCTGGATCGCGGGATGGTGATGGCGTACGCGCATGTGCGCGGCGGCGGGGATATGGGCAAGCCGTGGCACGATGACGGGCGGCTGATGAAGAAGAAAAACACCTTCACGGATTTTGTGGCGGTGACCGAGGCCCTGTCGGCGCGCGGATATTGCGCGGCGGATCGCATCGCGGCTGAGGGACGCAGCGCGGGTGGATTGCTGATGGGCGCGATTGTGAATATGCGGCCGGATTTGTATCGAGCCATTGTGACGGGCGTCCCGTTTGTGGACGTGATGAACACCATGCTCGATCCCACGCTGCCGTTGACGGTGCCGGAGTACGAGGAGTGGGGCGATCCGAATGAGAAGGCCGCGTTCGAATACATGTTGAGCTACTCGCCGTATGACAATTTGGCGCAGGGCGAGTATCCGGCGATTCTGGTGAAGACGTCGCTGCACGATAGCCAGGTGATGTATTGGGAACCCGCGAAGTATGTGGCGAAGCTGCGGACGTTGATGACCGGCACGCGGCCGCTGGTGCTGCATACGAATCTGACCGCGGGGCATGGCGGGGCTTCGGGGCGGTATGACTATTTGAAAGAGATTGCGCTGGATTATGCATTTTTGCTGCGGGAACTGGGGGACTAGCCGTCCAGGCGGACGCGCTTCGCGCCGAATCCGCGAGGCGCGCGATGACTGCAGCAGCACGAGATCATCCCTGAGGGGCTAAAGCCCAACATCTTTAATGCGTTTTACGGCACGACTGAAGTCATGTCCTGATACAGGATGTGGATTCTTCCGCAGGCTTTTGAGTCTTTCCCTGACACAAAACTTTGGCCTCGCGCCGCAGCAGGTTTTTCAGGACAGCGTAGCTGAACAGCGCTAAGGCTGCGTCGGTGAGCAGGCTGGCGGCTGCTGCTCCGCGCCAGGACCAGTGGGGAATCAACAGAAAATCCAGAGCGACGTTGAGGGCGGCGGCGGATAGCTGCGTTGCGGTGCGATTCCACTGCGAGGCGGAGCCGGTGATGGCCGATCCCCAGGCGTAATGCAGCGCGCGGAAGATGGGCAGCAGGCAGAGCCAGCGGAGCGCGTTCACTGATTCGCGAAACGTGGGACCGAAGGCGAGCGGCAGCAGCGGTGCAGCGAAAAACATGACGATGGCGGCGAGGACGGAGTAGGGCAGCGTGCGCTCGAGAGTTTTGCGGGCGAGGACAGCGGCGTGGTGAACGCCCTCTGCGCCGTGGCGGAAGAAACGCGGCGCGGCAGCGGCGTAGATGCTGTAGATAGGCATGGTGGCGACGTCGACCACGCGATAGGCGGCGGAGTAGATGCCGGCGGCGGTGGATTGTCCGAGGCTGACGAGGAAGGTTTTGTCGATGTCGTTGTAGATGGAGATCGATGATCCGGAGACGGAGAAGCTGAAGCCTTCGCTGAGGTCGCGGGCGCGGAGACGGCGGAAGCGCGGCCATCCGAGACGCGTGGTGACGAGAATGGCGGCAATGATCGCAACGGTGAGCGTGGAGAGCCAGTAGATTTTTACCCAGAGGTGCGCGGTGGGATGGACGCCGTGGGAGCGAGCCCAGGCCCAGACGATGGCGGCGGTGGCGGTGCGGCAGAGGTTGGTGAGCGCGGCGAGGCGCGCAGTGACGGCGAGCTGGCCTGCGCCTTGAAACGCGCGGCTGGCGAGCTGGACGAGTTTGCCGAGGAGGCCGTCGGAGAGCGCGATCCACGGGACAAGCGTGCGGAGGTCGGGGCGCAGCGCGAAGTGGGCAAAGAGCATGGCGGCGCCGAGGAGCAGGAAGAATCCGCCGGTGAGGATGACGAGCGATTGGCCCCACGTCGTCGAGAAGGATGTGCGGTCGCGGCTGATATTGCGGACGAGGAGCATCTCCATGCCCAGCGAGGAGAACTGGCTGAGCGCGGCGACGAGGGCGACGACGCCGATGAACGCGCCGTATTCGCGGCTGCCGAGGGTACGCCCGATGAGGATGAAGTAAATCGCCTGGGCGACGACGGAGACGCCCTGGCCGGAGATCATCCAGAGCGAGCCACGGCGCAGGGATTCTTCCGGCATTTCAGGATTTCGACACAGGCTTGAGGACTTCGTCGTAGGCGTTTTCGAGCAACGCGGTTTGCGTGACGAGCGAAAAGTGTTGCTGGGCGCGGCGGCGTCCGGCTGCGCCGAGGCGCGCGGAGAGATCGGGATCGGCGAGGATCGCGCACATATTTTCTGCGAGATCGGCGTCGCTGGCGGTTGGGGAGAGCAGTGCGGTTTCGCGATCGACGACGGCTTCAGAAACGCCGGGACCGTTGAAGGCAGCGATGGGGAGGGCCATGGCCTGGGCTTCGCAGAGGACGATGGGCAGGCCTTCGGTATCGCCACTGGTCGCGACGATGCTGGGCGCGGCGAGCACGGTGGCGCGGTGCATGAGGTCGCGGACGACGGAGGGCGGTTGCGGTCCGAGGAACGTGCAGTGGCGCAGCGTTGCAGAGGCATGGGCGCGGAGTGGATCGAGCAGCGGGCCGTCGCCGACGATGAGGAGCTTGGCGAGGGGATGACGCTGGGCGACGATGGCCATGGCGCGGAGCAGATGGCTGCAGCCTTTTTTCTCGACGAGGCGGCCGACGAAGAGAACGATGGGATCGCGGGAGCGCGAGTAGCAGGGGTCGGGCGCGAAGAGATCGAGGTCGACGCCGATGGGGAGGGTGCGGAGTTTGGCCGCGGGAAATCCGCGCGCGAGGGCCTGGGTGCGAATGTGTTCAGAAACGCAAATGAAAAGGCTGGCGTGCTCGAAGAGATCGTCGCGGCGGCGGAGAAAGGCGCGGCCCGCGGCAAATGTGTGCAGAGATTCGTCGATGGAGGTGGCGTCGTAGCCGTGGAGGGTGACGATGAGCGGGAGGCCGAAGTGTTTTTGGATGGGGAGGGCGGCTGCGGCATCGACGGCGAAGTGGGCGTGGAGCAGTTCGGGATGGCAGCGCGCGAGCTTGCGCTGAAATTGTGGGGCCGGGGCGCCGTGGAGGAAGAAGCGGCGGCGGAGCTTGTCGGCGAGGGTGTTGCCGTGGGTGAGGGTGACGGTCTCTTCGGAGTCGAGTTGGAGGCCGGTGGGGATGCGGCGGAGCCCGGTGAAGACGGGGGTGTGGCGGCGGAGGGCGTGGGCCTGAGCGGCGATAAACGTTTCCGACGGCGGCAGCAGATCGGCGCGAAAGATGAGGACGGTGGGATTCATGAGGCTTCCTGCAGGACGGGTTGGTCGTTGGGCTGCGCGGACAGGATGCCATGCGGGCCGGGGCGTTGGACGTGATGGCGGTCACGGGCGGTGGCATCGATGGTGGCGAGGGCAGCAACGTAGAGCGGCCAGAAGAGGCCGTTGTAGATGAGGAGCGTGTTCTCGTCGAGGTCGTAGAGGGCAATGAGCACGAGGATGGCGAGGGGGAAGGCGATGCGGGGGATGTCTCCGGCGCGCCACGAGGGCCAGAGCTGGTGCGCGGCGCGGAGCCAGCTCAATAAGAAGAGCGCAAGGCCGGTGCAGCCGAGTTCGAGACAGATTTCGAGGAAGCCATTGTGGGCATGCTCGACGATGAAGTGAACAGCGGCGTCGATTTGGAAGGACGGGCCCTGCATGCCGCGCCAAAAGGCGTCGTATCCGTAGCCCATGACGGGACGTTGCCCGATGAAGTGGACAACCTGGGCCCAGATGGCGGTGCGTCCGGAAAGCGTGGCGTCGCGACCGAGGAGTCGCATGAGCGTGGGAGCGAGGAATGTGGCGGCGGCGGCTGTGAGGGCGATGGCGAGGGGCGCGGCGACGGCAAGGATGAGGCGGATACGGTTGCCGGCGCGGCGGGCGACGAAGAGCGTGAGAGCGAGGAGGAGGATGGCGGCTTCGATCATCCATGCCCCGCGGGAGCCGCTCATGATGAGGACGAAGAGGAAGAGCAAGAGGGCGGCGATGCGGGCGGCCAGGCGTGCCGGGATAGTGCGTGGGCCGAAGAGGATGACGGCGGAGGCGAGGACCATGATGCGTCCGCAGGCGTTCTTTTGGGTGAAGACGCCTTGCCAGTCGGCGGTGTGGCCGGGGGTGTGGTCGAGTCCGATGGAGGGCGCGAGGATCACGATGAACACGGTGGCCAGAGCGACGGCGATCATGGCGAGGCGGAGGATGGCGAACTGGCGGGTCGCGGGGAAGCGCGTGGTGAAATAGAGTCCGAAGAGCCCGGCGAGGGCGAAGGGGATGGAGCGGCGCAGGGTGAGCGCGGGATCGAGCGACCAGGCGGTGGAAGCGATGGCGAGTAATGCGAGCAATGCGACCCACGGGACTTTCGGGATCGAGCGGAGCAGCAGACGCGGGCGGCGCAGGATGAGCACGAGAATGAGGAGATTGGCGGTGGCCTGGGAGACGATGCCGCCAATGGTGTTGAGGCCGGTGGGCGCGGAGGAAGTCATTTCAAGCGCGGCGGCGGGGGCGATGCCGGGGATGGATCCCTGCATGGAAAAGAAGGCGAAGAGCGCTGCGCAAGCCAGGTCTTCGAGGGGCGGAGTCGGGATGCGGCGCAGAGTCATCAGTGGGTCGCGTAGATGAGAGCCGAGCTGGCGGCGGCGGTGATGTTGGCGAGTCCCATGGAGAGATTGCGGGCCATGCTGAAGGGGACGTAGAGAATGTCGCCGGCCTGGAGAGGGACGTCGGGTTCGCGGCCGCGTTCCATGTCGCGCAGGGGAAGGTCGAGGGAGTTGGTGAGGCCGTCGACGTTGCGCACGAGGCGGACGCGCTTCTCGCTGGCGGTTTTGGAGGCTCCGGCGGCGAGGGCGATGGCCTGGAGGACGGTGAGCTGGGAATCGTTCTGCATGACGTAGCCGCCGGGGTGGGCGACGTCGCCGAGGACGTAAACGATGCCGGCTTTGGGGACGAGGACGGTGTCGCCGGGACGGACCAGGACGTTGGCGTTGAGGGCGTCGTCGGCGCGATTGGGGAGAAAGACCCGGAGGCGCTCGGGCGGTTGTTGAGGGTCGGAGGACTTGCGTTCGATGACGATGTGGCGATCGGCGATTTCGGTGAGGCCTCCGGCTAACGAGAGAACGTTGATGAGCGAGCGCGGGGCGGCGAGGTGGACGGTGCCGGGGTGGGCGACCTGGCCGAGAATTGTCACCGTCTCAGTTGCATATTCTTCGACAAAGACGGAAACCTCGGGATGGAGGAGGAATTTTCCGGCGCGGTATTGGTCCGCGATGCGTGCGGCGGCCTCGGCGGGCGCGAGTCCCTGGACGGGGAGGTTGCCGATGAGGGAGAGGGTGATGTCGCCGGAGTCGAGGACGCGGACGCGCTGATCGAGCTCGGATTCGCGGAGGACGGTGATGCGGAGGAGGTCTCCGGGACCGATGAGGAGGCTTTCGGGTTGGGGGGTGGGGGAGATTGCGAGGGCGGAGGGAGTGGGTGCGGGCGGAGAAGATTGTTGTTGGGCGGAGGCTGAGCAACCGAATCCAACGATGATTAGGAAAACTGCGAAAAGAGTTCTTGACCGATGTAGAAGGCGCCCCTCAGGGGCTAAATCCCACTCTAATTTGCGGTTGTTACGGCACGACTGAAGTCGTGCTCCTTCAAAACAGGAGTTCATTGGCGGAAACTGAAATGGTGCGCCTTCAAGGCACGCGATCATCCGCATGATCTGAAGTCGTGCCCCTTCAAAATAAGAAAATCTGCGGAAGCAGTTAAGCATGCGCATCGGGACCTCCGGGAACATTTTCGAGAACGAGGCCGAGGACGGCGTGGCTGGGAATCTGGCGGCTGAGGGCGTGGAGGGCGGGCGCGATGGCGTCGCGGCGGGTGTGGCCGGCGCGGGTGGTAAGGAGGACGGCGTCCGACTGCTGGGCGAGGACTAGGGCTTCAGCGAAGGCGACGGACGGACTGTCGATGACGATGAAGCGGAATTCCTGACGCCACTGGGCGAGGAGCGCGGACATGCGCGCGGAGGCGATGAGTTCGGCGGGACAGGGCGGACGCGGGCCGGTGTGCAGGACAGAGAGTAACGAGCCATTCATGGAGGGGTGGTCGTAATCGGGCGGCTGGTTGGCGGTGAGCGCATCGCTGAGGCCGGGCGCGACGGGGAAGATGCCGGCAGACGGAGCGGAGCGGAGATCGGCATCGACACAGAGAACCGGCGCGCCGTATTGGGCGAGGACGGTGGCGAGAGAGAGCGCGAGGGATGGAGATTGTTCTTCGAAGTAGCCGGCGTTGTGCGGTGCGTACGCGGGGCGCGGTGCGGGATCAGCCGAGGCGATGGTGATGATCTGTGGGGAGCGTTCGCTGTGCGCGAGCAGCAGGTTGGCGCGGAGATGGTGGAGCGCGTCGCTGAAGGGAGAAGCGGGAGCGGGGAGGGCGTAATCCGAAGCGGCAGCGGCTTCGAGCGCCAGGTCGCCGTGGTGGGATGCGGGCAGCAGGCGGCGAAACCAGGGCTGTTCGGGTTGCGGCGGAGGCAGGACAGCGAAGATGGGCGCGTCGAGATCGGTTGCGGCGAGACTCTGCAGATCGGAGGCGGTGTGGATGGTATTGTCAGTGAGTTCGCGGGTGAGGGCAGCGCCGCAGCCGAGGGTCGATCCTCCGACGAGAGCCAGCGCGGCGAGCAGCGGAATGCTGGGACTGGTGGGGTGGTCGGGCGGCGGCACGAGCGCGGGGGTGACGACAGCGAAGTTGCCGGAGTGGAGTCCGGCGAGGACGCCCGTTTGCTGGAGGCGCGAGAGCAGCGTGGTGTAGAGTGTGCGGCTCGAGTCGGCTTCCTGGCGGGCGAGGCGCAGCGTGACGGCGTTGCCGGTGAGGCTGGAGGCCAAAGCTTTTTGCTGGTCGAAGGCGTCGCGCGCGGAGTTCTCGGCCTGGAGAGAGACGGCGTAGTCCGAGTGGGCGCGGTCGCCGAGGCGGTGTACTTCGTCCTGAATGGAACGCTGGACGGTGGCGAGGCCGGAGCGTTGTTCGGCGAGGGCGGGCCAGTTGTCGCCGTAGCGGCCGGCGGATTCGGCGATTTGGGATTTGGCGACGGCTTCCTGGGTGCGGAGGGATTGCAGCAGCGCGAAGGAATTTTGCGTGTTGACGCCGGCACCGGCGTTGCCGCCGAGTCCGGAGATGACTTCGGGGTCGCCGGTAGCGACGGCGCGCCAGATGGCTTCGCGCACGATGCGATTGGACTGCGCGGCGGAAAGCGCCGTGTTGAGCGCGTCGAGGCGGGCGAGGACGACGTTGTGGGCATCGTCGTCGCCGAATGCTCCGGCTTCGCGATCGAGCGCGGCGGCGCGGGCGTCGAGCGCGTCGGTTTGCTGGCGCAGGGTTGTGAGTTGCGCCTGCAGCCCTACGCCGGATTGCTCGGCGGCGGAGGAGCGCGACTGAAATCGGTAATCGGCGAGGGACCGGATGAGCGCGGCGACGACGGCAGCGGCACGCGCCGGGTCCGGGTCGGAATATTCGACAGAGATGAGGCGGGTTCCCGCGGCGGGCGCGATTTTGGTGCGTTTTGCAAAGATTTTCAGCGCGACGTAGCGGCGATTGGGGCGCGTCGGCGAGGGGAACGGACAGCGGCTCGAGCGGCTTGCGCCAGAAGAAGAGGCGATGCATCCAGGCAAAATGGCTGGCGCGCGGCGCGAAGTAGTCGGGGGTCGCTTCGAGGCCTTCGCGATGGATGACGTCGAGGGCGAGCGCATCGGACTGGAGGATGCCGATTTCGGTTTCCAGGGTCAGGTTGTCGTCGAAGGAATCGCTGATGGTGGTGGCTTGCGCGTCGCTGGTGGTGTTGTCGAGGCCGAAGGCGCCGCGGGAGCCTTTTTGTATTTCAATCACAGCTGTGGCGCGATAGCGAGGCGTGGCGCTGAATCCGTAGAGGATGGCGATGACGCAGGTGAGGGCGAGCGCGGAGAATCCATGCGCGGCGGCGGGAGAGGACGGCGAAGAGGTCGGTCAATGTCCACTCGACGGGCGCGGCGTTCATAGCGGAATTAGTCATTACGCAGGAAGACCACCGATCCGTCGAAGTCGAAGCTGAAATCCATTTCGTCGAGGCCGGCGTGAAGCATGGTGTCGCGCAGGCGGCGGCGATCCTGGGTCTGCAGCAACAGGAAGCCGCAGCCACCGGCGCCGACGAGTTTGCCCCCGGTAGCGCCGCCGGTGTTGCGGGCCAGTTCGTAGAGCTGATCGATGCGGCTGGAGGACATGCTGCGGCAGCGCGCGCGTTTGCGCAGCCAATGTTCATGCATGAGGCGGCCGAATTCGACGACCTTGCCGCTTTCGAGGACGTCGCGAATTTCGCGGCCGATGGCGCGGGCGAAGTGCAGGCTGTCGATCATGGCGGGGTCGTGGGCTTCGGAGAGCCGCTTCTGTTCGCCCAATAAAGAGGCGGCGCTGCGGGTGTCGCCGACGAAGAAGAGCATGAGCGAGTCGCGCATTTCGTGCAGCGATTCATCCTTCATGTGCAGATGCGTGACGCGGACTTCGCCATCGGGAAGATATTCCTGGCAGAGCAGGCCGCCGTACGCGGCGATGTACTGGTCCTGCTTGCCGACGGGCTTGCCGAGGCGATTCATCTCGATGTCGACGGCCTCGCGGGCGAGACATTCCGCGGTGACCGATTCGCGGCGCAGGGCGTAGAGCGCGTGGAGCAGGCCGACGAGGAAGGTTCCCGACGATCCGAGGCCGGTGCCGGCGGGAACATCGGCCACGCTGACGATTTCGAGCGGAGCTGCTGCACGGCGGAGGCGAATGGCTTCGCGCATGAGAGGATGGCGGATTTCGTCGCAGGTGTGCGCGTGCTCGGTTTCGGAATACTTGAGGAAATAGCCGGACAGAAAGCTGCGATTGACCGTGATGTAGACGTACTTATTGATGGCGGCGGAAATGACGAAGCCGCCGCCGTGCTCGCGAGTAATACGAGGGCAGATCGGTGCCGCCGCCGCCGATGGAGATGCGCAACGGTGTGCGCGTCATGATCATGGGCGCTTCCTCCTCGGTGGCTTTGGGGGCGGGATGACTTTGTTGCGGGTGGCGGACACGCGGTTGGCGATCAGGTAGGCCTCGGTTTCGCCGGAGTCCGGGGATGGTCCCGATTTCATAGAACCGTCTGGGGGTTTCAAAGCCGGCGAGCAGGGCGTATTCGGCGAGCCCGGACCAGACTTCGGAGAGGTCGAAGGCGGGCGCGATCCGGTTGGCGATGACGCTGGCATCAAGGGCTTCGAGACCGTAGTCGATGTAATGCAGGCCTGGAGCGGCGTGAGTTTTGTCGTAGCGGAGGACCGCCCCCTCGTGGAAATCGACGTTGCTGGCGCCCCATCGGTTATTGTTGCGAAACACGGTCATGAGGGCTGGCTTGCCGGAGTCGAGAAAGGCGCGCCAGACGGGCTCAATGGGCTGGGTGAGCCAGCTGTCGCCATACATGACGAGAAAGCGCGAGCCGAGCAGCGGCAGAGCGGCGCGCAGAGCCCCTCCCGTGCCGAGAGGCTGGTTGCCGTCGTGGCTGTAGGCGATGTCGAGGCCGAAGCGCGAGCCATCGCCGGCAAAGTCTTCAATCTGGTTGCCGAGATGGCCGGTGCAGAGAACCACTTCGCGGAGGCCGCTGGTGCGGAGACGGCGCAGTTGGTGAGCGAGGAAAGGTTCGCCGGCGACAGGCACGAGGGACTTGGGCGTGGTTGCTGTGACGGGGCGCAGGCGTGTGGCGAGGCCACCGGCGAGCAGGGCGAGACGTGGAGGCCACGAAGTTTTAGTTGCGGAGGGCGCGTTCATCGGTGAAAAGCTCGCTGGAGGGATTGGCGGACAGCCTCACGGCTGTTCCATTTTGGCACCCAACCGAGCGAACGCATACGCGTCGAATCGAGACGGAGAACGGGAACGTCGCCGCGCCAGCCGCAGCGGCCGCCGGCGTATTCGAAGATGGGTTTGGCGGGAAGGCCGAGGGTTTCGACGGCGAGCTGGGCAATTTCCGAGACGGTGACGGCGTCGTCGGTCGCGACATGAAGACAGAAAAAGCGCCGGTGGCCTTCTGCGCGGCGCAGAGAACGGCCGCAACAATGTCGGAGACATGGATATAAGGCTTGCTTTGCTGGCCGTCGCCGAGGATGCGCAGGCGGTTGGGCCGGGA
>CAWFNL010000010.1:0-69460 GCA_963817165.1 uncultured Acidobacteriaceae bacterium | reverse complement strand
TGTAATAGCTCATGCCGATCGTGGACAGGGCATACAGCGAGGAGAACTGCCCCTGCCAAAAGTGCGGCTGATAGTTGGCCGGCGCCGGGTAAAAGCCAATGAGCGGACCAAAGAAGTCGATATCCGCGAGAGAGCTTGTCGCTCCGAGGTTCGCCCGATACGGCGCCCATTCGTAGTCATAGATGGTTTGAGTTGCGCTCTCCCCAGGGTATTCAAGGCCCGCCATCCACGGGAACATGTCTTCAAAATATTTGATTTGTGGAACCGAGGGGCTTCCTGTCCCGTAGTTGCCGCCGTTCACATCCACCAGATGCGAAAGTTCGGTGCCTGCGCGGTAATAATCGCCGCCGCCTTTGGGATCGACAAAATCCACCGGCTCGGCGAGATCGAGGCTCTGGATCAAATGGCGTCCCATGTTGCCGACATAATCGGTTTCAACGGTCCATCCCTTGGAGAACTGGTGCTGAATCGAAAGATTGAAGGCTTCGGTGTAAGGGGTTTTCAGTTTGCTGTCGAGTCCCCAGGTGATCGAGAACCCGTTGAGACCACCAGGAGGCGCATAGGGAAACGATGCGCTGGATGGCGCCGAACCGGTGCTGAACGGCAAAGTCGTCCGGCTCGTGAATCGCGGCGAGGTCTCTGTGTTGAAGACACCGGCCGGATTCCCGATGGAACTGCTGATGCCATAAGCGCCATGCTGGTCGAAGGCGTTCACCAGCGCTTCGCCGTAATGGTCGAAATATAATCCAGCGCCCATGCGAATCGTCGTTTTCTCGTTGAGTGAATAGGCAAGGGCCAAACGGGGTGCAAAGTTACCCTTCGCCTTCGCCCAGAATCCCTGCTTCCCGTAATAGGGGCCGGACGGGGCGAAGTACAAGGTAGGTTCATAAACCGCGCTCTGCAGGGCCGCCGCCTCGCGCTGCTGGAACCAGGCATGCGTGTCGATTGTGGGAGCTACCTGCTGGCCGCTGGTCTCATAGGGAGTCTGCAGCAGAATCTGGCGCAAGCCCAGCGTAAGGACGAGATTCGGTGTTGGCTTCCACGCGTCCTGAACATACCATTCATATTCGTTCGACTTGAAGTGTCTCGCAATCGGAGCGCCGTCCGCCAGGAGAGTCGCGGATGTTGGGCTGGACACTTTGTAGTTGAACTGGTCGTTCACCTCCGGAACGGTGCCCACCAAATTTGCATACGCAATCACGTAGGAGTCGGAGAACGACTGATCGACCGGGTCCTGCCCCGCTGGGGGATTGGGCGGGTTGCCTCCCAGCCAGTAGGGATTTGTGGTGGCGCTACTATAGGAGTTCGCGTCCGACTCGCGGTTCTGGTGGATCAGGCGCCAGTTTCCGCCGACCCCAATGGAGTGCTTGCCCCTGATCCAGCTGAAATTGTCGATGACGTTGGTGACCGGGACTGATTGGGTCAGCGTGCGTGTCTCCGCCGTCGGGTTGGAAAGGAATCGGAAATCCACGAAATCCGTCTTGCCCAGCCCGCTCAGGGCGTTACCCTGGCGGACATAGCCCACACGCACGTCATTCACGATGCTGGGAGAGATCGACCACGTCTCGCCGCCGATGATGCCCTTGGTGTTGTCGTCGAAGAGCTGCGACGGTCCCTGCCCCGGGAATTGTTCTGGATAGCCGGTTGTGTCCTTCTGCAATCCGCCGCGCACAAAGATGCGGTGCTTGTCGTTCGGCGCGTAATCCAGACGGGCAATGCTGGTGTTGAGGGTAACAGGATTGGGGGATGCAAACGTAAACGAGCCGCTGTTGAATCCGCCGTCACCGGAGGTATTTCCATTCGCCACCGGCATCGACTTGAAGTATGCCAGTGAATTCGGATTCGGCCCCGGTCCAGGCGTATAGCCGGAGTTGTTGGCCCCGTTGCAGACCTGGCACCCAGCATCCATCATTGCCACCTGCGCTGCCGAAAGCGTAACCGTCTCTGTACCGCCACTCGTGGTGTCTCCCAGATACGTGAGCTCGCCCGCGTCATACGACGCCGTCGGCACGGTCTCCGAGACAACCGCATCCTCCGCCTGGCGGTTGCCCTCGTAGTTGCCGAAGAAGAAAAGCTTGTCCTTGAGAATAGGACCGCCGACCGCAGCGCCGAAAATATTGCGGATCAGCTTTGGCGCCACGTTGGCTTCGTCGCTGTTTAACTCCGCCTGCTTCACAAAGAAGTTGTTGGCTACCGTCATCGTCGGGCGGTTGTATTCGTATGCGCCCCCGTGGAATTTGTTGGTACCGGACTTGGTGATCAGGCTCACCTGTGCGCCCGCGGAACGGCCTTCGTCGGAGTTCGTATTTGCGGTTGCTACGCGGAACTCTTCCACCGAGTCCTGCGTCTCGCGCAGCACGCCCGTGAAGGCATAGCCGAAGACCTGGTCGTTGTCATCGACGCCGTCGATGGTGACATTGCCCTGGTCGGAGCGAATGCCATTCACCGCGCCGCTGCGGCTGTCGCCACCGGGATTAGATTCAGAAGCGCCCATGGTCGGAAGGTAGAGAACGCCTGGTTCCAGTGACAGCAAATCAGGCACGTTGCGGGTTTCGCTGGGCAGCGCCTGAATCAGCGCGTTGTCCATGGCGCCGCCAAGAGAGGCATCCGTTGTATTCAGCGTCTCCGCCGCGGCGCTCACGTTGACCACCTGGGCCAGCGATGTCACGGTCATCGTGAAATCGACCGTTCCCGGTTGATCCACAATCAGCTCGACGACCTTCTTCTGTTCGCCGAACCCCGTCGCTTTGAGGTCGATGGTGTAAGAGGCAGGCGTAATTTGCGTAAAGGCGTATTCGCCAGCCGCGTTCGTCGCCGCATTCAGAACCTGACCGGTTGAGTTGTTGGTCAGGATGACCTGAGCGCCGGGAACGACAGCCCCGCTCGGGTCTTTCACGACACCGCGCAGCGACGTCGTAGCAATTTGAGCCAGGAGGTTGAGGGGAGAGGTGAGCAAAAACACGAATGCGGCAACTGCCAAACAGCGTCTGGTCACTATTTCCTCCGAAAAAAAAGACCGCGTCTACCGGAATCACGCCCCGGTAATGAATTGTTTTCTGATGAGGATATTGAGAGTTGGCCTGATGAGGCCCTATTGTGTCCCAGGACGGATACGAATTCAAGCGAAATTTTCTCTGGCCGCCAGGATTTCTGCCTCGCGTTGACGCGTATACCGCTATCCGAAACCAACGCGTCCACGTGGCCCGGGATATTCGCGCTTGTTCCTCTTCAATTGGTCATGCGATCAGATATATGCGCGGGAAATACGCCATTCCTGCTTTTGCTGATACTCCCAATAAAAGTTTCGAATATCGGCGTTCCTGCGCTTTACGACCGAGTGTCCGCCTCGCCGTGACGGCGGCGTCACCGCTGGCATCCCGGCGGAGCAGGCGCTGCGCTATACTGGCGCGTCAAGGAATTCGAACCCTGCAGGACGGTCTCCGTATGATCAGGAAAACGTTTGCTTCAATTGCCATCTTTGCAGTCTGCGCCATGGCCGCGGCTGCGCAGTCTTCGTCCCGGACAGCAATGCTGACCATTCAGACGCAGAAGGCCGTTGCGCCAGTCAGCCCCACACTCTACGGCCTAATGACCGAAGAGATCAACTACTCCTATGACGGCGGCCTTTATGCGGAAATGGTGCGCAATCGCACCTTCCGCGCCGACTGGTCCGGCACGATTGACTGGTTGCTGGTGGAAAAAGGCAATGCCGCGGCCAGCGAGTCGCGCGACGCCAGCACCGGACCCAGCAATGCGCTGAACCACAGCCTCAAGCTGGACGTGCAGTCAGCCGACGCGCACGATGCTGCCGGGGTTTTGAACGGCGGGTATTGGGGCATGGCGCTCCGCCCGAATACCACCTACACCGGATCCTTCTACGCGAAAGCTGACGGGCCGGACGCCATCACCGCCAGCCTCGTGAACAATGAGAGCGGACAGACCGTGGCCCAGGCCACCGTCACCGGCATCGGCAGCTCATGGAAGCAATACTCCTTTACCCTGAAGACGAACGCCGCTGCTGCGGGGGCCGGCAACCACCTCGAGCTGACGGTGACGCACGCGGGAACCCTGTGGCTGCAGTTGGTTTCTCTCTTTCCTCCGACCTATCACAACCGCACCAACGGCAACCGCACCGATCTGATGGAGAAACTTGCCGCCATGCATCCGGCGTTTCTGCGCTTCCCCGGCGGCAATTATCTGGAAGGCAATCACATTTCAGAGCGCTTCCAGTGGAAGAAAACGATCGGCCCGCTGGTCGACCGGCCCGGCCATCCCAGCCCCTGGGGTTATTACTCCACCGACGGCATGGGCCTGCTGGAGTTTCTTGACTGGTGTGAAGACCTGAAGATGCAGCCGCTGCTCGCGGTGTACGCGGGTTATTCCCTGATGGGCCAGCATGTGAACCCCGGGGCGGATCTCGACCCCTACGTGCAGGACGCGCTTGACGAGCTGGAGTATGTGACGGGAGGAACGGATACGAAGTGGGGAGCCGAGCGCGCGAAAGACGGCCATCCTCAGCCCTTCCATTTGAACTACGTCGAAGTCGGCAACGAAGACCAGTTCGACAGGTCAGGCAGCTATGACGGCCGCTACACGCAGTTCTATAAAGCGATCAAGGCAAAGTATCCCGACCTGCAAGTCATCGCCACCGCGCCGGTGAAGAGCGTGCGGCCCGATGTGCTGGACGAGCACTTCTACGTGCGAGCTACGCAGAACTTCCAGGACGCGAACCACTACGACAAGACCGACCGCAACGGCCCAAAGATTTTTGTCGGCGAATGGGCCACGCGGGAAGGCGCGCCGACTCCGAACATGGGAGCGGCTCTCGGCGACGCGGCCTGGATGACCGGCCTCGAGCGCAACAGCGACATCGTGGTGATGGCTTCGTACGCGCCGCTGTTCACCAATGTGAATCCTGGCGGGCTGCAGTGGGATCCGGACCTGATCGGCTACAACGCGGACAAGAGCTACGGCTCGCCGAGCTACTATGCGCAGGTCCTGTTCGCGCAATATCTCGGTACGGAGACGCTGGCCTCGAGTCTCGACAACGGCAATCCGAAATTCTTTTACTCCATCACGCGCGATGCGGCGAAGAAGCGGCTCTATCTGAAACTCGTGAATGCCGCCTCGACATCGCAGCGCGTCGATGTGAAGTTTGATGGCGGCAGCGTGGCGGCCACCGGCAAGCTGGAGTCGCTCAGCGGCCACGACACCCAGGCGACGAACACGATCAGCGAACCAACCAATATTGTGCCCGTGGAAAGCACGGTGCAGACGGCTGGGGGTGCGCTGCACCACACCATGCCGCCTTACTCCATCCAAGTGGTTGTGCTCGACGAAAAATAGACGCTGGCGGCGCGCCCGCTCAGACCGGCGCGGCCGGAACTTGCTCGACGGTAGCCACCCCTTCGGGCAATCCCGCGTAGGCGCGCGCGCTGCTCCACTCCCATTCCTCAGGGCTGGATGCCAACCCGGCCTTCACTGGCTCCGCGTGCATCGACGCCAGGGTGGCTGCAATCGCCTCCGCTCCCACGATGTGCGTATCCGAGCTGCGGTTCTCCCAAACCTGTTCGTCCGATCGGGCCGAGCTGTTGTACCGGCGGCGGTATCGGCCCTGCAGCATTTCCACGGCGTTGGCGGCGGTGTCGATTTCGGGCTCGCGCATCAACAGGCGGAAATGGTCCGGCATCACCACGTACCCGACAATGGCGAACCGGAACTTGACGCGCAGCTCTTCCAACAACCGCACAAACACATTCCTGTGTTTCTCTTCTCCAAGCTTCGGCTGCTTCCCAAAGCAGGTGCAGGTAATGAGATGAAGATGACCTTTGCCGTAGACGGCCTCACGGAGCTTGGGCATATCTTCCAGTGTAGGGCGCGCAGGCCGCCGCGTCAGGTTTCCCTCGAACTGGGAACCGAAGGCTGCTCAGCTGCTGGTTTGAGTTCGTCGCGCGCAGGGATGCAAGACCCTGATATGCTGAACCTCAAATTTTTGAGATCGAGCCACCGGGCTCTCCCTCAGAGCATTCATCGAAACGATTTGAAAGCCCAAATTTTTCGCCCGGTTAAGTTAACGCCCGATACTACGATGCGAACACTCCTGTTGGTGCTCGTTCTGCATCTGCCGCTGTTTGGCCCGCGGGCCCAGACAGCAACCGCGCCGTATCAGGTGTCTGGAAGTTTCAGCTCGCTGTCAAACTCCTTCAACGGAGTTCCCGGCTCACGACAACCGCTGTTGGGGTGGGACGCGAACGGCGCTTTCCCTCCATGGCATAATCTCCGCTTCGTCCTCGATTTGAGTAACTTCCAGGGGACAAACCTGGGTACGCTGCAGCGCGGCTACTTCACCACCGCCGGCGGCCAATACAGCCACGCCATGGGCCGCGAAGTCATCTTCGGCAAGATGCTCTTTGGCGCAGCCAATCTCAACAAAAACTGGGCCTCGAATGGAGCGATCGGGACGATTGCGTCCTTCACAATCTATGCTGGTGGCGGCGTCGATACACCCCTCGACCGGCATTTCAGCTTGCGCGTCGAGGGGGGTGTTCAGCACACCAACTTCGCTATGGAGACCAGCCTTACCTCCGACTTTCCGTACTACAGAATCCCGGGTTTGCCCACTAACTTCGGCCGCTTCTCAGCCGGCATCGTGTGGGCTCCGCGTCTGGCACCGCCCCCGGACGCGGCTATCGGGCAATTCAACTCAAAAGCCCCCGCTCCCGAGTCTGAAATTGCCTTCGAAGGTGAATCCTCCTTCGGTCACTGGCACATTTTCGCCGGCTCATGGTGGAGCTACTTCCACGTAGCCGGTATCGAGTACGACCGGCACACGTGGGGGACGTTCCTCGGTGCACGCATGGACTACGTTGGTGAGATCCTGCCGATTACGATTCTGCGGCAGCCGTCCCTTGAGGACGAATACGGAGACCCTTTGAGCGCCCGGCGCACCACGGTGCCCGGTCTCGCTCTCACGCCGATTGGTCTTCGCATGCTCTGGCGAGATGGCAAGGTCCTGAAGCCCTGGTTCACCGTTAAGGGCGGCGTTGTGGGATTTACGCAGAAGGCTCTCTCACCGGATGGTGCGTACCTGAATTTCACGCTTCAGGAGGCGCTGGGGCTGGAGATTCCTGTCAGCCACGCATGGGAGATTCGTCCGGGTGTTGCCGACTTCCACTTCTCCGATGGCCGCCAGGTCCCCAGCAACCCCGGCATCGACGAAATGATGTATTACATCGCCCTGAGCTACCATCTGCACAGCAGGGGGATGGCAAAGTGACAATAGAATACCCCTGCATGTACCCCACAACTTTAATGGATGTAGCCGAACGTTCTTGAACGCTTTCGACCGGCAATCCACGCACATAACAGGCGAGACGCCCTGCTCGATGAAAAGCCTTTACGCGCGAAAAATTATGTGGCCATCGAAGCGAAATGAAAATGGTCTCATCGTGCAAAATTTCACGACGCATCGGGTGCCATTCCACAATGCGAAAAAAATATTTACAAAACTTGTACTAGACAGAGCAAAAAATGGGGAGTAGGCTGGCCATCTCTTTCGAACTCAGTTGTTGCAATTGTCTGTCAAGGGAAATTCATGAACCGGCGCAGGCAATTTGCAGCAGAGGCGATTCATTGAGAACAAGCCTGGATTCACTCTCTATCCAAAGACAGGAATTCCGGCAATCGGGCCACAGTCCTCCCCCACTTACCTAGTCCTGGACTCCCCCGATCACAGTCAAGCCAGAGGCTGAGCCACCGCTCGCTCGCCCTCCTTTGTGTTCCTTATCCACTTTGGTGGTTGTTGTGGCGCACTTTACACAAGGAGGGACTAACTATGTCCAGTTACACCTATCCCGGGGTATATATCCAGGAGCTTCCGAGCGCAGTACATACCATCACCGGCGTAGCGACGTCGGTAGCTGCTTTTGTGGGTTGGGCGCCGATGGGACCCGCCGACGAAGCTGTGCTTGTCCAGAGCTGGTCGGAGTATCAGACCCTTTTTGGCGGGCTGTACCCCAACGTTTATCTGGGCTACGCGGTGAACCAGTTCTTCGGGAACGGCGGGTCGCAGGCGTATATCGTCCGGGTTTTGGATACCACGAGCGCGACTCCAGCAGAGACGGCATCGCTGGCTACAGACATCGGCGGACTGAAGCTTCATGCGAGTAGTCCGGGCGACTGGGGCAATAACATTCAGGTCACTTTGACGCTATCGCCCGCCAATGCCTCACGCTTCAGCATTCTGGTGCAGCTGGCCACTAAAACGGGCAGCACGACCACCTACACGACGCTCGAAAATTTCACGAACTTGTCGTTCAATCCGGCAGACCCGGCCGGGAATTACGTGGTTGCGGTGATCGACGCCGATTCGAACTACATCACGTTCAAGGATCCGTCGACTGGATTGCCTCCGACAAGCGCACCTACCGGATCGCCTGCAGCAATAACGGCCACGTTGCTGACTGACGGAAAACCTGGGGATGTGTTGTATCCGACTGTCGGCTCGACGGGCGCCTTTGAAGACGCGCTGAATATTGGCGGCAGCGGCAGCGGGATCCCGCTGCTGGATGGGGTGTTCTTCAATCTGCTGGTAGTACCGGGCATGACCGATGCGCCGACCATTTCGAAACTGCAGACCTTCTGCCAGTTGGCGGACAATCGCGCGTTTTACATCGTCGACCCGCCGCAGAACACCTCCATCGCGTCGCTCATCACGTCGGGACCGGTGGGCAGTTCAACGGGCGCGATTACGACGGAGCCACAATCATCGAACAGCGCGTATTACTTCCCCTGGGTGTCGGCGCCGGATCCACTGGCGGGCAACCGGCCGGCGCTATTTCCGCCGAGCGGCTTTGTGGCAGGCATTTATGCGGCGACGGATGCGAGCCGTGGCGTGTGGAAGGCTCCCGCGGGGATTGATGCGGGGCTTTCGGGGATCAGCGGACTGCAATACACGCTGACCGACTCGCAGAACGGAAGTTTGAATCCGGAGGCGGTGAATTGCCTGCGCACCTTCCCGGTGTACGGCACCGTAGTGTGGGG
Source organism: uncultured Acidobacteriaceae bacterium (assembly GCA_963817165.1). Classification (GTDB taxonomy): domain Bacteria; phylum Acidobacteriota; class Terriglobia; order Terriglobales; family Acidobacteriaceae; genus Palsa-343. The sequence goes on along the minus strand of CAWFNL010000010.1, from coordinate 60,418 downwards.
CGCGCGCACGCTGGACGGCAACAACGCGGTGGGATCGCAGTGGCAGTATGTGCCCATCCGCAGATTTGCGCTGTTTCTGGAATCGAGCTTGTATCAGGGAACGCAGTGGGCGGTCTTTGAGCCGAACGACAATACGCTGTGGGGCCAGTTGCGGCTGAACATCGGCGCGTTTCTGCAGGGACTTTTCCAGCAGGGCGCCTTTGCGGGCACCACGCCACAGCAGGCTTACTTCGTGAAATGCGACGCGGAGAACAATCCCCAGTCGAGCATCGACCAGGGCATTGTGAACGTGCTCGTCGGCTTTGCGCCGCTCTACCCCGCCGAGTTCGTGGTCCTGCAGATTCAGCAGATGGCCGGCATGGCGTCGTCGTAGCGTACGCAACGCATAACCGAAGCAAGCTTGAAAACCTGGAAAACTAACCGAGGAGAGAGGACCTACCCATGCCTCCATTTTCTGTGAATACGACGCGTCTCGATCCGTACAAGAATTTCAAATTCCGCATTAAGTGGGACGGCAAGTACGTCTACGGCGGCAGCAAGCTGAGCGCGCTGAAGCGCACCACGGAAGTGGTGGAGCATCGCGCGGGCGGCGATCCATCGACATCGCACAAGTCGCCAGGGCGCAATAAGTACGACGCCCTTACGCTGGAGCGCGGGCTGACGATGGACCTCGCCTTCCATGACTGGGCTGGGCTGGTGTGGAACTACGGCGCAGCGCTTGGTTCGGAAGTTTCGCTGGCGAGCTTCCGCAAAAATCTCTATCTCGAGTTTTATAACGAGGCGGGGCAACTGGTGATCGCTTACAAGATTTACCGGTGCTGGGTTTCTGAATACCAGGCGATGCCGGACCTGGACGCCAACGCGAATGCCGTCGCGATCGAGCACATCAAGATCGAGAACGAGGGCTGGGAGCGAGACACCAGCGTGACGGAAGCGCTGGAGCCGACGCTCTCCACGGTCAGCACCTAGGCGCCGGGACCGATGAGAGCGCTTACCAATCCCGACCTCCTCGACCTGTGGGAGCGCGGCAGCCGTTTGCATCCGCTGGACCGTGCGCTTCTGGCCTTGTCGACAGCAGAGCCCGGCGAACCGTATGCCGCGCTGGCTGACTGGCCGCTGGGCCGTCGCAACGCTGCGCTGGCGCAGTTGCGGCGCGCTTGCTTTGGCTCCGCGCTGACGGGATGGGTTGCGTGCCCGCAATGCGGAGAACGGTTGGAATTTTCTATTGATGCGCGCATGCTCCCGCAACCGGGGGACGAAGCGGCTGCTCAGCTGACTGTGGATGGCCGCCGCTTTCGCCCGCTCACGAGCCGCGACCTGGCCAGCGTCGCAGGAGAAATGGACGAGCGGGCGGCCGCGCGCAAACTGCTGCGGCGTTGCTGCGAAGACGGGCTGGACTTTTCCGATGACGATGTGGAGGGGCTGGGTGAGTTGCTGGCGGAGGCCGATCCGCTGGCCGAAACGCTGCTCGACTTTAGCTGTGCAGCCTGCGAGCACCGCTGGCAGGAGCCACTCGATGTGGGCGAGTGGCTGTGGGCAGAGATTGAAGCGCGGGCGCGGCGGCTGCTGTATGACGTTCACGCTTTGGCTGCGGCGTACGGATGGACGGAGCGCGAGATTCTCTCGCTGAGCGAGCCGCGCCGGGCGGTGTATCTGGACATGGTGCAGGCATGAGCGGATTTCTGCAGCGTCTCGCATCGGGCGTGCTGCATGGGCAGCGGGCGATTCATCCTGTGGTGGGAACGGTATGGTCACCCCCGGGAGCGCCGGGCGGGGATCCCATGGAGTCGCCGGGGACGACGGAAGCGATCGAGGCTTCTCCCGAAGTGCGCGCGGCTTCGCCGGTGCGCCCGCAGGAAGCCGTGGCGCAGACTTCCACAAAAAAATCGAATCAGCGGCAGACGGAGCACGGCGTTTCTCTTTCGGACAATGTTGCGCGACGTCATGCTGAGCAGCCATCAATCTCAGAAGCGAATGACTTTGCGCCGCTAGTGGCGCTATCGCGGCCGAACGTTGAGACGGGATTGCCTGGTGGGTCGCAGGTGGTTGGGCACACGGAGCAGAACGCAACGGCTTCGACTCCGGGCCCGCAGGAAACCGCGGTGGAGCACGCTGGTGTGCAGCAGCACCGTATCGAATCGACGCGACCGCTGGTGGCTGCGCCACGTATTCCTGTGGCCGCGAGGGTGGGCGCAGCAAAAGCAGCTGCCGTGCTGCCTGCTTCGCAGCGGCGTGTTCAAGCGGCAGAACCGACGGTGGAGAAGCCGGACTCAATTGAGATTCACATCGGCCGCATTGAGGTGCTGGCTGCGCCGCCACGCCCGGCAAAAGCGACCGCGCCGGCGCCGGCGCGCAAGTCGCTGGACCTCGGTGAGTATCTACGCCGCGAACGGAGGCCGCAATGAGCTCCGCGCTGGCATTGGCCGCCGTGACGACCGCCCTGCAGACGGGACTGCAGTTTCTTTACAACGGATCGGTGTTGGGCACGGTGAGTGTCTCGGCGATTGCGCCGGATCTGGTGGAGTCGACATACGGCATTGGCGTCGGCACCAATCCGGTGGTGAATCTTTTTCTCCACCAGGTGACGCCGAATGCGGCCTGGCGCAACGTGGGACTCCCGTCGCTTGGTTCGGACGGCGCGACGCGGCTGACAAATCCGCCGCTGGCGCTCGATTTGCATTACCTGCTCACGACGTACGCATCGGAGAATGCGCAGGCGGAAGCGCTGCTGGGCTATGCGGTGCTGATGCTGCATGAGAATCCCATTCTGACGCGCTCCACGATGACCAGTCTGCTGGCCACGCTCTCCAGCACCACGTACAACACGGCACTGCAGGATGCGGGAATTGCGGCGCAGATCGAGATGATCAAGATTGCGCCGGCGACGCTGGGCCGCGAAGAAATGGCATGGCTGTGGACCGCGCTGAAGGCCGACTACCGGCCAACGTTTCCTTTTCAGGTCTCAGTGGTGCTGATGCGCAACGACAACCCCACGGCGTTCTCGCTGCCGGTGCTGACGCGCAACATTGTGGTGCAGGCGGGCGGCGCAGCGCAACTGCTGGCGGTGCGGCCGCCCTACGATCAATCGCCGGTGATTGCCGGCGACACGGTGGTGATCAGCGGTGTCTCGCTGAGCGGAGCGAGCGGAATCGTTCTTACGAATCCGGTCACGAATGTGAAATATCAATTTGCGCCTGCGATCAACGACCTGACCAACACGCTGCTGAGCTTCGTAGTTCCTGACGTAACGGCGCAGATGCCTTGCGGCGTGTGCCAGGTGATGTTGCAGTTTACGGATTCGAGCGGCAACCCGACCCAGCAAACGAACGCTGTGGTGATTGGCATTGGCATCTCGATTGCCGCCGCACCCGCGCCCACCGCGGCCACCAGCGGCAGCGGCACGCTGATTACGCTCACGTGCGATCCGCGGGTGCAGACGCAGCAGCAGGTCGCGCTCTCGCTGGTTTCGCAGAGCGGCGGCACGTCACAGGGTGCGCCGGCGGTGAGCTTTACCGGGCCGACGGCGTCGCTCAGCTTTCAATTTCCAACTGTGCTGGCGGCTGATACGTATTCCGCCTATCTGGTGGTGGATGGCGTGGTGACACCCACGGCGCAGAACTGGAAATTCACACCACCCGGCACTCTCACGGTGACGCCATGAGCGCGGCGAATAAAACTCGCAAGGGCCGCAAGGCCGCTCCGAAAGCGGAGGCGACGGTGAACTGGGCGCAGGCGAACCAGATATTTCTGGCTGCGGAGTTTGCGCGGCTGCGTGCGCGGCTGGCGGGGAAAGAGAAGCATGAGGCGGCGGAAGACGCGGGGGCGATGGAGCCGCCGGCCGCCATCGACCGGTTGGCGGACATTTTCGAGCTGACAGCGTTTGAGCGGGACATCCTGTTGCTGTGCGCGGGTGTGGAAATGGATTCTGAGTTGGCCGCACGATGCGCAGAGGCTCAGGGCGGCGCGCAACGCAGCGCGCCTACGTTCGGCCTGGCGCTGGCGACGCTCGATGATCCGCACTGGAGCGCGCTGACACCCGAGGGACCGCTGCGGCGGCTGCGCCTGATTGAGGCGGATTTTGGACGCAGCCTGACGACCACGCCGCTGCGTATTGATGAGCGGATCCTGCACTACCTTGCGGGGATCAACCTGCTCGATTCACGGCTCGCTTCTCTGCTGGTGGCCGCGCCGGCGCCGGACTTCATGGCGGAGGAGCATCGCGAACTGGCAGGAACCATCGCGCCGTACTTTGCGGCGCACGGGGCGGCACACGCCCGGGCCGGGACGCCGGTCGTGCATCTCTACGGGGACGATCCGGACGGACAGCGCGACACGGCTGCACTGGGCGCGGCGCAGGCAGGGCGGCATCTCTTTGCGCTGCGGGCGGGGGAAATTCCAGCTGACTCTGCCGCGCTGGAACAGCTGATGCTGCTGGTGAACCGCGAGGCAATGCTGCTGCATGCGGCGCTACTGGTGGAGGCGGGCACAGCGGAGTTTACGGGTCCGGTGCGCCGGCTGATCGAGCAGATCGCCGCGCCGGCTGCGATTGCGAGCCGCGAGCTTTTCCAGACTCGACGGACGCTGGCGCGTTATGAGGTGACTAAACCGCGACCCGCGGAACAGAAGCACCTGTGGCAACTCGCGCTGGGACCGGCAGCGCACAAGCTTAACGGGTTTCTCGAAAATCTTGCCGGGCAGTTTCGCATGAGCGCGAGCGCGATCCACGCGACCGCCGCGCTGTATGGGACGGCAGGACCGCAGGCGATCTGGAGCGGGTGCCGCACGGCCGCGCAGCCGCGCCTCGAAGATCTGGCGCAGCGCATTGTGCCCACCGCAACGTGGGACGATCTGATCCTGCCCGACGTGCAGAAGGCGACGCTGCATCAGCTTGCGAATCAGGCGCGGCATCGCATGAAGGTCTATGAGACATGGGGCTTCGCCGATCGGGGACGGCGGGGGCTGAGCGTCAGCGCGCTGTTTGCGGGCGAGAGCGGCACGGGAAAAACGCTGGCGGCGGAAGTGCTGGCGCATGAGCTGGGGCTCGATCTCTATCGGATCGATCTGTCGGCGGTGGTGAGCAAGTACATCGGCGAGACGGAAAAGAATCTGCATCAGGTTTTTGATACCGCCGAGGAGGCCGGAGCGGTGCTGCTGTTTGACGAGGCGGACGCACTGTTCGGCAAGCGCAGCGATGTGAAGGATAGTCACGACCGTTACGCCAATATTGAAGTGAGCTACCTGCTGCAGCGCATGGAGGCGTATCAGGGGCTGGCGATTCTGACGACGAATCTGAAGGCTTCGCTGGACCGCGCTTTTCAGCGGCGGTTGCGGTTCATGGTGGAATTTCCCTTTCCTGAAGTGGCGCAGCGCGAGGCGATCTGGCGGCGCGCGTTTCCGGAAGCGACACCGACTGAATCCATCAATGCAGCGGCGCTGGCGCAACTGAAGGTGCCGGGCGGGAGCATTCGCAACATTGCGCTGAACGCCGCATTTCTGGCGGCTGCGGCAAACCAGCCTGTGGCGATGGCGCACGTGCTCGAGGCGGCGCGGCTGGAGGCGGGAAAGAACGACCGGCCGCTGGCGGAAGCCGAGATCCGGGGGTGGGTATGAGCCATATTCGTGTGGTCATCGACCGGGTTGCGCTGGAGGGGTTCGAACCGGCGGAACGCAACGCGCTGATTGCCGGGCTGCGCAGCGAGTTGGAGCGGACGCTGGCCGATCGACAGGCACGCGCTGCGTGGAAATCGCATCGACGGCCGGTGCTGCGGCTGGGCAGCCTTCCGGTTGAACAGGGTCTGCAAGGAAGCCGCGCGCTCGGCATGCAGATTGCGCGAGCGGTGGGCAGGAGCATGAAGCCATGATGCCAAGAATGCTTTCACGCAAACCGGCGCAGGATTCCGCGCCGCCCGTGGCTGCGTCCGGGCTACGGATCAACAAGCCCGGCGACACGTTTGAGCAGGAAGCGGATCGCGTGGCCGACGCGGTGGTCGCGGGAGGACGCGTTCCTTCGTGGTCGATTGCACGAATGAACATGGGCCCGGGCACGGGAGCTGTGCAGCGCGACACGCCGGACGGCGCAGATCCGCAACAGCAGCAGCAGCCAAAGGCGAACAACTATGCGGATGCCGGAAAAAAGGTTCTGGAAGCGGCGATGCAGACCGACGCCGGCAAAAAAGTGATTGCGAAGGTGGAAAAAGATCCACTGGTCAAAGACGTGAAAGATTTTGTCACATCGACGCCGGGGATGATCCTTGCCGGCACGGCGGCGGCCGGCGTGGTTGGCGGACTGGCAGCCGCGCACCAGCCACTGCCCATGCAGATCCCTGCCGTCCCCGTGGATTCGGTGATCCCTGCGTTGAAGGGCGTGAAGGCACAGATCAGCGTGCAGGGACCGCTGAACCGTCCCACCCAAATCACCATCGGATTCAGCGGAACGTTTGGCGGCGGCAGCAGCGAGAAAAAGAAAAAGGACGACACGTCGGCACAGCTGGCGCGGGAGACGCGGGACCTGAAGGCGAGCATGGATATGTTCAAGCCCAAAGGCCAGAGCGGCAGCGATGACATTGGCGAGTTGTTGAAGATGGGCCAGGGCGCCGCAACGCCGGGCTTCGGGATGCAGGACTTCGGTGGACCGCGCAAGGCCGCGCCTTTGGTGGGCACGCAAGGCACGCCACTTGCGCCTATCCGGGATGTGCCCCCGGCTGCGGACACCAGGAAAGATCCGCAGGCAGAGAAGAAAGATGAGGTTCCCATTCAGCGCAAGGCAGACGGGAATGCGCCGGAGCTGCAGCGGAAAGCTGCGACTGGGCCGGCGGAAAGCACGGCGCCGCCTATCGTCAACGAAGTTCTGAACAGCTCCGGCCGACCACTCGACGCGGAGACGCGGTCTTATTTTGAATCTCGCCTTGGTGTTGACCTGAGTGGAGTTCGCGCTCACAGCGATGCCCGCGCCGCTGAGTCGGCAAGTTCCGTGGGCGCGCTTGCTTATACCGTTGGCGAGAACATCGTGTTCGGCGCAGGGCACTACGCGCCAGATACGGCGCAAGGGAAAAAGCTGCTGGCGCATGAGCTCGTACATGTGGTCCAGCAGAATCCCAGCGGGCAACTCAAGTCAGCGACAGCGCCTCGGATTCATGCGCGTCCCGGCCGGAGGGTCATGCGCCAGACCCCGCCGGTGACGGGACCCGGCACTCCGGGCTTTCGCCAGGCGCGCGGCACTGCCGGCGAGCAGGGGATGGCCTTTGAAGGTTACCCCGCCGAAGAGGGGTGGGTGTTCCTCGAGGGTCCCAGCGGATCCTCGGGACACGCGTGGAATCAGCCTGGGTTCGATGGAGCCGCGTTCAAGCCCAAAGGCACCTTCGAAATGGACCTCATCGACAACAAATCCTGGGCAAGTCCGAACGATGTTGGCAGCTCGAGCGCGCTGACCCGCAATATTGGCAAGAATCTCGATGGCCTGATCAGCCGGGCAGCAGACCCAGGTCTCGACGGGCTAGAAGGCATTCAGGTAGCGCGCACCGCCCTGGCCAACGCTCGGGCGGCTATCACCGCTGGCCAGCCCCTTCCGTCTAATGTGCGGTTAGTCGTTACGAATTATGGAGGCCGTTCGCCCAACATCACCGCGTCCCTGCGCGCTCAGGGCGTTGTCTTCCGGAACCTGACGACCAATCCGCGCACTGCCATCGCTGCGGCAACTGCTCCGGCTCCGGTTACCGCTGCGCCCACGACTCCGGCCACCGCGGGAGGCGCGGCGGGGCAGACCGCAGCGGCGCCTCCGACGGTCGAGCCAGGCACGGCCAATGTTGCTCCTGGCGCAGCCGATCCGGCACAGGTCCAGACACCAAGTCCCAACGCCGCTGGCAATGTGGCCGGAGAGGCGCCGGTTCAGACACCCGTTCCGAAAGTTCCCGGAGGCGTGGGCGGAGAATCACCGGTTGACACCACGGTTCCCAAAGCTCCCGGTCCAGTGGTTGGAGAAGGACCGGTTGATCTACCGGTTCCGAAAACCGCGGGCGCGGCGCCGATTGAAGAGACCGGCGTCACCGGCGGCGGCGTGGGGATTGCCGGGATCGCCGTTGGCATGGTGGTCGAGCTGGCCATTGGCATCGCCGTTGGGCTCTTTCTGGGATGGCTCAAGGACAAGGCGGAAAGAGCTGCGATGGAACGCGATATCCGCGCGCTCAACCCGCAGGTCAACGCGCAGATACAACAGCACGCCGCCGAGATTGCGGAGATGCAAAGAGGGGGCAAGAAGATCTACGCACGCATCAGCATCGACGTGCAGCGGGAAGAAGGAATTACGGCGGAAGAAGGCATGCCGATTCAGCTTGACCAATATATGCTGACCTCCCTGGTCGGGAGCGTCGACATAATTAACGAAGAGGTCGCGCCGCAGCAGTCGCGTCGCGAAGTTCCGATTCCCCTCAATCCCGGTCTTTCAATCGTCCACTACCAGGAGACCTACTCCGTACTGGTAGACGATCCGCAGAAACGTGCGCTCGATCGCCAGCACCGGCCGGGAAAGGGCACGCCGGCGGGAAGCCATGCTACGCCCCCGGGGGTCAAGCAGCCGGCGCCTGTTCAGGACTTCCCATCCATTGAGGAGCAACAAGGCACACAGCCCTGTCCAACGTGTCACTCCGGCGAGCAGAAAGATGACCATGGCAGTATGATTCCGCCGGAATTCAAAAAGCCAATGATGACCGAGGAGGAGATGAGGGCATGGTTAGCCGCAACGGGTCAATGATCGATCATCGCAACGTCGCATGGATTCACATCGAGCGATTTTCTACATCGTTTTCTCCCTCGATGCGAGGAGCCAATTTGTGAGCAGCACAACGTCCCCCATTTCGCCGCGGCTGGTTAAAGGCGGCATCGTCACGATGGATCCCGACACGTCGGCGATCCAGAGCGTGATCGCGCTGCAATATAACCCGGACACGCTTTCGCGGACGCTGCAGATTCAGGCGGTCTCCGGGGGGCAGGATGGCGTGCGGGTGGATGCGCTGCGGCTGCGGGGTCCGGCCATTGAGACGATCAAGGTGGAGGCCGAACTCGACGCCACCGACCAGCTGGAATTTCCGAATTCGTATCCGCTTGCGGTGAAGTACGGACTGCAACCGCAGCTGGCGCAGCTGGAGATGCTGGTGAATCCGACCGTGGAGTCGCTGAACGCGGATAACAACATGGCAACCTCCGGCGCGCTCGAAATTATTCCGCTGGAGCAGCCGCTGACGCTGTTTGTGTGGAGCAGCAGCCGCGTGGTTCCGGTGCGCATCACGGATTTCTCGATTACCGAAGAGGCGTTCGATACCTCGCTCAATCCTATTCGCGCCAAGGTGAGCCTCGGCATGCGCGTGCTGAACGTGGACGATCTCGGGTTCAATCATCCGGGCGGACGCATGTTCCTAAGCTACCTGTCCAACAAGGAGCGGCTGGCCGCGCAGGCCGGCTCTGCCGCACTGACTGTTCTGGGACTCGGAGGTCTGTCATGAGTTCTCCTCTTCATGCATTTCTGCAACTCGGCCTCGTTCCGCCGGTTACGTTTCCTACGGATAGCCGGTATTACGGCTTTTCTACGCTGACTTACACAACACCCGCGGGCGTGAGCGTGAGTTATCTTGCGCGGCGGATTATTCCGCAGCCGGGCGCACCGAATTATGCGACGGTGACGACCTACAGCGTAGTGCAGGGCGACCGCCTCGACCTGATCGCAGCGAAATTTCTCGGCGATCCGCTGCTGTTCTGGCTCATCTGCGATGCCAACGGCGCGATCCGGCCGGGTGATCTGGTTTCGGTGCCGGGAACAGCTATCTCCATCACGATGCCGCAGGGTATTCCGGGAGGGTCGCGTGTCTAGCGTTCCGCTCAGCAGCGTGCAATTGTCGCTCATGATGGGGCCGATTGAGCCGGTGCAGGTCTCGAGCGATGTGATCGAGTCACTGTCTTCGGCCGAGGTGCATATCGACGACGTGGGCCAGAGCGGCTTTCAACTGACGTTCAGCATCACGAAGCAGTCGTCGCTGCAGACGCTGTTTATTCTTTCGGGGGCGGTGCCGCTGCTTTTCATGCGCGTGGTGTTGGTGGCTACGGTGAACGGCGTGGCCAACGTGCTGATCGATGGCGTGATCACGAACAACCAGCTTTCGCCTGGAGATAGAGGGTCGAATTCCACGCTGACGATTACCGGGAAAGATTTGACCGCGCTGATGGATCAGTCGGACTGGAGCGGGTTTCCTTATCCGGCGTGCCCGCCGGAGGCGCGTGTTGCGATTTGCTGCGCCAAGTACGCGCTGTTTGGCATTGTGCCAATTGTGATTCCGAGCATCATGATCGACATACCGCTGCCCATCGAACAGATCCCGACGCACCAGGGAACGGATTACCAATACGTCAGGCAACTGGCTGCGGATGTGGGGTACGTCTTCTACATTGAGCCGGGTCCGCTGCCGGGCATGAGCCGGGCTTACTGGGGTCCGCAGATTAAGGTCGGCAATCCACAGCCGGCACTGAGCATCGACATGGATGCATACACGAATGTGGAGAGCATGAACTTCACATTCGAGCAGGAGAAGAACAAGATTCCCGTGCTCTACGTGTATGTCTCGGAGTTGGGCGTCACGATTCCCATTCCCATACCTCCAATTACGCCGCTGAATCCACCGCTGGGCCTGGTGATGGGCTTGCCGACAAATCTGCTTCCGCCCGATCTGAAGCCGTGGCGCGACGATGTGACCAAGTTGCCGGTGCCGCAGGCGATTATGCAGGGGCTGGCGCAGGCCGCGGCCAATGCAGAGGGCGTGACCTGCGAGGGATCGCTCGATGTGACGCGGTACGGCGGCATTCTGAAAGCGCGCCAATTGGTGGGCGTGCGCGGAGCGGGAACAGCTTACGACGGCCTCTATTACGTAAAGAGCGTCACCCACAAAATCAAGCGCGGCGAGTACAAGCAAAACTTCACGCTGACTCGCAACGGACTGGTTTCGACCGTCAGTTCAGTGAACGTATGAGGACATTCGCATGAGCCCGCAACCGGAGAAGAAGCGCTATTACGGAAAATATCGAGGCCTGGTGATCGACAACCTGGATCCGCTGATGACGGGCCGGGTGCTGGCGCAGGTGCCCGCGGTTGCGGGGGAATTGCCGTCGACGTGGGCGATGCCGTGCGTGCCGGCCGCGGGGATCCAGGCGGGACTCTTCATCGTTCCGCCGATCGGCGCACAGGTGTGGATCGATTACGAACAGGGCGATCCCGATTACCCGGTGTGGACCGGGGGATTCTGGGGCACAGCAGCGGAGGTCCCGGTGTTTGCGACGGTGCCGCCGGCGATTCCGCCGGGGCAGAACATCGTGATCCAGACGACGGGGCAGAACATGATTTTGCTCAGCGACTCAGCGCCGACACCGGTAACCGGAGGCATCATTCTCAAGTCGACGTCGGGCGCGATGCTCGTGGTGAACGATACGGGCATATACATCAGCAACGGCCAGGGAGCGATGATCACGCTGATTGGCCCATCGACCGAGGTGAACCTCGGGGCATTGACGGTGATCTGATGCCAGCGCCTGTACTGCATATGGGAGCCACGGTGCTCTGCGCGCACGGCGGGCAGGCGATGCCGACGGCGCCTGATCCGCGGGTGATGGTGAGCGGGATGCCGGTGGCCACGCTTTCTGCGCCGTGGGTGGTGGCCGGGTGCGCGATGCCTCCACCGCCCGCAGGCAACGGACCGTGCGTGACTGCGCAGTGGGTGGTGGGCGCGGTGCGCGTGACGTCGCTTGGCCAGCCGCTGCTGATTATGACGGGTATGGCGATGTGCGTACCAACAGCCACCCCACTGATGCCGGTTTCTGCGCAGGTGCGCGTGATCGCAACGTGAAGGAGAACGTTTGAATATGGCTACTTTGAACATCGCGTTTCCTTACCAGTTCGACGGACGAGGCCGCACGTCAGCAGCGGCGATCGCGGACTACGTGACGCAGCTGGTGGAGCAGACGCTCTTCACTTCCCCGGGGGAGCGCGTGAATCTGCCGGACTTCGGCAGCGGTTTGCTGCAATTGCCGTTCGCGCCGAACAGCATGGAGATGGCCGCGGCGACGCAGTTCGCGGTGCAGGGCGCGCTGCAGAAATGGCTGGGCAGTTACTTGAAGGTGCAGTCGGTGACGGCATCCGCGCAGGATTCTGTGCTGACCGTCAACGTTAGTTATGTGCTGCTGGCCACCAACGTCACTCAGGTGCAGACCTTTGTGTATGGAGGCCCGACCGGGAGCTAAACCATGATCTACTCCTGCTGCAGTTCCGTCCGCCAGACTTATGTGCTCGGCAATCCCGTGCTCAACGGGCTGGACTATCTCGAAGTACTGGATACGGAAGCTCCGCCGCTGGGGCTGCCGCGGCAGCAGGTGCTGGTGCTGCACTGCCTGAAGGACGCGCCACTGCCCACGATCACCACGGACAACATTCTGATTACGGGCGGCGAGAGCATTACCGGCATCACGGCGGCGTGGGTGGCCACACCCGCAACGCTGCCCTCAACCCTTCCCTTCTCTCCGCCGGTGACGCTGACTTCTGCGGCGGAAGCGTACTTCAAGGGGCTGAGCGATGCGAAGAATGTGATCATTGTGGGCACCAGTGTGGCTGGAGACTTTTCCACTTACACGTTGAGCCTGGTGAACGATGCAGCGACCGCGGCGCAGAGCACATTTGGGATCAGCACATCGCTCGACGGGTTCGATCCGCAACTGACGCAGGTGTGTTTCTCGTTCAAAGTGGAGTGCGGGCCGAACTTCGACTGCGCGCCGCTGACACCGCCGTGCGCACCGGATCTGCCGACGACGCCGCCCATCAATTATCTGGCTAAGGATTACGGCAGTTTCCGCACGATCATGCTGGACCGGCTGAACCAGTTGCTGCCGAACTGGGGCGCGACCAGCGAAGCGGACATGGGCATTGCGCTCACCGAACTGGTGGCGTACGTGGGCGACCGGCTGAGCTACTACCAGGATGCGGTGGCCACGGAAGCGTATCTGGCGACGGCGCGGCGCCGGGTTTCGCTGCGCCGCCACGCGATGCTGGTCGACTACCACGTGCACGATGGATGTAACGCGCGCGCGTGGGTGCAGGTGACGACCAATGCAAATGCGGGAACGCCGGTGTTTCTCGACCGCACCGTTACGCGCTTCTACACCTATGCGCCGGGCATGCCTGGCACGCTGGCGGTGGGCGCGAACCAGGAGCCGGCGGCGCTGATCGCGGGCGTGCAGGTTTTTGAGCCTCTGGCCGATGCGCTGGTCTCTTCCGAACTCGCGGAGATGAAGTTTTACACGTGGGGCAACAGCAACTGCTGCCTGCCGCAGGGAGCGACGGAGGCTACGCTGATCGACACTTATACCAACCTGCAACCCGGCGACGTGCTGATCTTTAAGGAAGTAAAGGGTCCGCTGACGGGCGTCGAGGCGGACGCCGATATTCGGCATCGCTGCGCGGTGCGGCTGACTGCGGTACTGACCCAGGATTCAAAGGGCAAAGCGATTGTCGATCCGCTCATCGATACCAGCGGCAACGCGATCACGGGTTCGGGGCAGACAGCGCAGCCGATCACGGAGATTCAGTGGGCGCAGGAGGATGCTCTTCCCTTCCCGGTATGCATCTCGTCGACGTACCTCGACGAGGATTCCGATTCGCATCCGGTGGACAACGTGAGCATCGCGCTCGGGAACATTGTGCTTGCGGATCACGGGCTGACGATGCCCTCTGCCAGTCTTGGCACCGTTCCTCCGCCGGCGATTTATTATCCGAACACATCGGACCGCTGCTCGCTGCAGGCGGCGACGCCGGTGCCGCCGCGCTACAATCCGCAGATTCCCGAGACGCCGATCACGCAGGCGGTCCCTGTCACCTCGGTGGCGCTGGCCAACGTGGGCAATCCGGTCACGCCTGCGGGGAAACCGGTGCCGCTGACCGGGGTGAGCATCCCGCTCTCCAGTTCGAGTGGCTTCGTGGCGCTCACGCTGCAGATTTCCAATTACGCATCGTGGCCTGCATTCTTCGGCGTTAAGGTTGTGCCGAACACCAGCACGCACGGGAACATCGATTTGTCGGTGGTCTACAACCCGCCGGGTGGCGCAGCGGGGTTTGACAAACTGATCACGCTGGAATCGTTCACAGATCTTTCGCTGCACTCGGCCGATGCGAATTTCGCGGTCACCGAGGTCAACGCGAAATCGCAGCTCATTCGCCTCGCGCAGCCCGCAGGCGCGCCGGATCCCACGGCGTTTCCGGCCGCGCCCGCGATGCTTTCGACCAGTGGCGCTGTGAATCTCGAGGACACCAGCGCGACGCCGGTTACTTACCTGACGGTCGAGCCGACGGCCGCGAGCGGCTGGCCGGCGCTGTTCGGCGCTGAGGCTGGGCCCAATGCGAACCCGACGTACTTCGATCTCTCCATCGTCTACAACCCTGCGTCGGGCGCGGTCGGGGTCGCACCTTTTCCGGCAATCGTGGAGCAATTCACGAATCTCTCGCCGGCCACCGCGGCTGATGAGATCGACTCTGAATCCGCGCTGGTGACGGTGCAGGGTTTCGCGCAGTCCATCGATCCCACGTTGGCGGCGGCGGACCTGATGAACCTCGACGCGTCGACGGCGATCCCGGCGATCACCCTTTCAGGAACGCTGAATAATGTAACGTCGACCTGGACGCCGCTGCAGAACCTGCTGGCGAGCGGCGAGGAGGACACCACTTTTGTCGTTGAAGTGGAAGCCGATAACACGGCAACCCTGCGCTTTGGCGATGACACGAATGGGCTGACGCCACCCAGCGGCACGACGTTCACGACGGTGTGGCGCGTGGGCAACGGAACGGCCGGCAATGTGGGCGCGGAGAGCCTGACTTATCTGGCTGCGGGCGACGCACGCATCACTGGCTGTAGTAATCCCATGCCGGCCAGCGGCGGGACCGATCCGGAAACTAACGCGCAGATTCAACGGCGTGCACCGCAGCAGTTCCTGACGCAGGAGCGGGCCATCACCATGCCGGATTACGTAACTGTAGCGGAGTCAAATGCGCTGGTGCGCAACGCAGTGGCGTCGCAGCGCTGGACGGGGAGTTGGTACACCGTGTTCATCGCGGCCGAACCGGTGACTGGATCGCAGACGGGCACTGCGCCGACTGGCGGAACGCTGACTGCCGTGCAGCAGAAGAGCGTGACGGCCACGGTGAATTCCTTTCGGCTGGCGGGCGAAGACATTCAACTGGATTCGCCGCAGTATGTGTCGCTGCAGATTGTGCTGACGATCTGCGTCGATCCGGATTACTTCAATCTGCAGGTGCAGCGGGCACTGAACCAGGTGCTGAGCAGCGGCCCGGGCGGATTGTTCAACTCCGCGAACTTTACGTTTGGCCAAAATGTTTATCTCAGCCCTATTTACGCTGCGGCCCGCGCGGTTCCGGGCGTGAACGCGGTGACGGCGACGACGTTTCAGATCCAGGGTGTTACCGACAACACGTTCCTCGCCAATGGAGAAATTCCGCTGGGCCCGCTGCAGATCGCGCGGCTTGAGAACAATCCCAGCTATCCCAATCACGGGCAGCTCACGCTCAACATGGAGGGCGGCAAATGACCGCGACTGCCAATTTCGCACGAAAGGAGCCCGCGCATGTGCAGTGACGCGAATTGCAATTGCGCATCCGGCAGCACCTGCGGCTGCTGCTCCGGCACCAGCGTGCAGACGCCGCAGCCGATCACGAATCTGCCCGGCCAGCCGGCGATTACGTACCGCACGGGAACGTGGGCGCAGTTCAACGAGTCGATGCTCGCGCGGCTGTCGTCGGCGAGCTATCCGGCGCTCTCGCTGCTGAAGACACGCGACAACGACGACTTCACGATTGCGTTTCTCGATGCTTCCGCCGTGATGCTGGACATTCTTTCTTTCTACCAGGAGCGGCTCGCGAACGAAAGCTACCTCGGAACCGCGCAGCAACTGGAATCGCTGACACAGCTTTCGCGGCTGATTGGGTATCAGCCGGCTCCGGGGATTTCTGCATCGGTGTATCTCGCCTTTGCGCTGACGTCGCCGCCGAACGCGCCGACCGATCCGGCCACGCCGCCGATCACAATTCCCGCCAGCACGCAGGTGCAGTCTGTGCCGGCGCAGGGGCAGACGCCCCAGACTTTCGAAACGTCCGCGCCGGTCCCGGCGAAGCCGGACTGGAATGCTTTGCCGATTCTCGCGGCGCTCCCATGGCAAAACAGCGCGGCCATGGGCATGTATCTGCAGGGAACGGCGACACAACTGAACCCTGGCGATCTGATCCTGATGCTGGGCACGGGGCGTTCCGCGAGCGCGCCCGACAGCGACTGGTCGGTGCAGTTCCTCACCAGGGTCACAGTGGACACGGCGAACAATCGCACGTGGATCGCCTGGGCGACTCCGATGCAGCCGGCGACGCCGCTCAGCACGGCGATCCCGGAGCTCTTCGCTTTCCGCCAGCGCGCCGCGCTCTTCGGCTACAACGCGATGGAGCCGTGGATGATCAACACCAAGAACGCGGGCATCACGATCCCCAGCACGTTGCTGAACACCACTTCCGGCGACTGGGCGGGGCTTACGCCCGGAGCCACGACTCCGGACGTGACCATCGATTTCGATTCCTCTTATTCAAAAGTCGCGACGAATAGCTGGGTGGTGCTGATGCAGCAGACGGTGGTCACCACGGAGTTTGGGACATCGGGCGGCGTGGTGATCGACAAGTCGCACAGCTATGAGCTGAAAAAGTCGGGCGGCTACCAAGCCCCGAGCGGGTATAGCGGCGTGAGCGGATACAGTGGCGAGACCATCGACACGGGCCCCTCTTCAACCGTCACCAGCCTTGTCGATCTCTACCAGGGTAGCGGCGTGGCGACGGTGACGCGCAACGACTGCGCGATGAGCGCGAAGATTACGCGGGTGACGCCGGACACCACCAACGATTTGACGAACTATAACGCGCGCACCACCGCGGTGTTCGGGCAAACGGACGCGCTGACGCCAGCTTTGCAGCCGCTCGATCACCCGCTTTACGGCACGCTGATCGATATTCAGACGCTGCGTCCGGATCTGATCAACGCTTCGGTGATTGCCATTTCTGGCACGGCGCAGAAGATCTCGCTGAACGCGGGCGTTTCGAATCTGGTGTTCGTTCCCGACCAGGAGGGTTCGCCCAATGTTCCGATGAACGCCGGCGATACGTACACGCTGATCGCGCCGCCGGCGTTGCCGTTCAATAAGGACGGATCGATTCCTTCATGGTCGGCTTCGAGCGTTGCGCTGACGCTGAAAGTGATGGACGCGAGCGGACGCACGGGGACGCTGCAGGGCAATAGCGTTTCCGTGCAGCTCTCCCTGAGCAATTTTTCGCTCGCCACACCTTCGGCCAGCGATCCGGAAATTTCAGAGTGTGTGCTGGTGACGCAGACGGTGGGCGTGATGCCGCCGGGCACGACGGCCGCCAATGGGTCGGTGCCGCATACGCAGTTCCAGCTCACGTATCCGACGCTCAATTGCTATTGCCGCGCGACGGCAACGGTGAACGCCAACGTTGCGCTGGCGACGGCGGGCGCTTCGGTGACAGAGATTATGGGCAACGGCGCCACGGCTACGCCCAACCAGAGCTTCACGCTGCGCCAATCACCGCTCACGTACGTGCAGGCGAGCACGCCGAACGGACGGCAGAGCACGCTGATGGTGCGCGCCAGCGGGGTGGAATGGAGCGAAGTTCCGACGCTTTACGGCCAGCTGGCGACCGCGCAGGTGTATGCGATCGAAAACGAGTCTGATGGTACCAGCGATGTGACCTTCGGCGATGGCGTGGAAGGCGCAACTCTGCCCAGCGGGCAGAACAACATCATTGGCTACTACCGCATCGGCTCGGGCTCATCGGGGAATGTGGCTCCGGGAGCGATCTCGACGCTGCTGCAGCGTCCTCGCGGTGTGAATGGCGTGACGAATCCGCAGGCCGCGACGGGCGGCGCCGATCCGGAGTCGATCGACGATGTGCGGTCCAATGCTCCGCAGACGGTGCTGACGCTGGGGCGCGCTGTCTCCATTACTGATTACCAGAACTTCGCCGCAACGTTTGCGGGGATCGCTGCTGCGAATGCCATCTGGATTCCGGGCGGAACGTCGCGCGGGGTGTTCATCACAGTGGCCGCGGATGGCGGAGCGGATCTGCAGCCAGGCAATCCGACACTGACCAATCTCGTAACGGCACTGCAGAGCTACAGCAATCCGCTGGTCCCGGTGAGCGCGGTTTCGTTCATGGAAACGCTGTTCGGATTCTCGGCGGATGTGATGTACGACCCCCGTTACGCGCAGCCCGCGGTGCAGACGGCTATTTGGCAGACGCTGGTGACGGAGTTCAGCTTTGCGAATCGCACCTTCGGGCAGGGCGTTTCTGCGGATGAGCTTGCCACAGTAATCCAGGGCGTTCCCGGCGTGATTGCCGTCAACGTCACGGGCCTGACGCCGCTGCAGAGCAGCACGGCGGGCGATCTCGCGAATTTGTCAGGCGGGTTTACAGTCTCCAACTGGAACACGTGGATGTCGCAGCAGGTGCTGAACGTGCCACGGCCGAGTTCCGACACCAGCAGCCGGATCTGCGCGTACATTCCCGTCGCGAGCACGCAGGGGCAGCCGCTCCCGGCTGAGATTCTGGTGCTCAGTCCCGATCCCACTCAAGTTTCGCTGGGGGTAATGTCATGAGCACGCCGCCGGTCACTGTGCGCTCGACGCTCTTTAATCTGTTGCCGGCTTTGTACCGGCTGCGCGATGCGCAGATCGCCGCCAACGCGGGCTACGAGATCGGGCCTCTGCAGTCGCTTCTCTCGATTGTGGAGGAACAGACCGCCATTCTGGAAGAGAACATGGCGCAGATGTACGACGATCTGTTTATCGAGACGTGCGCGCCCTGGGTGGTACCGTACATCGGGAACCTGATTGGGTACCAGCAGATCAACGGCATTGCCTCCGCTGTGGACAGCCCGCGGTCGGAGGTTGCGAACACGATTGGATTCCGGCGGCGCAAGGGCACGGTGCCGGTTTTTGAACAACTGGCGCGCGACGCAACAGGATGGGGCGCGCATGCGGTTGAGTTCTTTGAAGTGCTGGCGACGACGCAGTGCGTGCGCAATCACATTCGACCGCACAACGACTACGCCCCCGATCTGCGCAAATGGAAGGCCGGTGCGTGGATGGGCTCCGGCTTCGACAAAACGACGCACAAGGTCGATGTGCGGCGCATTCCCGCCTCGCCGGCGCAGGACGCGCTGGGCAACGGGCTGGGGCACTATAACGTGCAGAATATCGGCATCTTTCTGTGGTCACTGAACGCGTACACGCTGACCGATGTTCCCGCTACGCCGGTCGTAGGCAGCGCGCAATGTTTCCGCTTCAGCACGCTCGGCGCGGATATGCCGTTGTTCCATAAGGCCACCGAAATGGCGACGGACACAACCACGCTGGCCGGACCCTCCAATGTTCCAGACAGGCTGACGCGGCATTTGCTGTGCCAGGATATCCACGCCATCACGCAGAAAGGCGCTGCGCCGGTCTACTACGGGCCGGGGCTGAGCCTCGCGATCTACAGGGACGGTTCGCTCCAGGATGCTTCGCGCATTCTGGTCGCCGATCTTTCGGGGAAGGACGGGGACTGGGCGAATCTCTCATTTCTCGCTGATACCTCGAAACTGCCTGCGGGTGCGGAGACGATTGCTGTCGATCCTGAGCTGGGGCGCATTGCAATTCCAGCACCGCCGGCGGGAAAGAAGACTTCGCTCTCGACATTCTGCTGCTATGGCTTCAACGCGGCGCTGGGCGGCGGCGAATATCCGCGCGCGTCCACGTTCACTGCATCGCCGGAGCAGGCTATTGTCCGCGTGCCTGGCGACTACCCCAGCATTCACGAAGCGTTGGCGGCGCTGTCGGGGGACGGCGTCGTGGAGGTCACCGACAGTGGCGTCTATGACGAGATAACCGGCCTCGACATCGACGTTCGGGCCAACGGGCACATTGAGTTGCGCGCTGCCGACGGATCGCGGCCGACGCTGATTCTGGGCGACACCATTGCGGTGACCGGCGGATCCGCCGGGCAATTTGACCTCAACGGATTCGTGATCGCCTACGCGCTGCCCCGGCCCGCGGCCAAGCCGCCCTCGGCGCTGCTGTACTGTCCCGACTCCAAAACGAACGAGCTTGCGAGTCTCGGCATTACGCACTGCACGCTGGTTCCGGGATGGGAGCTGGAGCCAGACGACAAGGCGGAGGAAAGCTCGTCGGGCGCGCTCACCTACCCCGGTCCTGCGGTGTTGATCGACAGCTCCGGCGTTGCTGTCACGATTGGGCAATCGATCCTCGGGCCGTTGTATCTCAACGGTGAATCGACGGCGTCGCTGACGGACACGATTCTGGACGCGGACGCACCGACGAATGTGGCGATTGTCGCGTCTGTTGACGCCGGCACGCATGTGCCTGTGGCTTCCGGCGCACTCACGATGAACGGCTGCACGGTAATTGGCAAGGTTTACGCCTCCCTGCTCAGCCTGGTGAGCGATTGCATTTTTATCGCTGCGCTGACCGAGGCCGATGTGACGCCGACGCCTCCGCTGTGGAATGCGCCGCTGTGGTCCGCGCGGCACCAGCAGGGCTGCGTGCGCTTCAGCTATGTCCCGGCGGGGGCGATTTTACCGCGCCAGTTCCAGTGCGTGGAGCAGGCGCCGGGAATGCCCGCGCCGATGTTTTATTCGCTCGAATACGGCAATCTCGCTTACGCCAAACTGCTGCCCACGACCAACACGGCGATCCGCGAAGGTGCGGACGACGGTGGCGAAATGGGCGCTTATCACTCAATACTCGCGCCGCTGCGCGAAGCCGATCTCCTGACCCGACTCGCTGAGTATATTCCGGTGGGGATGGAATACGGCATTTTCTACGAAAGTTGAAAGGAACCCCCGATGAGCTTCGACATCAGCCGCTCCAGTTTCCGTCCTCGCAAGAATTTCCTCGGTGTCGTGATGCAGCAGGGCCGCGTGCAGTTGGACTCCGACTGGAATGAGTGGCAGAGCGAATATGCACGCCGCCTCCAGGCGGGCACGCTGGACGCCATCGGCCAGGCGGTCTATCCGGCATCGACGCCGAACGCCTTCCAGATCACGGCGGGGACGAACGCCAGTGGGAACACGCTGTACATCGGCGCGGGGCGGTATTACGTCGATGGGCTGCTCGCGGAGAATCACGGTCCGGAAGGACAGGCGGTATGGGACGACGCCCTGGGCGAGATGTCTGGCGCTCCGGCCTTTGCCACGACCAACACCGCACAGACGGACTACATGAGTCAGCCGTATCTGCCGAATCCAACGCTGCCGGCGAGCGGTGATGTTTGCGTCGCCTACCTCGACGTGTGGCAGCGGGATGTGACGTACCTCGAAGATTCGCACCTGATCGACAAGGCCGTGAACATTGACACGACGGGGCGGCTGCAGACGGTGTGGCAGGTGAAGCTGCTCGACCTCGGAACACCTTCGTCCACTCCGGATTGCTCGACGGATGTTCCGGCGTTTGACGCGCTCTCAGTGGCGCCGGCTGGGAGGCTGACCACAGGCCTGGTGCCGAACGCGAGCAGTGGCCCCTGCTGCCTTTCGCCGAATACCGGCTTCACCGGGCAGGAAAACCAGATGTACCGCGTGGAGATTCACTCTGTGGGCTCGCCCGGCGCGCCGCCAGAAGGAGGCTACACGGGCGCGCTGCCGGCGGACACACCGACGTTCAAGTGGTCGCGCGACAACGCTTCTGTGCAGACCAGTGTATCGGCGATCTCCACCGTTTCTACTTCGTCGGGATCGGTGAGTCAGATCACGGTGGCGAGCCTGGGGCGCGATCAGGTTCTCGGCTTTGCCGTCAACGACTGGATTGAAATCACCGACGACGTGTATGAGCTGAACAACGAGCCCGGCGAAATCTACCAAATTACGGGGCTCACCGCAGCCAGCAACATCCTCACACTCAGCGGCAGCGTCTCCGGCCACTTCCCTCTCAGTGGAGGCCAGACGAATCCGAAGCTGCACACGCGGATCACGCGCTGGGATCAGTCGGGGCAGGTGTACTCGACAGACAGCTCGGGCAACCTGACAGCGTGGTACGACCTGAGCGCGTCCGGCGCGGTGGGCGTCATTCCGGTGCCGCCTTCCGGCACGACGCTGGTGCTGGAAAACGGCGTGACGGTCTCCTTCGATCTGAGCCCCGAGTCGACGTCCGCCAACCCCACTGCATTTCGCGTCGCGGATTACTGGCTGTTCACTGCGCGCGCGGCTGACGGCTCAGTGGAAACGCTGAAGGACGCGCCGCCGCTGGGTATTAACCACCACTACGCCAAGCTTGCGATCGTCACCTTCCCTTCGACGATTAGTCCCTGCCGCGTGGAATGGCCTCCGGCGGCGAGCGGCAGCGGAAGCTGCTGCTGCTCAGTGACCGTTTCGGCCACCGACCTGACGGGCGACACGACGCTGCAGAGCATCGTGAGCAATTATCAGAATGCGCCCACGGCAGTTACGATTTGCCTCGAACCGGGCACGTATCCGCTGTCTTCGCCGCTGCGGCTGAACTCGGCCTACTCGAATATCACGATTGAAGCCTGCCAGGCGGGCACGGTGATTCTCCAGGCGCTCGCCGGCAATGAATCGCAGTTCAACGACGGACTGATTGTGCTCGACGGCAGCACATCGATTACTCTTTCCGGCTTCACGCTGCAGGTTCCATCGTCTCAGTATCAGGCGACTACATTTGCAGGCCTCGCCACGTCCTCGCTGCCTTCCAGCGTGGCTTCGATGGTCCAGAACCTTGCCGTGTCCATTGGAGTGCGGATTGTGGGCGGCAACGAAATTTCCGTGGAGAACTGTAATTTTCTGCTGGCTGATTCCAAAGGAATGGAGATCAACGATAACAGCGCCATCTTTGCCGCCGGAATCCTCCTGAACGGGGTGACGGTTGGTCTGAACGTTGAGAGGTGCGACTTTAAGGCGGGGAATCTGAAGTTTTGGATGAACGCACAATCGCGGTCCATGGCACATTACACGGGTGTCGCCATGGCTTCCAGCGTTTCGTTTGCAGCGCCCGCTTCGACGGGACAGTACAACTTCGCCGGCCAGCCCACGGAAGTGGATAAGAACCTGAGCCAATTCCAGGACGAAGCGGTGACGGACGCCACGCCGCAAGCCAAGGCGGCTGCCAAACCGAAAATTGCCAAGCGAGCAGCCGCAAAGCCGGATGCGGATCTTGCCGCGTCCGGCGATACACTCGCGAAGAACTCGCCTGGCGTCAGTCTGAACACCGGCGAGTATGCGACGAACATCGCGTCGGGCACCTTCATCCAGCGCCCCGGCCTGCAGAACATCGGTGGCGTGATGCAGAACATCTATAACTTTGGCAACAGCGCGCCGACAGCCCTCGCAGCCCAAGGTGGGACGGTGCTTACCGCATCGCTGGATCAGGCGGTGATCACCGACAACACGTTCGCGAATCTCACCTCGGCGGCACTGCTGCTGGGCGACACCGCCACACTCACCACTTCAGATAACCAGGTGAGCAGCCTGGCGGGATTCTGGGTGATTGTGCCATCGCAGGTGCAGACATTGCTGAACGATCCGCAATCGCTGGCGCTGTTGGGAGCGACGGTGGCGTTCTCGATGCCGCTGCCGCAGGGTGACACTTCAGAGGCTGTCACAGTGCAGGCGGCGAGCCCCTCTGTATTTCTCTACACCGGAACGGACGCGTCCGGCTATACGGATTCGAACGGCAACGTCTGGCTGCCGGATACGTCGGTGTCCAGCGTGACCATCAACCCAGCCCCCAGCCCCAGCACGGATTGGCTTTACGCTCCCAGTCCAGCACCTTCGATTTATAGCACTGCCGATCCCACGCTGTATCAGACGGAGCGCGCGGGGCCATCGTTCAGCTATACGTTTTCGGGACTCAACGCTGGCTTCTATAACGTCACGCTGGACTTCGCGGAAATCTTTTACACGAACTATCCGGACTCCGGGATCCGCGTGTTCGACGTCTCGATTAACAACGTGCAGGTGCTCACGAATTTTGACATCGGCGCGGCGGCCGGAGCGCTGACCGCGGATCAGCAGATCTTCAGCGGCGTCCCCTCCAGCAACGGCCAGATCATTGTGCAATTCACGGGCACTTACAGCGGTTCCGATCACAACGCCAAGATCAACGCGCTGTCGGTGACTTCTGTGTCGTCAGGCGCGCCTTATCTCGGGACAGGCAATGAGAGCGAATCGACGCTCTTCTTCGACCAACTCGCGCAGATCGCCTGGCAGGGCTTTGCCAATGCCGGAGGCCCGGCGCGGTGGCGTTTCGACGGCAACGAAATGCAGGGCCTGAACGCGACGGCCATTTTGCTGCTCGACGACGACAACGTGTTCAACGAAAACTCCAGCTCGCTGATGCTGACCCGCAACCGGATCGATGGCGATGTGGAGGAGCAGCAGTATTTCAACGAGGCGGATAACACCAAAGCGCTGTTAGTCGCGACGAAAGATCGGGAGTGGACCAATGAAGGCATCACCAGCTACCAAACCTCCTTCACTGTCTTCGTTGCGCTGGTTTCCGTCAGCGGCGTGAGCCGGGCGGTGATTACCTCGAACATGGTCACTAACCTGGACACCTCCCAGGGCTCCTACGGGGAGTGCCTCATCGTGTTTAACAGCACCGTGCAGGAAGCGTTGGTGACGATTATGAGCAACGTCTTCGCGGGCTATATTGAGGTACCCAACCGGAACCTCGGCGATTCGACACTGGATTCTTATGCGCAGTCCTGGTTCTTCCTGAATACGATGATCGACGACTAGAGAAATTCGGAGAGAGGACCGACGCACCTCGGGTGCCGAAGCAGGAAATCGATGCGCATCCTGCAAAGGTGGTCGATTAATCGTGGGTATCGCCGGGCACGATGTCGGTGTTGGGATAGTAGTGGCGAAGGATTTCGCGGAACGTGGCGCCGGAGGATGCCATGCCGGACGCGCCGAACTGGCAAAGTCTCAGACGTCTGGTCGCGCGGATCATTTGGCTCTCTGGGCGGGTCAAAGTGCGAACCTGGCCCGTATCGCGGATCTCCAGCGCTTACTGGCTTCACTGGTCGAGGGGATGGCGGCCACGGATGAGCCTTGCCAATAGGCGTCGTCAATGATCCAACCAGCGTCGAAGTGGCCTCGCGTGAGCAAGCCGCCTTCAGGACAATGTCGCATCGTCCCATTCAGAACCTCATCTGTCCTTTACCCTATCCCTCAGAATTGCAGTTTTGCCCCTAACTGATTCGAGCGCGGGCCGCCGATCTGCTGGAGCGGGTTGACGCCGCCGATGGCGCCGCCGGAGCCGAGGCTGCTGGCCAGCGTCTCTGTCGAGTAGCCGAAAAGAGAGTCGGTGATGTTGGTGTCGGGAGGACCGAAGTTTGGGTGGCTCGGGCACAGAGGTAGAGCTAACGGTTCCCGCTTCGAAGCCGAGTTCACGGCACAGTTTACGGCACAGTGGGGCGACAATCCAATGAGAACGGCAACTAAGTTGTTGATTTGAGTTGGTTGCCCCCCAGGGATTCGAACCCCGATATGCTGATCCAGAATCAGCTGTCCTGCCGTTGAACGAGGGGGCAGTTTCGATTGGCCACGGCGCGATACGTTTCCGCATCCAGCACCGCCTTTTTATAGTAAAGACCTGGCGCAATCCGGTCAAACGTTTCAGGCTTCCCTTGTGCCCCGCGCCAAAGCGAAAGTCACTCCTCCCGCAGGACTTCCAGCGGCCTCTGCCCAAGCAGGCGAAAGCTTGCAACCCAACCCGTAACCACCGCCAGCACCGCGGTCCCCGCCACTGCCACCAGCGACCCATGCGTGTCGTGCTGGAACCCGACCTCCATCTGGTGCAGCAGGATCCTCGTCAACACATTCGCGAACGCCGCACCCACCGCACCCGCCAGTAGCCCAAGCACAACAAACTCCACGCTGAAAACCGTGGCGATCCGATTCCGCGTGGCTCCCAGCGTCTTCAGCACCACCACTTCGCGCATCCGCCGGAAACGGGTGCTGGCCACGCTTGAAGCCAGGATGATGAGTCCCGACAGAATCGAGAATCCTGCCAAAAACCGGATGACGATCGTGATTTGATCCACCACGCTCTGGATCGTCTGCAATATGTCCGCAATATTGATCACCGTCACCGTTGGATAGGCGGAAAAAAGCGTCCGCTCAATCGCCGGAATCGCATCGGGCTTCGCATGGAAATCCCCATACCAAACCGCGGGCTGATCTTTCAGCACCCCTGGCGGCACAATGAATTCACTCCGCGCAAATGCGTGTTCTCCGGTGACTTTGTAAATCGCTGCAACCTTGACTGGGATTTCCTTATCCCCAGCCGCAAAAACGATCTGCGAACCGATTTTCAAATGCAGCCGCTCGGCCACGCGATCAACCACTGCCAGGTCGCTGCCGCCCTCTGCGCTCCACCACTTGCCATCCGTCAGCTTGGTTCCCTCCGGAAGGGCAGACGTATAAGAAATTGTCGACGAACGCAGCAGACGCTTCGGAAAATTCTTCAGCTGCAAATCATCGACCGGGGTGCCATCAATCGAAACCACGCGCGCCGACACCAGGGGCACCTTCTCCATATCTCCAATGACGCCGGGCTGGCTTTTGAGCAGCGCCTCAATACCCGGCACTTCATCGGTGCTCATGTCCACGAGGAAGATGTTGGGCGTGTCCGGCTTCACGTCCGTATGCAGCGCGTTCACAATCGACCGCTGCATAAAAAACACGCTCAGGATCAGCATCACGCCCGCGCCCAGCGCCGCCAGGACCGCAGACGATTGATTCCCCGGCCGATAGAGGTTCGCCAGTCCATGCCGCAACGCCGACGGCAAATGTAACCGTGTTTGCGACAGAAGTGCGCGCAACCCCCACAGCACCAGAGCGCTCAGACCGAGGATGAACAGCAGCAGCGCAGCCAGACACGCCGCAAACCACTTCCCCACCAGCCACGAATCCGCCAGCACCGCGGCAATCCCGCCAAGACCACCGAGGATCACGATCATCGAAGCCAGTTGCAGCTTCTGTTCCCCCAGCCACTTGAACACGCCCCCACGTTCCCCGCTGTCCACCGCCCGCCGCAGCACCAGACTCGGCCGAATCTTCCGAACGTCCAGCAGCGGCGGCAAACAAAACAGCAACGTCGTCAAAATGCCGGTGCCCAGCGCTTCCAGCACCGGACTCAGCGGCAGGCGAATATCGGGCCGCAGCGGCAGCAGCTTGCCCAGCACGCCTGGCAGCAGGTATTCCACGCCCACGCCGAGCACAATGCCAATCAGCGCGCCGCCAATGCCCAGGAACAGCGTTTGCAATAGATAAATCCGGAGAATGTCTCCCGACCGCGCGCCGATCGACTTCATAATCGCCAAAATTTCGATACGCTGCTGCAGGTGTGCGCGCATGGCCATACCCACGCCAATCGCACCCAGCACCATCGCCACCAGGCAGATCAGGCTGAGCAAGCCGGTCGCCCGATCCAGACCCTCGGTCAGCGCCGGGCTGGTCTCGCGGAAATCCGAAATCTGCGCATCCGGCAGGATCTTCTCAATCTGCGCCCGTACATTCGCTACTTTCAACTTGTCGCCAATGGCAAACAGATAGCGCTCCGTCGCGCGACTGCCCGGCTGCAGCAAACCCGTATCGGTCATCGCCTGGCGCGTCATCATGACCCGCGGCCCCAGGCCCACGCCCGCTGTCATGCGATCCGGCTCACGCACGATGACCGCGGCAATACGAAACCACTGGCCGCCAATCTTCAGTTGGTCGCCCACCTTCGTGCGCAGACGCACCAGCAGGTTGTCGTCGACGACCACACTTTGGTTGTTCAACACATCACGCAATGTCCCGGCCGGCTCCAGCCCGACCGATCCATAAAAGGGATACTCCGCCGGATCGACGGCCTTGAGGGTAACCAGCAGAGGCACCGGATCGCCCTGTGCCATGGCCATAGAGACGGTTTCTGTCACAACCGTGCTCCGTACTCCCTGGCTGCTCAGCCCGTCGAGCGCTTTCATTTCTGCCGGAGTAGCCTGGCGGAACATCCGCGCCGACAAATCGCCGGCCATAATGCTGCGCGCCTGTAGCAGCAGCGCGCGCTGGAAGGACTGGCTGAATCCGCGAACGCCGGTGAGCGCTGCCACGCCCACAGCCACCGAGAGCAGCACGAAGAGAAACTTCGCCTTGCTCGCGCGCAGCTCACGCCATGCAATCTTCGCAGCAGTCGACCACTTAAGCGCAGGCTTCATTGCGCCGCCACAGCTTCCGTGCGCAGAACGTCGGCCACCACCGCTCCATCGCGTAATTTGATGATGCGATCCGCGCGATCGGCGATCTGCGGGTCGTGCGTCACCAGCACCAGCGTTGTCCCGGATTCACGCTGCCGCTCCGTCAGCAGCGCCAGCACATGCTGCCCGTTGGTCGTGTCCAGGTTACCGGTGGGCTCGTCCGCCAGCACGATGGGCGGCTCCAGCACAAACGCACGTGCCAGCGCGACCCGCTGCTGTTCGCCACCCGAGAGCTGCACCGGATAATGATGCAGCCGGTCCTGCAGACCAACCGTCGCCAGCAACGCTTCTGCCTTGCGCCGCGCATCGCCCCGCGCATTCAGCTCATGCGGCAGCATCACGTTTTCCAGCGCGGTGAGCGTGGGGATGAGTTGGTACGACTGAAATACAAATCCGATACGGCTGCCGCGCACCTCTGCCAGCTTGTCTTCTTCCATCCGGCTAATGTCCACGCCGTCCAGGATGACCTGGCCCTCGCTCGGTGAATCGAGGCCGGCCAGCAGTCCCAGCAGCGTGCTTTTGCCGCTGCCACTCGCGCCCATTATCGCCGCAAACTGCCCCTTCGGAATCAGCAAATCGATCCCGCGCAGAATGTCCACGGTCCGCGTTCCGTTCCGTATGGACTTCTTCAGCCCCCGCACCTCGATCATCCGCTCTCCTCAATCCCGATTGTTAGACTAAAGACTGTGCTGCGCCGATTCGCGATCCCCTTGCTTTTCGTTCTCTCCTGCAGCTTATACGCTGCGCCGCGCGGCCCCGTTCCCGCCCGTTCGCACAACCTGCCCGTCATCGATTGCTTCGGCGACAGCATCACCGCCGGATACGGCGTCGATCCCGGCAAATCCTATCCCGACGACCTGCAGACCAATCTCGATAACCGCGGCTACCACTACCGCGTGGTCAACTCCGGCGTGAGCGGCAACACCACCAAAGATGGCGTCGACCGGCTACCGGAAGTTCTGCGCCTGCAACCTGCCATTGTGATCGTCGAATTCGGCGGCAACGACGGCCTGCGCGGCATCCCCATTGCCGACTCGCGCCGCAACCTCTCTACCATCGTATCCACTCTGCTCCGCGCAGGCAGCAAGGTGGTTTTGGCAGGCATCACGCTGCCCCCGAATTACGGCGCCGATTACGTCAAGCAATTCGACGAAACCTTTACCCTGGTCGCCGAGCAGAATCACGTCCCCGTAATCCCTAACATCTATCTGCACGTCTATACGGTGCCCAACGCCATTCAGGACGATGGCGTCCACCCCACGGCCAAAGGCGCGCAGCTGGTGGCCGACGAATTCATGCCGTTGTTGAAGCCGCTGCTGCAAAAATAAATCTGACTGAAGGCGCAGACCGTTCAGGACAAAACCACGGAAGGCTGAAATAAGGTTCCCGCCACGCGCTTGCCAATCGCCACCAGTTCCCGCTGCCCGGCGAAAATCTTTACCATCGCCGCGCCAGAATACTCCGGCAAATTTACCTGCATGCCATTGCGAATGCGCCCCACGGTCTGTTCATCCGCTGTCACCGCAGGCATTTCCGGCAGCAAAGTCCGCGGATGCGCGAGGCCCGTTTCTAACTCGCCCCGTGATGCCAGCGCTGCCATTTCCTCCAGCGGCAGCGCATGTTCCAGCGTGAAAACTCCGGCCTCGGTACGCCGCAGGCTCGCCAAATGCGCGCCGCAGCCCAGCGCCTCGCCCATGGCATGCGCGATGGCCCGCACGTAGCCGCCCGCGGAAATCCGCATTGCGAACCGGGCTATGTCGCCCTCCACGCTCTCAATCGTGAACGCATTCACCGTAATGCGAACGGCCTTCAGTTCCGGAGTCTTCCCCTCGCGCGCCAGCTTGTAGGCCGGCTTGCCCGCAATCTTCTTCGCGGAATACGGCGGAGGCATCTGCTCAATCTCACCCGCAAACCGCGCTGCTTCGGCCCGCACCGCATCGAGATTCAGCACAACCGCGCGCGGCTTACAGGCAGCCTGCCCCTCAGCGTCATAGGTGTCGGTCGCGAATCCGAAGCGGATGGTCCCGGAATACGCCTTCTCGCTGGTGCCAAAGAACTGTGCGAGCCGCGTGTACTTCCCCAGCAGCAGCGGCAACACGCCCGTCGCCATGGGATCGAGCGTCCCCAGATGTCCGACGGATTGCTCGCCCGTCGCGCGACGCACCCGCGCCACCACGTCGTGCGACGTCATTCCCCCTGGCTTGTCGATGATCAGCAGCGCGTTCACTTCACTACGATACAGCGCGGGCCTCCGCGCAGCCTCCGTGCCAACAACCCGCCACCAGCGACAGGCTGCTTTTACAGAGAAGCGTTCGCCCGCTCGCGAATCAAAGAGAGAAACTCCGTTCGCGTGTTGTGCTTCTGAAACACGCCCAGCATGGCCGACGTCACCGTGGACGAGTTCTGCTTCTCCACGCCGCGCATCATCATGCACAGGTGCCGCGCCTCCACCACCACGCCCACGCCCTGCGGATGGATCGCATCCTGAATGGCCTCGGCAATCTGCCGCGTCAGTCTCTCCTGCACCTGCAGCCGCCGGGCAAAGACCTCCACCAGCCGCGGCACTTTACTCAGCCCAATCACTTTTCCGTCGGGAATATACGCCACATGCACTTTGCCGAAGAAGGGCAGCATATGGTGCTCGCACAGCGAATACATCTCGATGTCCTTCACGATCACCATCTCGTCGTAGGCAACGTCAAACATGGCCGCATGCAGAATGGCGGCAGGATCCTCTGTGTAGCCGCGGGTCAGGAACTCCAGCGCCTTTTCCACGCGCTCCGGCGTCCGTTGAAGTCCATCGCGCGTCGGGTCCGCGTCAAAACGCCGAATGATTTCGCGATAAATATCCTGCGTGGAGACATTCTCGAGGCCCGTCTCCCCAACCAGCTCTTTGGCCAGCTTCACGCGCGCCGGCATCACATGTGTCGTTCTTGCCATTTTGCTTCCCTCTATCTCTGCGCCGCCGCAGCGTCGCTCGACCGAACCTCAAAAAAGTTATTCGACGTTTCTTCCACCCGTACCACCAGCGACAAATCCCGCCGCAAGGCCCTGCGCAACCGCCGCTCAATTTCCAGACACAGATTCTCCGTGGTCGGCACAAGATTCTGAAAAGGCGCCAGCGTGTTCAGATTCTCGTGGTCGAACGGCTCCAGCACTTCCCTGCCCACGCACCCATCCAGTTCCACCAAATCGCAAACCATACCCGTTACCGGATCGATCGCCCCGCCCACCACCACTTCTACGGTGTAATTGTGCCCGTGCCCATGCGGATTGGCGCACTTTCCGTAGACCGCGCGATTCTCCTCATCGCTCAGCCGCTCGGTATACAACCGATGCGACGCGCTCAACCGGTATCTGCGTCCCAAATGCACTTTCACCGCAGGGGTTCTCCTGCATCCAGCCTACTCATCGCGCACCAGCGATGCGACCCCGAAAGAACGCTTGCGCAAACTCGCTGTGCACTTCGCTCAATCCGCTTGCGGATTTGTTTCATCATGCGTAAATCACTCTGCGTGCCCGTAAAAATCAGCAAACAAATCCGGCATCTCATAAACCCGCACGCGATGCAGCTGCGCTCCGGGAATCTTCCCCACCAGTCTCATCCAGATGGCCACAGCAATGTTCTCCGTAGTCGGAATCGCCGTCGCAAACTCGGGCACCTCCAGATTCAAATGCCGATGGTCGTAGGCGGACACCACTTCCTTCTCAATCGTGTCCTTCAACTGCTTCAGATCGACGACAAACCCGGTGACGGGATCCACTTCTCCCGCAACGGTTACTTCCAGCGTGTAATTGTGCCCGTGGCCGTTACGATTGGAGCACTTGCCGAAGACACGCGCGTTCTCCTCGGCGCTCCAGGCGTCGTTCCAGTAGTAATGCGAAGCCGAAAACTCAGCTTTTCTCGTCAACAAGATCATGATTTCCTGCACCCATCCACGTCACTTGGTTCGAAACACGCAAAACTGGCCGTTCTACACGCTACACCCTGCACGCTACACGCTCGTGTCCACATCTCTACCCTTCCAGACTACCTGCTTCAGCACAGCATGGCGAAACCAGCTGCGACTCAGCATGGCCGCATACAGAGGGATGCCGAGCGGCGACCATACGTAATCGCGAAACGGGAAATTCGACCGCGCCGCGCGACGGTAGAACCCCCACAGCGCCCGGATCCACACCACTGTCAGCGCGGCCATCGCCATGGGTGCGCCCAGAACGCCGGCCGAAGGCGCCAAAGCATGCGGCCCTCCCATGCCCCTCCAAAACACTACAATCAACACCGGAATCACCACCAGCACAACCATCTGCAGCAGCCGCATGCCGGCCAGGGCGAGAGCGTTGCCAAAAAGCAACGCCAAATTCTTGGTCCACCCCTGCCACATCGCCGGAAAGCTGCGATACATGCGGGTGGAAACAGCCTCGGGCGCATAACGAAAGCGCAGGCCGAGTTTGGCATGCTTCACCAGCGCCGCCAGTTCCACATCCTCGAGAATCGCGCTCTTCACCGCGGAATGGCCGCCAATCTTGTCGTAGACGTCGCGCCGCACCAACAGGAATTGCCCGTTGGCGGCCGCCGCGCGACGCGACGGATCGTTGACCTGCGCCGGTGAATACGTGGCCGCCAGATCGCTGAAGATCAGCGGCATCACGGTGCGCTGCGCGAATCCCTTCACCAACTGGCGCGGCGAATACGACAGCATCCCCACCCCGTGCCGCTCCGCCTCAATCATCGCCAGCCGCGCGTGCCCCGGCTCATGCACCGTGTCAGCATCGGTAAACAGAAGCCACGCGCCACGCGCCGCCTGCGCGCCGGCCCATGCCGCATTGGATTTGCCCGTCCATCCCTTTTCGAGCCGCGGAGCATCGAGCACCGTCACACCGGCAAAGCTCGCCGCAATCTCCCGCGTCCCATCGGTCGACGCGTCGTTTACGACGATGATTTCCCACTCCGCACCGAGCTCCCATTGCGATTCCTGCTGCCGCACCAGCGACCACAGGCAATCGCCCAGGCAATCGTCTTCGTTGCGTGCGGGAATGATGACGGAAAGGGTAAGAGGCAGGACTTCGTCCACAAGGATCAAGGCTCTTCATTATTATAGGAACGTGGCCCAATCACCATCCCACGCCCGGCCCTCTCGGCAATCTCCGGTTCTCTCGCGCCGCATACAAGCGTCCCTGCTGGCTGCGATCTGCGCCCTGTGCTCTGCGCTCTGCTTATCCGGCTGCAATCGCACCGCCCGGCCCGCGCAGGTAGGCGAACGCGCCCCCGCCATCGTCGTCCACGATGGCGCTCAGACGGTCAGCCTTCGCGACTACCGCGGCAAAACGGTAGTCCTCAACTTCTGGGCCAGCTGGTGCGCTCCCTGCATTGAAGAATTCCCCTCCCTCATCGACCTGCAGCGCCGCATGCCCAACGTTGTCGTCGTCGCCGTCGCGTTCGATTCCGACGAGCCTTCCTACCGCCAGTTCCTCGTTGACAACAACATCAGCGGCATCATCACCATCGACGACCTCACCGGCGCGTCGAACCACGCCTTCGGCACCTCGCGCCCGCCCGAGACCTACGTCATCGACAAGAACGGCATCATCCGCCGCAAATTCATTGGCATGCCGGAAGCGGGCTGGACGAATCCTGAAATCATGAATTACCTGAAGAATCTTTGAATCCGTCCATGACTGCCCCGGCACGACCTGAGCCACGCTGGCCTGCGATGCTCGCCCTGCTCGCCGTCGGCGGCCTCCGCCTCGCGCTGCCGGAATCGCTCTCCATCGGTCCGGACTGGCTGGTGCTGGTCGTCATCGCCGTCCTCATCGTCCCCGCCATCTGGACGCACCGCAGCGGCAGCGCACGCCTGAGCCGCCTCATAGGCTTCACCATGACCGGCATCGTCACGCTGGACATGATCTGGTCGCTGGTTCTGCTCATCGGCGCGCTCCCCGGCCACAAACAAACACCGCAGGCGCTGCTCGAATCGGCCGCCGCTCTCTGGTTCACCAACATTCTGGTCTTTGCTTCCTGGTATTGGCGGCTCGATGCCGGCGGCCCCCAGGAGCGAGAAATGCGCGGCGTCCACACCGACGGGGCGTTCCTCTTTCCCCAGATGACGCTCGACCCCGAAGCTAAACGCACCATGGGCGAAGACACCTGGTCGCCCGGTTTCGTCGATTACCTGTTCCTGGCCTTCAACACCAGCACGGCGTTCTCGCCCACCGACGTTCCCGTGCTCTCGCGCTGGGCGAAGCTGTTGATGATGGTGCAATCGCTCATTTCACTGGCGACCATCGCGCTGCTGGCCGCCCGCGCCGTGAATATCCTCTGACCCGGGCACAAACAGCCTTCGGCGCGACCTGGCGCATCACTCCTTGTGCGCCCACGGATCATACGTGCCCACCCCCCACGTATGTCCCTCGGGATCCTGCACGCTGAATTCGCGGCTTCCGTAGTCTGTGTTTTGAATCGGCCGCACGATCGGCGCTCCCGCCGCCTGCGCCCGTGCATAAACGGCATCCGCGTCCGGCACCACCACATAGGCTCCGCCGGTCTCCACGCCGCCCAGTTCTTCCGGCGACTTGAACCGGTGCGCATGCTCATCGTCTTTCTGCGAACCCAGCATGATCATGCCCCCGCCCAGCGTAAGCTCCGCGTGGCCTATCGTGTCGTTGGGGCCCGGGTAGACCGCCCGGCGCTCAAACCCGAGCACCTGGCACAGCCAGTCGATAGCGGCTGGCGCGTTGCGATACCGCAGTGCCGGAATGATGGTCGACGGGGATGTCTGCACGCTCTTTTCCATGGGAAACACTCCTTGAAACTCAAAATCTGAGTCGAGTGTGCCAGCCATGTCCGGGCGGAGTCTTGGAAAAATCGGAAATGCTCTCGTCCACGCGCAATCAGTCCGCCCGCAAATGGTTCGCCCACCGCTGCTTCGACGCCGCCGTGTACGTCGTGGGCGAGATGCCGGAGAAGGCGCGAAACTCATTGGCCAAATGCGACTGGTCGTAGAACCCGCAGGCCAGCGCCAATTCCGGCCACCGCACTTCTTCGCCTCGATGGAGCCGCCATACCACGCGCTGGAACCGCTGAATTCTGCACCACACCTTTGGCGAAAAGCCCACCTCTTCGCGAAAGATCTGCGAGAACCGCCGCTCGCTCCATCCCGTGCTGCGCGCCACCGCCGCCACGCCGTTCATGGAAGGCGAGCGCCCCAATTCCCGCAGCGCAAACTGCACGGCCGGATGCATTGCCGCCATGCCGCCATTGCATCCCTCCGCCAGTTTGTCCAGCAAATAGTTTTCCAGGCACTGCAAACGGTCCTTCGGGCCGTCCAGTTCCTGCAGTCGCTCGCGCAACGCGTCCGCGCATCCCCACACATCTGCAAGCGGAACAAAATCGTTGCTCACGCGATCCGCGGCATCGTCCAGAAAAGCCGGAAACGCGCCCGGCTCAAACACGACACCGATCAGGTCCGCCATGTCCGACGGATCCACAATCTCGTACACCGACCGCTGCCCCACAATCAGCGCCGGCGGCATATGCGTCTCCGGCTTTCCTTCCGGGCAATCCAGAATAAATTCCCGCGCCAAATTCACAATCACCTGGGCGCAACCGGTCGGCAGAATCCGCTCGCGGCGATGCGCAAAGCCCATGCCGTGCGCATACCACAGCATCCGCACCCACGGCCTCAACGCCGGTCCTGGCTTGCGCTCCAGATACGTCATCGCTCCATCATCCGCTATTCGCCCTACTACTGAGAAGTAAATGCTCCCGAAAGGTCCTCAAATCTTCCGCAAATCGCCTCCGCGCCTGCGCGAAACTCCGCTTCCGGCCCCAGCAAACTCACCACCAGCCACCCCTCTCCGCTGAAGCCGAAGAAATATCCCGGATGCACGCTGACGCCGTGTTCCTCAATCAGCCGCACCGCCAAATCCTCATCGCGGCCCAGCGCGGGAACCCGAAGCACCGCGTACCACCCTGCCTCCACATCCAGCCGCGTGACAGACGGATGCCGCGCCATCGCCTCGTCCAATGCGCGCAGATTCGCCTGCGTCCGCGTCTGAATCTGATCCTGAATCTCCCCCGCAGCGACCAGCCAGGTTGGCAGCGCACACTGAATGGGTGCATTCATGGAAAGAAACGTGTCGGCCACCACCTCCAGCCGGGCCAGCGCGTCGGCCAGCTCGCTCGCCGGCCCAAACGCAGCAATCCACGCCGCCTTCATCTGCGGCAGCGCCGCGACTTTGCTGATTCCGCTCAGCACAAACGTCAGCGCCGGATGTTTGCCGGTCGCAAAACTACGGCCCGCAGATCCAGGCATCGCGTAATCGAGAAAAACTTCATCGACAATCAGCGCCAGCCCGTGCTCCGCGCAAAAGCTCTCCAACTCTGCGCGCTCCCGCGTCCAGTGCCCGGTTGGATTATTCGGATGAACCACCGCAATCGCCCGCGTCCGCGAAGTGATGCGCTGCCGCAATCCTTCCAGGTCGATCTGCCAGCCGTGGTCGTAGAGCAGCGGATACGGCACCAGGCGCACATCCTCAATCTGCGCCAGAAAATCGAACAGCGGATAACTGGGCTGCGCGATCAGCACTTCGTCGCCCGCATCGCACAGCAGGCGAAACAGCCAGCTATACGCCTCGCTGGTGCTGGTGGTCAGCAGCACCTGCTCCGGCGCAACCGGGACATCGCGCTCGAAGTAGTAGCGGCACACCGCCTGGCGTGCGCGCAGCATGCCGCGCGGATCGGGATCGTAGGCCATGGCCCGCGGATCGCCAAGCGCTGCCAGAATCCCCGCCTCGTCATACGCGAATCCGCATTGCGTCGGATTCGACGCCGTCAAATCCAGAAGCGGCAACCC
This sequence comes from uncultured Acidobacteriaceae bacterium, assembly GCA_963817165.1. Lineage (GTDB taxonomy): Bacteria > Acidobacteriota > Terriglobia > Terriglobales > Acidobacteriaceae > Palsa-343. The sequence continues at coordinate 23,167 of CAWFNL010000010.1, read as the reverse complement.
CGATGCGCGCCGCTCACGCACCGCGCGCGCCAGCTGCGTTTCATCCAAATCCCACGCCGTCCTCGAAGAAAACTTCACGCCAACATCCTTTCACACCGCAACCCAAGCGTCCGCACCGGGACACTCCCTACACGCTACCCGCTACACGCTATACCCTGTTCTTATGACCGCTATCGTCTTCGATTACGGCGAGGTTCTCTGCCATCGCAACCAGCAGGCCTGGCACGACATGCTCGCCCTCACGGCCCTCGGCATTCCTCAGTTTGAATCTATCTACTGGCGCGACCGCCATCAGTACGATCTCGGCCACTTCGACGGCGCCGGTTTCTGGTCGCGCTTCGGCGCACATACCGGCCGCACTTTCACGCCGGAGGAAACACGCGCCCTCATCGACGCCGACGTTCGCATGTGGACCGAGACCGATCCCGCGATGCTTACCTGGGTCGCGGCGCTCCAGCAACACGGCCTGCGCACCGCAGTTCTCTCCAATATGGTTCCCGAGGTGTTGCAGGCCATGCGTACCCAACCGCGCTTCGCCTGGCTCTCCGGCTTCACGCATCTCACATGGTCGTGCGAGCTCCACATCGCCAAACCCGACCCCGCCATCTACCTGCACACCTGTGAACGCCTCGGCGTCGCCCCCGCCGATGCCCTCCTGCTCGACGACAAGCCGGAGAACATCCGTGGCGCAGAAGCGATTGGCATGCAGGGGATTCTGTTCACGGACATTGCGCACCTGCGCCAGGATTTGGCTGCGCGCGGATTGCTGCAGGACGTGCCGCTGCCTTAGGAAATTTGGGCAGGCTGATGGAGCGGAATAGGCACCTGCTCCACAATCTCCACTGCGAAGCCCTGCAGCGCCGGCACATGCGTCGGCGTGTTGCTCAGCAGGCGGATGCGATGAATGCCCAGGTCGGCGAGAATCTGCCCCCCCAGCCCCACCTCGCGCAGAATGCGCTGCCGTCGATCTTCGTGCCGCTCGCGAGCGCGCGCCTCGCGGTGGAAGAGAATGCGCGCGGCTTGCCCGCTGCGATCGATCTCGAACCCGCGGCTCGCGTTGTGCAGATAAATCAATGCGCCCCGTCCCGCTTCCGCAATCATCCTGAGCGACTGCTGCATCGTCTGCTGGCATTCGCACAGCGTGGTGCCGAATACATCGCCCGCCAGGCAATGCGAATGGACGCGCACCAGCACCGGCTCCGGCCCGCTCACGTCGCCCTTCACCAGCGCCACGTGGCTCTCGCCGCCGTGCACTTCGCTCTCGTAGGCGATCATGCGAAACTCGCCCCACTCCGTCGGCATGGCGCTCTCCGCCACACGAACGATGTACCGCTCGTGCTGCAGCCGGTAGCGGATCAGTTCCGCCACGGTGAGCATCTTCAACCCGTGTTCCTGGCAGAAGGCGTTCAGGTCCGGCACGCGCGCCATGGTGCCGTCGTCCTTCATCACTTCGCAGATGACGCCCGCGGGGATGAGCCCTGCGAGCCGCGCCAGATCCACCGACGCTTCCGTCTGGCCGGCGCGCACCAGCACCCCGCCCTTGCGTGCACGCAGCGGAAACACATGCCCCGGCCGCGCCAAATCGTGTGCCGTCGACCGTGGATCGATCGCCACGCGGATCGTATGCGCGCGATCATAGGCGGAGATGCCGGTGGTAACGCCCTCCCGCGCTTCAATCGTCTCTGTGAAGGCCGTCCCGAAACGCGAGGAGTTCTGCTGCGTCATCGGCCCCAGCCGCAGGTAGTCCGCCCGCTCTTCGGTTAGCGTCAGGCAGACCAGCCCGCGCCCGTAGCGCGCCATAAAGTTGATGGCTTCCGGTGTCACGTGCTCGGCCGCCAGCGTCAGGTCGCCCTCGTTCTCGCGGTCCTCATCGTCGACAACGACGATCATGCGGCCCGCTTTAATCTCTTCGACCGCTCCCGCAACGTCGGTCATGGGATTCGTATCCGCCATGCGTCTATTGTCCCCCAGACAGACGGTTTGCGGCGATGGGGAACCACCGCTGGGACCACGAAGGTCATGTGCTTTTTTAAACGCAGGAGATCTACCGGCGCCCTGGCGACGAGTCAGCTCGCTTTTCCGGATCGCCGGCGAAGGCGGCCACGCTTTGGAATCTCCACCTCGAAACGAGGAGACGGGGCGAGCAAGTGCTCTTTCAGGGTTTTCGCGCTTTTCAGCTTTGACGCCATGATGACTCTCCCTTCCATCGTCATCTTAGCTTGCTGCCCATCCGGAACGTGTGCGGCCCGAACCGACCCTGTGTAAGACTTTCGCCCCATCTTCGCCTACGCTGGAGACGCGGAGGCCTGCCGGTGTTCGACCCCTATGCCAACGTGCCAGGGATCAATCGCGGTATGGTCTATCTCGGCGCGTGCCTGATCGCGGGCATGCGCCTCGCCCGCGAGCGGCAGGTGAATACCCGCGTGCGCCCAACCCGCGAGGCCATCGAAGAATCCGTCGAACTCGCCTACGAAATCTTCTGCCGCGTCTTCCGCAAAGTGCGGGAAGTCGAGATGAAGTAGCGTCCGCCTTGTGACGGAACCTTAACTTGGCACGTCCCGCCGATTGGGATAATCTTGCCGCGCAATCAAATTCCACTTAGAGGCGTTCTCCATGGCAATCGCACGGCAAGTCATCACGTCCCTCATGCACGACGGCACCGACATGCTCGGCACCAAGAGTCTGGCCGTCAAGATCGCGGACGAAAGCATCGTCTCCGGCTCGCTGCTCACCGTCGAAAGCAATCATTTCTGCGTGCTGAAATCGCGCGGCGCGGTCCTGAACGTCTACGAGACCGGCCAGTACGCCCTCACCACGCCCGACAAGCCGCTGCTCGGCTCCATCGCGCAGGGCTTCTTCGGCGGCAACTCGCCATGGGTCTTCGAAGTCATCTACATCAACCGCTCCAAGCTGCTCATCCGCAGCGAAGGCGTCGCCACCAGCGAAGAGATGGCCGAGATGGCCTACCAGGTGGACTACTACATCCACGTCGACACCAAGGAAGCCGCGCTCGACCTCATCACCCACCTGCCCTTCAACGGCCACCTCATCGACACCAAGGAAGTGGCCGACTACGCCGGTCCGGCCATCGAGCAGTCGATCAACCAGATCGTCCAGGTCACCAAGATGGAAGACATCAACGAGCACATCGAGCGAAGTGCGCGAGCTGGTCAAGACCCATCTCGCCGATTTCCTGAAGACCTACGGCATCACGCTCAACGATCTCAAGATCCTGATCATGCCCAAGGACGAGCGCATGCGCGAGCTCATCTCGCTGCAGGCCATCGGCCTCACGCCGATCGAAGCGGTGCGCTACTATCTCGCGCTCAAGATGGCCGAGAAGGGCCTGGTCTCCGCGCCCAACGCGGCGGCCGGCGTGCCGTTCAACATCGGCGGTCCGGCCACCGGCTTCTACCCGGTCGGCGCCGAAGCCGGGCTGTAACGGAGGCAAATAATGGCGGGCGAAGGATTCTACGACGCCGGCGTCGCTGCGGCAGATGGCCATCAACCTGTTCTACGGCTGGGGCTACAACTTCTATCGCGTCGAGAACCAGCTGCGCGCCGACGATCAGATGGTCCGCAGCAAAGCCGCTTCATCTGCTGGGCGAGGCCATGGCCAGCGTGTGCAGCGGCCGAGTCCGACTACCGGCGCGAGTTCCTGCCGCCGCCCACGCGCGCCAAGCCGTTTCCCGATGCCGCGGCCGTCGCCGAGGCGCAGCGGCTCGAGCGCCTGGCCCACGCCATCAGCGCTCTGGAAGCTGCGCTGCAGCATCAGCCCGTGCCGGACAACGACCGCATGACGCCAGCGCTATCGCCAGGAGGCGCCCACGCTGCAGGCGCTGATGCAGCACGACGAGCGGCTGGTGGGCCAGTGCGAGCTGCTGCGATCCCTGGTGGAGCGCTCAGGACGCAGCCATCATTCTGCAAAAGACTGCCCGACCTCGAGGCCGGCCTCGAAGCGATTCGCGAGACTCTGCGCAAACGCGATTCCGTGCTGCTGAACCCGGCCTGATAAAGAGTATGGGAAGCGGAGGCACCAGGCGTACCAGATGCTTCACTGGTGAGACGCGACGCCACCCACAAACATAGAAAACCCGCTGTCCGAAAGGTCAGCGGGTCACAGACAATCTCGGGCGGGCGGGTGCCAGCCTCTGGATCAGGCTACAGATCGTTGCCGACTTTTGTGAATTCCGACTTAATGCTGTTGGCAAGCCCATTCAGGCCGGTGATGGCGACCAACGCGACCAGCGCGGCGATCAGTGCGTATTCGATCAGATCCTGACCGGACTCGTCGTTCAAGAACCGATTGACAAAATGTTTCATGTGATTGCCTTCCCCCAATGATGATGCAGCGCCAGCGCTTTCCCTCATGCCCTGCGTGGGTCTCCCACTTCACCTCTAAGGATGCACCCGCGGCGCCTCTGCGGAAATGACCCATCCGTGGGAGTCCATGGCCCCTAAGATATTCTGTCCATGGCGCGAATGGGCGATGCAGCCGCCTCCGAAACAGACTGTACCGGCCAGAATTCTATCGTCCCGATACCGTCCCCGGCGCTGAAGACGCTGTCTCCCCCGCCTGGAACTCCGTCCACGGCCCGGATTTCATGTCGATGAGGATCGGAGCCATCCAGTGGTATTCCGGGTGAGCCGCCAAAAACGGCTTGGCCAGGAAATCTTCACCGCACGGGTGCCCTGCGTGCGCGACTATCTCCATCTTCCCCACCAGATCGCTGTCCGTAACCTTGCCCTGCACCGCGCCGGCCGGATAATACGGCCCCCAGTCCTCGCTCATGCCTTCTTTTGACGCATCCACATGGCCGCATAGCGAACGCTGGTCCGCAACTGCCTCGTGCGAGTAGGAGTCGTGGTGGTCGCCGAGGAATTTCTCCGCCATCTCAACGTCGATCTGCCCTTTGTACTGCTGCATGTAGTGTTCCCACTCCACCCGTCGCGCGTTACTGGAGTAGGCGAGATCGTTGTAATCGAACCCAGGCGTTTCGTCCTTCAGCACGCCAGGATCGCGCGCAAAGTTGGAGCTGACAAAGTAGCCGTCCTTCTTGCGCCACACCGGCGTGTGCTTCAGGCCCAGTTCCAGGTACGCGATCTCCCCGGTTTTGCGGTCGCCGATCAGCCAGTCGTTGGCGTAGCCGCCGTTATCGCCCTTAATCATCACGCGCACATAATCATCAATATTGTTGGCGTACTGCAGCGCCTGGCGCGAACGCACAAATTCCGGAATGCCGTCCGGGTTCCATCCCTCAAATTTGCTGATTGTGGTCTCGGTGATCATGATGCCGGCATCGTTGATGCCAAAATCGTCGTTGCTCGTGATCATCCCGGGTACGCCGTCCTGCAGAATGCGGTGCCCATGCGTGGGCTTGATATCGAACATGATCGTCCAGCGCGAGCCTTCCGCGTACGACGACCAGTTGTTGTGCGCGATCACGATCTTGCCGTCTTTGGTATAGCTGCCGGTGGCGATGAAGGCGCTGCAGTGCTCGGGCGCCTGAATCGTGGGTGCATTCAGTGCATGCGTCGTTTTATCCAGCCATGGAACGTAGTATTCCGCCAGCTCCATGGTCCCATTGAGCGCGACAATGTCCCAAACATCCACTTTCACGCCGCGCGCCTGCGCGCCATCCGCAATGCCCTGCAGCTCGGCGCGATATTCAGCGTCGATATGCGGCCAGAACATGGTCTTCGCGGCATCGCGATAGAACTGCCAGTCGCGCTTGGTGTCATGCTCGTCTTCCACCTTGAAGACATTCAGCGCGTCGGCGATCTGCGGACCCAGAATGTAGCCGTGCTGGAAGCCAATCTGCGCGGGCGCCCCCTGCAGATGTACGTACGTCCATCCCCCGCGCTGGAAAGTGTAGGAACCCGCCAAACGAGCGTCTTTGTGGGTGTGCTTCTGGGACTGGGCGGCGTGGGCCGAAAATGCCGGGACGGCGATGAGCGCTGCTGCCAGAACCAAAGGCTGGATTAGATTCCGCATGGAGTTTTGGGTCCTTATTGAAGAGGGTTTCCGGGGATGAAAGAACAATATCACGCCTGGCCGGAGCGGCACACGCGGGGACTCGCCGTCCAGGCGGGCGCGCCGTCGCCGCACATGTCACAGTTATTGCGCCTTTTCTGTCTCCTGCAGGAACTGGATCAGGTAATCCTTCCAAATCGCCGCCACGGTATGCGTGCCGTGGCCGCGTGTGGCGTCGGAGATGGGAATCAGAATGAACTTCGCGTGCCGCATCTGCCCCACCAGCTTCTGCGCGATGCCCAGCTCCGGCGGATTGATGAAGTCGTCCGCCGAATTGATCCACAGCACCGGAGCGGTGATGCTGCTCAGCCGCGGCTCGGGGTTGTAGTTGCGCGATGCGTCCACGTAGTAAAGAAAATTGTTGGCGTCGGTGTGGGCGATAGCATTGTTGAGCGCGCGATCGGTATAAGCCTCGACCTGGGCGCGCGTCGGCATATTCTTCTGCATCTGCAGCGGTGCCGAGCCGGCTATCAGGATTAGATCGTTCGCGCCGCGCAGACCTTCCACCGGCTCCGTCGTGTAGTTGCCGTTCTGCCACGCAGGATCGTCGCGAATCATCTGCATCGCCATGTAGCGCCACATGCGGTTGCGCCCGGCCAGTTCAACCGGCAGACAGGCGAACGGCGCCAGCGCATCGCTGAAATCTGGATACGTCTCGCCCCACACGAAGGACTGCATACAGCCCATCGACGTTCCCAATATCAACCGCAGATGGTCGACATGCAGACCGTCCATCAGCATCGTGTGCTGCGAGCGGACCATATCGTCGTAATCGAAATGGGGAAAGCCCATGCGCAGGCCGTCCGAAGGCTTGCTGGATTCTCCATGACCGATGTCGTCGGGCAGGATGATGAAGTATTTCGTGATGTCCAGCGGCTGGCCCGGCCCAAAGAGCACATCGGAAAACACCGGGTTCAGCAGCGAGTGCGCGCTGCCGCCGGTGCCATGCAGCAGCAGGACTGCATTGGTGGTGTGCCCGGCTGCATCGCGCTGCGGCTGCCCGAGCGTGATGTAGTGCAGCTTCAGTGCTGGCAGCGTTTCTCCGGTGCCGAAGCGAAAATTCTGAATGACATATGTCCCATCCTGGATGGGCCAGTGCGTGGCAGGATAAGAGCCTTGCGCTGCGGCCGACCCGCCAAGCAATGCGGCAAAGAACAGAAAGCAAAATCGTTTCATCACGGGACCTCCTGAGGACGAAGAACGGAGTTGAACAACCATCTTAGCCGGAAGGTAAACCTGGCCCCTCTTCTTTAACGTGGCGATCACACAGTTGCAACATACGGCTGTTACGAATTCTTCAGCGGCCACCCCACGTCCCCGGCGCCGGGAACCGCGATCGCGCCGGCTCTCGGCCTTGTGCCGCTAATCTCTCCCATCTTGGAGGTATCGATGCTTTCCTTCTCCCGTCTCCACCTTTTTGCCGGATGCGCCCTTTTAGCGGGGCTCACCTGCGGCAACGCCGTCGCTCAGGACAACCGCGACCACTGGAACAACCAGGAAATCCATCACGTTTTCGTAATCGCCCTGGAGAATCACAACTGGACTCAGCCCACCACGGTTCCCGGCGGCATCGAGCCGATTTTCCAGAACCCCAACTCTCCGTTCATCAATAGTCTGGTCAACGGCACGGCGGTGGCCTTCATCAACGGACGCCAGGTGAACATCAGCGAGCATGTGGCCTACGCGACGGCGTATCACAACGTGCTGGCCACAGAGGGCGGCAACAATCCGCACATCCATCCATCGGAACCACAATACCTTTGGGCAGAGGCGGGAACGAACTTCGGCATTCTCGACGACGACGACCCGTATAAGGACAATCCGCCCAATGCGCAGACCACCACCCAACACCTCAGTGGGCTTCTGCAGCGGGCGGGGTACACCTGGAAGTCTTACCAGGAAGACACCGACCTGTCTACGAGCAACGGCCAGCTCATCAACCTGCCGCTGCCTCAGAATCAGTGGACGGTGCCGCTGGTCAGCCTGTCGGGCATCTTCGGGCCTGGCAACTACCTGAATGCCTCGAACAATTCGACACAGTACAACTACGCGCCCAAGCACAATCCGATGGTGTTTTTCACAGACACGAACGGCGGCAACAACACCACCGCGGCGAATCCGCTGGCCGGCAATTACGCGCCCCTGCAGCAACTGGCCTTCGACCTGGCGAACGACCGCGTCGCCGACTACAACTGGATCACGCCGGACCAGTACAACGAGATGCACAGCAGCCTGAGTGCTGGATTTGGCGGGCTCACCGGCGACCCCAGTAGTATCCGCTCGGGCGACAACACGGTGAGCCGGCTCGTGCCCCTGATCATGGCATCGCGCGCCTATCAGGATAACGGCGTGATTATTCTGTGGTGGGACGAGAGCGAGGCGGATGGCGAATCGGGCGACAACCCGGATGACTTCAACACCACGATTGGCGAAATTGTCATCTCCAACCTTGCGCACTCCAACGTGAATGGGCTGCCCTACGCGAGCTCCATCAACTACACGCACTCATCGGATCTGCGCACCATGCAGGAGATTTTCCACGTGCGCGCAAACAATGGCTCGTCGCCCTGGCTGGGTGACGCGGCGAATGCGAACGATCTGTCGGACATGTTCGCACCGGGTGTCATTCCGGGCCGTCCCTAGCGCACATTCTCCCCGCAAATACATCGGGCCTCGCCTCCAGACGAGGCCCGTCTATTTTGGCGTCTGGCGGCTCACCGCATCGAACGGCAAAAAGACCGAGAACACCGTCCCCGAGCTGCCTTTCCTCTGGCTGCTGCGAAAGCGCAGGGCGCCCTGATGCCGCGCCACGATCTCGCTGCTCACCCATAGTCCCAGGCCTGTTCCGTTCGCGCCTTTGGTAGTGTAAAACGGCTCGAAAATGTGCTCCTGCGCCGCTTCGGCCATCCCTTCGCCCGTATCGGCCACGGTCATCACCACGCCCCGGCGTCCCGTCGGCCAATGCGTGCCCACCCGGCTGCGCAACAGCATGCGCCCGCCCTGATGAGCCATCACGTCGATCGCGTTACTCACCAAATTGCTGAGCACCTGGCGAATCTCGCCTTCAAAACAGCTCACCGCCTGCGCCGCGCGCTGACGCTGCTCGACCTCGATGCCAACGTTCACCAGCCGGCTTTGGAACATGACCACCACGCTCTCCATCAACAGCGCGGCGGTAATGGCCTGCGGACTGCTCGATTGCCGATGGAAACGCAGGGTTTGGTTCGCAATCGCGGAGACGCGCCGCAACTCGCGCTCCGCCGTCTGCACAAACTCTTTGATTTCCCCGAGGTCGTTGCTGCGCTCCGCCAGGTAGATGAGATTGGTGACAGACTCCAGCGGATTATTGATCTCGTGCGCGATGGACGCCGCCATGCGGCCAACCACCGCCAGCTTCTCACTTTGGATCAGCGCCAGCTCCCCCTTCTTTTGCGCCGTCACTTCCAGCGATGCCGCGGTAATCGCCTGCACCGAACCATCCGCGGCCAGCACCGGGTAATAGCTGACCGTCCAGTAGCGATGCGTGCCCGGATCCGTAACCAACTCGCCTTCCAGCGGAAAATTGATCACTGGCTGCCCGTTCCGCACCTGGTCGAACAGTTCGCGCAGCCCTTCAATCGGCGCCATTTCCGTCAGCGTGCGCCCCACCACCTGCTCCGGTTTCAGCCCAAAAAACGCAGCCTGCAGGTCGTTCAGCCGGAGGTACCGGTAATCCTTCGTATCGAACAGGGCCAGCCCAATGGGCGCAGTGCGATAGAGCGATTCGATCTCGGCCAGGCGGCGCTCCGCCTGCTGCGACTTTTCCCGCAATGCCTCGCGCGCAACAATCTCCTGCGTAATGTCGCGCGAGAATGTCACGATGCCTTCCGCCGTCGGATACACCTCGATGTGCAGCGCCCTGTTGATCGGCTCCGCATAATGGGCGTCAAAGCCCCCGGGGATGCCCTGGTACATGGCCCGCTCGTAATACTCCACGAAGGGCGAGCCTTCGTACGCCGCGTTCGGAAACGCCTCCCACACCGTTTGTCCAACCAGCTGCCGGCCTGCGGCATACATTTCGTTCGCGCGCGGATTGACATAGGTCATCACCCAGTTGCGGTCGACACCGACAATCGCATCGGTCGTGGCTCCCAGAAACTGGCTCAGCCGCTCCGTGATTCGTTCCTTTTCCCGTTCGGCCGCGCGCTTCTCCTCAATATCGCGGAAGACGAGTACGATTCCGTTCAGTTGGCCGAGGTCATCCAGTATTGGCGCCCCGCTGTCATCAATCGCGGTCTCTTTCCCGTCTTTCGCAATGAGCACCGTGTGGTTGGCGAGGCCCACCACCGATCCCGTCTGCCGAACCTTGTCGGCCGGGCTCTCCACGGTTAGGCGCGTGGTTTCGTTCACGATGCGGAACACTGCAGCGAGAGGCTTGCCCTCCGCTTCCGCGAGTGGCCAGCCCGTCAACTGCTCGGCCACAGGATTCATGCGAACGACGCTCGTCTCCGCATCGGTCACAATCACGGCATCGCCGATACTCTTCAGAATGCGCGACAGCCGGTCTTCGCTCTCCCGCAGGCTCTGCGTCATGCTCACTTCGTTCGTTACGTCGTGGAGTGAACCGAACAGGCCTGCGATTTTCCCGCCGTCCAGAATTGGATTGAACGAGTAGTTCAGGTAGCTGTTCCGCATCCCATCGGCGGTCGGCAGCGGCACCATCAGCTTTTCGTAGAACAGCGTCTTTCCGGTGGCGACGGCGCTTTCGAGCAGCGGCCCAACCACCGGCCACGACTCGCCGTAGACCTGTTTCGCCGGCATACCCAGCGCAGCCGGATGGCGCGGCCCTGGAAAAGAACGATAGGCGTCGTTATAGATCAGGATGAGTTCCGGTCCCCACATCGTCCGCGCCGGCGACGAAAAGCTGAGCGTCAGATTGACGATGGTCACCAGCGTGTTCGACCACGATTCGATGGGCCCGAGCGAAGTCTTGCTCCAGTCAAACGCACGAATGCGATCGGCCATCTCGCCTTCGCCGAGGATGCGGCTCTGCGACGCGCTGGCTGAATTGTTTGGGGAAACGGGCCCGGATGAAGAATTCATCCCACCCAGCATCGCCTGGGCTGGCATGGAGTGGCAAGCTTATTGCTCTACGGCGTCGTATGACGCGCCGGCTCCATCAGGGATGCTGGCGGCAGTAGTTTTGCCACTGCTCCGCGGTATCGCAGTCCTTTGGATTCGGATCCGGCCGAAACCCGCGTGGCACATCCGCAATCGGCGGCAACGGAATTTGATACCCGCCCTTGCTGGCAAAGGGCTCCACCTCTTCCGTATCGATGCCGGACTTCGCACACGCCGTCGCCACTCGTTCCGCCTCTGCGCAGGAAGCAGCACGGCCGGAACCCTCGCTAACATCGGGCGGCGCAAACAGGCGGCCGCCGGAATCCTGGGTCACCGGCGTTGCGGCTGCGGGTTGCGCCTGCGCCGGCGTTCGGTTCCCCACGACCACGTTGGTGCCCGCAAAGATCACCAGCAGCACCGTGCCGATCCAGAAGCCGTGAATCGCCAGCGCCTCTGCTATCCGCGTCTGGCGAAGATGCTGCCCAGCGATGCGTTCTTCTTCCTCGCCGTCTTCGTCGAATCCGGTGACGCCTACGTCGATTTCATCGGGAAACGGATCGCCAGCTCGATGCGAGAGAGCCAGCGGCTTCACCATGGGAACCTGGCTGCTGCGATTGGCCCGAGCTTTCAGTGGTGGAGGCTGGTATTTCAGCATCCTGAAAATCGACCCGAACAGCGCGATCAGCAGCGCGATCCATCCGGCAAACAACACCGCAACCGCGCCCAGCGCTCCTTTGCCGAGCATGGCGCTGACCAGCGAAACGCTGAGCAGGATCGCGCCGCCGCTGAGCAGCGCCAGGTAGCCAAAGAACCTCGTTCGTTGGGCCGCGACCTCACCTCGGACCTCGGCGTCCTGGTCCGCGCCAGCGTCACCGTGGATTTCTTCGGGCGGATCAGATGAGCGAGCCAGGGTTCCTCCGTGCGGCACATCTTCCAACGAACCCCATCATAGCTCCTGACGCACTTGTCACTCCTCAAAGCCGGCCCATCCTTATAGGATGGAAGCCATGCCCAAGCCGCAATCCGCCGCCAGCCACGCTGCCGTCGATGTCGTGACCCACTTCATCCTGGGTCCACTCTTCATGGTCAACATCGTGGTGGCCATCGTCGTGGCAATCCACGCGCGCCACCATCTTGCGCTGCACATCTGGCTGGTCGTCGTGTCCATCCTGCTGTTCCTGGTCTCGCTCAAGATGCGTATCTACTCGCTCCGCATCCAGGATCGCCTGATTCGGCTCGAAGAGCGGCTGCGCATTGCCGCGCTCGCGCCCACCGCGGACGTCAATAGGCTCACCACCCCACAGTTGATCGCGCTACGGTTCGCGTCGGACGAAGAACTGCCTGCCCTGGTGGCGAAGACGCTGGCCGAAAACCTTGACCAAAAAGCCATCAAGAGCCAGATCAGGAACTGGCGCCCGGACTACGCGCGCATCTAGGCAATAGCCTGGAAAGTTCAGAGCTTTTGATGGGGGGACTTCGGCAAAGCACTGATTCTGCGGACTTTCAGAATAGGTTATCGATCGATAACGAGTTATCCCTTGATAACTTTATTTTGATAACTTTATTCCTGACTTCCGGTCGCGGCCTCGCTGCCCTGCGCTGATACCGGTGATCCCTTCCGCCGGGTGTGCTTGTTGACGTACATCGCGGCGTCGGCTGCGCTCAGCAGGTTATCGCGCGTGGTGCCATCGCCAGGATAAAGCGCAATACCGACGCTGGCCGAGCCATGAACGACGTATCCCTCAGTCTCGAAGGGCGGGTCCAGCGAATGCTCCAGGCGGTTCGCGATGTCTTCCAGCTGGGCGAGGCTGCGGACGCTGGGCAGGATGACCGCAAATTCGTCGCCGCCGATTCGGCCCAGCATGTCGCCGCCCCGGATTTGCTGCTTCATGCGCGCCGCCACTTCCTGCAGATACAGGTCACCAACCTGATGGCCGTAAAGATCGTTGACCTGCTTAAAGTCGTTGAGGTCGATGTAGACCAGGCCGAAGATGCCGGCGTTGGCGCGGGCCTCTTCGATCAGGCGGTCCAGCGTCGATTCGAGCGAGAACCGGTTGGGAACATCGGTCAGCAGGTCAAATTCGGAGCGGTGCACCAGATCCGAATAGAGTCGGCGTGTCTCAATGGCCAGTGTGGCCAGCGGAGCGGCGATGTTCAGGGCTAGTACCTCGCTGGGCGTGGGCTGGCTGGCGGCGGGGAAAGCCACATAAATCGTGCCCAGCGATTGTCCATTGCGGCCATGAATTGGCGCCTCGACGATGCGCAGGCCGGCCATCGTCTCGGGAAATTTGCCCAGCCGCGCTCCCTCGAGCACCTGGCACCAGCAGGGCGCGCCCGCGAGCCGGTAAGAGACCAGTTCGGTGATCTGCTCAAGAACCGTGGCCAGAGGCTGGGATCCGTTGATGTCTTCGAGAATGCGGCTGCGGCGGCGTTCGATATGCGCAGCGGCGGCGTTCTGGCGGCGAAACCTGCGCTCCACCACCCAGGCGCGTGCTCCCGCAGCAAAAACCAGCGCGATGAGCAGGCCCGAAAACAGCAGCAGGTTACGCACGTTGACCAGCGATGGCTCAGCGACAATCGCGATGTCGTCATACGTGCGCATGAGGATGTTGAACGGAATCTCCTGCACGCTGGGGTCAATATCCCCGCCCTGCACCACCATGCAAATGCCGGTAACGCGGACGCGTGCGCCCAGCGGAATGCGCATCATGGACGGCAGCGGATGTCGTTCCGGCGGATGGCGGTAGATGGCCGTGAAGAGCTTGCCGTTGGACATCAGATCGAATTCGTCCTGCGACTCTTCGCGAACTGCGGCCGCTACGACGCCCTCAATCGACACCAGATCGTTCTGATGGCCGGCCCCGTTGCCGCTGTTCCAGTCCGACATGTCGTGCCAGCTCGAAGGCTGCGGCTGGATGGGCGCATAGATGCCGCTGTCCTCGATTTCGCCGTCGTCCAGCGCGAGATAGCCGGAAGTCATATTCGGAAACCCGGTGGCTTCGGCCTTGTCGCCCACACGTACGGGATTACCGGCGTGAATCGAGATCCAGATGCTGTGCGTTCCGTTCTGCAGCACCGCCGCCAAACCCGGCTGATAGTAGGTAATCGTTCCCTCGACACGCACGCGGTGTGAGAGATCGCGCACGTCGTACCCGGAAAGCACCCGGTTCATCGGCGTGATGGGCAGCGAATCCGGGCCGGTGGCGGCGCGCTTCACAATCTTCACATCGGTCAGCGCCGGCACTTCCAGCAAGACGCCGATCAGCTGCATCTTGCTGTCGAATTTTCCCGAGACGGCCCCGGTCACGTCCACTTCAGCATCGAGCAGCTCTTTCACTTTTTGCGCGTCGGCGCCGATCACGGTGGCGTCGATGGTGCCGCCGTCCATCGTGAGCCGAAGGTAAACCTCATGGCTGGCGGCGAAGGTGATGGTGTCGGCGCTGCGGACCGTGGCATGCACCGTCACCAGCCGGCAATCGAGTTCCGCGCGGATCAGCTGCTGAAAATCCGCCGGCTCCGGCTGCGGCAGGCTGCCGTGATGCAGCACCGTCACGCTGTCTGCGACGATATCGGGCGTAAAACTGGCTCGCGTTTTGCCCTTCACCAGCACGCGATCACCCGCCTGGACAGCCTCGTTCTGGTGCGTCTCGACATACATGGCATCGGCGCCATCCTGCACAAAGAGGTCGACGTCGATCGGGTTGTAATAGGTCACGGTCGCTTCAAAGGCGACAGGCAGGCCACGCCGTGCTTCGGCTAAGGAGAGGGCGCGGATAGCATGCAGCGAGGTCAGCGGCGCCTGATCTGCCGCCCACGCTGCCGGAATGGCCGCAGCCAGCAGCGCGACGATCAGGGATCGCACGGCGAGAGCCCCGATGCAGGGTTTTGGGCACAGCGGGATTCTCTCAGCGTCTTCCATGCCCTGTTTCTTCATGTTGCGCCCATCTTACTCCGGTGCAATCGCGCATTCGCAATGGGTGCCGGAAAAGTTATCCCCTGTTGGAGCGTGAGTCGCCCGCTCACGCTGCGGTCTTCCGCCCACGCGGAGCACGGCCCTTCCGCCCGCGAAAAATGTCCTGAACAATGAGCCATATTGCACAGAAATTTGGCCACGAATCGCTCCATGCTTCCTCATCGGACTCATCTTTGACGGCTTCGAGGGGGGCGCGATGCACGCACCGGTCAGACTGATCTTTCCGCACAGACTCAACGAGGACGGAAGCTACGATTCCATCTGCACCGCCTGTTTTGTGACGGTCGGAACCGATTTCGATGAGGCGCAACTGCGCCGGAGCGAAGCAGCCCATCTCTGTAATCCCCTGCAGTTACAGTGGGTCAGCACGCCCCGCGAGCGCGCCGTTCCCCATCCTTAGACGCTGTACGTCGACCGTCTGCATCGGTCGCGAAACGATCGGCGAACAGAGCGCCATATTGCGCCAGGGAGGGCATTTGATCGGAAGAGTACCGTCTCGCGGAGGGCGCGCAATGTACGATACCGGCACTCAGAAAGCAGAAATTTGGCCCCATTGGAAATCGCTCAGGCCGTTCCTTCCCAGGATCGAAGCCTCCCCAGGATCCTGATAGCCGACGACGAGCATGTGATTGCGGATACACTCGCGATCATTTTGCGAGGCAGCGGCTTCGATACGGCTGCTGTTTACGGTGGCGCGCAAGCCGTCGAGAAGGCGCGCACATGGCAGCCCGGCCTGCTGCTCAGCGATGTCATGATGCCTGGCATGAACGGCATCGATGCGGCCATTGAGATTTGCAAACTGATTCCCGACTGCCGCGTATTGCTGTTCTCCGGATTTGCGGAATCCGCTGGCCTGCTGCTCGACTCCCGCGTGGAGTGCCACAAGTTTCAGATCCTGCAAAAGCCGCTGCATCCGGCCGAGCTGATTGCTCGTTTGCGCGGCGTTTAAAGCAAACCACCCTGCCTCCTCGTGATGTTCGAAGAGACAGGGTAGGTTTTGTTACGCTCGCGCTGCAGGAGTGTTAGTCAGCAATCTGCAGGGCGATCGTCATACCAGGATGCGCGAGGTCAATCAGTACATATTCGCCATCGACATAGTCGATATAGCAAGGATCGGTCAGCACCCACTCCGCCGGCCACGGAGCGAGAAAGACAAACGAGTAACCGCCGTAGCTGAACCGGGTTTGGTTCGGGACGATGCGGGTGGTGGTTACCACCGTCCTGACGGTAAACGAGTGCGGCCGTCCGAAGTGAGCCTGGTAATCGTTGTCCCTGATCTTGCCGTGCGCGCCAGATGCCTGCGCGCGGCCCCTTTGTGCCTGAGCCGGGTGCTGGCGGTTGTCCCGCTGCTGATTCCGGTCGGCCTGCTGATTCCGGTCGGCTGGCTGATTCCGGTCGGCCGGCTGCTTCGTGTTTGCCGGTTTCTCCGCCTGTCGCTCGCCCGGTTTTGCGGCCGGTTTCGGCGCGGGTTTCTTGTCGTCCTGCTTCGGCGGCGTCTGATCCTGCTGCTGGACGGATGCTGTCCCGTAGATATTCGTGGGCTGTGGGCTGGCGGCATAGGCCATCGAAGCCATGCCTGCGATAAGAAGCGTGCCCGTGAGATTTTTGATAACTCGCATTTACTTTCCCTCCGTGTTTTTTTGTCATTGCCCCGTGGCAATGCCGAGGACTCTTGAGGGGGTAGATGCGGAGTTTCTAACTTGTGCTGTGTTTGGAGATAAACGGCGCAGAATCAGGTGAAAACGTCGCTGCGGGGCGCCGCAATTTCATGCGGAACCAGGCAACCCGCAGCGGCGACATTTTGCGCGATTGGGTTAGTGGTGATGCTGCTGGTGCCAGTCGCGGTATTGCTTCTGCTCTTCCGCGTTGCGCTTTTCGATATCCACGTGCTGCCGGTGCGTTTCCCGTTCCCACTGCTGGTAATCGGACGGTTCCTGCTGCACGACTTCGGTGGTGGTGGTGGTGGATGGGGGTTGCGATGTGCAGCCGGTGATCAGCATGGGGCCGGCCAGGACGGCGGCCAGCGGGACCAGAGCCAGGGTCTTCAACCAAATCCGCATAATTGTCGTACCTCAGGTAGGAAGATGCCGGCATTGACGGCGCGGTAGTCCCAATGGTCTAGAATCAACCCGGAACCTGCGGAAGATCGCCATGAGCCGAGTTCTCATCGTCGACAGTCAAACCCCGGTCAGCCGGGAAATCAGCGAGCTCCTCACCGGCGATGGTTTGCCGTTCGAGGTCGCCGCCGGCGACATCGATGCACTGCACCGGCTGCGCAGCCGTGCGTTCGGTGTCATCATCACCAGCGCCGACGGCGTCATCGATGAAGCACTTGCTCTGCTGCAGGAGATGCGGCTCATCCGGCCCAATCTCAAGTGCATCGTGCTCGCCCCCCACAGCACGCCGAACGAGATCATCGCAGCACTGCGGGCGCGGGTCTTCGGCTGCTTCACGCCTCCCTTCGACGCTTACGAAATCTTCTGCGTGGCGCGGAGCGCGGCGACCAGCGATGAGTCGAATGAGGACATCGAAGTCATCTCTGCACGGCCGGGATGGATCGCCGTTCGCGTCAACTGCCGTCTGGCGACCGCGGATCGCCTGATGTCGTTTGCCCGGGAGTTCGCCGCGCAGCTGCCGGAGACCGCGCGGCAGGAGATCATGCTGGCGCTGCGCGAGATCCTCGTCAACGCGATGGAGCACGGCGCCGCGTTCAATCCTGACCAGGTGGTCGAGGTGAATGC
Source organism: uncultured Acidobacteriaceae bacterium (assembly GCA_963817165.1). Classification (GTDB taxonomy): domain Bacteria; phylum Acidobacteriota; class Terriglobia; order Terriglobales; family Acidobacteriaceae; genus Palsa-343. Next base: position 5,319 of record CAWFNL010000010.1, on the reverse strand, counting down.
CATCCGCACGGCGCGGACCATGACCTTCCGGGTACGCGATCCGGGGGCGGGATTCCGCAAGGAAGCGATCACCCATGCGGTCCATTCGAACCCATCCGACGATCCCATGGCGCACATCGTGGAGCGCGCCCAGCAGGGGATGCGGGCTGGAGGGTACGGGCTGTTGCTCGCCGCCGGGACCGTCGATGAGCTGATGTACAACGAACAGGGCAACGAAGTGATCCTGATCAAGTACCTGGACCCGCCTGTGGAAAAGGGTTAGGGGGTACCCCCCCCCGGGGGGGTGGGGGTACGCCAAACCGTTGATTCTGCACGTTCCCCCAGGTGTTGTCGAGCTCGACAACAGGCGCCGAGGCCCGCCTTGTGGGACGATTTTGTCGCGTGCCGGAAATCTCAAAACAGCGATACAGCGAAAGGCAGCCCGGGAGGGTCCCCGCCTGGGCGGGGCGCAAAGGAAAAAGCTCCGTTCGCGGGGAACAGAGCTTTCCTGTTGATCAGCGTAGAGAGGATTTGGGGAGGGAGCAAGGGGATTCGTTGGGGGTGGGGTTACGAAGGTCATGGGGCTTCTCTCTATGGAGAGCCTTCCCCACCCCATCACGCCAAAGTCGGGCGTGCCGGGGACCCCGGTTCGCGCGCGAAGGCTGGCAATATTGTTTCCGGCTGCGTTCTTCGAACTGCGCCGGGGCCTGCGGCAGCATGGAAGGCGCTTCGCGCCGGTCTTAACGGCACGAGCTGAAGCTCGTGCCCCTTCAAAACATCTCAGTTTTCCGCAAGCTCTGAAGTTGTGCCCTGAAACGAAGCTGCAGGGGCTGAAGCCCGGGGAGTTTGGAGTCTTTGCGGCACGAACGAACTCGTGCCCTGATACAAAGCCTCCCGGGCCTGCATGGGCCAGCCGCCTGGTGCGGGGCAAAGGTAATTTTCACGCTTTACGCAGTTTCTATGCCGCGCAAGGAAGCTGGCACCAATCGCTGGATCCGGTTTTCTTGATTTGGATCGGCTCCGTCTTCTTCTGTTTATGAATTGAGTTGAACCATTTCTCGGCGTCTTCCGTGATCGTGTCGAGCAGAGCACTGTCGCCGGACTTCAATCCGTATAACAAGCGAATCAGCTTGTCGAGGGGCTCGGTTAGATTCTGCTTGCCGTTTTCCAGCTTTGAGAAATGCTCCGGGGAGGTGCTGATCAACGAGGCGAAATCAGCGGCCTTCTTTCCGACTCTCTTGCGCAGAAATTTAATCTCTTCCCCGGTCAATATCCCACGCTTCATGACGACAGATTCCGCGATTACGTTCATGAGCTGCGTGGGCGCGGGAATCTCTGCGGACACTGCGCCGCAGGCCTTACAAGTCCAGTACCTGATTCCGATCAAATAGACGTTAGAGAGCCCGGAATCGAGGAAGTGGTAAGGCTTTTGAGGGGTCGCGGAGCGCTCGACAAAATCGCTCTTCCTGCAAACGTGCTCAGTCATTGGGCCATCTCGTCACTATGGTGAGCTTGTTGTGTTTTGGATCGATTGCGATGACGACGGTGAATTCCCGGCCTTCAACGTCCTGGGTCGATATTTTGTATTTCCATTGCCATTCGTCATCGTTAAATTTGTCGACGCCGAACCCATCCCACTCCCGGTTCAGGCCGAACAGGACATCGTTGAAGTCAATTTTCCGCTCAGGATGATCGAACGTGGAATGAATCGTCGGCATTTCGCGATAAGAACCCTCGTCAGACAGCGCCTTTTGGACAATCTTCCGAGCTTCATCACGGTTAAGAGGCTTTGGCCGTTTTGGTTTTTCGGGGGCTGCCGAGACTTTTTTCTTATCGGCTTTACTTGACATAATATTAAGTTCCGTTCTGCCACATGTCAATACGCTTTGGTAACGCTGACAGCGGCGACTCCTGGCATCATGGCGCTCCGCAAGACGCGGCCTTTAGAATCCGTGCTTTAGCCCGACGCTTTGAAATAGCGCTAATCCCCAATTTACGGAGCTCGTGCCGGGACGAAAGCGCGACGAGCGGAGCGGGGCGGATTCCAAGGAGCTTCCCGCCCCACTTGGTCCCCTAGCTACGCCCGCAAGTAGCTCACTTCAGCGGCCTGATAGCAGGCCTGCCACACCAGAGGGGATTTTCCGGTCTTCGACGGATTTCTGGCCTCCAGCGCGAAATTACCGATCGTGTCAGCCAATGTTTGGCCCAAATCGCCCGCAAGTAACTCAAACGGATCTAGGCTCTTCGCCCACACATAACGACCGCGCTTTTCTTCCAACAACGCTCGGAATGCTCCAAGGACTGGATACACGAAGCCGGCTGGCACGCCGTATTTCGTTTCAAGATCGCTATATCCGAGCGTCACGGAGTGCTTGTATGTTGTTACCCCAGTGAGTTTCCCAAATCGGCCACCCGCAACTTCGCCGGCGCGGCCACGAACCTTGTTGTAAAGTTCTGGGAGTTGCGCCTGGATCTCATCGTAAAGTCGCAAGATGTCCGCAGCGAGAGGGTAGATTTTTTCATAATCCGCCTTGTGCTGCGAGAAGTGCTCAAGGCAAGCCGCTTTTGACCGGTAGGCATTTATCGGGTGAACGCGGCTATCGAAGTTAGTGGCATCAAAGCAGGTCAGTATTGCAACTATCTCCCTGACGTCGATTGGCTTTGAGCTGCCATCTTCGAGGACTTCGTGCTCCTTATATGCGATCTTGTCGGAGTATGGCTGGTCAGCAAGTGCCCGCTTGAGCTTGTTGAACTCGCCCTGCAGATTCATCAAGCTTTGGTCGCGCACTTGATTGGACGTGTTGCGCGCCTCGACGAGCAGCGGTATTTCATCCTGCGTAAAGCCCTCCAGGATCTCTAGCTTCACGTACTGCGGGAAATCCAAATTCTCTTGCTCTTCGCGAACGATGTTATAGGTATGCCCCCCGTCCAGAAGGCCGTGAAGCTTTGGATCTCGCAGCGTGATGGTGGCGATTCCCGTCTTGTTGTCGAAAGCTACTTGTTCAGCGGCAACAACGATACCGCGATTCATGTAAACGAAGAGTTCGCGGTTCTCGGACACGCTAGCACGAATCGCCTTCGGAACCGAGCCGGTGAGCTTCGGATCGCGGACGTTAATCCGGCGCCAGTCTGAGAGATCCGGTAGATCCTCAATTTTCACAATCGCGATGTAATCGCGATAGCCATTGTGGGATTTGGGGGTTTCGAGGTTGCGGATGGACACTACTGGGAAGGAGAAGGATGCAGCTTTCATTGTTTTCTCGTAAGGCTATCGCCTGTACATCCCGCTTTGAGGTTTCCCTGCAAAGCGTTGCCGGCCTTTGGCACGGCTGAATCACTATAGCACAACGTTGAAGAAGTGGCTGGGACAAGTTAACAAAAAGAACTTCAGTCAAGCTAGACAACAAAACGGGCGTCCTCTCACGAGGACGCCCGCTGTTTTTGCGCGAAGCGCGTGTGCCGGGCGGCTAGCTCAGTACATGCCTTCCATGCCGCCGCCGTGACCGCCTCCTGCTGGCGCGGCTTGCTTGGGCTCGGGGATTTCCGAGACCATGGCTTCCGTGGTCAGCATGAGGCCGGCGATGGACGCTGCGTTCTGCAGCGCGGTGCGCGTGACCTTGGTGGGATCGATGACGCCGGCTTTCACCAGGTCCTCGAACACGCCGGACTGCGCGTTGTAGCCGAAGTGGGGATCCTTGTTTTCAAGAATCTTGCCGACGACTACGGCGCCCTCTTCGCCGGCGTTGCCGACGATCTGCCGCAAGGGCTCTTCGAGAGCGCGACGCACGATCTGCGCGCCGATTTTCTCGTCGCCGTGCAGGGTCGCGATCAGGTCGAGCACGTCCTTTTCGCAACGGACCAGAGCCACGCCGCCGCCGGGGACAATGCCTTCCTCGACTGCTGCGCGGGTAGCGTGCATGGCATCTTCCACGCGCGCCTTCTTCTCCTTCATCTCGGTTTCGGTAGCTGCACCGACCTTGATGACGGCGACGCCGCCGACCAGTTTCGCCAGCCGCTCCTGCAGCTTCTCGCGATCGTAGTCGGAGGTGGTCTTGTCGATCTGGCTGCGAATTTCCTTCACGCGGCCTTCAATGGCCTTGGACTCGCCGCGGCCTTCGACAATGGTGGTGTTGTCTTTGTCGATGGTGACGCGCTTCGCACGGCCGAGGTCTTCGAGCTTGATGTTCTCAAGCTTGAGGCCGAGGTCTTCGGTGATGGCCTTGCCGCCGGTGAGGATGGCAATGTCGCCGAGCATGGCTTTGCGGCGATCGCCGAAGCCGGGAGCCTTAACGGCCGCGACGTTCAGAGTGCCGCGCAGCTTGTTGACCACGAGGGTCGCGAGCGCTTCGCCGTCCACATCTTCCGCCACGATGACGAGCGGCTTGCCGTTGCGGGCAACCTGCTCGAGCAGGGGGAGCAGATCTTTCATGGAGCTGATCTTCTTCTCGTAGATCAGGATGTAGGGCTCTTCGAGGGCGACTTCCATGCGGTCCGGGTCGGTGACGAAGTAGGGGCTCAGGTAGCCGCGGTCGAACTGCATGCCTTCGACGACTTCCAGCTGGGTCTCGAGGGTCTTGGACTCTTCGACGGTGATGACGCCGTCTTTGCCAACCTTCTTCATGGCCTCGGCAATGATGTTGCCGATGGTGTGATCGGAGTTGGCGGAGATGGTGCCGACCTGGGCGATCATGTCGCCGGTGACGGGCTTGGAGAACTTGGCCAGTGCGCCGCCGATGACGGTGCCGTCTTCGTTGCGCTTGCCGACGATGGCTTCAACAGCCTTGTCGATGCCGCGCTTGAGGGCCATGGGGTTCGCGCCGGCGGCAACGGTCTTGACGCCTTCGCGATAGATGGCCTGGGCGAGAACGGTTGCGGTGGTCGTTCCATCGCCGGCAACATCGCTGGTCTTGGAGGCGACTTCACGGACCATCTGGGCGCCCATGTTTTCGAGGGAATTCTGGAGCTCGATCTCTTTGGCCACCGTGACACCGTCTTTGGTGATGGTGGGGGAACCGAATTTCTTTTCGATGACGACGTTGCGGCCCTTGGGACCGAGCGTCACTTTCACCGCATCCGCGAGAATATTCACGCCGCGCAGGATGGCCTGGCGGGAATCTTCTCCATGCAGAATTTGCTTTGCCATGTTTGTATCTCCTGGTCTTGAGGAGCCGAAGCTCCGAATTTCCTTCAGCGGCTGAAGCCGCGTCGGGGATTAACCTGTTCGGCACGGCTGAAGCCATGCCCTTTCAAATCGGCGGAGTTATTTCTTCAGGATGCCGAGGACTTCTTCTTCGCGCATGATGAGGAACTCTTCGCCATCGACGCAGTTTTGCGCAGGCC
>CAWFNL010000009.1:0-53335 GCA_963817165.1 uncultured Acidobacteriaceae bacterium | reverse complement strand
TCCGCGATAAAAAAACCGGCGAAGTCGTAAAAGGTCTCACCAGCAATGATTTCACCATCACCGAAGACGGCAAGCCCCAGCGCATCGTCAGCTTCGATTTTGAAAACGTCGACCAGGCCGCGCCCCTCAACGAAGCCACCATCAACGCCAGCGCTCCCAACGGCGTCTTCGGCGCAAAAACCGGCACCGCCACCCAGGAGCAACTCCGCAATCATCGCCTCATCGTGATGTTCTTCGACATCACCTCCATGCAGCCCGACGACATCGATCGCGCCCAGGACGCAGCCCGCGATTACATCAACAAGCAGATGCATCCCGCCGACCTGGTCGCCGTCGTCTCGCTCGACAACACCCTCTCCCTCGATCAGGATTTCACCGCCAACAAGCAGCTCCTCCTCAAAGCCGTCAACGCCTACTCCGGCCCCCAGGCCGCGGGCTTCCAGTCCGGCGCCACCAGCACCACCAATCAGGTTGAAGACTCCAGCTCCTTCACCGCCGACGAGTCCGAATACAACGACATCAATACCGACCGCGAGCTCTTCGCCATCGAAGACATCGCCAAATCCCTCACCTACCTCACCGAGAAAAAATCGTTGCTTTACTTTTCCGGCGGCATCCAGCGCGACGGCATTGAGAACCAGGCTTCTCTCCACGCCGCCATCAACACCGCCGTGCGCGCCAACGTTTCTATCTACTCGGTGGACGCCCGCGGCCTGCAGGCCATCTCCCCGCTCGGTGACGCCACCACCGGCAACCTGCGCGGCTCCGGCGCCTTCAACGGCTCCGCGCTGCAAAACAATCTCGACTCCAACTTCAACACCCAGGAAGTCATGGCCACGCTGTCCTCCGACACCGGCGGCAAAGCCTTCTTCGACTCCAACGACTTTTCACCCGCCTTCGATCGCATCCAGCGCGACACTTCCGCCTACTACGTCATCGGCTATCACTCCACCGACGTCCGCCGCGATGGCCGTTACCGCCGCCTCTCCATCAAAGTCAATCGCGGCGACATCAAGCTTGAATACCGCCCCGGCTACTACGCGCCCGCCGACTACAAGCACGCCAATCGCGAAGAGCGCGAACAACAGCTCCAGGACGAACTGGCCAGCGATCTCCCCGCCACCGACATGGCCGTCTACTTACAGGCGCTCTATTTCCGCAACGGCCCCAATCGCTTCTACGTCCCGGTTTCGCTCGTCGTCCCCGGCTCGCAAATTCCCTTCGTCAAAGGCGGCGACCGCGACAAGGCAACCCTCGACATCATCGGCCAGGTGCGCGATATGGCCGGCCACGACATCGGCGACGTGCGCGACACGGTGAAGCTCGCCATCGATCAGGCCGAGCAAGTCCGCCAGAAAAATGTGCAGTACACCACCGGCTTCGCTCTGCCCACCGGCAAGTACCACCTCAAATTTGTCGTTCGCGAAAATGAAACCGGGCGCATGGGTTCCTTTGAAACCGATCTCAACGTTCCCGATCTGCGTAAAGTCCCACTCAAAATGAGCTCCGTCGTCCTCGCCAGCCAGCGCATGCCCGCCGCGAAGAAACAGGACAGCCCGCTCGTCCGCGACGGCCAGCAGCTCGTGCCCAATCTGCCCCACGTCTTCCGGCAGGATCAGCACATGTATTTCCTCTACGAGGTCTACGATCCCGCCCACGCCGCAGCCGATAAGACCGCCGACGCCACGCAACCCGCCGCGACGAAGTCCGCCAAGCCTGAAAAAGGTGCAACGTCCGCAGGCGCGCCTAAAAACGAGCCAGTCCGCGTCATGACCAGCATTGAATTCCTCCAGGGCTCCGCGAAAGCCTTCGAGACACCGCTCATCCAGGCCACGCAAATCAATGTTCCGGATCGCCAGGCCGTAGCCTTCCAGTTCGACGTGCCCCTCGACAGCCTCAAACCAGGCACCTACATCTGCCAGATCAACGTCATCGACGACGCCGCCGGAACCTTCACCTTCCCCAGAACCGCCATCCTCATCCGCCCCGCACCAGAATCAACACCAGCGACGCCCGCGACTGCAACGCCAGCAGCAGCTCCCGGCGCAGGCCAGTGAATTAAATAGCGAACTGTCATCCCGAGCAAAGCGCCGCAACACGAGATGAACTGTCATCCCGAGCAAAGCGCCGCAACACGAGATGAACTGTCATCCCGAGCGAAGCGCCGCAACATAATCATCCAGCGAACACCACTCTAAACCGGCGCGCAGTCGAGGGACCCCCCGTAGCTGACGAGCGCTCACCCGAACACAAAACTCATCAGCGAGGGGAATCGGTCGCGGAGCGGCCGATACAGCTGCCCGCACGGAAAGCCCGCAGCGATGCGCGTTGCATCACTACCCCAGTCCCCAGTCCCCAGTCCCTGCAACCCAGTACCCATTTCGTACCCCTTTATCCACGGAATTTTTACCCAGCGCCCTTGCACCCCCGCGCAGACCCTGGGATAATCGGGGGGAACGAAGAGGAGCATCGCTCCGCCGAGTGAATCGATATAGCCGCCAGGATGTTCTCCGCATTTTGCGCATCTCCTCCCGGCAACTCCATGGGTGGGAGAAAGCGGGACTCATCGCCGTCTCTGCCGACTACGGCTTCCAGGATTTAGTTCAGCTTAGAAAACTCCGCGACCTGCGCGCCATGCGCATCTCCGCGTCCAGCATCCGTGCCAGCGTCTGCGCCATGCGCGCTGTCTCCGGCATGGCCAACCCGCTGCTCGAAGCAGGCGTCACCCGCCGTGGCCCGCGCCTCGTCTTCCGTCACTCCGGCGCGACCATGGATCCCATCGCCAGACAGTTTGAATTTGATTTTGAAGCCGGCAGCACGCGTCTCGCCGCCGTCACCCGCGGCACCCTGTCCACCGTACAGCGCCAAAATCAGATCAACGGCCTTTTTTTCGAAGCCGTCCGCTGCGAGGAACAAGGCAAGATCGCCGAAGCCGCCGCGCTCTATGAAGAAACCCTCGGCATTGAAGAGCACGCGCCGGCCGCCATCAACCTCGGCACCATCCTCTATAACCAGCAAAAATTCCTGCGCGCCGAGGAACTTTACCGCCGCGCCACCCAGGCCAACCCGGAATACGCGCTCGCCTGGTTTGATCTCGGCAACGCTCTCGACGAACTGCAGCGCCTCGCCGACGCCATGGAAGCCTACAAGACCGCGATTCGTCTCGCTCCCGGCTACGCCGACGCCCACTACAATCTCGCCCTCGCCTGCGAACGCAGCAACGAACGCCGCCGCGCTCTCCGCCACTGGATGGCCTACGTCAAACTCGATCCCGTCGGCCCCTGGTCCAACCACGCCAGACTCCAGGCCAAAAAAATCCTCGAACGCGAACAGCTCACCATCGTCTACCGCAACAAAACCTGCCCCTTAGCCCGCCGCTAAGCGACGACGCACAAAGCGCGCAGCTCTCAAATCCATATAGAAAAAAGAAATGTCATCCTGAGCGGAGTTGGACGCGCTCTTTGCGTCCAACGCAGTCGAAGGAGCTGCGGTTGCACTTCAGGTGCTGCAAAGCAGCACCGCTACCAGCTACCAGCCACCAGCTACCAGCTATCCTTGAAACCCCTTCACCGCAATCGCATTCGGATGCTTCCCCGCCGACAGCACCGTGAACAGCGATCCCATCACCGGCTCGCCCTTCGGCTTGTAGCTGATCGTTCGCACCACCGACACATCGCCTGACAACCCATCCACCGCCAGCAGCAAGAAACCATTATCAGAAAGCGCCAGCGGCCCCGGCCCCACGCCCACCCGCACCACGTTCACCAGCTTGCCGTCGTCAATGGAGTAAGCCGCCACCGTGTTCCCCACAAAATCGCTCACCCACAACGTTGAATTGTCCGGGCTCACCACGCCGCCCAGCGGATGATCTCCAATCAAATAGGCGCCGCCCACTTCTGCGCTCCCCGTCGCAATCTCTGACACGCTGTTCCCGCCAAAGTTCGACACAAAAATCTCGCCGCCATCCGGCTTCATCGCCAAATGCACCGGCGACGGCCCCACATCCAGAAACGCCAGCAGATGATCCGTCTGATTCTGCGCCAACGGATCATGCGCCCGGGCCAGCCCAATCACCATCACCTGATGGCCGCCCGTGCACGCCACAAACGCCCGCGACGAATCCGGCAAAATCACCGTGTCATCGGCCTGCGGACACCCACCGAACGACGCCCGCACTTTCAAACTCTGCGCATCCACCACGCTCACGCTGTTGCTGCCCTTATTCGCCACCACCAGCGTGTCCCCGTCCGGCGATATCCGCGCCTCCGCCGGCGATTCGCCAACCCCCACCGCCGCAATCTCCCGCCGCTTTTTCAAATCCAGCACAGAAACATTGTTCGACCCGGCATTCGCCACGTAAGCCCGCGCGCCCTCGCTGTCCACATCCACCCAAACCGGATCGCGATGCACGCCAACCGTCGCCACCACCTGGCTTTTCTTCGCATCGAGAATGCTGACCGTCCCGCTGCCCGCGTTCGCCACATACACTTCATCGCGCTTGGGATTCACCGCAATCGCCGTGGGGTCCGTCCCCACCGCAATCGTTCCCGCCTGCTGCATGTTCACCAGGTCCAGCACCGTCACGGAGTTGCTGCCGCCGTTCGTGATCCACGCGTACTCGTGAAAATTCGCAGCGTAGCGCGGAAACTTCACGCGCCGGCACCCGCCCATCAGCAATGGCATCACCACCGCCGCCGCAATCAGCACGCGCCTTTTCAATTTTATTTTGAAGGAGCCCACGCTCATGCGCTCCAGAATACGCGGAAATCCCGCATCCCGGCCCCCGCATCCGCGCCAAGCAGCCTACCGCCCTGCAACCTGCTCCACGTGAATCCCCCGTGGCACCGTCCGGTGCAACACCGCCGCAATCTGCGAACACTCATCCACCAGCTGCGCAAACTGCTCCGGAAAGATCGACTGCATCCCGTCGCTCAGCGCCTTCTCCGGCTGGTGATGCACTTCCACCATCAGTCCATCCGCGCCCACCGCCACCGCCGCCCGCGACAACGGCAGCACCTTATTCCGCTTGCCCGTCCCATGGCTCGGATCCACCAAAATCGGCAAGTGGCTCAGCCGCTGCACCGCCGGCACAATGCTCAGGTCGAGCGTGTTCCGCGTGTGATCCGCAAACGTCCGCACGCCGCGCTCGCACAACGCCACCTCGTAATTCCCTTCGCTCATAATGTACTCAGCGGCCATCAGAAATTCATCCAGCGTCGCCGCCAAACCGCGCTTCAGCAGCACCGGCTTGCGCTTCCGCCCCGCCGCCTTCAGCAGCGAAAAATTCTGCATGTTCCGCGCGCCAATCTGAATCACGTCCGCGTAATCCGCCACCAGCTCCAGCGTCTCGTGATCGATCGCCTCCGTCACAATGCGCAGCCCGAACCGGTCGCGCACCTCCGCCATAATCTTCAGCGCTTCTTCGCCCAACCCCTGGAACGCATACGGCGAAGTCCGCGGCTTATACGCGCCGCCCCGGAAAAACTGCGCGCCCGCCAGCGCCACCTGCTCCGCAATCGCAAACGCCTGTTCTTTTGACTCAATCGAGCACGGCCCCGCAATCATCGCTACGCCCGTCCCGCCAATCGTCGCGTCCGTCCCCGAAAACCGGATGACCGTGTCTTCTTCCTTCACGTCCCGGCTCACCAGCTTATACGGCTTCGAGACGCGAATCACCTCAGCGACCCCCGACATCTCCTCGAGGTTCCCGCGATCCACCTCGCCCTGGTTCCCCGTAATGCCAATCGCCGTGCGCTGCGCTCCCGGCATCGGGTGCGCGCGGAACCCCAGCGTCTCAATATGTGCGCAAACCGCCTGCACTTCTTCCTGCGTAGCCTGCGCCTTCATCACAACCAGCATGGGGATCTCCTTATCTCAGCCAAACCCCAGTTTAGTGCATGTCCCGCGCCCCGGCGAACCCGTTCCGCATCAGCCGCCTGGCCCGAGTCCCCACCCAGTCACCGAGGTCATCGACCAAAAGATGGAGACGTCCCCGAAAACCCCCAATTCCCCATCTCAAAAAATAGACAAAATATCGCGAAACTTTGCCCCCACCCCAGGGTCCACCTATACGTGAGAAGTCCCCGCGGACTTCTTCACAGCAACCCTCCTCGGACAACGAGGCCGCCGCACGCAGCGACGGCCTCGTTGATTTTTTCTACGCGGCTGCCCGCAGCCTGAATCGCAATCCCGCCGCGCGCAGCCACCGCCCCGTCTTCAGAAAAACATCCGCATACGCCAGCAGCGCCACCGCGCCGCCCAGCAGCGTGTATCCCGCCCGCCGGTGCACGACCGTCGCCGCCGGCAATCCTGACAGCGACAGCAGAAACACTATGTACGCCGTAAGGCACATGGAGTAGAGCGAGTAGTTCACCTTCAGCAGCGAAAACGACCACCACGCAAAGAACACGACCAGCCCCGCCAGCGCCAGCGGCGACGGATGCAGATACGCCGCCAGCAGCCCCGCCAGCCATCCGCCCAGCACCGTGCCGGTCACCCGCATCACCCCCCGCGTCAGCGTCTGAAAAAAATCCGGACGCACCACCAGCAGCGTCGTCATCGGAATCCAGTACCCGCTCAGAAAATTCAGATGCCGGTACACCTCGGTCGACGCCATCGCCACCAGCGCCATGCGCAAGCCATAGAGACAAACCGGCGTCCGCAGCGATGCGCATTGCCGCAGGTTCGCCAAATTGAAATGCAGTTCCGTGCCCGGTTCCTCAACCGCCGCATGCTCGTCCGCTCGCCACCGCAGCACGACTGCATTGATCAGCGTCTGCAGCAGGCCGCCCGCCAGCACCATCCCGGCCCGCTCCGCCGCCTGCCTCGGATCCGTGTGAAATGCGCTCGCCACCAGCAGAAAAATCGTCCACTGCAAGCCCACCCAGCTCGTGCCGCCTTTCATTGCGGTCAGCAGCGCGTAGGCCGCCGACCACAACCCCGCCATCAGCACGAAGAGCACGCTCTGGTGCCCGATCGTCATGCCCACAAACGTGGACACCGCAATGCCCGCCGCCGCCAGCAGCATCGGCAGAATCCTCGACCCGCGAATCCGCTGCAGCGACCCCAGCCCCGTCGTAAACGCGCCGCCCGCCGCCACCAGCCCCGCGCCCGGATGCCCCGCCGCAATCCCTGCCCCCAGCGCAATCGCCAGCGCCGGCGTCGACCGCCATGCCACCGCCGTGTTCCACGCCGGCCAGTCAAACAGCAGCGTCTCCTGCAAAGCGTGCGTCGGATGCGTCCCAGCACTCATGGATGCTGAGATGATACGGGCAAAAAAGAATTGTCATCCCGAGCAAAGCGCCGCAACAAAATCGTCCAGCGAAAACTAATCTCCTCCGGCGCGCAGTCGAGGGACCCCCCTTCGCTGACCACGCTCGTCCCAACACAAATCTCATCAGTCAGGGGAATCGGTCGCGAAGCGGCCGACCTAAATTCCAGCACGGACGAAACCGCCCCTCGGCCCGAAGCGAAAGCGAAGGGCGACGGCAAAAGAGCCAGGCTTTAGCCTGGCGTCAACGGCGCTTAACACGTTCGGCCTTCAGGCCCGGGATGTTTGAAAGTAGCAACAAGTAGTAAAATATGCTCCAGGAGGTCCCGCATGCCCGATATTCAAAAAGTCAGCATCGCCCTCACCGCCGAACAACTCAGCGCCCTCAAAGCCGCAGTCGAAGCCGGAGAATACGCGACCACCAGCGAAATCGTTCGCGAAGCCATTCGCGACTGGCAGTTCAAGCGCGAGCTGCGCCAGGAAGACGTCAAGCGCTTGCGGAAACTGTGGGCTGAAGGCAAAGCCAGCGGCCCTGCGAAAGCCATCGACTTCGAGAGCGTGAGACGCCGCGCCCGCAAGCGCATCGCCCACACGCATGCCAGCTAAGCTGCTCTGGACTCCACGCGCAGAAGAGGATCTCGTCGAGATCTATTCCTTCATTGCGCTCGATAACCCCCGCGCCGCCCGATCGCGCCCTCAAGCTGCAATCCAGCATCGAACTTCTGGCCAGTAATCCTCGAATGTGCCCGCGCAGGCCGGACATTGCCCCTCCGGTGCGAATCCTTGTCGAGCACCCTTACGTCGTTTTGTACCAGACACACCCATCCACCGACCGGGGTCCGGTGCGTTCCGTGGAGATAGTGAGAATCGTCGACGGCCGCAGAGACTTGAAACATGTCCTCTAAGCATCTGGCGCAAACCACCCCGCCCTCGCTATCCTTCTCTCTTCCACGGGAGACTCACGCGTGAACAAGCTCTACCCCAACGCCGCCGCCGCCGTCGCCGACATCCCCTCCGGCGCGACCCTCATGCTTGGCGGATTCGGCCTCTGCGGCATTCCGGAAAACCTCATCGCCGCCCTCGTCCACGAGCACGCCACCCGCGGCCTCCACGGTCTCCACACCATCAGCAACAACATGGGCGTCGACGGTTTCGGCATGGGCCTCATGCTCGAAGCCGGCATGATCGCCTCCCACACCGGCAGCTACGTCGGCGAAAATAAGCTCCTCGAAGAAAAAGTCATCAAGGGCGAACTCGACCTCCGCCTCATCCCCCAGGGCACGCTGGCCGAAAGAATTCGCGCCGGCGGCGCAGGCATTCCCGCCTTCTACACCCCCGCCGGCGCCGGCACCCTCGTCGCCGAAGGCAAAGAGAGCCGTAACTTCGACGGCAAAATCTATCTTCTCGAACGCTGCCTGCGCGCCGACTTCGCTCTCGTCAAAGCCTGGAAGGGCGACCGCACCGGCAATCTCGTCTACCGCAAAACCGCGCGCAATTTTAATCCCATGATGGCCGCCGCCGCCCGCATCACCATTGCCGAAATCGAAGAGCTCGTCGAACCCGGCGAACTCGATCCCGACCACATCGTCACCCCCGGCGTCTACATCCAGCGCCTCATCGTCGGCCCCGCTTACGAGAAGCGCATCGAACGCCGCACCACCCGAAAAGCAAGCGAGTAGCCCGTAGCGGGTAGCCAGTAGCATCAAATATCCGGTCCAGGCTTCAGCTGCCTTGCGCTCCCAGCTGCCTTGCGCTTCAGGCTGCCTTGCGCTACCAGCGACCAGCCACCATCCACCAACTAGAAGGAGGCTTTCACCCCAAACTGAATCTCCCGCGCCGAAGTCGATGTCGCCGTCACCAGCCCGCCCGTCGGCGAAGCCAACGACGTCGCCGACACATACGTGATCTCATTCGGCGTCCGGAAGCTCACCTGGTTCAGCAAATTGTAGAAACTCGTCCGGAACTGAATGTGCACGCCCTGCTCGATCGCCGTGTCTTTCACCACCGAGAAATCCAGTTGCGATAATCCCGGCCCCACCAGCGAATCGCGCGACACATTGCCAAAATACCCTGTCGCCGGCTGCACAAACGCGTTCGGGTTGAACCACTCCCCAGGCGTCTTCGGATACAGCTTCCCCGCGAACGCCGGATTCCAGTTCGGCCGAATCGTATTGCGGCTGTCCCCATTGCCCGTCGGGTTATACCCCAGCTGCGGCGAAAACGGATAGCCGGAATGGACCGTCTCAATCCCGCTCACCGTCCATCCCTCGCTGGCCGCCCGCGCAAATCCCGACGTGTTCGCCAACAGCGCATGGCCCTCGCCAATCGGCAGCGCCCACGTCGCGCCCACCGTCGCGCTGTGCCGCAAATCGCTCGTCGCCGGGCCCCAGTCCGCTTTCGGATCAGACGGCATCTCCACATACGCCGGCGAATTCGTGCTCACCGCCGTCGACCACGCCGATCCGTCATCCAGATTCTTCGAGTACGTGTACGCGCCCCGCACCGTCACCCCGCCGCCCACCTTGCCGCGTACCTCCGTCTCCAGCGCGTTGTAGAGACCCACGCCCCGCGAAACCAGTGACGTCGATTTCGACTCGTCCGGATTCAGATCCTTCGCGCCCGAAACGTAATACGGCACGCCGCCCGCCGTGAAGCTCAGCGCCGGCTCGTTCAGATCCTCGTTCAACAACTGGTGATAGCTGTGCGATCCCAAATATCCCACCGTCAGTGTCGCCCGCGGCGCTACCTGCTCCTCGATGCGCAGCCGCCACGAAACCACCGCCGGCGTCTTGATGTCCTGCTGCACCGTGCTCGCCGTAATCAGTCCACCCTTCGGCGCTCCGCTCCCCGGCGCAATATTCAGGCTCGAAACCGCTGCGTTCTTGATCGAATACGCCGCATTGAACGGAGCCGTCTGGTCCAGCCGGTAATCCAGCGCGTCCAGCAGATTGTGATACAGCCCCACGCCGCCCCGCACCGCCGTCTTCCCGTTGCCAAACACATCCCACGCAAACGCTGCCCGCGGATTCAGCAGGAACCGCGCATTGTTCACCGTCAGCGCTTTCGTCCCCACCGTCGGCGTGTTCGAGATCACGCCACCCGGAAAGGAATAATTGCTCGCGCGTCCGTGCGAAGCATTCCATCCGTTCGTCGATTCTCCGCGGAATCCCACCCGCACTTCCAGCCGCGGCGTTGCCTTCCAAACGTCCTCCGCAAACGCCGCGCCCTCCATCGATCGCCAGCCAATCTCCGTCGGCGCCGGAATCACCGTGAAGCTCTGCACCGTTCCCTGCAAAAACGTCGTCAGGGTCGCGAACGAGGCCTGCCCGTACTGGTTCTGCGTCAGCATGTCGTTCGCTTCAATGTCCTCAAACCATCCGCCCAGCTCAAACTGGTGGCTGCCCTTCGTCCAGAAAACGTGGTCGTCCGCGGTGAACACATTGCGCGCGGCATGGTTATTGCTGTTCACGTTGTTCCCCGCCGGCGTCATCTGCGTCACGCCGCTCGATGCCGTGCTGCCGCTGATCACCACCGTCCCCACCGGCATCCCCGTCACCCATCCCGGCACATGCGGCGTATCCTGCCCGTTGTAAAAGAAACCCGCCCGCGAGTACCCAATACGCGCCGTGTTCAGCGCGGAGTGGAACACGTGCTGCTCCTGCAAACTCGCCACCTGCTCCCGCAGGCTCTGGCTGATCACGCTCAGCGGATTCTGCGTCGACCCCAGCCCGTTGCTGTCGTCCACCGTGTACACACCAAACAGCAAATCTTTCGTTCCCAGGTTGTCATCCACCCGCGCCGTTCCAAAATCGTCGCGCACATGCTGCGGCGGGTGGCTGTACGCCTCAGCTAGCCCCGTAATCACCCCGTTCGACAACAACTCCGGCCCGTTCTGCGCCGGATACAACTCGAGCAGCGGCGCCACACCCGCCGCAATCCCCACTTGCCTTTCCGCTCCCGTCGAATCCGGCACATACCCCAACCGCGCCTGGCTGTCCGGAATAATCGTTACGTCCGTCAACTGCGCGTTCTGCTGCAACCCCTCAAAATTCGCGAAGAACAGCAGCTTGCTCGGCTTCAGCGGTCCGCCCACCGACGCTCCAAACAAATTCCGCTGGAACTGCGGAATCCCGCCCTGGTCGAAGAAGTTCCGCGCATCCAGCACGTCGTTTCGGAGATACTCATACGCATCCCCGTGCCAGGTGTTGCTGCCGGAGCTGGTCACGATGCTCACCTGCGCCCCATCGCGCTTCCCGTACGCCGCGCTGTACGTGTCCGCATTCACATCCAGTGCCTGAATAGAATCCGATCCGAGGAATTGCCCGCTCACCCCGCCTGGCGTAATGTTCGACGTCGACTCGCCCGTGTACTCAATCCCGTTCAGCAGAAACAGATTGTCCTGCGGAACCCGTCCCGCCACCGTGTATTGATTGCCCACGCCCGCCGCCGTCGTCCCCGATCCGCCCACGCGCTCGTTCGTGAAGTTCGCTGATGCCGGATTCAGCGTAATCAGCTGGTCGTACCCCCGCCCGTCAAACGGCAGATCCTTCACCTGCCCCTCGCCAATCACTCCCGCCGCCGCCCGCGTCGTCACGTTCACCCGCGCTCCCGCCGCGCCCGTCACCACTTCGCGCCCCGACCCGGCCTTCAGCGAAAACGGCACCGTCACCGCTTGCCCCACGCCCACCGCCACGCCCTCGCGCACCAGCGTCGTGTATCCGTCCAGCGCCACCGTCACCTGATACGTGCCTACCGGCAGCGATGGCGCAAAGAACCGCCCATCCGCCCCCGTCGTCAGCTCGCGCGTCGTCCCCGTCCCCGCATTGCGCAGCGTCACCGTCGCGCCCGCCACCGCCGTTCCCTGCGGATTCACGACCGTCCCGCTGATCGTCCCGCCCACCACCTGCGCCACCAAAACCGGTGCGCTCACCAGCAGGGCCGCCCCCAAAATGAATAAATTCCTGAAGCTTCTCACCTAGCCTCCAAATGTGTTGCGCCGAATGCGAAAATCCAGGAGCGCTCCGCATCGAGCCACTTGCAAGTCATGTCGTGTAGGAGCAAAACCCAACGAGTGCGCCGATGAAGTAATCCGCTCACGCTCCCCGAGGGGCAGCGCCTGCTGACAATACAGCCGGATTCTGGATTCAGTTACGGGCGACAGAGATCGGCAAGCGACGTGTTGTCGAGGATCTTCGCCGTCGCGTCGCGGACTTCCAGAATCACGCGAAACAACGCGCGATGCTGTGCGTCCTTCTTGATGCGTTGCCGCACCGATTCCGCATCCTCAAAGGGCGACAACGGTCCATCAATCCGCCGCAGCACCTCGCTCAGAAATATCTGATCGGGTGGCCGCCGCAGTTGATATCCGCCCTTCGCGCCGCGCGTGCTTTGCACCACCCGCAGCGTCTTCAAATCTCGCAAAATTGCTTCCAGAAATTTTTCCGGCAAGCCTTCCTCCTGTGCGATGTCATGAATCTTCATGGCATCCCCGGGATACCGACGCGTCAGCGCCATCAACGCCTGCATCGCGTACAGTCCTTTTTGCGAGATCCTCATCTCTGCGAAAGTCTAACAGCCACCAGGATCTTCGCAATGCCCCCTGCCCCACCAGGAATTCAGCGTGACAAGTGAACTAAGTCTAGCATGTCACTAGAGATTGTCAAGACAGTAGGCATATTTCCCCAACCTTCCCCCTTCCCACCCCGCAGGTAAACTACTACCTGCATGTCTGAAAAGATCATCCCCCTGTTCATCGGCCTCATCGCCGCCGGAGGCTACGCCGCCGTCGCGCTCCTCATGGCCATCCAGTCCGCCTGCGTCCCCATCCCCTCTGAAGTCATCATGCCGCTCGCCGGCTACGCCCTCGCCCACACCCAGATGCAGCTGATCCTGCTGGCCACCGTCGCCTCCCTCGCCTCCAACCTCGGCTCCATCCCCGCCTACTGGGTCGGCGCCCGCGGCGGACGCCCCATGGTCGAACGCTACGGCTCCTGGCTCCTCCTCAGTCGCCGCGACCTCGACCGCGTCGACCACTTCTTCTCCCGCTACGGCTCCATCACCGTCCTCATCGGCCGGATGCTCCCCATCGTCCGCACCTTCATCGCCTTCCCCGCCGGCGTCGCCAAAATGAACCAGGTCCGCTTCCACATCTACACCTTCATCGGCTCCTTCCCCTGGTGCTACGCCCTCGCCTGGATCGGCATGAAGCTCGGCGCCTCCTTCGCCACCAACCCCCGCTTCCAGGCCATTTTCCGCCGCTTCCACCTCTCCGTCGAACTCCTCATCCTCGCCGCCGCCGTCTGGTTCGTCGTCACCCACTGGCGCAACCGCGTCCGCCCCACCGAGCCCCAAACCCTGTAGTCCAGCCCCGGAAAACCCCCGTTAACCCCCCAAATCCCCCACTTAACCATCGGTAATTTGCGAAATCCCCCCGCGAAGAAGAGACTACTTGTTTGGTTTGCATCATTTTCACAACGCTGTCTTAGAACGCGGAAAGGTCTCAGCAAATGGCAGGGGAAAACGAAACTCCAGCAGGTAAAAGTTCAGTCCAGCCGGCAACCGGCAAACTAGGCGTCATGACCGTCGGCATGGGCGCCGTCGCCACCACTCTCATCGCCGGCGTCGAAGCCGTCCGCCGCGGCCTCGCCAAGCCCATCGGCTCCGTCACCCAAATGGGCACCATCCGCCTCGGCAAGCGCACCGACAACCGTACTCCCCTCATCAAAGACATTCGTCCCCCTCGCCTCGCTCGACGACATCGTCTTCACCGGCTGGGACATCTTCCCTGGCAACATCTACGAGGCCGCCAGCCACGCCGCCAGGTCCTCGACCACGATCAGCTCGACCAGCATCAAGCCCTTCCTTGAATCCATCGAGCCCATGCCCGCCGTCTTCGACCAGCACTACGTCAAGCGCCTCACCGGCACCAACATCAAAACCGGCAAGAACAAGTGTGACCTCGCCAACCAGATCCGCAACGACATCTCCGAGTTCAAATCCCAGATCGATCGCGTCAGGTCATCATCTGGTGCGGATCCACCGAGATCTTCCTCGAGCCCTCCGCCGTCCACGCCACCGTCGAATCCTTCGAAAAAGGCCTGGTCGACAACGACCCCAACATCGCCCCCTCCAGATCTACGCCTGGGCCGCCCTCAAAGAAGGCATCCCCTTCGCCAACGGCGCGCCCAACCTCACCGTCGACATCCCCGCACTAACGAGCTCTCCCGCCAAGACGACGCTCCCATCTGCGGCAAGGACTTCAAAACCGGCCAGACCCTCATCAAAACCGTCCTCGCCCCCGCCTTCAAGACCCGCATGCTCGGCGTCGCCGGATGGTACTCCACCAACATCCTCGGCAACCGCGACGGCGAAGTCCTCGACGATCCCGAATCCTTCAAAACCAAAGAAGAATCCAAGCTCGGCGTCCTCGACTTCATCCTCCAGCCCGATAAGTACCCCGACCTCTACGGCAACATCTACCACAAGGTGCGCATCAACTATTACCCGCCCCGCGGCGACAACAAAGAGGGCTGGGACAACATCGACATCTTCGGCTGGCTCGGCTACCCCATGCAGATCAAGGTGGATTTCCTCTGCCGCGACTCCATCCTCGCCGCCCCATTAGCCCTCGACCTCGTCCTCTTCTTGGACCTAGCCAAACGCACCCCCGAACTCAGCCATTTAGGCATTCAGGAGTGGCTAAGCTTCTTCTTCAAAAGCCCCCGAAGCGCCCCCGGCGTGTACCCGGAACACGACCTCTTCATCCAGTCGATGAAGCTGAAAAACACGCTCCGACACATCATGGGCGAAGACCTAATCACCCACCTCGGCCTCGACTACTACGATTAATAGGCTGTCATCCTGAGCGGAGCCGCAAAGCGGCGGAGTCGAAGGACCTGCGGTTCCGATATCTCGGCACACGCCCTTCGGGCAATCGCAACAACAAAAGGGCAATAAAAAGAGGCTCCCCGCGGAGCCTCTTTTCATTGAATAACCTCACCGCCAAATTATTAACAAATGTCCCGCAAGCCCTCGGTCCGAAGCGAAAGCGAAGGACGACGGCAAAAGAGCCAGGCTTTAGCCTGGCGTCACGGCGGCCCGGTTATCGCTTCAATTTGCCACCGTGAAATGATAAGCTCTCCGCCAGAAGCCGAAGGGCGACACAGATGAGTCACGCGATCTTCTTCTCATGGCAAAGCGATAGACCGACGTCTCTTTGCCGGAACTTTATCGAGCGGGCGCTATGAGATGCTGTTAAACGTATCGCGGCAGATACTACGGTAGAACAAGCGCCACGGGGAGACCTCGCCGTGGACCGGGACACGGCAGAACGTGCCTGGCTCACCCCCTATCTTCGACACGATTCTCGCCAGGATCGAAAGCGCGATCATCTTTGTTCCTGACCTCACGTTCGTGGGAAACCGGGTTGGCGGGAGGCCCACACCTAATCCCAACTACTGATCGAATACGGCTACGCCCTGAATCAACACGGGCACGAGCGTCTTATCGACGTGATGAACACGGCGTGTGGCGAGCCAACACAAGAAAACATGCCATTCAATCTCGGACACCGGCGTTTTCCAATCCAATTCACGCTTAAGGGAGATGAAGCGGAAGACGTTCGCCGCATCGTTCGCGCGAGCCTCAGCAAAGAGTTGGAATCTGCGATAAGACTGGTATTCGACAGCGAAGACTTCAAATCTGCCTCGGAGCCAAAGTCTGCCGAGCAGCCGCGCACGGTGTTCGATGACGTTGACGATTATGTGGACGAAGTTGAATATCAGGCCGCACTGAGTGCCTTGGAGTGCGGCACCGGATATGAAATGGTCAGAGCTAACGTGCGCAAGCTATTTGGTCAATTCGGCGATTGTCCGCTCATTTGAGGTGACAACCGCAGCACCTTCGTCAGGGCTTCGTGACGGTAGCGATCTAGCCGTGCAGTTCACTCTGCACTTCGGCGACCGGGCTATGAATGTGCCGGTTCTGAATGTTCGCCGCACATGGGAAGATCATGTCCTGCGTTCGAAGGTTACATCCGTGAATGAGGCCCTGCTCGCCGAAATCCCGGATGCGATTGTGCCGGAGGACGAGCCCGTCGATCGGGCCGTCGCGGCATTATTCGATCGGCTCAGCCTCGATGCGTCCAAGCCCGCGAAGAAAAAGAGACGATCAATAGCTGAATTCCGACCGAGACCTCTTCCTGAACCGACCGCCGCTTCTGAATTGAACTCTGCAACTTTTTCAGCGTTTTGTGGCGAGGACTTCTGAAGTTTCGGTGGAGCCGCAATGGCGACGAAGCTTCCCGTCGACCTGAACATCAGAACTTTTGGCCTCAGAAACGGCCCGGCCCCCCCAACAGCCATCAAAACCGCCATTACGCAAAAACAGCCACCCGACAGACGATTGATCCTCAAGCGTATGCATCGCCACACTCCGCAACCGTAACAAAAAAGTTGCGATCATCCGGTGCCGACGATTTCGCAGCATGCAGCGCGTACCAGAAGCTGCGGGATTCACGGTAGTGTGCCTTTGCCGCCACTCCAGGACGGCATTTCGCTCTCGGCATCATTGTGGCGGAGCCGGGTTCGGCGTCTCTGAGGAATCGGTCGAGTGAGTTGCGTTGAGCAACGCGCAGCGGTCGAACTCCGCTTTGGCTTTCGCGCTGAATCCTTCGCGCTGAAAGATGCGTCCCATCTCAAAGTGCAGCGAGGCAACGTTCGGGGCGAGCGAGACAGCAGTCTGCATTTCCGTGTCGGCCTGCGGTAGGTTTTTCAATTGTTCCCATGCCTGTCCCAACTGTTCGTGGGCGCGCGGATTTTTGGGGTCCAGGGCCACGGCCTTTTGCAGAGGCGGCAGCGCGCGATCCGGTTTATCCTCCTGCAGCAGGAGCATGCCAAGATCGAGGTACGGCTGCGGATCCTGAACGGCGGCATTCTGCTGCCACTCGATTGCCGTTCGATAGGCGGCCGCGGCTTCGTCGTTCTGTTCAAGGCCGGCATAGGACAAGCCAAGATTGTATTCGGCGCGCAAATCGCGCGGCGCCAGGGTCAGGCATTTGTTGAAGACTTCAATCGCCTCCTGAAAGCGATTCTCAGCGTATTTGGCCCGCCCCAGGTAATACCAATACAGCTCATT
Source organism: uncultured Acidobacteriaceae bacterium (assembly GCA_963817165.1). GTDB lineage: Bacteria > Acidobacteriota > Terriglobia > Terriglobales > Acidobacteriaceae > Palsa-343. The sequence goes on along the minus strand of CAWFNL010000009.1, from coordinate 35,931 downwards.
GCCCGGGCTCCATGATGTCGCTTCGCTGAGCCATTTGTCGGCATCCGGATAGTCGTGCAGCAGAACGTAATCCATCGCGACGACCGCCAGATCGTTGGCATCGGGTTTGTGCAGGCGCGCACCGCTGGTGTATTCCGCCAGCGACTCGCGAGGCTGATCCTGGCGATAGAGGGCATAGCCGAGCAGGAAGTGAGCCGCGGCCTCGTTGGGATGGTCGTGCAGATATGCGTGGATTTTGGTTGCGGCATCGGAATACTGGCGTTGCTCAATCAGGGCCAGGCATTCCGCGAGGACGGGATCCGCCGGTTGCGTCGACTGAATGCCCGGTTCCTGCGTTGCCGCTTGCGGAGGCAGACTCGTCTGCTGTCCATCTGCGGCGAGAGCCACGATCGCCGCTGCGACGAACAACAGGAATTTCCTCCCACACAGCACGCGCTTCATCGGCAACCTTCGTCTCGTTCGCATCGCGGGCAAGCCGCAACTCAGCCCCGGAAGGAACAGCGATGGCTCCATAGTAGCCCGGCTGGCCCTTTTCAGGGCTGTTCTACCGGGCCCGGTTCGGATCGGCCCAGCGTGTCGTACAGAGGCTGCACGGCTTCGATGGACGGATTTTCCTGCGCGACGCTCATCGCCAGGACGCGAATCTTATCATTCTTCGGAAGCGTGATGGTGTGCGCGCCAGAAGGCACATCGAGGGAATAGCCGAACAGATAAGAGTAGGAGTACGCGACGTTTTTACCAGATGCATCATGGTGGTGCGAGCAATACCAGGCAAGCTGGGCGCGCTTGATGTATCCCGGACGGATGCCGGTCATTTTGGCATAGTCGTCGTGTTCCGTTTCCGCAGGACGGCCAGGGCGCGCCGGATGCGTGATGTCCTTCCCCTGCCACTGGCGATCGTCCCACTGACCGATAAAGCCGCTCCAGTCCTCAATCTTCAGCGGTGCATCATGATCGCCGATGCGGAAGACTCCATCCTGATCGCCGCCGATTGCCGCTGCCAGCACGTAGACCCGATTGAACTCGCCAGGAGGAAGAGAAATGGTCTGACCACTGGCCACAACAGCATCCGGCGTGCCGGTATGCGACGGGACAAGCTGAAAGTCGACGCCATGAAAATGCAGTGTGGAGGGCAGCATCTCCGCGGGCAGCGCGTTGCCCTGTCCGTCAAATCCGCCCGAGACCGGCGTGCCGTCATTACTGGCCGCCGCGAGATCGTAGTGCAGGGTTACCGGTTGCGCATGAATGGGAGCCACGCGAGCGGTGGCGTTCTCCAGCGTCACAGCGAAGGTGCGCGGCTGATAAGCGGTGAACGATGTAACGAGGTCTCCGTCCAGGACAACAGCCGAGCCCACCGGCTGCTCCTGTCCGTTCACCTCACGCGCGGCGCGGATCGGGGAGGCAAACGATATCTTCACATCCGGCTCCGGTCTGCCGTCCAGTTCGACGAGCCGCACGACGATTTCATTGCTGAGCTCCGCCTGCTTGAGCGCCATGATGCGCACCCGAGGATTGCTTACTTTTACCAGGGAGAACGCGCGGCCCAGGGCACCGGGGTGTTTTTCAGTCTGGAACGCAACCAGCGCATCGTTCAGGCGTTGTCCCTCCCAGTCGGTCTGCCCCTGGCGCCAGTCGCCCGAGTGGCCTGCAATGCCGTAAACAAACTCGTGATGCCCGAGGTCCTGCGTGCCCTGATCGTCGTAGCCGCCGCGCGTGCCCGGCGTCCGCAGCAGCGTCAAACGGATTGTGTTGTCGTTCGGCTTGTCCGATCCGTTCTTGCAATCGGTGAGGATGGTCGCGCCATAGGTGCCGGTCGCGTCGGTCAGATCGATCCACTGATGCGCGAGGACTTCAAACTTCCTGGGCCGTTCGTTGGGCCTCTGGATCGTTCCAATTCCCAGGTTGTAGGTCGCTGATTGGTTGTGCGCGGTCAGGGGGAATTCCACTTTCAAATTCGATTCGCGCGTATTCCAGTCAATCGCGTTCGCGATTGCGACCCGTTTCCCCGCATCCCCGGCGGAGAGCATGATGGTCTCGACGAATTTCGATCCGGCCGTCCGGCGCGTCACTTCGAGCGCCACCCGTGCAGGCCCGTTCTCGGCAATGCGCACGGTTGCGGGTCCGCTGACATAAGCCTTTGGCTTAGCCTGCACCTGATCCCAGTCCATGTTCCAGGCCGGCCACTGTTCGGGATTGTCGGTCGAGATGGCCAGTCGCATCGGAGATGCCAGCAGTTCCTTGCCGATTTGCTTGTCGTAAATGCTGGAGATGTCACCGTTGCTGTCCAGCCGCACGCGATAGTAGCCGTTCTCGAGCGAATTTTGCGTTATATGCAGATCAGATGCCGTGGCTGCCGGACCATGGCCCGCACGAACGCTGTACACCGCAAATCCAACCGACGGCACCTTCGCGAGAAACAGCACTTTTCCGTCGGCAATCTGAGCGGGAACGTCGTGCCCGTCCGGCCCAGTCGCGATCACGGAGGAAGGCATGCCGCCGGGAAATTTCACGGCAGCATCCACCATATCTTCGCGCTCGATATTGAGCGGGTTATAAACAACCACCGGAATGCCTTCCGAAGTAGTATTCAGCGCACCGGATACCGCTTCCGTCGCGCTGCCCAATACTCCGGCAAACTGATTCATCGCGATCACGTCGTCGTTCCACGCGAATTCATATGCCTTTGGAGTGGCTGTACCCGCGGCGAGGTCGTGGAACTGTCCGCCCATGGTCAGCATCCACGCATCATTCAGGCGATCGAGAGGATAGGAGCGCCCGCCCAGCCACGAAGCCGCGACGGAAGCTTTCTCCGCTGCATCGGCCAGCACTTCTTCCTCGCGCAGCCATCGCTTCTGATAGGCCTGCGAGGTCAGCGATCCCGCAGAGTGGTTGGTCAGCTCCATTTCGCCGGTGTATTCCGGAAGCGCGGCCGCCTCGCGGGGCGTGATGTTCAGAAACATCTGATCGGCATTGGAGGAAATGACGTGGACGGGACCATCGCCCACGGCAACGTCGGGCCAGTTCTCATGGGCTTCACCCGGGAAACCGATGTAGCCGGGCGGCGGCAGGCTTGCCTGGCCATGCGTGACGATCGCTTCCAGGCGTTTCACTGAATCTTCGTCCGGCGAGCCGCCAATGTCGCCGGTCCCGTAGTAGTGGTAGTCGGTATAGACGCCGGTGAGCTTGCCGTTGTTCTCCACGCGCGCCGCCCAGTCCCTCTGGTAACGGCTTAATTCCTGATCCTGGTGCACCTTTTGAAGCCCGCTCAACTGATTGCGCAGAGCGATGAATTGCTGGACGTCTTTCGGCTGCATGGGCTGGCCGCTCGATTCGGCGCCTTCAAGCTTGGTGCGCAGAGCCTTCAACTGATCCTGCACGGCGGAAATCGCCGGATCGGGGGGATCGGGCGGCAGAGGCTTGCTGAGGTCGGTGGAGATGCCTCCTGAATACGAACCTGGATTGAGCCCGGCCAGCACGCTTTCCCCATCGGGTCCCACCCACACGCCCACGTTGAACGGCGTGCCTTCCGGCGTTCTCTCCGGAGAATCGGGGCCTCCGCCGGGCGCCGACGAACCCCAGGTCAGCTTTTGCGTGGAGAATCCCCTGACGCCGGAGTGCGCCAGGATGGTCGGCAGCGATGCAGGAAAGCCGAAACAGTCAGGCAGCATGTATTCCGCGCTGGCCTTACCAAATTCTTTGCGGAACCAATCGTTCCCATAGAGCACCTGACGAATGATCGACTCGGCGCTGGGCGCGTTCACATCGCCCTCTTCCACGGAAGAGCCCGCCGGATACCAGCGTCCTTCCGCCACGTACTGCTTCACTTTGGCAAAGTCCGCCGGGTAATACTCCTTCATGATGCGGTAGCGGTTGGCCCCGGTGAAATTGAAGATGTAATGGGGATACTTTTGGAAGAGCGCAAAGTTGCTCTCCATGGTGTTGGGAATGTATTCGTCGATGACCTGCGGGTACTCCCAGCGCCACTCCGTATCGAGGTGCGCGTAGCCTACGACGTAGAGCGTCGGCTGAGTAGAAAGATCGGGCTTATCGGACGTCTGGGTCTGAGCGGCGCACACCCCGGCCACGCAAAAAAGAATGGCCGCAACCCGGCCGGCCTGCATTGCTGACATGATCATGCTCCCAACTCTGTTGGCTTGTTGCTGCCCTTGGGCAGCGAGGCGCAGTGGCCGCTGCGTGAACACTTGCGGCGTAGTTCCATTGGTTCGGGGAATCCAGCGGCTGAGGAATATACACCGGATGGTATCGTTTCCATCAATGAACGAAATCTAAGAGGTGGCAACCCATGTTGTCAAGCGGACCCGGGCCGCACAACCGCTCTGGTAAGCTTTCCGCCATGACCCGACGATCCGCGAAACCTACGCTGAGTGAAGTAGCTCGTCGAGCGGGTGTAGGCACCACCACGGTCTCCCGCGTGATCAACGGTGGCCTGCGGGTCAGCCCGGAAACGCTGTTGCGGGTGAGCCGTGCGATTGAAGCCCTCCGTTATGTTCCCAACCAGGCTGCACGGATTCTCAAGGGCTATCGTACCAAGACGGTCGGCCTCGTCATTCCGAGCATCGCCGATCCCTTTTTCTCCCAGTGCGCCGAAAGTATCCAGGCCGTCGCGCGGGCGAACGGTTCACTGTTGATCGTCACCACCACACAGAACGATCCGCGTGCGGAGATCGACAATATCAATGTTCTCGTGCATCACCAGGTCGATGGGCTCATCGTGGCGCCAGCGAATTCGCACAGCCAGATGCTTCGCCAGCTTCTGGATACGCTTCGTGTTCCTGTGGTGGCCATCGATCGGCCTGTGGCACACTCCCGCGTCCCTTCAGTGGTGGCCGACAATTTTCGCGGCGCGGTGATGGCGACCGAGCACCTGCTGGGCCATGGCTACAAGCGAATCTTGTGCCTCACCGGCGAGAGCACCCTTTTTACCATTCGTGAGCGGATTCGTGCCTATTGCCTGACCATGGAGAAAGCCGGCATCGAGATTCTGCTCGATACCTCGGTGAAGGATTACAGATCCGCGGAGTACGCGATTGAGAGTCTGCTCTCCGGCACCAACCCCCCGGACGCCATCTTTACGCTGAAGAACAGCACGACCATCTATGCCTTCGAGGCTCTGCAGAAACTCAACGTGCCGATTCCTGGCCGGGTCGCGCTGTTCGGCTACGACGATTTCGAGCTTGCTTCCACGGTGCGGCCGTCCATCAGCGTCGTGGAACAGCCCATTGAAGAGATCGCGCGACTGGCCGGCGAAGTGCTGTTTGATCAATTGCTGAATCCGAATGCGCAGTCCAATGCCGGCCGATCAGGAAAGGCGGAGCAAATCAAACTGGAAACCCGGCTCGTGCCACGCGCTTCCTGCGGATGTGCCTCAAGACTCGGAGAGACGATCCGCAACACCTCGGTTTGAAGCGATCGTCACCGCGGACCGGGAGAGGCCGCCGTTTTCAAACCCGCGCTCGATCCCACCACAAATGATTTGCGCTGCAGGCGCGTCCAGGTCTTTGCGAATTCCCTGATCTCCAGGAACTGATCCGCGTCGACATGCGTAAAACTCTGGCGCGTGTTGCTGGTCGGCCACCAAATCTCGAGCTTCAGGATCTTGGCGTGCGGTCCGAGGCCAATGTGCTGTTCGAGGGGATTCGCGCCGAACGAACCGCCGCTGCCCACCGTGCGATAGATGGAGCGTGGTGGCGCGATGCCATCCTGAACGGTTACGTGAATTCGCGCGCCGATCCCGGCACGGTTGCTCTTGACGCCTGCCAGCTTCACCGTGATCCAGTCGTTGCCGTTCCCGGGGTTGCGAAAGACGCGAAAGGCATGCGCATCTCCCGGGGTCGCGCCCCCGATGGATACCAGCAGATCCTCGTTCCCGGTGTTGCCCAGGTCGGCAAATGCCACACCATGCCCCTTATCCAGGTCTCCAGTTCCCGAAGCATCTGTCACATCTGAAAAATACTGGCCGTCGTGGTTGCGCAGGAGCATCTTCGGTGCCAGCGCGCCATATTCCGGGCCTCCGGTGGCGAGATAAATATCCGGATAGCCATCGTTGTCGATGTCGCCGAAGTTAGCGCCCATGGGCGTGTTGACCCGGTCCACTTTTGCCGTTTGCGTCACATCCTGAAACCTGCCGCTACCCTGATTGCGATACAACCGCATGGTCCCGGCTGTGGTGGGAAGTCCCAGATAGCTGCGGATGGTCTGATCCGTCGAAAAGTAGTAGCCGGTCACGAACAGATCGGGCCAGCCATCGTTGTCGTAATCGAAAAACCAGGTCGCGAAACTCTGGGACTCAGCCTGGCGCACGCCAGCCTGCTCGGACACGTCGGTGAACGTGTTGTCGTGATTGTTGCGATAGAGAAAGTTTCCACCGTAGAGATTCGAGACATAGAAATCCACATAGCCGTCGTTGTCGAAATCACCGGCGGTGACCCCTTTGGTGAAAGCGATACGGTCGATGCCCGCTTTCTTCGAGATCTCCTGGAACGTGCCGTCCCCTTTGTTCAGAAACAGCTGGCTCGGCCCATTCTCATTGCCCACGAAAAGGTCGAGCAGACCATCGTTGTTGATGTCCGCCCAGGCCGCGGTCTGCGTGCGCGTGGCCGGGTCCGCCAGTCCCGCCTGTTGTGTCACATCGGTGAACGTTCCGTTGCAGTTATTCCGGAGCAGGGACTTTCGTTCCGGAAACTCCCAGGCGCCGCGCAGGACAAGAAGATCCATGCAGCCATCGTTGTTGTAATCGCCCTGGATCAGGTTGAGTCCGCCTAACTCGCCAGCTACTCCAGCCTGCACCGTGCGATCGGAAAACGTGCCGTCGCCATTGTTATGGAAATAGCGCAGAGGCTGGCAGACGTCGTAACTGGAGACGAAAATGTCGAGCAGGCCGTTGTTTTCGAAGTCGTCCACGGCGACTCCGCCCGCCATGGAAACGAAGTTCAGGCCGGCCTGCGGAGCCACATTTACGAATCGTCCCACCTTTTCCTGCGACTGGAAATCTGAAGGCGGAATCCGCCAGGCCGCCGGCACGCCTTCCGGGTATGTGCCGAGCGTCATGTAGGCAAGATTCAGCAGCCACTCCACCTGGATCTTGTCCGCCGGCTCCGGCTTCAGTTGCAGATATCGCGTGAAGCGATCGATGGCGCGCTGCGAATCATCGGTCTGCGCAAAACAAGCGGAGCCTTGCGGCGGAAAAATGCAGCGCCCACCCGGATCGGTGAAGATTCCGTTTTCCATTCGCGACTTTTGCAGGTAAGCGACGCCCAGCACCTCCGTCAACTGCGGAACACCTGCTGGAACGCTGGACACTGCGATCTGGTAGGCCGCTTCCCACTCCTTTACCGCGCCCTCCATGTCTCCCTTGTATGCTTCCAGTTGCGCAAGAGCGTAATGGGTCTGGATGATGTCCTCAGGACTTTTCTCCGGAGCGGGATGGGCCAACGAGTCATTCAGTCCGGCGATGCCTTCCGCTAGAGATCGCTTGCGTATTGAGCAGACCTCGTCAAGATCCTGCTCCCACCCCTTCGGCTTTGAATACTTCTCGAACAGCATGTCCGCGAGGACCTGACCGCCGACATCGGCGGGGTATTGAATCGACTGGCCGCCCGTCCCAGCTTTCCGACTGGGCCCCATGCCCTGCCCAAGCTTCCCTGGCCGGGCGACGCGGGCGCACCGCTCACGAGCTTTACAATCACAAACGCTCCGGAGACTGCAATCGGATCGCTGACGTCACCCGGATGCAGCTGCGCGAGTCCCTTCATCAGTTCCGGGCGCAAGGTCGCAAGATCCGCGCCGCGCACATATCCGTCGGTGCCCGCATTGGCATCGATGGAGAGGGCACGCGCCACCTGCGCAAAGTCCTCACCCCGTTTCAGTCGCGCCATCACCTGCGCGGCTTCGGTCCGGGTACGCACCACAATCACCTGCAGATCAACCCGGCCGGACGTCGCGTCCTGCGCGGGCAGGCCTGGGAACGAGCCAAAGCCAAACGCGGCGATGGCGGCGGCGATCAAAACCACTTTGCGGATTGCCAGGAGCTTCTTCATCGTGATCCGGAGTTTCCTCCTGGGCGAGGTGAGATGCCGATGATCGCGGACGACAACATGATACGGCCCCTCTGGCATCAGCCGCCCCGCGCGGTTTGCCGTGTTCTGGGGTCGGGGAAATCATCCTTAAGTTTGACAATCGCCTCGCTCGTATGTCCTAATTTCTTCGCCGTGGAATCGTTACCACGGAAAGGCCCTTCTGGAACATTTGCCAGAGCCCGGTTCATTCGGACGGATGCCCAGACATCGGTTTTCGGGATACGCCGTCTTGTCCCGAAGCAAACTGAACCGAGTCATGGCTTATGAGTACTTGCTGCACTCCGCAATCAGGGGCCGCACTTCATTTTGGAGGTAGCCAATGACCAGTGAACGTCGACGCTCGCAGTGCAACTTTGCCCGGACCGCCAGCCTGATCATTCTCAGCGTGGCGCTTATCTTCTCTTCCGCGGCACGTCTTCACGCTCAGGCTCTTAGCGGAATCAATGGTACGGTCACCGATCAGACCGGAGCGGTGATTCCCAACGCGAAGGTCACCGTCATCAATGACGGTACGCAAGTGGCGAGCACCGCTGTTACCACTTCGGTCGGCGAGTATCGCATCACGGATCTGGTCCCTGGAGCTTACACAGTGAAAGTGGAAGCCGCCGGATTCTCGGCGTTTGTACTGACCGGGCTGCACATCGACGTCGGCTCCATCTCAACCGCGAACGCGGTTCTGAAGCCGGGGGCCACCACCCAGGAAGTCCATGTGAACTCGCCCGCCATCGCACTGGAGACGGCAGAGCCGGAACTCGGCACCACCATCGAGAACGAGATGGTCCAGGAACTCCCTGAGGAACTCGGCAACCAGGGCGGTGTCGGCCCCCGCGGACGCCAGATCGACGCCTTTATTTTTCTTGCCCCGGGAACCCAGGGCGGCGCCTTCAGCCATCGCATCGATGGCGGTGTGGATTTCCAAAATGAAGTGGTCTTCAACGGTATTCCCGCCGTGCAGTCGGAAACCCAGGGGTTTCAGTCCAACATCAATCCCCCGTTCGAGCTTGTCGATCAATTTAAGGTCCTGCAAAACGTCTTTCCGGCGCAGTACGGCCTGGCGCAGGGCGTCGCGCAATATCAGTTCGCATCCGGCACAAACGCTCTCCATGCCGACGGATTTGAGATCATGCGCAACGACTATTTCGACGCCAAAGGCGCCAACCCGCCTTTGAATCCGGTCACCAACCTTCCCATGACGCCGACCGATAAGGAAGACAACTTTGGCTTCTCCGTCGGCGGTCCGGTCATCCTGCCGAAGCTCTACGATGGCAAAAACAAAACCTTCTTCTACGTCAGCTCGGAGTGGTACCGGCTAAATCAGGCCATCACCGGCAACATGACGGTTCCGACACAGGCCATGATCGCCGGCAACTTCAGCGGTTTCCCTCAACCCATTTATGTGCCGTCCGGTCCGCTGCCATCCGGTTGCACGCCTGGCGCGGCTCCGGGCGACCCATTCCCCGGCAATATGATTAACACCAACTGCTTCAGCACAGTATCGAAAACACTCCTGTCGCTGATTCCGCCGCCGAGCTCGGGGGGCTACACCAATAATCTGAAATCGCAGATCAACGCGGCGAAGACGCGGCAAACGTCGTGGGGATTCAACGTCGATGAGAACCTGACGACGTCGCAGACTCTTCACTTCAGCTTCTGGCGCGACAATTACAACACGCCGGCATTCGATCATCCGGGTTACTTCAACAACGAGTTGTCCGCGCTCAAGACCGAGCCGCGGCTGGGCACCGGCATCTTCCTCACCTACGCCAAAACTTTTTCTCCCAATCTGGTGATGACGGTCGGCTCGGGATGGATGGGCGAGATCAATAACGAGCTCAACGCGCACCTGGGGGTGCACTTTCCCGCGGTCGCGGACAGCGAGATTCTGCCCACGATTAACTTCAACGGCTTCGATTCGCCGACAACCTGGGGCGTCAATTCCGGCGGCGAAACCAATTCCACGAATCGCAAGCTGGGACTGAGCTTAGCCAACAACTTTCTCTATAACCGGGGCCGGCACACGATGAACATCGGCTACGAGGTGCGGCGCTCCTACCAGGACGACGACGAGTGCCAGGAATGCGGCGGCCAGTTCTCGTTCGACGCCATCACCACCAGTAATGGCGACACCAACAGCGGAGATCCTCTCAACGAGAACAACACCGGCAGCGCGTTTGCCAGTTTCCTGCTCGGGACGGTCGATAACGCCAACCGTGAATTCGCCACTGAGAACCGGCTGCGCAACCTCTATTTCGCCCCTTATTTCCAGGACGACATCAAGCTCACTCCGCAGCTCACCATCAATGCCGGACTCCGCTGGGATATTGCCAAACCGTTTGTCGACCAAACCGAGGACAACCTCGTTTTCTTCAATCCGTCCGCGCCGGATGCGTCGGCCATTAGCCCTGCTACTCTCAAGCCGATCAAGGGCGGCGTCAGCCTGCTGGGAACCTGCTCGGCGTGCGTCGGGTACAATCGTGCCGCCATTGACTGGCACGAGTTCAGCCCGCGCGCCGGCTTCGCCTGGCAGTGGAACAGCAAGACCGTGATCCTCGGCGGCCTGGCCATCAACCACCTCGACGGCGGCGCCTTTGAATACGGCAACAATAAGGTCGCCGTGAACTACGGCAATCTGCTGACCGGAACCTTCAACGTTCCTTCCAATGGGACCAACGTTCCTGCCTACGGCAACTGGGATGTCACCCAAATGCCGATTCCTGCGAAGACGCAATTCAATTCGGGGCTGGCCGACGGCTTTGGGATCATCTTTCAGTTCGCTCCCGATACCGGCCGACCTGCCGTATATCAACAACTACAACGTCGGCATCCAGCGCGAATTGCCCGACAATATCCTGCTCTCCGCTTCCTACGTCGGCAATCGCGTCCTGCACATTCCGTCGCTGCTCAACAATCCCGATCAGCTGAACCCATCGATCCTGAACGCGCTTTGCCCGAACAATGCCCCCAACTGCGTGCTCGGCCAGGCGTGGACTTCCCCTGGGCGCAGGCCGTGCTGCAGAATCCATGGGATACGGTCTGTCCGGCGGTTACTATACGCCCTATGCTAATTTCGCCAACGACTACGGAACCGGCGTCGAACTGGGTCAGGCGCTGCGGCCGTACCCGCAATACGGGTCGATCTATAACGACTTCGAAAACGCCGGTGTCGCCAGCTACAACGCGCTTCAGGTTCAGTTACAGAAGCGTTTCACCAACGGTCTGACCTACCTGGTGTCGTACACGCTCTCGCGCACCATGTCCAACACCGATTCGGGATTTGGCGAGTTCAACGGCGGAGCGCTGAACACCTACAACCAGAAATCCGAATACCAGATCGCCAACAACGACCAAACCCACCTCGTCAGCATCAGCGGCGTCTATGAGTTGCCGATCGGTCCGCATCACAAAGTGCTGGGCAGCGAGAATGCCGTCAATCGCATCGCGTTCGGCGGCTGGCAGCTCAGCGGCATCTTCCGCTACCAAAGCGGAACGCCATTCGGTATCGGTGCGAATGGCTGCCCGCTGCAGAGTTACAACTACATTTGCAACCGCTCCAATCTGGTTCACGGACAACCTCTGAATGTGAACTGGAATAACTACTACAAAGGTTTGCCCGTCTTCAATGCTGCGGCTTTCACCGATCCCGGCCTCTGGGGAGTCGGTGACTCGCCTCGCAACATCAGTGAGCTGCGCAATCCCTGGACGCAACGACGAGAACTTTGCTCTCGCCAAGCACCTGTTCTTCACCGAGCGTTTCTCCGGTGAGTTGCGGATGGAGTACTACAACGTCCTGAACCGCATGCAGGTGTGCGGCAGCGGCTCAACCGAAACGAACGTCAGCAATGGTGCGTTCGGCATCGATTCGCAGGGGAGCGCCTGTCAGGGCAACACGCCTCGTCAGGGCCAGGCCACGTTCAAATTGCAATGGTGATTTCGTCCTCGCGAGAGTTGGCGTCTTTCTGCGCCATCCCTCATGAGAACCGAACGGCTCCCGGCTTTTCAGGCCAAACGGCGGCCGGACTACGTATGCGGTTCGCCTGACAGGCGATGTAGACTGAGGCCACTGCATCCCATGCTCAGCCCCCCATCCCGTATTCGTTCTATTCGCCTGGCCGCCGTTGCAGGGTTGTTCCTTTCGACCGGGCTGTTCGGCATCGGGCAGCGCTCCGCGGCGCCCGACGACCCGCGCATCGATCAGCTCTACACCGCCGCAAAAGCCGCGCAGTCCCGTGGAGATATCGCAGGCGCGATTGGCAGTTATGAGGCTTTGCTTCGCATCGCTCCACGGCTGGCGCCCGCCTACAACAATCTCGGCATGCTCTATCTCAATGAGCACGACTACGCCAAAGCAGCGGAAATTTTGAAGAAGGGATTAGCCCTTGACCCTCATATGCCGTCCGCATCAGCGCTGCTGGGCATGGCGCTGTATGAATCCGGCAGCTACAAAGACTCGCGCGCCGCACTGGAGACAGCGCTAAAAGCCAACCCGTCCGATAACAACGCGCAGCTCCTCCTCGCCAAAGACCTCATCAATCTGAAAGACATGGATGCTGCCGCGGCCCGCCTTCGCCTGCTCTCGCAACACGAGCCGCACAATCAGGAAGTCTGGTACCTGCTCGGCGAGGTCTACATGCAGCTTTCCGAGCAGGCACTGGCAACGATGAACGCCATCGATCCGGCCTCGCCACTGGTGCACGAGGTTTCCGGCGAAATGATGGAGGACATGAAGAACTACCGGGGCGCGCTGGTCGAGTATAAAAAGGCGGTGGAGATGGACCCCGATCACGCAGGCACGCACTACCACCTCGGCAACATCGAGTGGAAACTTTCCCAGTGGGACGACGCGCTCGCAGAGTTTCAGGCGGAACTCAAGAACGACCCTTACAACTGCAGCGCGTGGGCGCAGACCGGCAATATCCTCATCACGCAAAAATCGCAGCCGGAGAGCGGGCTGGCCGATGTGGAAAAGGCATTACAGCTCTGCCCCGATCTGGCTCAGGCTCATGTTGACCGCGCCAACGCCCTGGTGAAGCTGGGACGCAACCAGGAAGCCGTGGTGGAATTGAAGGTCACTGAGCGGGACGCTCCCGATGATCCCATGCCGCATTTCCTGATGGCACGTGCGGAAAAGGCCATGGGCAACACTAGCCAGGCGAACGCAGAGATGCAGATCTATGCGACGCTGCAAGCCAAGGCCAGCGAAGCAGTCGCCGCGCATGCAGCCGAAGTCGAAAAAGCCACGCAGAATATCCACTGACAGAACAGTAGGTGTGACTGGCCAGTATGTCGCGGATTACTCCGAGCGCCTGTGTAGGCCGCGGCGGCTGTCGAAAGTATCCTTGTTGATTTGTAAGACTTTCCGTTAGGAGTAACGTCGGCTAGTTCACCTGCTCTACATCCGGGTGTTATCGCGAATGAAAGCAAAGTCTCGCTTTTACAGAAAAACAAAAAAAGGCCTCGCCAGTCCGGCGAGGCCTTTCTGTTTCTCCCCAAATTTTCAACCCAAGCGCGCGCCAGCCCGAAACGTCACGGATAACTGACAACTGACGACTGGCCGCCAGGGAGACCTCCCGTGCCCGAAACCACTGCCCCGCACCAACCTCCGCCGCTGCCGCGAAGACATGCCCAGCATCCAGCTCGTCATCCTCCCCAACCTCCAGGCCGCCGCCGCACCCTCCACCCCTGCCCGCGTCCGCGCCCATGCCCACCTGCCCACGCCGTCCCGCAAATCGGAATCACCCCGCCTGTTGTCAATCTCGACAACACAACCAACTCATTGATTCCAAAGGGGCGATCCCACCCCCCACCCCCCGGGGGGGTAGGTTCCCACGAATCCGGGTGCCCCATATCTGCCCGATTTAGGCAGATGTGGGAAACGCGCGAAGCCCGTCCGCTTTAGCGAACCGCTTTTTCCCGGTTCAACACCGCCGCAGCCAGCACCAAAGCCTTGAATGCAGCCTCGTCGATCGCCTCACCCTCGTGAAAGTCGATCGCCCGCCGAACATTCCCCTCCAGGCTCGAGTTGAACAGCTTCTTCGGGTCCGGCAGCGCAGCGCCCTTGGCGAACGTCACCTTCACGACGGCCTTGTACGTCTCGCCTGTACAAAGCATCCCGTCCTGATACCAAACCGGAACGCCGCGCCACTTCCACTCCTCCACAACGTTCGGTAAAGCCTTTAGAATCAACGCACGCACCCGAGCCAGCGTAGCGCCCCGCCAGTCACCCAGTTCCTCAATCCGCGCATCAATCAGCCGCGAAGGCGAACCGCCGCCAGCCTTGGGAGCCTTCGCCGCAGCGGTCTTTCTCCCCGCAGCCTTTTTCACAACCGCCGTTTTCATAGCAACCTCCGCTAACCGGACTTTAGCTAACCCGACCTTAGCCGACCGCTTTTCCAGCTGCGTTTCAGCCCTGCCACATCAACTGCGTGATCTGCACCAGATTGCCGCAGGTGTCCTTCACCATCGCAATCTTCGATGCCGTCACATCCGTCGGCGGCATCGTGAACTCCGCGCCGGCCGCCTGCATCCGCTCGTAGTCCGCCTGCAGGTCGCCGGTGAAAAACATAATTGCCGGCTGGTTTTGCTGGAAAATCGCTTCCTGGTAAGCCTTGGCCACCGGATTGTTGTTCAGCACCAGCTGCAATTCCACACCATCCGGCTCTTCCGCCGAAGCAACCGTCAGCCAACGGTAAGGACCCTGGCTGAAATCGTTTTTCTTCACAAAGCCCAGCACCCTCGTATAGAACTGCAGAGCTTTTTCCTGATCGTCCACATAAACCGTCGTCACTTTGATTTTCATATTGCGTCTCCTGTTTTCGCTGGAATGAGAACTCCGATTTTGCGGCTATCCGGCCGCAACGCCCACGATGCCACGGTAAGACCCGTAAGAATGACAGGAACGATCACGTGAAATCCGTAAGCGCCGTAACCGCCCACCGCAGCGCACGAAACCGCCGCGCCGGTCAGGTCGAAGAAGATGCCGGCATAAGCCCACTCCTTCAGCCGCGGAAAGCCCGGCCACAGAATGGCAACGGCGCCCAGCACCTTCCAAAATCCAAGAATCGCAAAGAAGTACATCGGATAGCCCAGCTGCGGCACCACACTATGCGGGTTGCGGAAGAACTGCACCCACTGTCCAACGCCGCCGCTTCCGATAAAAAACGCCACCAGACCAGTCGTAATCCAATAAGAGGTCTTATTCGTTTGCATCACTGCATCTCCTCCAACACGCGCTCCAGGTTGCCCATGAACTTCCGCCAGCCGTACGTTGCGCCCTTGAAGTTGGCGCCTTCTTCCGACCCAAATCCGGTCTGCTCCATCCGCACATGCGTGCCAGTCTTGGTCGGCGTCAGCGTCCACGTCACCGAACTGCCCAAACCTAACGCGCCCCAACTGTAAGCCAGCCGCACAGGAGGTTCCACCACCTGCACTTCACACTCGATAATCCCGTTCCACTTCGGCTGCGGCGTCGTGCGAAACGTAAACCGATGCCCAACCACCGGCTGAAAGTCATTGGACAACAGCCACTGCTCGATCAACGGGCCCTCCGTCAGCGCTCGCCAAATCTTCTCGGGCGGGTGGCGCATTTCCCGTTCCATCACCAGCGTCTTCGGTGCCGCAGAATCCGTCATGGCTCCATCCTTTCCAGCAGCGTCTCCAGCCGGTCGAACCGCTCGCGCCAGAAGGCGCCGTACAGGGTCATCCAGTCCGCCAGCGGCGCCAGTGCTTCGGGCCGAGCGCTGTAATGGGTCTCGCGCCCCGTATGGCGATGCCGCACCAGCCGCGCACGCTTCAGCACCACAAGATGTTTCGAAACCGCCGGCTGCGAAATCCCGGCGCGGCGCGTCAGCGCATGAACGGTCTGCTCGCCATCCCGCGTCAACCCCTCGTAGATCGCTCGCCGAGTCGGATCGGAGAGGGCCTTGAAGACGTGATCTGCAGTCGCCGCCATGGAAATAACCATAACCATTCGGCTATGGATTGTCAAGTGAACTCCGACGCTAATTTCGATCCAGAAGAACCTGCGCTGACCGCCTTTTCGCTAACCGGACTTGCGCTAACCGCTTTTCAGCTAAACCGTTATCATCGAAGATGAACATTCAGCTTCAGGACCCATCATGAAAACCGGCATCATCGGCCTGCCTCAGGTAGGCAAAACTTCGCTGTTCAAAATCCTTACCCGCGTCAACGTGGAAGATCGCGGCTATTCCCGTGAAGCCCATATCGGCGTCGCCAAAGTTCCCGACGACCGCCTCGATCGCCTCGCCGCCCAGTGCAACCCCAAAAAGCTCGTTCACGCCACCGTCGAATACGCCGATGTCGCCGCCGTCAGCCAGGAAGCTTTGAAAGAAACCGCCTTCCTCGCCAGCCTGCGCAATGTCGACGCGCTCATTCACGTGCTCCGCGCCTTTGAAGACGATTCCATTCCGCACACTGGTCCCATCGATCCGCTGCGCGACGCAAAGAATCTCGAATTCGACCTGATGCTTTCCGATCTCACGCAGGTCGAAAAACGATTGGAGCGTCTCGAAAAAGATCTGAAAAAGATGCGCACGCCCGAACTCGAGAAGGAAAACGCGCTGCTTCTCCGCTGCAAAGCCTCGCTCGAAACCGAGACCCCGCTGCGCGAGCTCGAAATGTCTCCGGACGAAAAGAAGCTCATCCGCGGCTTCATGTTCCTCTCGCAGAAGCCGGTGCTCTACGCCGTCAATTTGCAGGAAAGTACCACGCTGGGCGACGACCTCGAAGCTGCCGGCGCGAAATACAATCTCACCGAATTGGCCGCGCGCCCTAATGCCGGCCTCACCGCCTTCTGCGGCAAGGTCGAAGCTGAGCTTTCCGAAATGGACGACGAAGAAGCTCAGGAATTCCTTGGCTCCTACGGACTCAAAGAGAGCGGTCTCGTGCGCCTCATTCGCCGCAGCTACGAGCTGCTCGGCCTCATCAGCTTCTTCACCGTCGGCGAAGATGAATGCCGCGCCTGGACGGTTCCCGCCAACTCGCGCGCACAGGAAGCAGCCGGCGCCATCCATTCCGACCTCGAAAAGCACTTCATCCGCGCGGAAACCATCCACTGGGACACGCTGCTCGCCGCCGGCTCAGAATCTATAGCGCGCTCTCAGGGCACACTTCGCTTGGAAGGCAAAGATTATTTAGTCCAGGACGGCGACGTCCTGCACATCAGGCACAGCGGATAACTCATGCTCCTGTCCCTTTTACTTGGAAGCCTCGCTGCCATCGCCGACATTGTCGGCGGAGTAGTCCTCGTGCGCCGCAACTGGACGCAGCGTTATCTGCGTTACTCCATCGCGCTCGGCGCCGGATTCATGATGGCCGTCGCCATCCTCGACATGCTGCCGGAGAGCATCAAGTTCTCCGCAGTCTGGGCACCGGCGCTCGTGCTCGCCGGCTATTGTGCCATTCACCTGCTGGAGCACACCATCACGCCGCACTTCCACTTCGGCGAAGAAACGCACGCTCACGAATTCCTGCACAAGCACACTGGCATTTCGGTGCTGCTCGGCCTGTCGGTCCACGCTTTCTTTGATGGAGTCGCCATTGCCTCCGGCTTCGTCCTCTCGCGCGCTCTGGGCTGGCTCATCTTCGTCGCTATCATCCTGCACAAAGTTCCTGAAGGATTCACCATCGCATCCGTCATGCTCGCGTCCGGCCGCTCACGGCGCACCGCCGTCTACTCCGCCATCGCGCTGGCAGCCGCCACCATCGCCGGCGTCCTCGTCATCGGATTGCTGCCGCACTGGGTGGAAGCGGGCCTGCCGCTGTCGGCCGGTGTCGCCATCTACGTAGCCGCCACCGACCTGGTGCCTGAAGTCAATCGCGAACCGGGCATCCGCATGGCGCTGGTCTTCTTCGCAGGAGTAGCGATCTTCGTCCTCGTCCGCATGCTTGCGCCAATTTAGAGCTTTGGCGGGTCTCTCCCGCCTTTTCGCTAACCGTTTTATCGCTGACAGGACTTGAGCTAAGCGCTCTATAGCTAACCAGACCTTAGCTAATGGCGCTTCAGCTACCGGTGAAAGAACAAGCTGTAGATCAGAATTCCCAGTACCAAACTGCTCACCGCCACATACAGCCGGTCGCGCTCGAAGAGGAACCCCACGATGCACATGCCTACGCGCGCTACCGGCGTCGCAATCAGCAGCAGCAGTCCCAGCATGATAATGCTGCGCGGGTCCATCGTCATCACGCCATGTCCAATGCCGGCAAGACTCATCAGATGCACCGGCTCTCCATGGAAGTGCCGGTAATCCGGACGAGGCCCGCGATTCTGCCACAGATACAGCACGCCGCCCGTCAGCACCACGGCCGCCGCCAGCATCACGCCGGTCCGCAGCATAATGCCCACCCAGGTCTCAATCCGCTGATCGTTCCAGCTCATTCGCTATTTCCCCATCGCACTGTTCACAATCATCTCCACGCCGAGTGCCACAATCACAATCGAGAAGACCAGTTTCAGCGTCCGTACCCGTGCTCTTACCAGCAACTTCGATCCGATCAGCGATCCGGCCAGCACGCCCAGCATCACCGGCATCACGAGCGACGGCGCCATATAACCGCTCCTCCAATAGAGGCCGGCGCTCGCCGCCGCCGTCACGCCAATCATGAAATTGCTCGTCGTCGTCGACACCTTGAAAGGCAGTCGCATCGCCTGATCCATCGCGATTACCTTCACCGCGCCGGATCCGATGCCCAGCAGCCCCGAAAGCGCGCCCGCAATCCACATCAGCCCAAAACCAACCGGCACACGCTGCGCCACGTAGGCCTGCGGTCCATCCGGAGTCGGCAGTTCGCCCTTCAATCCTAACTTCAGCGCCAGCGCGTCCGGCTTTTCCGTCACCAGTTCGTGGTGCGCCTTCAGTGACGCATACGCGGAGTACAGCAGCACCACTCCAAACACGATGCCAATCGCCTGGGTCGGCATTTTCGTCGTGAGCCAAGCGCCCACCAGCGCGCCCAGCGTTGTCGCGATCTCCAAAAACATGCCCACGCGAATATTCGAGAACCCTTCGCGCACGTACGCCGCCGCCGCACCCGACGATGTCGCAATCACCGAGACCAGCGACGCCCCAATCGCGTAATGAATGTCCACGTGGAAAGCAATGGTCAGCAGCGGGACGATGACCACGCCGCCGCCCAGCCCGCTCAGCGCGCCCAGCAAGCCCGCCAGCAGCGAGCTGACGCAAAGAATCAACGCGAACCAGAGTTCGTTCATTCTCTCTTACTGTACGGTCTCAGTGGCTTCTGCTACCAGTATCGCCACACTGTCCGGAGAGAGCCTGAGCTGCGCTCCGTGCTCTGAGCTTTGTGCTCTCAGTTCGACCCCACTCTCTGACGCCAGCCGCACAACCGATCCCGCACGCACTTCCACATCCACTGGCTCCTTCGCGATCGAGATTGCCACCGCCACCGCGCCGCGCTCCATCACCAGCCACAGCTCCGTCTCGCTGAACCGCACTCGCACGCCGCTCACCTCGCCATCCATCAGGTCCGGCGTCTCCTTCCGCAGCGCAATGAGCCGTCGGTACCACTCCAGCATCTCCGCGTGCACGCCCTCACCGCGCTCGCTCCAGTCCAGCTTTGAACGCTCAAACGTCGCCCGCGCCTGCGGATCAGGCACGTCGGCCGGATCCCATCCGAACGCCGCAAATTCTCTTTTCCGTCCCGCTGAAATCAGCTTTCCTAATTCCTCTTCATGATCGGTGAAGTACTGGAACCGCGCGCTCGCCGCCCATTCCTCGCCCTGAAAAATCATGGGAACAAAGGGCGCCGTCATCTCGAGCGCCGCCGCAATCTTCGCGCGTCCGATGCTCGTCAGTTGCGCCAGCCGCTCCCCCTGCGCGCGATTGCCTACCTGGTCGTGGTTCTGGGAATACCCGAGAAAACGCCAGCCCGGCAGGCCGCGGACCGGCCGTCCATGCACGCGGTCGCGATGCGGCGAATAGCGTCCGTCGTAGACAAACACCTCGCGCAGCGACTTCGCCAGATCCTCCAGCGTCCCAAAGTCCTCGTAATACCCTTTGCGTTCACCCGTCAGCAGACTCACCAGGGCATGATGAAAATCGTCGCTCCACTGCGCGTCCATCCCGTAGCCGCCTGCTTCGGGCGCCGTCACCAGCCGCGGATCGTTCAGGTCGCTCTCCGCAATCACCACCAGATGTCGCCCGGTCTGCGCCGCCAGCGCACGCACTTCCGTCGCAATCTGTTCCATAAAATTGATCGCCGACCGGTCCATGTACGCATGCACTGCATCCAGGCGCAGCCCGTCGATGTGATAATCCCGCAGCCACATCAGCGCGTTATCGCAGAAAAATCGTCGCACCTCATGGCTTCCCGCATCCTCCAGATTCACCGCGTCGCCCCACGGCGTGTTGTGCAGATGCGTGAAGTACGGCCCAAATTTGCCGAGATAATTCCCCGCCGGTCCCAGGTGGTTGTAAACCACATCCAGCAGCACAGCCAGTCCCTTCGCATGACAGGCATTGACGAACCGCTTCAGGCTCTCCGGTCCGCCGTACGGCTCGTGCACCGCAAATAAATCCACTCCGTCATAGCCCCAACCCTGCTGGCCCGGAAACGCATTCACCGGCATCAGTTCCACATGCGTCACGCCCAGCTCGCGCAGCGCATCCACCTTCTGTTCCGCCGCGCTCAGCGTGCCTTCCGGCGTGAATGTTCCAATGTGCAGCTCGTAGATCACCGCGCTGCTCAGTGGCGGCGCCTGCCAACCTTCATCGCTCCAGGCAAACGCCGTGTGATCCAGTAACCGCGACGCGCCATGCACGCCATGCGGCTGCCAGGCCGATCGCGGATCCGGCAGCGCCAGGTCCTCATCATCCAGGAAGAACGCGTAATCCGTACCGGGTCCTGCCGCGCGAACATCGCCTTCCCACCATCCGCCATCGGCCAACCGCAATGGATCTTGCGTTTCATTCACCTGGACGCGCACACGCTCCGCCTTCGGCGCCCACACGCGAAACCAATGCATTTCGCCTTTCCTCTCCTTACCCTTTTCTACCGATGTCGCCCCGCCTTTACCGGCGTCGCGTTTCAACGCGTAGCCGCCGAGTCCCCGTGCGGCGCATGCGCACGCGCCCGGATTCCATTCTTCCCTGCCAGATCGAACGCGGCATTGATCAGTGCGATATGCGAGAAAGCCTGCGGAAAATTCCCCACCAACCGTTTCCGCCTCACATCGTATTCCTCTGAGAGCAATCCGACGTCGTTGCGCAGCTTCAGAATGCGCTCAAACAGCTTACGCGCTTCCTTCTCCCGCCCAATCGCCTTCAGGCAGCTCACCATCCAAAAACTGCAAGCCAGAAATGCCCCCTCACCCGGTGGCAGACCATCGCCTCCCCGTGTCGTCGAATAGCGCATCACGAACCCGCCGCGCATCAGTTCGCGCTCGATCGCTTCAATCGTTCCGACCATCCGTTCATCCGTTGCGGGGAGAAATCCCACCAGCGGCATCAGCAACAGCGACGCATCCAGTTCGTGCGCGCCGTAATACTGCACAAAGCTGTTCTTTCGTTTGTTGAACCCCATTCGGCAAATCTGTTCGTGGATCGCGTCACGCACCTGTTTCCATTTCTTCACTGGAGCATCGTACTTCAGCTTGTCTGCAATCAGAATCGCCCGGTCGAACGCCACCCATGCCATCATCTTCGAATAGGTGAACTGCCTGGGCCCGCCGCGCACCTCCCAAATGCCTGCGTCCGGCTCGTCCCAAATCGTTGCCAGATGATCCAGCAACAGAACCATCGCGCGAAAATCGTCCTTCCTGTGCCGCCCAATCCCGTTCAGAGCGTGATAGAACGTGTCCAGTAACTCACCGTAGATGTCCAGCTGCACCTGCAGTGCAGCCGCATTCCCAACCCGTACCGGCCTCGAATTCTCATAGCCCGCGAGCCAGTCGGCTACCCATTCCCCCAGTTGGCGCTCGCCTTTCAGCCCGTACATGATCTGCACCTGGTCGGGACTGCCGGCCACCGCGCGCAACAACCAGTCCATCCAGTCCTTCGCCTCATTAAAGTACCCTGCGTGCGTCATCGCCAGCAGCGTAAACGTCGTGTCGCGCAACCAGCAGTAACGGTAATCCCAGTTCCGCTTTCCGCCAATTTGCTCCGGAAGCGAGGTCGTCGGCGCCGCCACCACGCCGCCCGATGGCTTAAACGTCATCGCCTTCAGCGTGATCAGCGATCGCTGCACCGCGTCCTGATAAGGACCGGTATATTCCGAACGCCGCGTCCATCGCTTCCACCTTTTCTCTGTATCGCGCAGTGCCGCTCTCGGGCTGATGCGCGCCGGCGTTGGTTTCGTCGAGTCTCCGTAGGTGAGCGTGAACCACTCACGACCGCCCTTCTTCACCGTGAAGTCCGCGACCGTCTTCAGGTCCTCGCCATGCACGGGTACCGTGCCATGCAGCATAGCGATGCCCGGTCCCGCGACCGCGCGAACCCCATCGTCGATCGCTGTTACCCACGGCACCGTCCGCCCATAGTCGAACCGCAGCGCCAGTTCCATCCGCATCTCAACCTTGCCCCGCACCCCCTCGATGATGCGCACAATGTCGGAATTCCGCCCCCGCACCGGCATGAAGTCAATCAATCGCACCGCGCCATGGCGGTCTTCGAAGATCGTCTCGAGGATCAGCGATTCGCCGCGATAGGCGCGCGTGGCCTTCCAGCGTTTGCCCGTGGGATTGATCTTCCAGTAGCCGTTCTCCTCGGTCCCCAGCAAGGAGGCGAAACACGCCGAAGACGAAAAATCCGGCCAGCAAAGCCAGTCAATCGACCCATTTTTCCCTACCAGCGCCGCCGTCTCACAATCTCCAATCAGCGCGTAGTCCTCAATTTTCAAAGCCATAGATTCGTATCACGTGCCTTCCTATCATCGTCGCGTCTTCGCTACCAGCCACCGGCAACCAGCTTGCGTCATTGCTCCCTATAATTCCGCATCAGCCCGCCATCCACCACGAAAGTCGCGCCCGTTACATAAGATGCGTCGTCCGATGCCAGAAAAGCCACTACCCCCGCCACGTCCTCCGGCTTGCCCATCCGGCCCAGCGGAATATTCTTCAGCAGCGCGTCCAGCTTCGGCTTATCGTTCAATAGCGCCGTGTTGATGGGCGTCGCAATCGCTCCCGGCGCCACGTTGTTCACCGTAATCCCCAGCGGTCCCAGTTCCATGGCCAAATCCCGCATCATCATCCGCATTCCGCCCTTGCTGCAGCAGTAGGTGGCAAATCCCGGAAACGCCATATCCTCATGAACCGAGCTGATATTGATCACCCGTCCCGGCTTCTGCGCGGCCCGCAGCCGCCGTACAAACGCCTGCGTCAGCAGAAACGGCCCCTTCAAATTCACTGCCATCACCTGGTCGTAATCCGCTTCCGGCGTATCCCAAAAATCCGAACGCTTCTCCATGCCCGCGTTGTTCACCAGGATGTCCGCACCCCCGAACTGCGTCCACGCCGTCTCCACCAGATTTTGAATGTCGCCCGTCTTCGTCACGTCAGCCTGCACCAGGGCGCTCTGGCCGCCCGCCGCTTCCACCTGTTTGCGCGTCTCGTCGGCTCCGCTCTCACCGCCCACGTAGTCGATCACCACCCTCGCTCCCTCACTCGCCAGCCGGATCGCAATCCCCTGCCCAATTCCCGATCCCGCTCCCGTCACAATGGCCACTTTCCCTGCCAGTCGCTGCATGGTCCTCTCCATTCCAGTTCTGTTGACTCTGATTCCAACCAATAAGATGCCCAATTCGGCCGGGCGCTCCCGTGGGCACCGCCGTCCGATCGCTGGACCGTGTGCCCTGCCCGCTGTTCCCTCCTCATGGAACCGCGCCCGCCCCCACCGCGTATCTATACCCGTATGCGGATTCACGGCGGCCCCGCAACCTGAGTTCTTGCAGAAACCGCCGCGAACCGCGTTATTCTTAGCTTTTGCGCCGGAGCAGCTGAACTCTCCTTGAGCGCTCCGACAGGGAGGATAGGGCCATGGCCATGTATTGCAGGAATTGCGGCAAAGCGCTAGCCGATGATGCACGCTTTTGCTCCGGTTGCGGAGCCCAGATGTACGTCGCACCGCCCCCAGCCGCCGCCTATGCCCCCACGGCCGTCACCCGGCTCGTCCGTCCCCGCGCCGGCCGAATGATTGCCGGCGTCTGCCAGGGCCTTTCCAACGCCTATGCGTGGGACGTTGTCTGGGTCCGCGTCATCACCGTCCTCCTCACCGTCTTCGGCGGCGGCTCCGGCCTGCTCGCCTACGTGATCTTCTGGATCGTGATGCCCGAAGAACCGATAATGCTGCCCTCCAACCCGCCTCAAGCCGCACCCTACCCACCCCAGAGCTAGACGGCATTTCGAACGAAAATCGGGCGCAGCCAACCAGCTGCGCCCTGGCTTCTGGCGTCTTTCGCTGACCGTCCCACCGCTGGTCGCTTCATCGCTGCCCGTTTTATCGCTGCTCGTCTTATCGCTCACAGTTGTACGCTGGAGACGTGTTCTATCCCTCAGACGGCACCCAGCTCTTCTACACCACGCTCGGCGACGGTCACCCCGTCCTTCTCCTCCACCCCACGCCCGTCGACCACCGCTTCTGGCTCCCCGTCGCCGCCCTCCTCGGCTCGAAGTACCGCCTCATCCTGCCCGATTTGCGCGGCCACGGGCAATCCGAAGCGGGCGAGGGTCCCATCACCGTGCAGAAGCTGGCCGCAGACGCCACCCGCCTCCTCGATCACCTCAACCTCAACAAGGCCCTCTTCGCCGGATGCTCCATCGGCGGCTACACCCTCTACGAAGTCTGGCGGCAGACGCCCGACCGCGTCGAGGCTTTCGCCTTCTCCTCCTCGAAGCCGCAGGCCGACAACGACGCGGCCCGCGCCAAACGCGAGGAGAACATCGCCAAAATCCGCACCCATGGCACAGCCGATTTCATTGAATCCATGCTCGAATCCCTCATCGGCCCTACTGCGCGCCGCCGCTGGCCGCAAAAAGTCGACGAAGCCCGCGCAATGATGCAACAACTCACTCCCAACGCCGTCATTGCCATTCAGCAGGGCCTCGCCGCTCGTCCGGACTCGGTCGCCACCGCCCGCACCATGCGCGTCCCCTGCTGCATCGTCGCCGCCGGCGAGGACGGCGGATCAACGCCCGCCGACATGCGCCTCCTCGCCGAGCAGATTCGCAACGGCGGCTACGGCGCCGAATACAACGAAATCCACGACGCCGGCCACTATGCGCCCTTCGAACAGCCCGAGCTGGTTGCCCGCATCCTCCATCGTTTCTTTGACTCTGTTGTCGGCTAATCCACCCCTTCTCGCAATATCACGCAACTAAACCGCCCAGTTACGTGTCCCATACCCATAACGGGCGTCTATAATTCGTCCGCTCTTTGAACGACGGCCCGGACCGGGCTGAGAGGATCAAAAAAATGAAAGACTATTCCGATTTTCTTCCCATGACTCGCCGCTCCGTGCGCCGCCTGTCGACCGCTCTCGCGGAAACCGGCAAACGCGGCATCGCGATCGGTCTCGCGGGACTCATGATTCCGCTGGGCCTGGCTCCTCTTGCTGCCTATGGCCAGCAAGCGCCTCCCCCGCCGCCCGATCAGCAGGCCCAACCGGCCGATCCGGGAGCCCCACCGCCCCCCGCCGATCAGGACGACCAGGGTGCGCCTCCTCAGCAGTGGAACACCCTCAGCCCCGACCAGCTCAATCAACTCGTCGCCCCCATCGCTCTCTATCCTGATTCGCTCGTCGCCCAGGTCCTCGCCGCCTCCACCTACCCCACTCAGGTGGTCGACGCAGACCGCTTCGTCCAGGCCAATCAGGGCGCGTCGCCCGATCAGCTCGCGCAACAGGTCAACGGACAATCCTGGGATCCCAGCGTGAAAGCCCTCGCCGCTTTCCCCTCCGTCCTCTCGCAACTCGACAAGAATCTCGACTGGACCACCCAGCTCGGCAACGCCTATTACAACCAGCCGCAGGATGTGATGAGCGCGGTGCAAACCGACCGTCAGCAGGCCTATGACGCCGGCAAGCTGCGCTCCACACCACAGGAGAGTGTGACGTATGCGCCAGGTGATGTGGTCATCGCGCCCACCAACCCGGCCGTCGTCTATGTGCCCTATTACAACCCCTGGACCGTCTGGGGTTGGGGCAATCCCTGGTTCGCTTACTACCCGCCCCCGCCGCCTCCTGGATTCTTCATGGGCGTCGGCGTTGGCTTCGGTTTCGGATTCGGCGTCGGTATCGGCCTCTGGGGCGGTTACGGATGGGGCTGGGGACACTGGGGCATGGGCTGGGGCCCGCACCCCTGGGTCGGCTACGGCGGACACCCGTGGGTTTCCCGCAGCGTCACCGTTGTCAACCATGGCTACTACGGCCACTTTGACCGCAACCCCGCCGCCCGTGCCTACAACTACCGCACGGCTGCCGTGGCTCACGCGTCGTTCAACCGCGGCTATAACGCCGGCGCCCGCAATGGCTACAACCGCGGCGAACGCACCGGTTACAACGCGGGAGCACGCGCTGGCTATAACCGTGGCGCCCAACCGGCCAACCGTCCGGCGCAAAACTACAACCGTGGCGCGCAGACCGCTCGTCCGGCCCAAACCTATAACCGCGGCGGGCAAACCGCTCGTCCGGCCCAGAACTTTAACCGCGGCGGGCAAACCTCTCGTCCGGCCCAAAACTACAGCCGGCCTGCCCCTGCGGCTCGCCCTGCGGCTCGCCCCGCGGCCCGTCCAGCAGCACGCCCTGCTGCTCGCCCCGCCGCAAGGCCCTCGGAGGGACATCCCCACGGTCGCTAACCACCATCAACCCGCACCAACAAGAGGGATGGCCAACCGCCATCCCTCTTTATCTTTACCGTAAGCTTTCCCTTGCCCCAAGGTCCTTCAATCTTGCGTCCGCGCCCGCCCCGCAAACCGATCACTTCGCCCTGTGGTACAACGAACTGTTGCCTCATCGGGGGAGGCCCGCCATGGATAAAATTCAGCAGAATCGTCGCACTTTTCTCAAGACCGGCACCGCAGCAGCCGCAGCAGCCTTCGCTGGTTCCGCACTCAACGCCTCTGCCCTCCCGCATGTCGCCGCATCTGACACCAAACCCTGGCCCATGCCCAACAATCCCCGCACCCAGGATGCGATGCCCACTCGCAACCTCGGCAAGACCGGCTACAAAGTCGGCATCTTCTCGCTCGGGGGACAGGCCGCGCTGGAGCGCCCCAACAACTTCGACGTCGCCGTCCCCATCATCAACCGCGCCCTCGATCTCGGAGTCAATTACCTCGACACCTCCTCCATCTACGGCGGACCGGAGCGCTGGAGCGAGCAATATGTCGGCCAGGTGATGAAGACCCGCCGCCACGAGGCCTTCCTCGCTACCAAAACCAAAGAGCGCACCCGCGAAGGTTCCATGCGCATGATCGACAAGTCGCTGCAGCTTCTGAACACCGACCACGTCGACCTCTGGCAGCTCCACGACATCGGCACCATGAAGGACATCAACGGCATCTTCGCGCCCGGCGGCGCCATGGAAGCCCTGATCGCCATGCAGCAGCAGGGCGTCGTCCGCTATCTCGGCATCACCGGCCACTACCGGCCTGACGCGCTGATCGAGGCCATCAATCGCCATCCCTTCGACTGCATCCTGATGGCGTTGAACGCCGCTGACCCGCACCACTACACCTTCCAGGATCAACTCCTGCCCCTCGCCGTCGAAAGGCAGATGGGCATCATCGGCATGAAGATCCCCGGCCGCAGCCGCCTCCTCACGTCCTTCAACCCGCCGCCCCTCGAACAGCAGAAACACTCCTGGGAAGGCATGGTCCTCGCGCCCACGCCCGGCACCCTCACCATGAAGGAGGCCATCGGCTATACGCTCTCGCGCCCCGTCTCCACCGTCATCATCGGCTGCGACAACATCCCCCAGCTCGAAGAAAACGTGCAGATCGCCCGCGACTTCACGCCCTATAACGAGCAGCAGTTGCAGGCGCTCGCCGCAAAAGCCGAGCCGGTCTCCAAACCCTCACTCTTCTTCCGCTTCTACGATCACGACGCAGCATCGTAGAGGACGACGGTGTAGGGGATAGGTTGTAAGGAGTGGAAAACCGTTTCACCGAAAAAGGAAGGGTGCGGCTCGACGCCGCACCCTTTTTCACCTCTACACCCTTTCCCCTGTTTTCAGCTCAGATACTCCTTGATAAACGGGTCCTTCGACTCCACCAGCTCCTTCGTCGACCCTTCAAAAATCAGCCGACTCCGGTTCAGCATCATGAAGCTGGTGTGTGGATCCGTCTGGTGTTGCGGCAGGGGAAGCATGGCGCCCTTTTCCTTGCTATACCGGTGCGTCGCCAGCATAAACGCATCCTGGAGCCGGTGCGTCACCAACAGCGAGCTGGTATGCGTCACATCCCGCTGCTTCATCACCAGCTCAATAATCGTCGTCGACGTAATCGGATCCAGACCCCCCGTCGGCGAATCGTACAAAATCAACTTCGGATTCGTCACAATGGCCCGTGCAATCGCCACCCGCCGCCGCATCCCGCCCGACAGCTGCGACGGAAATTTTTCCAGCGTGTGTTCCAACTCCACAAAGCGCAGCGCCTCGGTTACGCGGCGCGTTATCTCCTCTTCCGGAAGATGCTCTTCCAGCAACCGGTAGCCCACGTTGTCCCGTACCGTGAGCGAATCGAACAGTGCGCCTTCCTGAAATACCGTCCCAATCGCACCGCGCAGCTCGAACAAATCCTCTTCGCGCATCGCGCTGATCTCTTTGCCGAAGACGAAAATCTTTCCGGAATCCGGCCGCAGCAGCCCATTGCTGAGCTTCAGCAGAACGCTCTTGCCCACCCCCGCCACGCCCAGCAGGATGCGCGTCTCGCCGCGATGAATTTGAAAGGAAACATCCTCAAGCACCGGGTCGCGCCCAAAGCCGATGGATACATTCTCGAAAACAACTACGGGTTCGCAATCCGCTGCCGACGCAACATCCGGCCCAGCATCAGGAGCAGCCCCCGGGATCGCCCCCGCCGATTGCGGCATCTCGAATCCCCCGCTCGCGCCCACGCCGCTCACCGTCCGAATATGCCGATCATGGTTCGGATAATTACAAAATCCGTCGCGATAATGATCACCGACGACACGACGACCGCCTGCGTGGTCGACCGGCCCACTCCCTGTGTCCCGCCGCGCGTCTTCATTCCGTAGAAGCACCCGACCGTCGCCAGAATGAATCCGAAGAAAATCGGCTTGACCAACCCCTGCACGATATCGGCAAATTGCAGGCTCTGATACGAGGTATGGAAGTATTGCGACCCATCCTGCCCCAGCATCAGCACCGAAACCAGCCCGCCCCCCAAAATACCAACAGCGTCCGCCAGAATCGTGAGGAAAAACAGCATGACCACGGTCGCCACAATCCGCGGCATCACCAGCTTCTTCAGAGGATCGGTGCCCAGCGCCCGCATCGCGTCGATCTGTTCGGTCACGATCATCGACCCCAGTTCCGAAGCCATCCCCGACGCGTTCCGGCCGCTCACCATCAGTGCCGTCACCACCGGGCCGATTTCTTTGATCATGGAGAAGGCGACCAGCTGCCCTGTGAACGCCGCCGCCCCGAATTGCGCCAGTGTCGCCGACGACTGCATCGCCAGCGCTCCGCCCAGAAAGAATCCGGTCAGGATCACGATCGGCAGCGATCCAACCCCTATAACGTCCGCCTGCTGGTAGAGTTCCGCCGCATAGAACGGCTTGCGAAAAACATTCCCCAGCGCCCGCCCTGACAGTTGCGCGTACTCCTGCACTGCCAGTGCACCCTTCTTCGCCGCCGCATCGATCGCCGCAAAAGCCATAACTATAGAATCACTGTGGTTTCGGGTTGATTACGCCGGATTAGATGCCGTTCCCTGCCCATCTGCTCCGAAACCTGAGCGTAGCACAGCCCATCCCAACCCTCACCCTTCCAGCGGCGTGAGTCTCGCCACAGCCTCGTCGCCCCGCCATCCTGCCACTGTGATAAGCCTCACAGCCACAGATTCCCGCTCCGATTACGCTCACCGCATAAGGTCGCACTTCAAATGGAGAAGGACCAGAACCCCATGACCACGCCGCCCTGCCAAACCGAGCGCCCCGCAGTCCTCATCGTCGATGACGAACCCATCATCGCCAGAACTCTTGCCCTCATTCTGCAGCAAAATGGCTTCGCTGCCGTCAGCGCCCTGAGCGGTGAAGCCGCCATCGAAACAGCCCGCGCCAGCCATCCGGATGCGCTCGTCGCCGATGTCTATCTGCGCGGCCTTGATGGAATAGAAACCGCGCTGCGCGTTCGTGAGATCTCTCCCGGCTGCAAAATCATCCTGATCTCCGGAGCCGACCTCACCCCGGCCATCCTTGCCGAAATGGCATCCCTCGGCGCTGACTGCGATTTCCTGACCAAGCCCTTTACTCCCGATGACCTGCTCGAACTGCTCCGTGCCCAAACCAGCCACCAGCGCGTGCCAGCAGAACTCACCGCGGGCCAACTCGTTGCCAGCCACTGACCGAGAAAGACTCCGCCTCAGAGGTCGAAAACCACGTCGATTCGCCCCAAACAAATAGCCTCGCGGCCGCGAGGCTATTGTCGTTACTGCAGAAACCCTACCCCTGAACGGATACCCCGGAGAACGTCAGCACCGCGACCCCCCGTACCGGCTCGCCAAATGTCTTCGCCGGCTGGAAGACGCTCGTCAGCAACAGGCTCTCCAAATCGGCTCGCGTAGCTGGGTCGCTGGGCCCTGAAACGATATCGTAGTCGTAAACCCGTCCCTGCTGGTCCACGAATACCTCCACCGTTACCGGACTGCCCCGCCGCGACACCGTCCCCGCATCCGCCTCCACCGTCGAGTACAGGAAGTGCGGCCCCGACACCATCCCCACAGGCTCGTCGCGCGCGGCCGCCGGCTCCGGCACCGCGAAAGCCCCAATCAAAAACGCCATGGTGCCGACCAGCACCACCGCGCTGGCCAGCCCGGCCGACGCCTGAATCAGAAACGGCGCTACCGTGTTGTCCCAGCGCACCTTCCACGTTGCAAGCGCATTCTGCGGCGTTCGCGCTTGTTGCTGCGACAACGCCACCCGAATGCGCAGCGCCAGATCGGCGGGCGGCCGCACCGGCTCCAGATTCGTCAGCGCCTGCTGCGTTTGCCTCCACAAGGCGAACTCCTCTACGCACGACGCGCACTTCTCCAGGTGACGGGCCATCGACTGCATGGCCACCCCCGTCAAATCCCCATCAAGATACGCAGAAAACTGCGCCCGAATTGTTCGGCAAAAACTCATACGGCCTCCTCAGTGGAGCAGGCGCGGGAAACAGGCAATGCTGGGTGTTGCGAAGGACGCCGGCTCGCTGCCGCCACGTACGGTGCCAGACGACTTTTCAGATGCGCACGCCCGCGCATCAGCCGTGACTTCACCGTACCCAGATTGGCGTTCAGGATTTCAGCAATCTCTTCGTATCCGAATCCTTCTATATCGCGCAGCACCACCACCGTCCGAAACGGCTCTGGCACATCGCGCAACGCGGCTTCCACCTGCGCGGCAATTTCCGCGTGCGCAGCCGCTTCAAACGGCGATTCCTGCTTGTCCACCAGGCACTCGCCAATTCCCGGATGCTGCTCTTCGCCCCGGCCCGGCTCATCGCCTTCGATCGTCACTTCACGCTTGCCATGGCGCGTCCACCAGCGCCGCTGGTTCAGCGCCTCGTGCAGCGCAATGCGATAAATCCATGTCCGCAGGCTCGCTTCTCCATGAAAATGCCCAATCCCGCGAAATACTTTAACGAAAACTTCCTGCGTGATATCGGCAGCGTCGCTGGGGTTGGGCAGGATGCGATAAATCAGGCTGTACAGCGGTTGCTGGTACCGCGCAATCAACCAGGCAAAAGCTTCGTCAGATCCCGCCTTTAGCTGCTCGACCACCGCAGCTTCTTCGGGATGAATGCCGATCACTCCTGCCAGATTGCCCAAGGCGATACCTGCCATCCAACTGCTCCTTTCAGCCTAGCAAAAAATACGGCTCCCCTGCTCGGCTGTCCCGGAACCCGGCACGCTGGTCGGCGTACCGGGCCTCACCCGGGTTCAAGTGCCTCGCTCACTCTGTTCCGTTAGACACGGATTCCCCCGCCAGGGTTCCCGGAAATCATCCAGTTACCCGCACCAAAAGTTCGAGGCAGTTTCCCGGAGTTACTGTGGGCTGGTTGAAGCCGCGCTGGGCTTCGCCGTCTGCGCGGTCGAAGTTGCGGTCTTCTTCTCTGTCGTCGAGCGGCGGCGATGCGTCGTCGTATGCCTTACCGGCCCGTCATCCACCACCGTAGTCTTCACCGCGGTATGCTGCGTTACCGCTGCAGACGCGATCACCGTCCGCAGCCGCATAACCTCCGCCTGCTCGGTCTGGGCGCCGCTTTGAATGGCGTCGCCCAGCGAGCTGCGCGATCCTTCCAAATTCTTCAGTGCCGACTCCAGCTGCGCCTCTTCATTCTCCGGAGCCGCCAGTTCCGCGGTCTCTACCACCCGCAGCAATGTGTCGTAAAGCGCGTCCACATTCCGATAAACCGCAAACGCCGCAGGCACTGAGTTGGGCGCGGTATCTGCCTGCTGCAGCAACCCGGCCAGCGTCCCGCTCAGGTCGCGCTGGATCGCCGCAATGTCTCCCTGCACCTCTTCGCGTACCGGGTTGGGAGCCTTCCACCGCCGTACGTCGACGCCGTTCAGCGTCTGCGCCACCTGCGAAAGCGCCGGCCGAACTGTGGACGAAACCGTGGACGTTGCCGGCGCCGCCGTCTGTGCCGCCATTGAGGCAGACACAGCCACCAGCAATGCCATCAGTAGTGCGCGAGAAATCAACATATCTCGGTCACGATGCCTCGCCTTCCGCTCCGGTTGCCTCAACCGCACCAAACCACCCATCGATTCCTCCTGCATCAGGACCTTGCGGGCGTCTCGCCTTCGTTGACGAATCGCTCCCGCTGCTTGAAAATAGGATAGTCCCGCCTGTTGGGCCTGTGGCGCAGCTGGGAGCGCGCTTCCATGGCATGGAAGAGGTCGTCGGTTCGATCCCGACCAGGTCCACCAATTACTTCAAGCATTTAGCGCCACCTCCCTTCCGCGACTTTGTCGCATCTTTGTCGCAAATTCCAAAACCACACCACGAGCTGGCTTCGCAGGCACTGCCGAAACCTGAGTGGTAGTGTTCTCTGGAATCGCCGTAGGCATCCCGAGAACATCGTTCCTGGACGAGCTATTCGTCGCCGTTCCCGCGCGTGGTGTCATCGGTGGCTCTGGTGCAGGTGACGCCCCCGCCTTCTTCGACAACTCCGCATGGATTGCATCGAGCGTCGTACGTACTCCCGGAAGGAGAACCTGCATATAAACGTTCTCCGTGGTGTCCGTCGTCTCATGCCGCATGAAGCCCTGCACGTCCTTGCTTGATCCCAGTTTCTGAGCCAAGGTCGCGATCGTGCGCCGGATGACCTGGAATGTCAGCTTCGGCAATTCCAGTTCCTCGGCCAGCTTGTGCAGCACCCGCTTGCGGAAGTTGCTCGGATCCAGTGGACCTCCAAACCGCCCCCGAAAGATAAACGCAGCTGGCGATACATCCTTGCGCTTCGTCTTCAAGTGTTCGCGCCATTCCGCCAACTTCTTGACCAGATCCTCACCGATCGGAACCTGTGAGGTCTCCGCTTGGTCTTGCCGTACGGACGAATCTTCCCCTTGTAGATACGTCTCCTGAATATCGAGGAGCAACGGTTCTTCCAGAAGGCTTCGCCAACGCAAGGCAACCACCTCGCTCGGTCGAAGAGCGTTCGACATGTCGAGCATGAGCAGCAATCCAGTCGCGAAGATTCTTTTCGAGAAGTCTGTCGAGTGCGGCGCGAAGCTGGTCCCAAGTGAGGACGGTTTTATCGACCTCACGCAGGTTTGCCGGCACCTTCACCAAACGTGCAGGATCTTTCGGGAGGTAGTCCTGATCGACCGCCTCGGCAAAGATGAGCCCGCATGTAAGAGCGAATCTGCAACACTCGATCCTTGGAATGGGTTTTGGCCAGCTTGATTGAGGTGATTCTGCAGGGTGTACTTGTCGAACTTTTCCAGTCGTACGTCCTCGAACGCGATCGACAGATCTGCCGTGATGATCATGCTTCTTCACCTTGGCAGTCTCTTCTCTCCAGTCCGCCTCCTTCAGTGGCAGGTAGCGGTTTCGGGCAAACCACCCGAAGGTAACAGTGCCATTGTTCACGGAGCCGTCTTCGGTGATGTGCCCACTCAGTCGGGTGATCTCCTGCTGCCAGCTTTCTCCCGGGCCTGAGACTTGGTCATCTCAGATCTTCAGTCCCAGAGATGACCGGTGAACGAGACTGTTTTTGGTTGGTTGGTCTCCGGGTCGAGGATGGTGCGGCGGAAATAGCCGTACCACTTCTTCCCTCGAAGACGAGACCCATCCTCTCTGGTATGAAGTTCCCATTTATTCCTCAAATTCTGTGTGGGGGAATAAGCGGGCCATCCTTATTTTACCGGCGTTTCCGACGTAAATTGGCAGCCCGCTCCCGCTCCTTCAGGAACTCTTCGATTCCGCTCGCCCGGTAGCGCAAGGCACCGTCGCTCATACGAATGACCGGCAGATACGGCAATCTTCGCGAGGAGTGGTCCCAAACCCAGTCCTTGCTAACCCTTAGCCTTTGGGCGACATCCTCGGCGGTCAAAAGGGGATCGTCCGTCTCCAACTTCCTCAGATGCAAGCACAGATCCCATAACTTCATTTCCTCCAAACCTGTGGTGTCCGGGCCGATTCGGTCCGGCGAGTGTGGAAATCTTGGGTCGAATTCGATTCTCGGTCAAATTGACGCCGACTCCTGCCCGCTCCGCCGGTCTCTGCGCCGAGGGGCAATCGGAACTCGATTTGACCGAGTTTTGAGACCACTTCATTCTGTCTCCGCGTTCGAGGAGGCCGAATGGCGATCTCAACCAAAGCGCGTGGAGTGGCAGATGTTTGATTCCCTCAAAGACCTCTCCAGCAAGCTCGCCGCCACGGGCTACTTCATCGACCCCGTGATGACCCAGGTTGTCTTCCTGGCCGCGAAGCTCCAGAAGCCGTTGCTGCTCGAAGGGCCCGCAGGCTCGGGCAAAACCCAATTAGCGCTTTCTGTCGCCGCCGCTGCGGATACGCATGTCGAGCGACTGCAGTGCTACCGCGGCGTGACGGAGGACAAGGCCATCGGCCGCTTCGATGAGGGTCTGCAGCGGCTCTACATGGAGTTCTCGAAGGGCCAGCACGAGAGCTGGCAGAGTGTTCAGGCGAACCTCAAGGGGCGGGACTTCTTTCGGCCCGGTCCTCTGATGCGCGCGCTCGAATGCGACCGGCCATGCGTGCTGCTCATTGACGAGTTGGACAAGGTAGACGAAGGGTTCGAAGCAATGCTGTTGGAAATACTTTCCGCATGGACGCTTTCGATTCCCGAGTTTGGCACCGTCAGCGCAAAGAGCATTCCCGTTCGTCGTGCTCACCAGCAATGAGGAGCGCAGGCTGGGCGACCCCATCCGTAGGCGCAGCCTCTATGTGCGTGTCGAGCACCCGACGCCGGAGCGCGAAGCGGAGATCATCGCCAGCCGCACTCCAAAGGCCGATGAGACGTTTCACCGGGAGATGGCGGGGATTGCGCTCTCGTTCCGCAACTATTCTCTCGAAAAGCCGCCCTCGGTCTCGGAGATGATCGACTTTGCCAACGCACTTCAACTGCTCGGAACCGACCACGTAACCGAGGAGCACCGCGACGTGCTGCTGCCGTTCC
>CAWFNL010000008.1:0-70252 GCA_963817165.1 uncultured Acidobacteriaceae bacterium | reverse complement strand
GACCAAAACCAAACACGAAGGCGACCACTGGAACCTCACCGCCGAAATTCATAACACCGGAAAAACGCCCGCGCTCATGGTCCGCGTCAAGGCCGTGCGCGAAAAAACCGGCGACCCCATCCAGCCCGCCCTCTACGACGACAACTACATAGCATTAATGCCAGGCGAAAGCCGCACCCTCCACGTAACCCTGCTCAACGCGGATACGCGCGGCGAAAAGCCACGCCTGGTGCTGCACGCCTTCGAATTACAGCAGTAGGACGAGGGATAAGGGATAAGGGGTAAGGGATAAGAACGGCAGGGACGGCAACTCACCGTCGCGATGGTTCGCCTGCCGATAATTTTCGAATCATCGCCGCAAGCATCTTTCCAACCTCTAAGGCCGCATCTACGAGATGCCGCAAGTTGAGGCTAGAAAGTGGGCGAAGATGAGGTTATGGCCGCGTTCTTCCCGGACAACGTCGCAGAGCCGCTAAGGGAGAGTCAGTCTCATGGTTTCCAGCGCCGTAATTGCCCAGTTCTGAGGATTTCGAAGCTCCTCTTGTGGACCTGATACCGTTGCGTAAACGGTGAGGTGGGGCCACACGACGTATGCGTGAATCCAGAGCAGTCCATCCGAATCGATGGTCTCGGCAGCTGCTTGTTCTGTGACATCTGTGGGGAGAGGAACGCTCTCCGACATTTTCCAATGCGCGGAAGATTTGGCGATTCGTTCTTGCAGGCGCTGCCCAGCAGGCATCGGATTTCCATCGATTTTGACGTAGCTCGATAGCTGAAGAAGGACAGGTTCGCCACTGATCCAGAAGCTGGAAGTAAGGTCATCCGCCTGATGCACTATGCTCTCAGGCAGCAGGATTTCGTAGCTAGGCGACGGCTGAACCCACTTCATCCGGAATCTCTTTTTTCGGCACCGGTTTCGTGAAATAGTATCGCTCCTGGGGCAGATTGCAAGGCCAAAAGAACGTTTGCGCCCAAAAAGCCAGCGTTTGCGGAAGAAAAGCCGGGCGATTCGCTGCCGCCCTTGCCTCGCCTGCCTCATCGAGAGCCCTCCAGGCCAAATTTGCTGACACTTCTCCCTCCTCTCTGCTCTTCATTGGAATTCTGCTCAGCCCTGCCGGCCGGATCAGTTTGCCGGCAGCGGCAACAACGCGATATGTCCGCAACATCGCCGCGAACCGGGCTCTCGTCAGGTGGCATTCGGCCAGCATCAGCCAGTAGTACCGAGCGTGCTTGACTAGCCGCCCGCCGGTCTTCACCAGCCGCTGCTGCAGGCTGGTCAGCGACCAGTCTGAGATGCCAGCGGGCAGGGTCAGCCGACGCCACAGGTTTCCCAGGTTGTAGGCCAGAATGCTGAGCCACAACCGGACCTCATTGCTCCGAAACCGATGGCAGCTCAGCCGCGTCATCTTGACCGCCTGCTTGCCTTCCTTGATCCATTGCTCCGCCTTGCCGCGCTGGTTGTAGAAGTGAACCACCTTTCGGTTCGCCAGTTGAGTGTTGGTCACGATGAAGCCCAGCCGGGGGAACAGTTCCCCGGCATGATGCTCAACCTTGGCAACCACGCGACGCGCCGTCGTCCAACTGGCGGCCCGATAGAGAAAGCCCTTGTACCACACCACCGGCTTGTTTGCCGGACGGCCTACAGGCCGAATGAGCAACTCTGCAATGTCCCGCAACAGGCAGTCGTTGGCCGGAATCCGAATCGCGTACTTCACCCCACGCTCTTCCAGTGCTTCGTAGATGTCGGGCTTGGCAAAGGCCGCGTCGGCGCGGAACCAGACATCCTTGCCCAGCTTCTGCAACCGTTCGATCTCCGGCACCAGAAGCTGCTTCCAATCGTCGGCGCTGTGAACGTTGCCCGGCCGCAGTTTTGCGGCGACGCAGTCGCCTTCAGCATTGAACAGCAGCAGCGGGTGATAGCAGGTGGACGCATAGTGTGTGTTATAGGCGCTCTGCTCCTGCTCCCCGTAGACCGGAATCTCGGTCGAGTCCATGTCCAGCACTGCCCGCGATGACCGATCCTGACCTTCGGCCCTGGCAATCATTTCCCGGTTCATGGCCGCCAGGCCGCTGAGGTTCGCGGCTTGTGTCAGCACCTGAGTCTCGAACCAATGGAGCCGCGAGGGCAGGGCCGCGCCGCGGTCGCGAATCTTCTCCGAGCCAATCAGGCGGAAGGTCGGGTCTTGGGAAAGGCGCTCGGCGTCGTTGAGATCTTCATAACCGGCCAGGCGGCTGTAAATCGACTGGCGCAGCAGATCCGGCAGGGGAAGTTGCGTGTTCCTGCCGCGACGCTCATCGGTCAGGTTGTCGGAGATGAGTTGGCTCGAGCCCGAGCCGCTCATCCAACTCCCGAACCAGCAACAAGCCAGCGTCGGAGGTGATTCGTGATCCCTGAAAATCAACCTTCAGAGAGGAGTTGAAGGAGACAGCTGAAAAGGCCGGTTTTGTTTCTCACCCATTGGGTTCGTCGCCTCCGGAGCGTCTTCAGTGCGTTCGCACCCGCATAAACACTGACGATTATGACACTTCGAGGTTTCAGAATGATGAATCAAAAAGGAAATCTGGGCTAAGGCCAGTCCCTTAGCGTTTCTGGATGCCGCGTCACTCGTCAGAGAGAGGCGGTTCGCGATCACCAGTTGTGTCTGCAATTCGAGATACGAGCCCTGTGCGATGCCCAGAAAATGGCGGTACTGCTCCTTCGAAGTTCGTCCGTATCCTTCCGCTATGTTGCTGGCGATCGAGACGCTTGCGCGTCTCATCTGGCTGGTCAATCCGTAGATCTCTTCTCGCGGAAATGCGCGCGTGAGCGTGTATACAGCGACGCACAACTCCACAGCACGCTCCCAAACGATCAACTTGCACTGAAACTTCTCAGTCTGCTGTTCCATAAGCGCACTTGTACGCCGATAGGCAGGAGCGCGCACCCTGCCTTTGGTAACAAAATCATCCTTCGGCTTTCTTATCCCTTACCCCTTATCCCTTACCCCTTATCCCTAACCCCCCTACTCCACCCGGACCGTCGTCGCCAAAGGCAACTCCGCCGACGAATCCCCCACCATCAAACTCACCGGCTCCGCCTCCACGCGAAACGCCTTCGTCTTCACGTCCCAGTAAGCCAGCCGCGACGCAGGCAGCGCAATCTCCACCGTCTTCGTCTGACCCGCATCCACCGTCACCCGCTGGAACCCTTCCAGTTCCTCATGCGGCCGAGACACCGCCGAATGCATGTGCTTTACGTAAAGCTGCACAACCGCATCGCCGCTGCGGCTGCCGGTGTTCGTCACATCCACGCTCACCGTCACCGTTCCATCCTTCGCCAGCTTCGGCGAGCTCGTTTTTAGATTGGAGTACTTAAACGTCGTGTAACTCAACCCAAATCCAAACGGATACAGCGGTTTCCCCTTGAAATACATATAGGTGTAGCCATCGCGAATGTTGTAATCCATCCGTGGCGGCAGTTGATCCGCCGACGCCGGCCACGTCTCCACCGTATGTCCGCCCGGGTTGTAATCGCCAAACAGCACCTTCGCCAGAGCCGTGCCTTCATCCTGCGACGAATGCGCCATGTGCAGAATCGCCGGCACATTCGCCTCCGTCCAGTTGATGTCGAAGGGGAAGCTCGAGATCAGCATCACCACCGTCTTCGGATTCTTGATGAACACCTGCTTGATGATCTGCTCCTGATACAGATCGATCGTCTCGCGGTCGCGCCCTTCGCGCCCATCGCTGGGAACGGTGCAGGGAAGCGTGATGCCTCCGCCTTCCGTCGGCGAGTTATACCAGGAGTGCCCCTCGTCGCCGCACGTCGGATCGTTGCCCACCACCACCACGGCCACATCCGAAGTGCTCGCCGCCTTCATCGCGTCCATCTCGCCCGACGGCGTGTCATACGCCGCGTAGTTCACCTTCACATTCGGGCCAACCTCGTCCTGAATGCCCTTCAACGGCGTCGTCGCGTACGGCGGGGTGCCGCCATACCAGTCCCAGTGCACGGAATCCGCCAGCGGCCCAATCACCGCAATCGACTTGATCGTGCTCTTGTCCAGCGGCAGAAAATTCTTGTCGTTCTTCAGCAGCACCACCGATTCCAGCGCCATCTTCTGCGAAATCGCGCGGTCCTTATCCGTGTTCCACGGCTCCGGCGAGTCTTTAATCTTCGTGTACGGCACCATGTCCGGCGGATCCAGCAATCCCAGCTTGATCGTGATTCTGAATTTCAGCCGCAGC
Source organism: uncultured Acidobacteriaceae bacterium (assembly GCA_963817165.1). GTDB lineage: Bacteria > Acidobacteriota > Terriglobia > Terriglobales > Acidobacteriaceae > Palsa-343. The sequence continues at coordinate 66,025 of CAWFNL010000008.1, read as the reverse complement.
GCATTGTCGATATCCGCTTCTGTGATCGATCCATCCTTCAACGCCGCGTGCAGTTCGTTCTGATACACATCGAGAAACTGATTGATGCCCGCCTTCAAACACGCCACCACCGCCGCTTCCTGATTGGGAAACAGATGCCGCGGATTGACCAGCAGCTTCACTGCGCCGCCGTCGCTCGACACAACATCCACGCCCCACTTATCGATCAAAATGCTGCGCAGAATCGGATTCACCGCCATCGCCGTGCCGTTCCACGCGTTATACGAGGCCATCACCGCCTTCGCTCCGCCATCCAGAAAGCCCATGCGGAACGGCACCGAGTAGTACTCCCAAAACAGCCGCTCATCAAAATTCGACGACGATCCATTGCGGTTCGTCTCGTTCTCATTCGCCAGAAAATGCTTCAGCAGCGCCGCAGCCTGCCAATACTTCGGATCGTTTCCCTGCAGCCCGTGAATGAACGCAACCGCCATCGTTCCATTGAAGAAAGGATCCTCGCCGTACACCTCTTCGCTGCGTCCCCACCGCGGATCGCGATCCAAATCCGACTGCGGCCCCCAAAGCATCAAAAGTTGCCGGTTATATTTTTCCGTCTGCGTGATAAACCGCGCCTCGTAGCCCTCCACGCCCGCGGCCTCCTGCACCATCGCCGGATCCCACGACTCGCCCATGCCCGGCGGCTGCGGAAACTGCGTCGTCGTTACCGGTTGCCGCCCAAAGCGCGCCTCCCGCTGCACTACGCCGTGAATGCCCTCGGAACTCCCAATATTCGGCACGCCCAGCCGCGGCACGCCCGTTTGCGTTCCCAGGCAATCGATCTTCTCGTCCGTCGTCATCAGCGACAGCAGATTGTCGATGCGCTTCTCCACCGGCAGGCTCGGATCGTCAAACGGATAATGCTGCAGGTGCCATTGGTCCACTTCCTTCAGGCGCGGCTGCTGCCGCTGCTCCTGGCCGAACGAGGGAAGAACACTAAGAATCAGGGGGCAGATCAGGATGGCGATGCGCGTCTTCATCAGGAGAACAGCTTTCTCATCGCCGGGCCAGGCGGGAATCCGAGGCCGCCTCGGCGATGCTGGTTTTTCGAGCGCCCCAAGGCTATCACGCTTCCCGCGCGCAAATCCGCATCGCCACGGCGTTCGCACAATTTCTCCGCGTGCCCGCGGACGGGACGCTTTCGCAAGCCACGCAGCTATAATCCCTGCTGGATTGGCAAGGGGAGTCGTCGTGATCCGTGTGCGTCTGTTGGTGTCGTTGCTGATCGTCGGATGCTTTACCTGCGCAGGCTCTGCGCTCGCGCAAAGCGAATCGCAACCAGGCCCAGCCCCGGTCAATCCCCACGCAACACCCGAAGCTCGCGCACTCCTACAGTTCATCGATTCCATCTCCGGCCGCGCCACGCTCACCGGCCAGCACAATTTTCCCAACGACGTCTCCCGCTGGACCGACCGCGCCTACGACCTCACCGGCAAATATCCAGCCCTCTTCGGCCAGGACTTCGGCTTCTCCGCCGGTGACGACAAAGACTCCATCGAAGCGCGTCCCGCCATGATCGCGGAAGTCGAGCGCCAGTACGCCCACGGCTCCGTAATCGCTCTTACCTGGCATGCCGTCCGCCCTACTGACGATGAGCCGGTGACTTTTCACGACAGCGTGCAGGGTCACCTCACGGACTACGAATGGCATCAGCTCCTCACCCCCGGCACCGATCTTTACAAACGCTGGTGCGCCCAGGTAGATGTCGTCGCCGGCTACCTCGCGCAACTCCGCGATGCCCACGTCCCCGTCCTCTTCCGCGCTTATCACGAGATGAACGGTAACTGGTTCTGGTGGGGCGGCCGTCCCGGGCAGGATGGATCCGCCGCCCTCTATCGCCAGCTCTACGACCGCTTCGTCAACGTTCATCACCTCGACAACCTGGTCTGGGTATGGAACGTGAACACGCCTGGAGGCAACGCTGGCCCCATCGCCGACTATTTTCCCGGGAGCCAATACGTCGACGTCCTCACCATGGATATCTACGGCCCCTTCAATCCCGACTACTACACCTGCATGCTCGCGCTCGCCGCCGGTAAGCCCATCGCTCTCGGCGAAGTCGGCGCCGCTCCCACTCCGGAAATCCTCGCTGCTCAGCCGCGCTGGGCGTACTTCATGGTCTGGAGCAACCTCGTCGATTTCTCCAACACTCCTGAATCTCTCACCACGCTTTACCACTCACCGCAGGTGCTCACCCGCGATGATCCCGCCATCGCCCAGCCTATGGCGGCCATCCGTCAGCAAACCGCGGCGCGCACCGGCGGCAAACCCAGCGGCGCAGCCATCACTCCCGGCGCGACCGACTCAGCGAAGACGCTCCTCGCGCGTCTCTACACCGCCTCGGGATCAAACACGCTCAGCGGACAGCAGAATGCGCCCCAGTCTCCTGCGGCCGCCTCGACCGCTGTCGCTTCCCTCGTGGGCAAAGCCCCAGCCATCGACGGCGAAGAGCTCGGCATCACTTCCGACACCGGCCTCGATCCCGCCGCTGCCCGCCACGCCATCGTCGAGCAGGCAAAGAAGGACCACGCCCAGGGTGCGATCCTTGCGCTCACCTGGCGTCCTCTGCGTCCTGCTGACGATCCGCCCGCCTCCGACGCCAAAAGCGTCCGCGGCCAGCTCACTGACTTCGAGTGGAGCGAACTCCTCACGCCCGACACCGATCTCAACAAGCGCTGGTGCATCCAGGTCGATCAAATTGCCGAGACCCTCAAATCCCTGCAGGACTCCGGCATCGCTGTCCTCTGGGAGCCGTATCCCGAGTCCAACGGCAGAACGTATTGGTGGGCTGGACGCAAAGGCATGCACGGATCGCCGGATCTCTACCGCCAGCTCTACGATCGCCTCGTCAATCACGACCACATCCGCAATCTCGTCTGGGTGTGGGACGCGGCCGCGCCCAGCTTTGGCCCCAATGGGCCCGGCGCGCTCACTGACTTTTTCCCCGGCCTCCTTTACGTCGATGCCCTCGCCCTCAACGCGCAGCCGGTCGCCGGCCGCTTCCGCTCCGATGTCTTCCTCTCCCGCATCGCCGTCGGTAAGCCCACCGGCATCGGCCTCACCGGCGCCCTCCCCGCTCCCGATTTCTTCACCCAGCAGCCGGACTGGGCCTGGTTCCTCGCCGGCGACGAATCCGCAACCACGCAGGGGCCGGCCCTTCAGGCGCTTTATGGGAATCCCCGCATCGTCTCCCTGCCCGCCAATCCTGCGCCCGCGACTCACTAACGGCGAATTTCGCCGCCCGTGCCTCCAAAAGAATTCTTTGGCCACCCGTGCGCCTTCCCGGTATCATCGGGCCGCTGGGTATTTTTTAGGGAGGATTTACTGCATGAAGAGGATGAAAAATTGGATCGTCGTTTGCGCTGCACTGCTGATGATCGCTGGCGCCAAACCGGTCTTTGCCGCAACCGACGTTACCGGGACATGGACCGGCAGCCTCGCCACGCCTGATGGCAACACGTTCGATCTAACCTTTAACCTTAAGCAGGACAGCGGCAAGGTCACCGGTACGATTCAGGGTCCGCAAGGCGACCCCCTCTCCATCGACAACGGAAAAATCGACGGCGACAAACTCACCTTCACTGTTTCTTTCAACGGCATGACCATCACCCACGAGGCCACCGTCACCGGTGACGAAATGAAGATGACGACCAAGTCCGACAACGGCGGCATGCCGCCCATGGAATACACCCTGAAACGCGCTCCTGCAGCGCCGGCCGCACCGGCAGCTCCAGCCGCGCCACCGAAATAATTGAACGCTGCACAACAGAACGCCCGGGAGCCATCATCGCCCCCGGGCGTTCATCATTTTGCGCTTACTGCTTCGCGATCGTGATCACATCCAGCGCGTCCGGTGTCAGCGTAAGCGTGAGCCGCCCTCCATGCAAATGTTCCTGCATCGCCGCCGGCAGCGCCGTCTTTTGATTCAACGCGTCCACCTGTGCCGGGGTCGGATCGGCCGGGCTGCCCATCGCCGCATACTGCGGGAGCACGTTCCCGTGATACTGATCCACGGTCTGAATGGTCACCAGCGCATCCGCGGGGACACCGCGAAAATCCAGATCCATCGTCTTGGTCGTGCCATGCTCGTCCGGATCAACCAGGTTCCATGCAGCCACCACCAGCGATCCATCCGTCCCTCGCGTGGCGATCACATTCTTCGATGACGTCGCAAGCCTCTCGTTCCCCAGATGGTGCAGCAGCGCAAACGCGTAGAAACTCGGCTTGTTGATGCCGCCCTTCGCCCGCAGCCCAAACTGCCCCGCAAACGGTTCCGGAATCGGTCCGCCCTCCTCAAACACATCGGAGAAGGTCCAGAACGACATCTCGTTCACGTGGCCATCGCACTCGCGAATCGTATTCGCCAGCGCCGGCCCGACAAAAATCGTATCCCTCGACTGGTTCATGCCCTCCACATTCCATTCCGTCCAGAACAACGGCAGCTTCGGCAGCGACGACGCATCGATCTGTCTCCTCACCATCGAAACCGCGGCGCACACGCGGTCGTCCATCGGCACCGGCTTGTCGTTATGAAATAGGTTCTCGACGGTGTCGTCCGCATACCCATGCGTCGACACAAAATCGATCGGCACGTGAGCGTCCGCAACGTGTTTCAGGAAGGCAGGAACCCACGCCGCCGCCGCCGTCGCCGGTCCACCCACGCGCAACCGCGGGCTCACGCTCTTCAAATCGCGGGCGGTGTGATCGTAGAGATAGAAGTAGCTCTCCTCGCGCGGAATCCCGCCCCAAAAATCAATATTCGGTTCGTTCCACACCTCGAAATACCACTGCGAGACTTCATCAATGCCGTAGCGCTCCACCAAATGCTGCGCGAAATTCTTGATCAGCGCGTCCCACTCGTCCATGCTCCGCGGCGGTGAAACATTCGGGTGGTACCAGAACACATGCAGGTCCAGCGGATTGAACGCCAGCTGCTTCGGCATAAAGCTGATCTCCACCAGCGGCTTTACGCCGTTCTTCACCAGACCGTCATAGATCTCATCGACATACGCATAGTTGTAGGCAGGGTTGCCGTGCTCGTCGCGCGTAAAAACGCCCACTTCATCGTCCAGAATCCCGTGAAATCGCACCCACTGGAAATCCGTCACCGCATGGACTGCGCGCAGATCGTCGCGCCATGGTTCCCGCAGGCTCAGAATTGCGTGCCCCGACCCGAACATCTGTTCCCAGAAATGCGGAAACGGCGTGGCCGGCGCGTTCGCATCAATCGCTACCGTCTCCTGCGCCTCTCCGGCACGCACAAATCCCAACAACAGGAAAGCTCCGAAGAAAACCAGGAATGTTCCCAGTCGCGACGGCCGTATTTGTCTCATCCCTGCGCTCCAGTCCTCAAATGCATGCATCGTATTGGATTTCGGACTCGTAATGACACCTGAGATGCATCTATACTGATGCTCGCCTGAACACAGAGGGGCGAATTGCCAACTCCTGAAACGCGGACGATTTCGCGGATGACAAAGTGGGGGCAGGGAAGTTTCATGCATTCCCGGCTTGTCTCCGAAGATCCTCGCTCAGCCCGTTGGCGATCGGCCTCCTGGGAATGGCGATTGCGCCGGTCAAGGTAAACTCCCTCACATCGCGCTCCGGGCGGTGGAAAGGCGGTTCACATGGGGCAGGACAGAAAAGCAAGCGTCTCTGAAAAGCCGTGGCCTTCAATACGCCCCGGCCTTGTCAGCTTCCTATGGATATTGCTCCTGACCATACTTCTCTTCTTTCTGGTCCGGAGCATGACGCAGCATCACTTCTTTAGTGGTGGCCATCCCCACGCCCTCAATTGACAGCAATGACGCACAAGGGGCGCGAGGCTTTGAAACACAGAGCGCTGATTCCGACATAAGCCGACGGCCGGATTCCCCGGATTCGGCGGTTTCCTCATCGTGTGCTTCCCAATTCCCTCCGCCGCACGACTCCCTTCGCCGATCCCACCTGTGACGCCCGCACAGACCTCTCGTTTCCTTCGCAGGCAGTTCAGCCGTCGCAGATTGAGGCGATGGAACCCAGCGCGGCGCGGTCCATCAGACAACGTTACGTTTGGGCAGCGCGACCGGTGCGGTGGTCCGCCGAATGCGCCATCTCTGAACCCGGGGAGGCCGCCGCAGCAAGGCAGGAAGGACGTGCGCGGATTTGATGTTGGATTCAGGAGAAGGGCTTCGTGGGCTGTGAGGCAAAGGCCCATCACAGCGTGCCGGCAGCACGAGACGCCGAAAGCTTCGCCGTCCTGGGAAGATCGCCATTCTCCGCCATCAGCGCCTCAAACCGTGGGTCGTTCGCCAGTTGAGCGGCGGCCCGATGCCTGCTTTGGGAAGAACCAGAGTTGTACGCAGTCCTGAAGTCTTCAAAATCCTTCTCCTGATGCGCGCTGGCTTCTTCCAGAAGTTGCAGCGCTTCGGTCGGCCGGCCCAGCTTCAGACAATCCATCGCTTTGAACGTTCGCGAAAGGACTCGCCACGAATACAGCGGCGGGGCGCAGCTTTCCTGGACGGCAAACTCAGCGCGCAGCAGTCCGCGTTCGCCTTCCCGCGCATAGACGGCCGAGAGCTTCGCGGTTACGTCCTTGAGCCATGCATCGTCGCGACTGTCGGCCGTCGCCTGCGATTCGCGCAGATAGGCAGGGTAGTTGTGGGCATCGTAGGCAATCATCGCCAAATACAAGTGCGTGATGCCGAGATTCGGTTCGGAACGCACCGCCGCATTCAGCAGCGCAATCCCTTCCTCCTTTTTCCCGGTCAAATAGAGAGTCTCGCCCTTCATGGCCAGAATGGAAGCGGAAGCAGGGTCCAGTTCCTGGGCCTTGTCGATCTCTGCCAGGCATTCGGCGTATTTCGCATGACTGGAAAGTACGTTGGCGAGCCACAAGTGCGCCAGGGGATCCTTGGGGTCGAGCTGGATCGCGAGATTGAGTTCCTTTTCCGCCCCGGGAAAGTTGAGCGCCCTCCACATGGCATAGCCCAGCGCCCGATGCGCTTCCGGCAGAGAACTGTCCAGTCCCAGCGACTTTTGGGCCGCGGCCATGGCTTTGTCGCGAGCGTCGTCGTCCAGCCGCGTTCCGTAGATGAAGAGCATCTCGTAGCTGTCCGCCAGGCCGGCATAGGCGCGGGCATCGTTCGGATCGTGCACGATGGCCTGCGTAAAGTCGTCGAGCGCGCGATTCAGGCTGTCGGGCGTTCGCTGGCTCCATTCAAACCGGCCCTTGAGGTAGAGGTCGTGTGCCGCGCTCCGGTCGGCGTCTGACACCGGAGTGACGACTTGCCGGGATGAGCTGGCCGGCCCCATGTGCGCGATTGCCGGCATGTGCCGCTCGATCCAACTGCCCCATCCAAAAGCAAAACTGGCGTAGATCGCAGTTCCGGCGAACGCCGCCGCAATCCCGGCGACACCCAGTCTGAACCGGAGCGAATCGCTCCTCCTGCGGTTGCGGCTGGGAACTTCAGCCGGCCCTGGCTCAACCTTGCCCTCGCTCGCGCCTCCCTGTTCAGCGCCAGCCGGCTCCTGATCGGCGGCGCCCAGGTCTTCGCTTTCCAGTTCGAGCGCTTTCCCCTTGAGCCAGTCCGACAGCTCGTCCGCATAGGCGAACACCCCTCCCCGCTCGCCTCCCGGTATGCGATGAACGGGGAGCCCACGATCTCGCTCCCACCGCTTCACCGTGCTCTCAGAACGATTGAGAAAGACGGCAATCTCCTTCCAGGAGACCAGCGTCTTTACCGATTCCGCATTGTCGATGCGAGGAGTAACCATGGCCGCTTTCATCGAGCGATAGGGCCTGGCCCGGGGACTGGGGCGGTGTACGCAAAATCATAGGTTCGCCAAGTCGTTGTGTCCAGTGCGCTCTGACGGCCCCAAAACACGAAATGACCTGAGTTGACACGTCATGAATCTTGCCTCCCACCCCCAATCACTGAGACCACTAAGGGCGCGTCCCGACCCAGGAGGTCACCCGTAATGAACCCAGTCGCCCCAACCACGCCCCCTCAGCCATTCGCTTCGACCCGCACCTTGAACGCATGGCAAATCCTTGCCGGACGTCGCATGCAGGCGAGCCGTCAGCTTTGGGGGCGATGGGGTTTCCTCAGCGTTCTGGCTCTGGGAATGACATGCGGCGCGGCACAGGCGCAGAACCTCGTCGCCACTGTGATCGCCGGCACCGGCCCGACTGGCGTTGCCGTCAATCAGACCACCAACACCATTTATGTGGCTGACAATACCGTCAATACTCTGCTGGTGATCGACGGCGCGACCAACGCCACGTCCACGATCCAGGCCGGCGCGCCTCTTGCCGGCGTGGCCGTAAATCCGATCACCAACACCGTCTACGCGCTCACCAATGCGACCCCCGGCAGCGTCGTCGTGATCGATGGGGCAACCAGCACCGTGACCACGACGGTCACGCTCCCGTCGGCGGCCAGCGTCATCGAAGTGAATTCGGCCACCAATCAAATTTATGTTGGCGATCAGGATAACGTTACGGTCATCGACGGCGCCACCAACGCAGTCACCACCAACATTTCCGTTCCTCAGGCCGTCAGCTCGCTCGTCGTGGACTCCAGTAGAAATGTGGTTTGGGCGCTGTATGGCGTTAGTGGCAGCGACTCCACGCTGGCTCAGATCAACGGAGCCACCAACACCATCGCGAACACGGTTCAGGTGGGATCGGGCGACACCGGATTCGCATTGAACGCTTCGACCAACACACTCTATGTGTCCGACGCGGCCGGCAACCAGATGTTCGTCATCGACGGAGCCACGGTCGCGATTACGGATACCGTCTCCGTGGGGAACATTAGCGCTGCTCCCCCGGGCATTAATCCGGTGACGAACACAATTTATGTGGTCAACTGCAGGGGCAATATTTACGAGCCTTGTCTCGTGTATGGCGTCAATGTGGTGGATGGAGCCACAAATGCCATCACCGCCGTCGTTTCCGCCCCATCGTACGGATATTTGCTGGTAGACAGCGTAACGAACAACGTGGTGCTGGAATCGAACTACGATGTCTTTTTCATCGACGGGGCAACTAACACCGGAACCGAGGTGTCTGGAACGTCAGGGGTGGCCGGATTTGTGAACGGGGCGGTGAATACAACCACGAATACCGCCTATCTCCCCGAACCCGGCAACGTTCTTGTCATCAGCGCCGGGACGGCTGCGCCCGCCCCAGCATTCTCCGCCGCGCCTTCGCCGCTCGCCTTCGGCAACCAGACCGAGGGCACCGAGAGCAAAGCCTCAACCCTAACCGTGACCAATACCGGAACCGCCAGCCTCTCCATCACCAACGTGGTGGAAGGCGGCACCGATCAGGCGGATTTCCTCGTTTCCAGCGACGGATGCAACGGGCAAACCGTGACGGCGGGATCGCAGTGCACGCTCAGCGTCGCCTTCATGCCCAGCACCTCGGCCGCCGAGTCAGCGACTCTGACCTTTACCGACAACGCTGCCGGCAGTCCGCAGGTAGTGAAACTGACCGGAACGGGCACACCGCCGCCGCCCACCGTTTCGACGACTTCGCTCCCCAGCGGCCTCGTCGGCGCCGCCTATTCGCAGACATTGGCGGCCACCGGGGGCGTGAAGCCCTACACCTGGAGCATCAGCGCCGGCACCTTGCCCGCTGGACTTTCGCTGGCCGCGAGTACAGGCATAATCTCCGGCACGCCGACCGCTGCGGGAACTTCCGCCTTCACGGTGAAAGTGACGGACTCCGCCAGCAACTCGGCGACCGAGAGCCTGAGCATCACCATCAACGCCACATTGGCGGTGACCACCGCGTCGCTGCCCGGCGGCAAAGTCGGCACCGCCTACTCGCAAACATTGGCGGCCACCGGCGGCGTGTCGCCGTACACCTGGAGCATCAGCGCCGGCACACTGCCCGGCGGACTTGCGCTGGCGGCCAGTACGGGCGCGATCACCGGCATGCCGACGACGGCAGCGACGTCGACGTTCACGGTGGAGGTGAGCGACTCCGCCAGCCACACCGCGACCCAGAACCTGAGCATCGCGATCGCTGCTGCTACTCCGACCGCATCGACGACGAAGCTCACCGCTTCCGCAACCTCAGTTTCCGTGGGCACCAGCGTGACCTTCACGGCGACCGTCGCACCGGCATCGGGCACGCCCACGCCAACCGGAACAGTCACGTTCAAGGATGGAGCGACTACGCTCGGCACCGGCACTCTGAATAGCTCGGGCGTTGCGACTTACTCAACGGCCTCCCTGGCCATTGCTGCGCACAGCATCACGGCGAACTACGCAGGCGACAGCAGGAACCTCGCCTCCGCTTCCAGTACGGTGACCGTGACCGTGACTCTCGGCGCCACAACGACCGCGCTGACCGCCTCAGCGACGTCTCTCGCCGTTGGAACGAGCGTGACCTTCACCGCAACCGTGACCGGCGCCTCCGGCGTTCCCGCGCCCACCGGAAACGTCACCTTCATGAACGGAACGACCACCCTGGGGACCGGTACGGTCAGCTCAGGAACGGCGACCTACACCACATCTACGCTGATCGCAGGCTCCTACAGCGTGACGGCCGTTTACGCAGGCGATGCGAACAACGCTGCTTCCACGTCCTCTGCGGTTGCGGTCACGGTCTGGCCCGGTCCGCCCAACTTCACCGTCTCGCTCTCGCCGACGAGCGGCTCAGCAGGCTCAGGCAAGCCCGCAACCACGACGCTTACAGTCACCTCGGTCAACGGCTTTGCCACCGCCACCACTCTCAGCTGCGGCAACTTGCCGAAGGACACCATTTGCTCCTTCTCGGAATCCAGCATCACGCCTGACGTGGGAGGCACGGCGACTGCGACCGTGACTATCAAAACCGATACCAACCCGGCGACGGCTGCACTCGATCGCCAGGTGCGGGGCGGAGAGTCGCAGCCAGGCCACACCGGCGCACGGTTCTCGTTGGCAGGCGCAGTAGGCGTGTTCCTGCTCCTGCCGCTGCTCGGTGGCCGAAGCCGCAAGGTGCGCCGGATGCTGCTCTCCTGCAGCGGGCTGATCCTGCTTGCAGCGATCACCTGCATCGGGATGTCCGGCTGCGGAGGCGGTCCCACTACTCCGAACGGAACGTACTCGGTCCAGGTCACGGCAACGGCGGGATCCATTACGCAAACCGCGACCTTCTCCCTGACCGTTCAATAGACGCCGCGCGGAAACGGTCAACCCCGTTTCCGCAGCGGAATCAGAACGATACTTTGGCCCCGAACTGCAGGATGCGCGGCTGCGCAGTGCCGTAGGTATTCGACGAAGAGGATCCGGCCAGCCCGGTAATCTGTCCGAATCCGGTGTCGGTGAGGATGTTATCGGGATTCCCGAAGTTCACGTTGTTGAGCGCGTTGTAGGCCTCTGCCCGCAACTCAAGCGACGCCTTGCCCTCAAGGCTCGTGGTCTTGATCATCGCCAGGTCGGCATCGAAGTAGCGCGGGCCACGCAGCACGTTCTTGCCCGTGTCGCCGAAGGTGCCGATCGCGTTGGGCTGGAAGTCATTGATGTTGAACCACTCGTTGATTGCGGTGTTATGCGAGCGCCCGGTGCTGAGGTTCGCCTGGCCTACGTCCGAGATGGAATAAAGATCGGCGCGATCGGCGCCCATGGAGCTGAATGAGTTGTCGTAGCCACTGAAAATCGTAAACGGAGTCCCCGTGTTCCAACTGGAGATGGCCGTCAGTTCCCATCCGTTGACGACTTTATCGGCAATCGCCGGCAACTTGATGTGCGGGGCCATGTAGTCGCCGTTCAGCTTCCACGTCTTGTTCACATCATCGTCGGATGGCCCGTAATCGAAGTAGCGGCCGCAACTGCACGAGTTCGTCAGATACGGCGAGCCGATGGGCGCGAAGTCATCCAGTGCTCTGGCCCACGTGAAGTTAGTGAGCAACGAGAAACCGTGCGTGTAACGCTTCTCCAGCGTAATTTGCGCGGCGTTGTAGTTACTGTTCACGCCGGAGTTGATGGAGCCGATCGAACCGTAGGCGGGATAGACGCGGCGCTGCTGCGCGTTGTCCTCCGTCGACTGGCCCGGAATATACACAGAAGGGTTGAGCTGCAGCAGTCCGTTTTCCTGATCTCCGGTGCCGCTCAGATGGTGCGCGGTGTTGCCAACGTAAGCAGCACGCACCAGCCAGTTGCGCCCAATGCCGCGCTCGAGTGTCAGGTTATACGCCAGCACCATGGGCAGCCGGAAATGCCGGTCGAAGATCTGATTGAAAGAAATGTCGGAAGGGAATGTCGCGCTGGCCCCCGGATCCACAGGGCCAAACTCGCTCGGGAACGGATTGGCAATCCCGGCGCTCCCGTAGGGATCGTCGAGGCTGACCGTGGTGAGATTGATGACCGGCGCGAACGGCGGTACGCCGACAATATCTTCGAAGGCCACCGTGTTCGGCGGCTCATAGTAATAGCCGGCCCCGCCGCGGATGCTGGTAAGTCCATCGTCGCTGACGCGATACGCAAAGCCCAGCCGCGGCCCCCAGTTATTCGGGTTGTTATAAACGGATGAAGTAGGGCAGCCCTGATCGTGCTGGCTCCCGCCGAACAGCATGCCGGTCGGCGCATTGGGATAGCGAACCGACTGCGCCCCAGGCACGAAGCAGGCCACGCGGCCCTCGCTGTCGGTATAAGGGAAGAACGGATCCCAACGCAATCCGGCGTTGATGGTGAGACGCTGCGTCGGCTTCCAGTCATCCTGGATGAAAGCATCTTCTTTATAGCCGGTGAAGTTGAGATAAAGGCCGCCGCCCTGCGTGAAGTCCGAGACCGCGCCGGTGACAAAGTCAGAGAGGTTATTGCCGGTCAGGTCGTTCGTGAACTGGAAAATGCCGCTCTCCTGATATTGATTGCCCATCGGCAGGCGGATGCGAAGAACTTCGCCGCCGAACTGCAGTTCCGAGCGGCCCCGCGTCCACGTAAAGACTTCCTGCAGAGACTGGTCGCCGCGGTTCCACACGCCGTAAGGCACGCTGGGCAGCGTGAAGTCGCCGCCAACCGCCACGTAGAGCACCGGCCCTTTGCCGCCGCCGTAGTTGGTCGGCTCCGCGATATTCGATCCGGCCTGTGTGATGTTGAAGGGCGCCGACGAAAGCGTATCGCCGTTCTCGCTGTTGTAACCAAAGTAGCTGGAGAGCAGGAAGTGATCGGAGATGCTGTAGATATCGACGATGCCGAGGTTCTTGAGCGTGAGCGATTCGGCGTCGGATCGCAGTTGCAGTAGATTATTCGACGGCGGAAGATAAACCGGATCCGTGAACGTGTTCTGAAAGTAGCGTCCGCTCAGGTGGTGCTTGCCAAAATCGTAGTCCAGCTTGCCCAGATACTCATCCGTGTTCTGCACATCGGTGCCGCCATTGAAAGTGAGCTGATCGTTGGGTCCATTCGGCAAGGGGATCTGATTCAGGATGTAAGCGGCAGTGGGGCTCACAGGAACCTGATTGTTGTTGTAATTGGCTCCGGTGTAAGGATTCACTAGTTGCGTGCCCGGCAGCAGATCGGAAAAGTCGCCGGTGCGCTCCGCAGAGTTGGGCACGAAGGCGATCTGGCCGTTTTCGGCGGTGCTGAAACGCGTGCCCTGATAGCTGCCGAAGAAGAAGAGATGGTCTTTCCAGATTGGACCGCCGGCGCTGGCTCCGAACTGATTCTGGTGCAGCGGGTTCACCGTCGGAGAAAAATAGTCAGCCGCGTCGAAGATGTTGTTGCGCACAAATTCGAAGACGTCGCCGTGGATTTGGTTGGTGCCGGATTTAGTGACGACGTTCACCACGCCGCCGATTGCGTCTCCGTAATTGGCGCTCATATTGCCGGTGAGCAGGTTAAATTCTTCAATAGCGTCCGGATTGGGGAATGGAATGTTCGTGTTGATGTACGTGTCGTTGTAATCGACGCCATCCATCAGGTAGTTCACGCCGTTCGCCGTCGCGCCATCGACCTTCGCATACTGCTCGGTGGGAAAGACGCCGCCTTCGCAGTTCGCTGCGCAGTAATTCGACGTCACGTTCGTGGTGCCGGGAGCCAGAAAGACGAGTTGCTGAACCGCGCGGCCGTTGAGCGGAAGCTGCACAATGTCCTGCTGCGGAATGAGCTGTCCAACCATGGAACTGTCAGTAGTGACGAGCGCTGGGCTCGCCGTCACGACGATGTTCTGCGCGACGGAGCCAACGCTGAGTTTTACATTCTGGGTCGCGGACTCGCCCACCGCCAGGGCAATGCCGCTCTGCATATATTTGGCGAAGCCCTGCACCGATACAGTGAGCTGATATGTGCCGACAGGGAGGCTGGGAAACAGATATTCGCCGGTATCGCCCGTCTTCACCGACTGTCTGTAGCCAGTGCCCAGATCCTGGACGGTGACTGCGGCGCCGGAGAGCACGTCTCCGGAGGGATCGCTGATGACGCCGCTCAGCCGCGCAGTGGTGAACTGCGCGCGCGCCGGCGTCCCGCAGGTCAACAGGATGGAGAGGAATACGAGGAGCGAAAGAAGCGAACCGGAGAACCTGGTCGCCTGGGCTGCGGGTGCGGTGTTCATGAGCGCTTCTCCATTTCAGGATCAGTGTTCAGGATCGATATATTACGTTTCACCGTGTTTCATTACGTATTCTGTCGTAGTATCACGTTTTAGAGCACATCCGGAACTCTGTCAAGGGAATCCGTCCGGACCGGGCAGGAGCAAGCTCATCGACGCCGGGCATGGAACCGGCTGCTGAGGACGTTTCTCCAGCCTCGCTCTCATCAACCGAACAAACAGAATGCGCGCGCAAAAAATCAGGAGGGGTCGTGAGAAAAGTTCAAAAAGGGAAGCTTCTATGCGGTCTTCTGGCTGTTCTTGCCCCACTGGCTCTGCAGGCGGCCGCGCAGGAAAGCGGCCTCGCGGTTTCCGTCGACGAGCATGGGGCATACGCGCTGCGCGTGCCGGGGGCAACCGCGCCGGTGCTGGTCGCGGGCGTCGCCGCCCAGATCGACGGCCAGTGGATCCGCTCGACAGACTATCCGCACCATGCCATGGAGAAGCGCAGCGCGGAAGGCTATCTGGGCGCAGCCGACGAATGGCAGGTGGTTTTTTCCGGACTGCAGGACAAGCCGGATCTGGCGGTTCGGCTCCGCGCGTATCGATCCGCGCCCTTCGCGGATATTCAGGTGACGGTGCGTAACTCCACGGACAAATCAGTGGATGTGCAGGCCATCCGTACCGTCGATGCATCCGGCGAAAACATCGCCGCCCTGGACGGGCCCGCCGATAAAGATCGCGTCCTCTCGGACAGCTTCAGCGAGGACCGGCCCGCCATGCAAATCCACGACCTTGGCGATGCAATTCACGGCATGCATCGCGCTGTGGGTAGCCAGCTCATCTACAACCGCGAGTCGCACCAGAGTCTGTTTGTCGGCACGCTGACTTCCGATCGCTTCCTGACCATCCTGCGGCTGCATGTTGCCGGAAGCGGACGCGATCCTCGCATCACCAGCTACGAAGTCGATTCCACCGGGACCACCGAGATGGAAAAAGAGAATTCGCTCGAGAAGTCATCAGCGGAGGATCACGTCGAGCTCAGCCTGCCCGTCGCGCCAGGCGCGGACTTATCCTCGGAGACGGTGGCCCTCAGCGCGGGCGAGCAGTATCACCGCCAGCTCGAAACATACGGCTCGCTCATCCGAAAAATCCACGACGCCAGAGTGACCGCCCCGCCACTGATGGGCTGGTGGAGCTGGACCGCCTACTACTTCGGACTCAACCAGGGAGCAGCGCTCACCAACGCTGCC
This sequence comes from uncultured Acidobacteriaceae bacterium, assembly GCA_963817165.1. Taxonomy (GTDB): domain Bacteria; phylum Acidobacteriota; class Terriglobia; order Terriglobales; family Acidobacteriaceae; genus Palsa-343. Next base: position 50,233 of record CAWFNL010000008.1, on the reverse strand, counting down.
TGGGAAGCGGAGCACCTGAAGCAATTCGGCTACAACGTCTTCCATATCGACGAGGGCTACCAATACGCGCGCGGCGAATATACAACGCCGGATGCCAGGGTCTTCCCAAACGGCCTGGGCCCATTGGAATATCAGGTGCGCGGCCTGGGGCTCACGCCTGGCATTTGGACAGCTCCCTTCGAGGTCTCGGAGCGCTCGTGGGTTTTCCAGCAACACCCTGACTGGCTGGTGAAGAACGCGCAGGGGAAGCCGATTCACGCCGGCTTTGTCGACGAAGCCAAAGACCAGCTCTACATCCTCGACACAACGAATCCCGCGGCGCAGGAATATCTGCGCCAGACCTACACAAAGCTGGTCCGCGACTGGGGCATTCACTACATCAAGATGGATTTCATGGACGACAGCGCCATCGAGGGCTACTACTTCAAGCCGCACACAACGGCGATGGAAGCGCAACGGATCGGCCTGGGCATCATTCGCCAAACCGTGGGAGATCAGGTCTACCTCGATAAAGACGGCAGCGCGATGCTCAATCCCGTCGGATACGTCGACTACGGACGCATCTCCCAGGATACGGGGCACAGCTTCGGAGCGAGCCGCGATGCGGCCACTGGCATCGCAGCGCGTTACTACATGAACCGCAATTTCTTTGTCGCGGATCCCGACGCCTTCACCGTCTCCACGCAGCACATCAGCGATCAGTCATGGCATGAGGGCAAGCAACCGCTAACGCTGGAGGAAGCCATGGTCTCCATCGCCCTCGCCGCCGTCTCCGGAGGAATGCTCGAGATCGGCGACAATCTTCCCTCCCTCCAAAACTCTCCCGACCGCCAGGCGCTCATCGAGAATCGCGACCTCATCGACATGGTGCGGCTCGGAAAGGCATCGGTGCCGATCGATCTCATGAGCTACTCCGAGGCCGATCGTCAGCCCAGCATCTTTTTCCTGCCTGAATCGAAGCGCCAAAGTATTCTCACCGTCTTCAACTGGACGGAGCAGCCTCGGCAGAAAATCATCCGTCTGGCCGACCTTGGCCTCGCCCCCGGCGGCCACTTCACCATCTCCAGTGTGTTTGATGGAAAGGTCATGCAATCCTCGGCGGGCTCGATTCAAATCGATCAGCCCGGCCGCTCGGTGCGCGTGCTGAAGATTGTGGATACAGCGACGCCGGCAAAAGCGCCGCAAGTCTCGACCCATTGTGCCGCCGGCGGGCGTGCCGGAGAGAGCTTGTCGTTTTCAGCTTCAGCGGCGGGCGGCGAACCCGCGGTGCAGCTGTCGTGGGACTTTGGCGATGGAGTCCGGACCGAAGGCGCGCAGGTCAATCATGCATGGACGGAGCCGGGCGACTATCAGGTGAGCGTGACCGCTACCGGATTGGACGACAAACAAGCTCAGCAAACCTGCACGGTCGCTGTAAAAGGCTATTTGCCCTCGGTGTTTGCGCCGCAGTTGAATCAGCGCTACCCGCCAAAGCCGCAGTAGTCCGAGCCAGACCGGCCACCTCGCAGCAGCCAATAAAGTTGCGTTTCCCGGTTCTCGCCGTATTTCGTTTTTTAGTGATACATTACGTTTTGTTGCGATATGGTATTTGCCATGCCGAAAGAAGGAGGGGCCAACGTGGATCCGCTATCAGCATTACTCGCGCTCAGCCCTGCTGAGAAATGGGAGCGAGGCCTGGAACACACGCCCCGCGAGATCGCGCAGCAGCCCGGCACCTGGATCACCACGTTTGACGCACTGCAAGCGCGCAGGGGTGAGATATCAAGCTTCCTCGCCGAGGCTGGCGTCAGCGGACCCGCGCAGCAGCGGCCCACCGTGTTTCTCATTGGCGCTGGAACGTCGGACTACATCGGCCAGTCGCTGCACCATCTTCTCCGTACCCGCTGGCAGTGCGAGGTGATCCCGGTTGCGAGCACCAGCCTGCTGACGGATTTCTCGGAATGTGTTCTGAACGAACGACGTTATCTGTGGGTCTCATTCTCGCGCTCGGGCGATAGTCCGGAAGGCGTTGCGGTCCTGGAGAACGCAATCTCGGACCACCCGGAAATCGGCCACATTCTGGTCACCTGCAATGCCAGCGGACGGATGAGCAAAGCCATGCAGGGCCGGGCAAATTGCCTTTCTCTGGTGCTGGACGATGCGACCAACGATCGAAGCCTGGCCATGACCAGCTCATTCACCAACATGGTGCTCGCCGGGCAAATTCTGGCGCACGCGTGGAGCATCGCAGAATACGAGCCGATCCTGCGGGCGCTCGTCGGCGCAGCGGAAGCGCTGTTGCCCAGGGCAGCGGAACTGGCTTCGGATCTGACGCGCACTGGATTCACGCGAGCCTGCTTTGTAGGATCGAGCGCGCTGGCGGGCGCGGCTCTCGAGTCCGCGCTAAAGCTGCTCGAACTGACAGCAGGCAAAGTGCAGACCATGACCCAGTCCACCCTGGCGCTGCGGCATGGACCCATGGCGGCGCTCGACCGCGATACGTTATTTGTGAGTTTGATTTCGAGCCAGATGCAGCGACGCCAATACGAGCTGGATCTGCTGCGCGAGGTCGGCAGCAAGGAAGTCGCAGGGAAGCGCGTGGCCGTGGCCACGGATCCCGACCGGCTGCGCGCCGATGCCGATTTCGTCCTCACTCCCGGCACCCGAGAGCCGATTCCTGATCTCTATCGTCCGGTCCTGGATGTGATTTTCGGCCAGTTGCTCGGCTTGTTCGCCTCGATCCACGCCGGTCTGAAGCCCGATGCGCCCAGCCCCAACGGCGTGATCAACCGCGTGGTGCAAAACATCGACATCCATTAAGGTCCCGGCCGCTCCTTTCAGGAGGCATTGCGTACCGCGCCCGATGCATGGTCTGGATTGCACTTCCGGCTCCTGGTAACATGCCCCGGGTGCGAAATGAGTAAGCCTTTACCATTGACATCTTCTTCTCGCCGCATATATAAGGCACCTTGAAGGCTTGCATCCGCGGCAGCAGAATCGATTGCCTGAGGAGATGCCTCGCGGCATCGCAAGTATACGTTTACGGAAAATCTCCCGTGGAGACCCCTCCGATGCCCTCGCTTCGCTCCTCTTTCCCCGCATTGACCTTTCTCGCTCTCCTCGCACTCACTGGATGCGGCGGGGGCGGTTCCAACTCCGGCGGCGGTGGTGGAACCGGTGGCGAGGGCGGCGGCACGACTCCCGACATGGGCACCCTCACCTTTGTCAGCGATGACTATCAGTACAAAATCACCAACGTCTCCAGCGGCCTGTTGCTCGGCATTCAGGGACAAAGCCAGGTGGCGGGAACCGCTGTCGCGCAGGCTCAGGCCGACAATCAGAACGATCAGCTCTGGCACTTTATGCCGTTCAATTACACCGCCCAGCAATTCAATATTGAGAATCTGCTCACCCATCAGGTCATGGGCATCTCCGACGCTTCCACCGCCAGTGGCGCGCAAGTTCTCCAATGGGCCGATAACGGAACCAACGACCATCTGTGGGAATTCTTCAAGCTCACCGACGGGAATTACCTCATCCAAAACGTCAACAGCAGTCTCTACCTCACCGACAGCGACTCCGGCACCACATCATCGGCCACCATCGATCAGGAAGCGCGCCCGACCAGCGGCACCGGCTGCACCTGCCAGGAGTGGGCGCTGACCTCGACCAGTGTTTCGCCCTACACCGCGCCGCTACCGGTCAGCGGCACCGGCATCTACGTTCACGATCCCTACATGCTGCGCGATGCGTCAGGAACGTACTGGCTCTATGGGACGCATCAGACCATCGCGTACTCCACGGATCTGTCGACCTTTACCTACACCACGGCTTCCACGCCGATGGGCGCCTGCCCCGCGGCGCAGGGAACCACCTGGCTCACCGACGATTCACACTGCCCCATTGTTGGTCCTGATTTCGCATCGTGGACCGGCCTGCAAACCCCTCCCTCCGACAACAACGGCGCGAACATCGACATGTGGGCGCCGAGTTTGCTCACGGCCAACGGCGCGTATTACCTCTACTACGCGATTCCCTATGAGCCTTCAACCGGCGCTGAAGCGGTGATCGGGCTGGCCACGAGTTCCACGCCGTATGGGCCGTGGACGGACAAGGGCTACGTCGTCTCGTCATGGACGGCCGCGACCACAGCGCCTCCCACCAACCCGGTTTGGAATTTTTCGGCGACCACTACCTGGAACGCCATCGACCCCGCGCCCTTCATCGACGCAGCAGGGAACTGGTGGGCCAGCTTCGGATCCTTTCAGGACGGCATTCACATCATCCAGCTCGACCCCACGACGGGCATGCCCGCGACCACCAATCCATCGCCGTATCCGGTGATCGCAGCGCGCGGAGCCGGCGAAGAGGGCTCGTTCATCTACCCATGGGTCGCCAACGGTACGCAGTATTACTACTACTTTGCCTCGATCAATGTGTGCTGCAGCCCGACGAGTGCGTATCGCATCATCGTCGGCAGATCGCAAAATCCGAACGGCCCCTTCGTCGATCGCGGTGGACTGGATCTCACCAATGGCGGAGGCACCATTCTGCTGAGTTCGCACAGCAACATCACAGGACCCGGCGGCCAGAGCGTTTTTACTGACACGGTAAGCGGCGTGCAAACGCCGACGCTGGTTTATCACTACTACGACGGCAACAATGGCGGCACGCCAACGCTCGGCATCAACCGGCTTGCGTTCACGGCGGACGGCTGGCCGTACATCCAATGAGCGAGCCGCGAGCGGTCGATTGTGTGTGGTATAACGATGGGTTCGTAAACGCTTTCTCCCTCTTTCGGCATTGAGGTGACTATGCGATTCTCCCCTGCACTATTGTTGACGGCGGTGCTCTGCACCGCTCCGGTATTCGCGCAAGCCCCGCAGGCGCTCACACTCACCGGCGACTTTTGGGGAACGCACGACCCCTCCATCATCAAAGCCGGCGATACCTGGTACGTCTTCGCCACCGGCCGATCGCAGGATGGCGGCCAGTTCCAGCTTCGCTGCTCCACCGACCTGCATGCCTGGAAGCTCTGCGGCCACGTCTTCGCCGCCATTCCTGACTGGATCAAAATGGACAGCCCCGGCACGGTCGAACTGTGGGCTCCCGACATTTCTTATGAGAACGGCGAATATCGCCTCTACTACGCCTACTCGCTTTTTGGAAAGAACACATCCGGCATCGCGCTTGCCACCAACAAGACGATGGACGCCAACAGCCCCGACTACAAATGGATCGACCACGGCCTCGTGCTCAAGTCGCTCGCGACCGACGACTTCAACGCCATCGATCCGAATTATGTGACCGACGCCAAGGGCCACGCTTGGCTCGCCTTCGGCAGCTTCTGGACCGGGATCAAAATGCGCAGGCTCGCTGAGAAAACGGGCATGCTCTCCACCGTTGACACAAAAACGTATTCTCTCGCCACGCGCAAGCGGCCGGAAAATCCTGGCCCGACCCAGCCGAATCTGCCGCCGGACTGGGAGGCAGTGGAGGCACCGTTCATCGTGCATCACGGCGGCTATTACTATCTGTTCGTTTCGTGGGATCTCTGCTGCCGCGGCGCAAAGAGCACGTACCGCACGATGGTCGGCCGCTCCAAAAACGTCACCGGCCCCTATGTCGACGATCAGGGCGTTCCCATGATGGAAGGCGGCGGCACGCCTCTGTTGCAAGCCAATGACCGCTGGGCCGGACCGGGTGGCGAATCCGTTCTGCTGCAGCCCGGCGGCCACGACATCATCGTCTTCCACGCCTACGACGCCCACAACGGCCGCCGCGCTCTGCAAATTTCTACCCTCACCTGGCAGGGCGGCTGGCCACATGCTGCGCTGGAGCAGTAAGGTATTCCCATGCGGCGAACCACACGCAGAGGATTTCTTAGGGACGCGGCTGTAACCGGCGGCGTCGCATTGCTGGCACCTCGCTCCTTCGCCCACGCGGCGGATCCAGTTGGGTCGACGAGACTCGAATCGTTCGATTATCTCGACGTTCACCTGCTCCCGGGTCCCATGCTCGATCAGTTCGAACGCAACCACGCATTCTTTCTTGCGCTGAATGAGGACGCGCTGCTGAAGCCGTTTCGCCAGAAGGCCGGACTGCCCGCGCCTGGCGAGGACATGGGCGGTTGGTACAGCTGGTCAAAGGATTTCGATCCGCCCCGCAATCTCACCGGCTACGTTCCCGGCCACACCTTCGGGCAATATGTTTCCGGATTAGCGCGCGCCTACGCGGCCACCGGCGACCCTCCGACACGCGCGAAGATCCATCGCCTGGTCGAGGGCTACGCCGCCGCCATCAGCCCAAACTTTTATGCGGACTACCCCCTCCCCGCCTACACCTCCGACAAGATCACCTGCGGCCTGATCGATGCGCATCAGTTCGCGCACGACCCGGCGGCAATGGCCGTGCTGGCACACGCCACCGACGTGGTGCTGCCTTTTCTGCCGCCCAAAGCGCTCACGCGTCCTGAGATGGAAGCGCGGCCGCATCCCAACATCGCCTGGACCTGGGACGAGAGCTACACGCTGCCTGAAAATTTCTTTCTCGCGTGGAAGCGCAGCGGCGATCCACGCTACCTCGCGCTCGCCAAACGCTTCCTGCAGGACGACGACTACTTCGATCCCTTAGCCGGCGGGCGCAATGTTCTTCCCGGCCAGCATGCCTACAGCCACGTGAACGCGCTCTGTTCGGCATCGCAGGCGTATCTGGTGCTGGGCAGCGAAAAGCATCGCCGCGCCGCGCTCAACGGCTTCCGCTTCGTCCTCGAGACGCAAAGTTTTGCCACGGGAGGCTGGGGCCCGAACGAAACCTTTCGCGCTCCCGGCAGCGGAGACATGGGCGCCAGTCTCACCGACACCCATGCCAGCTTTGAGACGCCCTGCGGCGCCTATGGACACTTCAAAGTTGCGCGCTACCTCACCCGCATCACCGGCGACAGCCGCTACGGCGACAGTATGGAAAAGGTGCTCTACAACACCATCCTCGGCGCGAAGCCGATTTTGCCGGACGGCACCAGCTTCTATTATTCCGACTACAACAATCGCGGATCGAAGTTCTACCACCAGGACAAATGGCCCTGCTGCTCGGGCACGTTTCCGCAAATCACCGCCGACTACGGCATCAGTTCCTACTTCCGCTCGCCGCGCGGTGTAGTTGTGAATCTCTTTGTCCCATCGCGCGTCACCTGGCGGCAGGGCAGTGCGCGCATCTCGCTGGAGCAGCAGACACAGTATCCCTACGCTTCGAACGTATCGATGCGCGTGCGGACGGAAACCCCACAAACCTTCTCGGTGTTTCTACGCGTTCCGCAATGGGCCGGCCAGCAAACACAAGTAGCGATCAATGGCCGCAGGCTGTCCCAGGCGCTCGAGCCGGGCACCTTTGCGGAGATTCGCCGCGAGTGGAAGAACGGCGACCGCATCGAATACACCATCGACAGGCCGCTGCGTTTGGAAGCGATCGACCCGCAGCATCCACAAATCCAGGCGCTGCTCATCGGGCCGCTCACGCTCTTCGCCGTGAATTCTGCTGAAGCGCAATTCACCGCAGCGCAGTTGCTGGCCGCTGCGCAGACCAGCGCGGGGACATCCGAATGGAGCGTGACTTCATCCGGCGGCCCTGTCGCCTTCCGCAGCTTTCCCGCGATCCACGATGAGAAATACCGCCTGTACCACGAGGTCACGGTCTGACAGCGAGGTTCCATCTCGCGCTCTGCGCGGCGCTCGTCACCGGAAGCGCGCTCGCGGGCGCAGCGCAAAACTCTCAGAACGGGACGCCTTACGATCAGGCGCATGCCGCCTTTGCTCGCGGAGATTATGCGCGGGCCGCGCAACTCTATGCGCAGGCTGAGGCCGCGAACCCAGGACAATCCGACGCATTGCTCTTCGAAGGCAAATCCCTCGCCAACATCGACAAGTTTGCTGAGGCCGACGCTGTGCTGCGGCAATATGCCTTCCGCCATCGCGATTCTGCCGACGCTTTCTACATGCTCGGCTTCGTCCTGCATCGCGAAGACAAGCCTGCGGATTCTCTGAAGGAATACACGCAGGCCGCCGCTCTCGCCACGCCGAAAGCCGATGACCTGCGCATCGTCGGGCTCGATTATGTCCTGCTCAACGACTATCCCGACGCGATTCGCTGGCTGGAGAAAGCTACGACCATCGATCCGAAAAATGAGCAGGTCTGGTACTCGCTCGGCCGCTGTTACTACACGCAAAGCCGCTTCAAAGAGGCCGAAAATGCGCTCCAGCGCGCCCTGAACCTCGATCCCAGGGATGCGAAGGCCGCCACCAACCTCGGGCTCGCTTACGAGATGGACAACAACATCGCGGAGGCCGAACGGACCTATCGCAGCTCGATCGAACTGGCCAACGCCGATCCGCACTCCGACGAGTGGCCGTTCCTGAACTACGCTTCGTTTTTACTGGAACACGATCGCGCCGCCGAGGCTCTCCCGCTTCTGCGCCGCGCCGTTGCCATCAATCCACGCTGCGCCGATTGCCACGCCAAACTCGGCAAAGCTCTTGCGGACACAGGGAAATCGCAGGAGGCTGTGACTGAATTGAGCGCAGCAGTTGCTCTCTCGCCCAACGACCCCAAGCTGCACTACGCTCTCGGCCACGCCTATCAATCGCTCGGCATGCACGACAAAGCGAAAGTGGAGCTGGACCTGAGCGCAAAACTCTATGGAAGCCGTGACGCGGCAGGGCCACAGTGAGTATGCGCGCATTCCTCTGCGGCCTTCTGCTCGCCGCCTGCAACTTTCCCCTCGCCGCGCAAGCTCCCGCATCCCACGCGCAAAACGGCATGGCCAGCGCGGGACCCCAGGCAGCATCCTTCGACGATCAACATCGTCCCGTCACGGCAGGCGGCCTCGTCAGGACCGGCCCCGTGGTCTTCATGGACATCGCGAAGCAGGCCGGCCTCACGACGTGGCGCAACGTCACCGGCACGCCGGAGAAGAAAATCATTGTCGAAGCCAAGGGCTCCGGTGTCGCGTTGCTCGATTACGACAATGACGGCTGGCTCGATATTTATATGGTGAACGGGTCCACCTTCGACGCGCAGACCGGCAAAACGACGCCGCCCCATGCTGCGCTGTTTCACAATAATCACGACGGCACCTTCACTGACGTGGCGCAGCAGGCTGGCGTGACCAACGACCGCTGGGGGCTGGGCGTCGCGGTCGGCGACTTCGACAACGATGGCTGGCCCGATCTATACGTAACCAATCTCGGCACAAATCGGCTCTATCGTAACAATCACGATGGCACATTCACCGACGTTGCGGTGAAAGCCGGAGTTGCGCTCGACAGCGGCAATCCTGAGGACGTTGTCGACCACACCGGCGCCACCTTCGGCGACTACGACGGCGACGGTCGCCTCGATCTCTTCGTTGCCGGCTACATCGACTTCGATTTTCAGCACCTTCCCGTTGCCGGAACGAAAGCGACCAATTACGAAACCTGCCAGTATCGCGGCCTCAACGTCATGTGTGGGCCGCGCGGCTTGCAGGGCGCGCACAATCACCTGTTCCACAACAATGGCGACGGGACCTTCACCGACGTGAGCGAAAAGGCCGGTGTCAGCGACAAGCCCGGTTTCTATGGCCTGGGCGCGCTCTTTGTCGACGTCAACAACGATGGCCTTCCCGACCTGCTCGTCGCCAACGACTCAACCCCCAACTATCTCTACATCAACAAGGGCGACGGCACATTTGAGGACGACAGTTACAGCAGCGGCTACGCTTTGAATGGCGACGGAAGGGAAGTCTCCAACATGGGCATTGCCGCCGGAGATTATGAGAACAACGGCCACCTCGATCTGGTGAACACAACCTTCTCCGACGACTACGACGTGGTCTTCCAGAACGATGGCCACGGCGACTTCAGCGATGTGAGCTATCGTTCCGGCATCGCCTCGCCCACCATCCCATTTGTCGGCTTCGGCGATGGCTTCCTCGATTACGACAACGACGGATGGAAGGATTTGCTCATCGTCAACGGCCATGTCTATCCCCAGGTGGATCAGAACGCGGGCTGGGGTATCAGCTACGCGCAGCGGCCGCTGCTCTTCCGCAATTTGCATAACGGCAAGTTCGAACTCGTTCCCGCCGTCGAGGGGACTGGCCTCGCCACGCTGGCCGTCGGTCGCGGCGCAGCCTTCGGCGATCTCTTCAACGACGGCAAAATCGATGTGGTCATCAACAACCTCGATGGGCCGCCCATTCTGCTGCGCAACGTCAACCCCGATCATCACCACTGGATCGAATTCAAGCTCACCGGCAACGGGAAAACTCCGCGCGACGCGGTGGGCACGACGGTCTATCTCACCGCGGGCGGCGTGCGCCAGCGCGAAGATGTGACGAGCGGCGGCAGCTATCTTTCCTCCAGCGACATGCGCGTGCATTTCGGACTCGGCGATGCCGCCTCGGTCGACGAAGTTGAAATACACTGGGCCGGTGGCGGCATTGAGAAGCTGAAGCCCCCCGCCGTCGACCGCATTGATTCCGTCGAAAAAGGGAAAGGCATTACCGGATTTCTGTGCGTTCTCTGCAAAAAGGGGAGGCAATAGAACGCATGCGCCCAACGCTTCGCATGAATTTGTTGCTCCTCGCTGCGATGCCTGCGGCGGCAATCCTCATTGCACAATCCGCCCCGCCGCCCTCCTCGATTGTCCCCGCACACTTCGTCGACGAGACCGCAGCGCGCGGCATCGATTTCAAGCATCAGGCCATGCACAGTTCGCGTAAATATCTCCTCGAAACGATGGGCTCCGGTGTGGCTCTCTTCGACTACGACAACGACGGCCGCCTCGATATTTTCCTCGTCAACGGCGCGCCGTTTCCCGACTTCGTTCCGAAGGGAACCATCCCGCAAAAGACCGGTCCGCAATATTGGAATCGCCTCTACCACCAGAAACCCGACGGCACCTTTGAAGACGTAACCGAACGCGCCGGACTTGAGGGGTCCGGCTACGGAATGGGCGTAGCAGTCGGCGACTACGACAACGATGGCTACGAAGATCTCTACGTCACCGCGTACGGCGGCAACAAGCTTTACCACAACAATGGCAACGGCACCTTTACGGATGTGACGGAAAAAGCCGGCGTCGGCGGCAGCGGATGGAGCACTTCGGCCGCGTGGGTCGATCTGGATGGCGACGGTTACCTCGACCTCGTCGTCCTCCGCTACATCCAGTGGGATTGGGACGACGTGTGGTGCGGCCCTGCGGACAACCGCGGCTATTGCCATCCCGATGTCTTTCAGCCCATCTCCATGCTCGTTTACCACAACAATGGCAACGGAACCTTCACCGAGGAAGCGCACAAACTAGGCCTGGACAAGCCCGCGAAGGCGCTCGGCATCGCTATCGCCGATTACGATCGCGATGGCCACCCCGATATCTTCGTCGCCAACGACTCCATGGTCGAGTACCTCTTTCATAATCGCGGCAATGGAACCTTTGAGGAAGTGGGATTGGAATCGGGCCTTGCTGTGGATGGCGACGGCCGCACCTTTGCGGGCATGGGCGCAGACTTTTCCGATTACAACAACGATGGATGGCCCGACCTCGTCGTCGACGATCTCGCCAACCAGAAATACGCCATCTTCCGCAACGACAAAGACGGATCGTTTGAATACGACAGCTACGCGATGGGTCTTGCCGGCATGAGCCTCCTCCATTCCGGATGGGGCCTGCGCTTCATGGATTACGACAACGACGGCTGGAAAGACTTAATGATCGCCCAGGGCCATGACCTGGACACCATCGAGAAGGATCATCCGCAACTGCACTATCGCGAGCCGCTCATGCTGCTGCGCAACGTCGACGGCAAATCCTTCGTCAATGTCGGACCTGCATCCGGCCCGCTCTTTCAGCAGCACTGGGTCGGCCGCGGCCTGGCGATCGGCGACATCGATAACGACGGGCGGCTGGATGCCGTGGTCACAGAAAACGGCGGCCCTGCTCACCTGCTGATGAATCGCACCGAGACTGGCAACCACTGGATTGGCTTCAAACTCGTCGGCCACCGCAGCAATCGCGACGGTATCGGCGCGGTCATTCGCATTGATACGCCTGCCGGTCCGCAGTGGGTCACCGTCACCACGGCTTCCAGCTACATGTCGTCCGGCGACGTTCGCGCCCATTTCGGAATCGGCAAATCCACCAGCGTCGCGAAGGTCGAAATCCGCTGGCCGAGTGGCATCGTGCAAACGCTGGGGCCGCTCAAAGGCGACCGCTATCTCACCATCGACGAGCCGGTGTCAGCCATGAAGAAGTAAACCTCATGGTTGCGGGGTGGCCGCCGCGGCGTCAGCATCCGGCAACGAGACCGCATCGAGTTTCTTCACCTCATCGGCGGCCCGCTGCGCATCGTCGGGCCGGTTGAGCTTGCGATACACCCGCACCAGCTCGAACCAAGCGCTCCTGCGCAGAAACGGCGATGGATCGCTGGCCAGGCATTTCTCCAGCGACTGCGCGGCCTCCGCATCCTGTCCGGTTTTCGCCAGGCCCACGCCCAGATAAAACGAAACCGGCGCCATGGGAGCATGCGCATCGAGCGCCTGCTGCAACTGTGCAACGCCCTGCTGCGCATCGCCTGTCTGCACCTGGATTTTCCCCAGATTGTAGAGGGCCACTCCGTCGCCAGGATGGATTCTCAGCATCTGCTCGTAGGCCTTCGTCGCATCGTCGAAGCGGTTCAGGCGCTGATACTCGTCGCCAATATCCTGATACAGGTCCGGGTTGTTGGGCTGCTTCTCGAGCGCCGCCTGAAATTCCGTGATGGCTTTCTCCGGCAGCCTGGACTGCGAATCAATCTCTCCCATCGCCTGATGCATCTGCCACGAATCCGGTCCCAGAGCGAAGAGTTTTTGATAAACCGACTGCGCCACCAGGGTATGAGCGCGGCCCTGATAGTAAAGAATGGTCAGATCGCGGGGCGCCAGCGCTGCGGCCCGGTCGAAGGGCGCGGTTGCCTGTTCCGGGTGCCCTGCCGCCAGATCCACCATGCCCATCCACGTCAGCACCTCGGGATTATTCGGCTGCAGTCTCGCTTCTGCGCTCAGCGAAGCCAGCGCCTCATCGAATTGACCCTGTTGGTAGTCCAGGATGCCGAGGAACAATCGCGCTCCAGGAATTTGCGGATCCAGGGCAACGGCCTGTTCCAGGGGCGCCCGCGCGTCGGCAGGCTTATTTTCGCGGAGCAGCGTCATGCCCAGCCCCAGAGCAGCGTTCGCAGAGCGAGGATCGGCGGCCAGGGCCTGGCGGAAGTCCTGCTCCGCTTCAGCGGTCTTGCCCTGGTGGATCGCCTCCGCGCCGCGCTGCATCCAATCCGCCCCCGGCCCGGCAGGTGCTTGCTGCGCATGGCCGACGCCACCTCCAAGCAGACACATACCAAACAGCAGCGAAACCGAATTTTCCCGACGCCTGCGCACAAGCATTGCGATACCCCTTTTCAGTTGGCGATGATAGCGAATTCGCCGCCTCGGCGTTCTCGGCAGCAGGGATCTCATGCCGCGTCCCGCCCGCAGCAGACGCCGAATGAAGAACTTCCGACGCCCGCCATTTTCTGAAGATACTGGTAAACGATATCGCAGTTCTCCCTTCTCCTGTTTCTGGAATGGACATCCACAGATCCTTCTTTCACCGCCAGCAGGCAACTTCAGCCTGGTTTCTTTTAGTAAATCGATAAAGCTGGAAAGCGCGCGAGATATTAGCGTCAATATTGCCGATGACCGACGATTCTCCCGGCTCAATTTTCCGCTTGACATGCAAAAGTTGAGAGGTTTAGGCTTCGTGCCGGAGTCAGGAAAACGTTTTGTCCGCGCTCTAAGAAAACGTTTGCTCCAGACACGCATTCCGAGCGCCGCTATTCGATTTGTGGAGGTCACATGGTTCAGGTTCAGGGAAAACGAGGTGTGATTCTTTTCCTGGTCGCGATTTTTGTTCTCTTCGCGGTTTCAACATCTTTTGCGCAAACCAGCGAGGGCACTCTTGCCGGCACCATCACCGATTCTTCCGGCGCCGTTATCCCCGGCGCCCATATTGTTGCCGTCGGGGTTGACACCGGCTCGAAGAGCGAGACCATCTCCACCGGTGCCGGAGACTTCCGCTTTCCCCAGTTGAGCATCGGCCGCTATAACGTCGCCGTCACCGCGCCGGGCTTCTCGAAATCCACCAGCACCGGTGTGCTCATTACCGTCAACTCCACCTCCACGCTGAATGTGGTGCTCAAAGCCGGCTCTGTCTCCGAAACAGTGACCGTCGACGCCAGCTCGCCGACGATTGAGACCGAGACTTCCGATATCGGCGGCACAGTGTCCACCAAACAGATTGAGGACCTGCCGCTTTCGCTGGCGCTCGGCGTCAACGGCATGCGTTCCCCGGAGACCTTCGAGTTCCTCATCCCCGGCACCACCGGCCCGGGCTCGGCGACCCAGGGCAACTCGCAAAACGGCGTCTTCTTCGCCCGCCTCGCCGGCGGTCAGGCCTATGGCAACGAGACTCTGCTGGATGGCGCCAGCGTGCAGCGCAGTGAGAACGGATCGTCCTTCGACGAAACCTCTCCTTCGATCGAAGCCCTGCAGGAGTTCAAAGTCACCACCTCTACTCCCTCAGCGGAGTTCGGCCGGACTACCGGCGGCATTACCAGTTTCTCCGTCAAATCGGGAACCAACGATTTTCACGGCATCGGCTTTGCCATCGTCAAGAATCGCGCCTTCGATGCCAACTCCTGGTTCAACGACGGCTACCGGGCCCTGAACTGCGTCGGCGTCTCCGAACTCAACTGCGCTTACAGCAAGCCTGCCGACAGCAAATTCGACTACGGCGGTGTCTTCAGCGGGCCGGTGCGCATTCCCCATGTCTACAACGGCAAGGACCGCACATTCTTCCTGTTTGCCTGGGAAAACTATAAGTTCACCGTTGGTGGCGTGGACTATTCAACTGTCCCCACCGCGGCCGAGCGGGCGGGAGACTTCAGTGCCGATCTCGGAGCAGATGTCCCGGGAGGCTCTCCCTACCCGGGAGCACCCTATAACGTGCTCCTGAATCCGTGCACGGGAACGCCGCTGCAGTACCAGCAGATCTTCGATCCACGCACGAGTACCCAAATCTCTCCGAACGTATTCTGCCGAACGGCCTACCCGGGCAACAAGATCGATTCTCCTATGAGCGCGGCCGCGCAGAAGCTAATGTCCGCGTTGCCCCTCCCGAATCAGGCTCCCCAGACAACCAACGTGTTTGGGTACATCAACAACTACGCAACCTCCGGAACCCGCAGCATCTCCAACACTACCTACACCATCCGCATCGATCAGAACCTCGGCATCAAAAACAAGATGTTCGCGACCTACGACACGCGCCAGAACTCCGCGCTCGAAGCGATCCCGAACTTTCCCGAGCCGTATAACGACAACGGCTATCCGCAGGTCTTCACCACCCACTACGTGCGCGGCGGGTGGGATTACACCATTACCCCAACCCTGCTGAATCACGTGAACCTGGGCTATAACCGCACCAATAGCGTGAACGTTGGCGCGACCTACGGAACCTCCGAGACGGCTTCTTCGCTCGGAATTCCAAACGATTTTTCTAAGTTCTTCCCGCTCATTGTCTTCCCCAGCCCGGATCAACCTTCCACATGGGGACAACAGCAGAACGGCGACAACATCGACAATGGCGTCCGAATCAATGACATTGTGAGCTGGATCAAGGGCCGGCAAAGCATCAAGTTCGGCGTCGACATCCGCCACCAGCAGTACTCGGTCATCCAGTACAACCAGGACACTTTTAACTTCTATCGCGATCAGACCGCGGGCCTCAGCAATGCCTGCTGCGGATCGGGAGACCCGATCGCCAGCTTCCTCATCGGAGAGGTCGGCAACGGGTCGCAGGCTGTCTACAACGATCACCCGCGCTGGAACTCGCACTACGTCGCCGGATTCTTTGAGGATGACCTGAAGCTCTCGAAAAATCTGACCGTGAACCTGGGCCTGCGTTACGACGTGGACGTGCCGCGCAAGGAAGCGCTGAACCGGAGTTCGGAATTCAGCCTGACCGCGCCGGACGCGGCCGCCGGCGGCCTGCCTGGCGCGCTGGTCTTCGGCACGAACTGCCATTGCAATACAGCCTGGGCGAAAACCTGGTACAAAGACTTTGGACCGCGTGTTGGCTTCGCCTATTTGTTGCCGCACACCGACAGCAAAGCGGTTCTCCGCGGCGGCGGCGCCATCCTCTACGGTCCGCTGCAATACAGCGACTTCGGCAGCTCGATGGCCCT
Organism: uncultured Acidobacteriaceae bacterium; assembly: GCA_963817165.1. Classification (GTDB taxonomy): domain Bacteria; phylum Acidobacteriota; class Terriglobia; order Terriglobales; family Acidobacteriaceae; genus Palsa-343. The sequence goes on along the minus strand of CAWFNL010000008.1, from coordinate 33,963 downwards.
CGGATATAACCAGAGCCGCGACTTCTATGCGGTGCAGAACGCGGCGGCCAACACGGGCGGCGCGTTCACGCCGGCCTTCCGGCTGGATTCGAGCTCGACCACGGACCCAACCAACACATCCGTCGGTTTCCCGGACGTGAGCTATGCGCCGAATCTCGATCCGACCCAGCTCACCGCCCAGAACGGTCCCGGCAGCTTCTCGGCTGTCGGCGGCGAAGTCATCACGCCGGGAGATGGCCGTCCCGCCATGATCAGCAACTGGAGCCTGCAACTGCAGGATCAGGTGGCGCAGGATTTGATCTTCACCCTCGGCTATATCGGGCAATCGGGACAGAACCTTCATTCCGGTTATCTGTCCAACTTCAACAACATTTCGCCGTCGTATTTCAACCTCGGCGACAAGCTGTCGGTCCCGGGATACACGATTCCGCTCGGTGGCTCCAACGGCGGCGTGAACGCGCCCTACTCCACCTTCACCGGTGCGCTGGGGCAGGCGCTGCGGCCATTCCCGCAGTATGACTACGTCCAGGGCGATTGCTGTCTCGAGAACCTGGGACACTCCTCCTATGACGCGCTCGTAGCTTCTCTCGAGCGTCACTTCCAAAATGGATTGAACCTGCAGGCCTCGTATACCTGGTCGAAGGAACTCACCGACGCGGATTCCACCATTCCCTTCAGCTACATTACCGGCAACGGCGGCAATAGCCTGCGGCAAGGCGAAGGCAGCACAAACCTGAAGTTGGAAAAGGCCGTGAGCGCGCAAAACCTGACCAACCAGTTCTCGCTCAGCTACCTGTACCAGCTCCCCTTTGGCAAGAACCGCAAGTGGCTCAACAACAACCGTGCAACCGATCTGGTGCTCGGCGGATGGCAGATAGGTGCGATTCAACGCTATGAAAGCGGCGAGCCCATCAGCTTTGGCTGCGCCAGCGGCATTCCCTTCTACCAAAACTGCATCACCTACACCGCCGGACCTGCATCGAACGGCGGGACCAGCTTCGCCAGCCCCGCATTCAAGGCGAACAAGAACAAGCCGAGCTACTTTAACCAGGAGTCCTGGTTCAAACCGGCCTACAATTCTCAGACTCCGTCTGGGCCGCTGGTATCGCTCAACGATGCGGCGTTCGTGGATCAGAACTCGGAGTTCGGGCCGGTACGCAGCTTTACACCGTCATGCGCCGCTTATAACGGCGGCAACGCCTGTTCCTTCGATCCCTTCAGCCTTGGCAACATACCCCGCGTGACCAATCACATCACCGGACCCAACTACCTGTCGGAAGACGTAAGTTTGCTCAAGGACTTCCACATCTATGAGCGGATGATCTTCCAGTTAAAAGGAGAAGGATTCGATATCTTCAACCGGCACCGGATGGCTCTGCCAGACTCCAGCCCAGGCGATACCTGCAACGGCACCGGCTGCACTGGATTCGGTATTCCCACCGCCACCGATTATGGCCCGCGTAACCTCCAGGTGAGCGGTCGCATCACCTTCTAACCCAGCCGGGCGAAGCGCTGCTCCGCCCGCTGGTCGCGTTTCAAACCCTTTGAACCTCCTGAGGAGCCGGTGCCCCGGCTCCTCTTTTCTTTCCTGATCGATTCGACCCGTACCCCAGGCCGCACGTCCCGTTGCAATTGCTTTTTCCGCCGTTCACAATGGGTTCGGACCCGTCTTCCATGCCCGGTTGTCGATATTGCATCGCCGCTTCGCTTTTGCTCACAGCGTTCCAGGTTGGTGCCCAAAAGACTCCAGACCTGCGGCAGGGATTTGCACTCCTGCAGGCAGGCAACTCTGAGCAGGCTCGCGATGTCTTCGAGGCGGTCCTCACCACCACGCCCGCCGACCTCCAGGCGCAGGACGGTGAAATCAAGGCCAGCGAAGCCATCGCCCTGCGCGAGCGAGGCGCAGGCCATCTGGTCAATGCGCTCCAGGCCTTGGTGCGGGCACAGACCTTTGCTCCAAACAACGCGCATCTCTTATTCGATCTCGGCGTCCTTGAGGATGAAATGCATCTTTATCCCAACGCCGAAACCGCCCTGACCAGCGCGCAGCAACTCGATCCTCATAATCCCGACATTGACTATGCCATGGCGCGCGTCAAAATCGACGAGGGCCAGCTTGACGCCGCTGAGCGCAACTTCAAAATTTATCTTCAGGCCCGCCCCGACGACGCCAGCGCTCATTTTGGACTGGGCCGCGTCTACGAACTGGGCATGCATTTCGATCAGGCGAAAGCCGAATTCCTCCGCTCCACCGAACTCCAGCCCATCCAAACCGAGGCATGGTACGAGCTTGGCGACATCGCTCTCAAGCAGAACGATTACGCGGCCGCCCTCCCCTATTTTCAAAAGGTCCTGGCGCGCGACGCCCGGCACGCAGGCGCTCTCGCCGACGCGGGCCAGACGCTCTATCGCGAAAAGCGCTACGACGATGCGCTGGTCTATCTCCGGCGCGCCGTCGCCGCAGCCCCCGAATACCAGCCCGGCCACTATTATCTTGGCCTCACATTAACCCGCCTCGGTCAAAAGGAAGAAGCCGAGCGCGAACTCCAGACAGCTCAAAAACTCGCGGATGAGGACAACAAAAACGCGAGCCGCCGCTATGAACTGAAATCCACAAATCAGTAATGCTTTCGGAAGTGTCGCCACAAAACTCGAAAATCAAACAATGTAAAGGGTGCCTCATGCAACTGAAGTCCCAGTTTTTATCCGGAAACGTCCTGTCGGTCATAGTTCTTCTTGTAGCTTTCGCCAGCGCGCTCGCCGGCACGGCTTCGGCGCAGCAGGGAACAGCTCGTCCATGCGATCTGTACGCATCAGCGACCCCTTGCGTCGCAGCCTTCAGCACCACCCGCGCTCTCTATCGCGCGTATACCGGACCGCTGTATCAAGTCACGCGGGAGTCCGATCAGGCGCGCACCGACATCGGCCTTCTTTCCGACGGCTACGCCAACGCCGCCGCGCAGGACACGTTCTGTGCCAGGACTTCCTGCTCGATCACGAAGCTTTACGATCAGTCGCCGAACCACAATGACCTGACACCCGCGCCCCCGGGTGGCGCGGCGCGCGGCCCCTTTCCCGACGGCTACGATTTTCCCGCACAGGCCCACTCCTTGCGCGTAGTCGTGAGTGGACACAAGGTCTACGGCATCGCTATCTCTCCCGGGATGGGATACCGCAACGATCACCCTGCGGGCACAGCCGTTCACGGTCAGCCTGAAGGGGTTTACATGGTGACGTCTGCTCTCAATCTGAATACGCAGTGCTGTTTTGATTTCGGCAACGCCGAGGCCAACAATCTCGACAACCAGGCCGGCCACATGGATGCCATCAACATCATGTGCCGCGGCGAGATTCCTTGCGGAGCCAACGCCGGCCTGGACATGGAGGATGGCATCTACGGTCACCTGAAAGTCCCGGATGGCACGGCCTTCGTCACCGATATGGGGGCAAGCGATGGCCAGCACTCGTATGCCATCTATCAGGGCAATGCCCAGTCCGGAGCGCTGACCACCACCGGTGTCATTCCTCTGCCTCAGGGCTATCAGCCGATGAAGCAGGAAGGAGCCATTCTTCTCGGGATCGGCGGCGATAACAGCAACTGGGCGTCGGGCTATTTCTTCGAGGGTGTCATGACCCAGGGAATGCCCACCGCCACCGCGATGGAGGCGGTGCAGGGCAATATTGTAGCCGCTGGTTATGCCAGCCAACTTCCTCACGATTAACTGTGAACTCGACCGGAGCCGGGACGAAGAGCCTCGTATTCCTGACGCTATACGGACCGATGTGCTCAATTGTGCGATGCGGGGTCCAACGGATGGGCGGCGCCAGATAAGTTGAGATAATCCCTGAACTATTCAAGGATCTCGGAGCGCGGCCGGCTCGAGGCAATACGGAGCCGGCTCCCAACCATCAATGTGCCTGATATTGCCCCTCCAGAATCTCTTTCAGCATCAACGCGAACGCTTTGGTAGGGTCGCTACCATGACCTCCAGACAGAAATAACAGGACTCTCGTATGGAGGCGAATGAAGGGCGCCTGGACCGGGCCGAAGCGCGGGGACCAGGTAAGCCTGCGACGCCCCGGACCGGGCCGCCCGCGCGGGCATTTATATGTGCCCGGCCACTCAATCCCTGCTCTGAGCGACCATCTTTGAGCGGAATTGGAACCAACTTCCCGGATTTGTACCCTCCCGGATGCCATCGGTCTGGTTACCGATTTGTTGGTGACTTATAAATCGCCGCCATGTTATTCTTTGCCGAATTTATCAACCATTGCATTCTGAATGTCCACACCCCCAGATGGCATTCCGGGTCTGTGCAAGGAATAGCAAAGCGATATCGACAGAAAGCGGTTAAAACTGCCTGGGGGGCCGTCCATGTTCTCAACACTGCTGTCAGCAGATACGTCATTCACTGCATTCGTTTCCGCGCGCATTCTCGGAGACGACGGCAAGTGGCGCAGGCGAATGGCCGCCTGCGCGGTTCTAACCCTGCTGTTGTGCGGCAGCGCCAACAGCCTGTCGGCCCAGACTGTGACCGGGAACTTTGGATCCGTCAACATCGGAACCACAAGTCCAGTGGTGCCGCTCGTCTTCACATTTCAGACATCCGAGACGCTCGCCTCAGCGGCTGTGCTAACCCAGGGAGCGACGGGCCTCGACTTCGTCGATGCGGGCTCCGACACCTGCACCGCGAATACCGCTTATACCGCAGGCCAAAGCTGCACGGTGAATGTGACGTTCACACCCCAGTTCGCGGGCGCTCGTTCCGGCTCCGTCGTATTGGAAGGAACCTCCGGGAGCCCTATTGCTACCGGCTATCTTCAGGGCTCTGGCGTTGGACCCCAGATCGTCTTTACGCCCGCCGTCCAAAGCACGCTGGACAGCCCCACGGAACCCATCAGCGTGGCGGTGGCCGGCAATGGCAATATTTATTTCGCCACGGAAGGTAGCTCATCGGTCTACGAGATGGTGGCCATCAATGGTACGGTGCCCCCTTCACCCGTCATTAAGACGATAGCTACAGGCTTCGGCAGTCTGTGTTTTGTCAACCTGGACGCCGCCGGAAATCTATATGTTGCCGATACCTTCAACAATGCCGTAAAGGAGATATTCGCGGTCAATGGCAGCATCCCCACGTCGCCCACGATAGAAACCCTGGGCAGCGGATTCAGCGATCCCGCCAGCGTTGCTATCGACGGAAACGGGAATGTCTACGTCACAGGTCTGACGGATAACACAGTGAAGGAGATGGTCGCTGTCAACGGGCTCATTCCCCCTTCGCCCACCATTCGGGAACTCGGCAGCGGATTTAAGGAACCTATTGGCATTTCGGTTGACGGCAGCGGCAATGTCTACGTTGCGGATTCGGAAAACAACGCGGTGAAAGAGATGCTGGCGGTCAACGGCACGGTCCCGGCTTCCCCGGTCATCAAAACGCTGGGCGGAGGCTTCAACACACCCTATGGGCTTACGGTTGATGGCAACGGGAAAATGAATGCAGCGAGGTTACGTCTCAGAGTATTTCGCTGAATGACTGGCACGCCAGCTTCACCATTCAGTCCTCGCCTACTCTCTCGGTATCAGTCAAGGTGGTTCTGCAACATCCACCATCACCGTCATCGATCAAAACGGTTTTACCGGCAGCGTCAATCTTTCGCATCCAGTCTGCCCAGCGGGGTGACGCTGCATTTTCGCCAAACTCCACCACGGGTACGAGCGTGCTCACGCTGATTGCCAGCAGCACCGCCCCGCAGAAGTTCACCGTGAGTATCTCCGGCACCTCCGGAATAGAAACCGCCACCGCGCCGAATATTTCGCTGACCGTCGTGAGTCCGGCCTTTTCTGTCTACGCATCGCCCTCCTCGGTCACCGTGCCTCCTAACTCTTCCGGAAGCTCCAATATCTCCGTGACCTATGAGAACGGTTGACAGGCAATGTCAATCTCCGCCCGCATCGCTTGATCTCGCCGAAGGAACGTCTTATGCATCGACGATCTCCGTCAATGGTGTGTACGGCTTTAATGCCAGCGTGAATCTGGCCACCTACAATTTGCCCGGTGGCGTCACCGCGGCCTTCAGCCCCGCGTCGACCACGGGAAGCAGCGTTCTTACTCTCACAGCCAGCAACACAGCGGCCACCGGAGCCTACTCCGTGATCATTGGCGACGTCACGAGTGGCAGCGGGGAATACGAGACCACCACGCTTGCCCTCACCATTACGGCAACTCCCGGCTTCGCACCGTCGACTTTCAACTTTGGAGCAATCAATATCGGAACGCCCAGCGCGACGCAGTCGCTAACCTACACGTTCGGCGCTCCGGTCACGCTGGGTTCGATTGGCGTGCTCACGCAGGGCGCACCCGGCTTGGATTACACCAATGCCGGCACCGGTTCGTGCGCGGCGAATACCGCTTACGCGGTTGGCCAATCCTGCATCGTCAACGCGATCTTTACGCCAGGGTTTGCCGGGCCGCGCAATGGCGCGGTTACGCTCTATGACAACAGCGGCAACACGATTGCCATCGCTTACCTGCAAGGCACTGGAGTGGGACCGCAGCTGAATTTCGCATCCGCGACGCAAACGACGCTGGGCAGCAGCTTCAACTATGCTGCGGGGGTAGCAATGGACGAAGCGGCAACGCCTACGTCGTCGACACGATCAACAATATTGGATATGTGCAGGAGGTGATGGCGGTCAATCAAAAGCATCCCCGCCAACCCGACCATCGCGACCCTGGCCGGCGGGCTGGATTGTCCTGTAGGCCCGGCGCTCGATAGCGCGGGGAACGTGTATTTTGCGGACCTCTGCACGCACACAGTGAGCGAGATTCAAGCGGTCAACGACAGCATTCCAGCTTCTCCCACCGTCACCACGCTGACCAGCCAATTCGTCTCACCCGCCGGAATCGCGGTGGACAGCAGTGGCAATGTCTACGTCCTCGATGCGAGCAACGATACCGTCAACGAAATCCTTGCGGTCAATGGCAGCATCCCCCCGTCGCCCACCATCGTCACGCTGGCCAACGGGTTCAAAGAAGTCGATGCTGTCGCTGTGGACAACAACGGCAATGTCTACGTCTCAGACGACACCAGTCGTGCAGTCTTCGAAATCAATGCAGTGAATGGCAGCATCCCGGCATCCCCCGTGATCACATCGCTCGGAGTGGATTTGTAACTCCGCGCGGTATCACCGTCGATGGAGCCGGCAACGTCTATGTCGCCGAATATTTCTATGGTCAGGTGTACGAAATCCTGGCGGTCAATGGAACCATTCCCGCCTCGCCAACCATTCAATCCCTGGTACGGGCTTGGTAATCCCAATGGAATAGCTCTTGATGGAAATAGAAACGTCTATGTCGCGGATTACGGCGACGGCCGCTTAGTAAAACTGATGTTGCCGACGCGCCAGGTAGGAACTTCGGCAGCACCGCCGTTGGGCGACCAGCGCCGACAGTCCGCAAATCGTCACGGTGGAGAACGTGGCAATGCCACGCTCAGCTTCCCGGCTCCGTCGAGCGGCAACAATCCAGCCCTTTCATCAAACTTTGCGCTCAACAGCAGCGGAGCCTCCGCTTGCCCGCTGATCGTCAGCGGCTCATCGTCTCCGGCACACTGGCTGCGGCGCATCGTGCCAGTTGTTCATCAGCTTTGTCCCGACAGCGGCTGGTCCCCTCACGGCACGCTGGCGTTGACGGATAACAATCTCAACGCGCCTGCTCCCGCCTACGCAGTGCAGAGTCTCGCTCTGAGCGGAACAGGAACGCAGGCACGCCGATCATCACCTGGTCCGCGCCTGAGGCGGTCACTTATGGCACGCGTTGACCGCGACGCAGCTGAATGCCACCACAGCGACTCCCGGTACCTTCACTTACTCACCGGCGGCAGGCACGGTGTTGGTGCCGGCGCCCAGACGCTTTCCGTCACGTTCACTCCGACGAACACCGTCGCCGCTATCGATAGTGTGGCCCACCCCGGCACCGATCTCGTATGGCACAGCGCTCAGCGCGGCCCAGTTGGATGCCACGTCCACAGCGCCAGGAACCTTTGCGTATTCACCCGCAGCGGGTACGGTGCTGTCAGTGGGAGCGCACACGCTCTCCGTAACTTTCACTCCGACGACTCCAGGCAATTACACAGCGTCCACGGCGACAGCCAGCGTCACGCTGACCGTCACCAAAGCCACGCCTGTCATCACGTGGCCACAACCTTCGCCCATCGCGTACGGCACCGCGCTGAGCGCAACGCAATTGAACGCCACTTCTTCCGTCGCCGGTAGCTTTGCTTATTCACCGGCAGCGGGAAAGGTTCTTGCTCCAGGCGCGCAGACCTTAAAGGTAACCTTTACCCCCGGCAATACCACGGACTACACAACGGCCACGGCCAGCGTCACGCTCACCGTAAACAAGGCGACGCCGACCATCACATGGGCCACGCCGAAGGCCATCACCTACGGCACGTCGCTCAGCGCAACGCAACTCAATGCCACCGCACCCGTTGGGGGAACCTTTGCTTATTCACCGGCCTCGGGAGCGGTTCTGAGCGCAGGATCGCAAACCTTGACGGTCACGTTCACCCCATCGAACTCAACCGACTACACAACCAACACTGCGGCCGTCACCCTGACGGTGAATAAGGCGACGCCCTCCATCACGTGGGCCACGCCAAGATCCATCACCTATGGCACCGCGCTCAGCGCAACGCAACTCAATGCTACGTCGCCAGTCGCCGGGAGCTTCGCTTACTCTCCCGCAGCCGGCACGGTGCTGAATGCCGGACCGCAGACGCTAACCGCCACCTTCACACCAGCGAACGCGGCCGACTACAACACCGCAACGGCAACCGTCACGCTGACGGTGAACAGAGCGGCGCCGGCGATCAAGCTCACGGCCTCAGCCAGTTCTATCGTCTCCGGCACATCGGTGACCTTCACGGCAACGGTCACCGGCGGCGGCGTCGAACCAACCGGGACGATCACGTTTTACGACGGTTCGAAGGAGATGGGGATCGGCACGCTGAACGGCAGCGGAGTGGCCACGTTCACCACAACCACGCTGGCAACGGGGAAGCACAGCATCACGGCCAGCTACGGCGGCAATACCAGCTACCTCTCCGAAACGTCCGCCGCCGTCACCGTCACGGTGACGGCCAAGTAGTCCAGGCGTTGATGGGCCACGCTGCGATGGTAGTTGGTCTTCCGGCAACGTATTGCGTGCAGCTCGGCAATCCGTGAACCCGAAGCTATCCCACAAGGTACACATTGAGGAACGGCCGGACCGGGGAGATCCGGCTATTTATTTTTTGGGATTGAGGAGCGAGCGCTCCCCTCGCCAGGAATCTGCGATAGAAGCCCACCCAGTCGATATTCACCCCTCCCGTAACATTTTCCCCGGACAGCCATCTACTGCCTGAAGGCTCTTCGCGCCATGACGTGACTTTCTACAACGTGGCGCCAGGTTCCGGCGCAGATGAGCATGAAACGTTACGACCGATTCTCGGGGCGGCCGCTCGTTCGTCGGGCCTGTGTGGGCGCCATCGCTGCTGCGCTGGCATTTTTTGTCCTTTCTAAATCGAGCATCGCTTCCGGCACGGCGTTTCCCCCCTGCATTCTGGCGGGGATCGCGTACTCGATGATGGTCCCTCCCCTTCGGAATGCCTGGCTCAATCAGGCCATGACTGGCGCAGTTCTGGGTTTTCCGGTCTGGGGGCTGCTCCTGCTTTTTCGATCCGCACGCGGAATGCAATGGACCGCAGAATCGATGCGGACGGATCTGCCTGCCCTGGTGGCGGGGGTGCTCTTTGGCGCCCTGACCGGCGCTCTCGTCCAGGCATTGACCCAGCTTGCAGAACGGTATTTGGGACCCGAAGAGATGCCGGCGCCTGCGCCGTCTGGCGCGATGAAGCGAATCGTCATTCTGGGCGGCGGATTTGCCGGCATGAAAACAGCGGAATATCTGGAACAGTATCTCGAAGCTCAGTCTTCCGTCGTGATCACACTGGTCAGCGAGACGAACTCTCTCCTGTTTACTCCGATGCTCGCGGAAGTAGCAGGCAGCAGCCTGGAACCGAGCCATATCAGCGCACCGCTGCGCAGCAGTCTGCGCCAGACCCAGTTCATGCGCGCACGCGTGACCGGAATTGACCTGGATCAACGCCGAGTTGCACTGGACAGTATGGACGGCGGCGATCCGGGATCTGTGGAGTATGACTGTCTTGTGCTCGCACTTGGAGCGGTATCGAATTATCTGGGCATGAAGGACGTGGAGCGTCTTTCCTTCGGATTCAAAAGCCTGCTCGATGCAATACGCATTCGCAATCACACGATTGAAATGTTCGAGCGCGCGGATCGCGAGACGGATCCGGACACGCGCAGAAAACTCCTCACTTTTGTCATTGCCGGCGGCGGGTTTGCGGGAGTCGAATTAGCCGGGGCGTTGAATGACTTTTCCCGAGGCATCCTGGCGGACTATCGCAACGTGCAGACTTCCGACGTGCAGATAATTCTGGTCCATTCTCATGACCGCATACTTCCGGAACTCACCGAAACGCTGGCTCATTACGCGCGCAAAAAAATGGAAGAACGGGGCGTGGTATTTCGCCTGAAGGCGCGGGTGCAGGGTGTAACGCCCGAATCGATCGAGATCAGCGATGGCACGATCGATTCGCATACGCTCGTCTGGACAGCCGGGACATCTCCGAATCCGATTCTGGGTTCGATGCCCGTGGAGAAAGACAAGCGGGGCGCCGTGATTGTCGACAATGCCCTCGCCGTTCTGAATTATCCCGGTGTATGGGCACTGGGAGATTGTGCCTCGGTGACCGATGCGAAGACTGGATTGAAGTCACCGCCGACCGCCCAGTTCGCGCTTCGCCAGGCAAGGACGGTTGCGAAAAATATTTCCGCGCATTTAAGCAATGGCGTCCAGGAAGCGTTTCATTTCGATTCATTGGGATCGCTGTGCGTCGTGGGGTATCAGACCGCCTGCGCGGAGTTATCCGTGCCATTCACTCGTTCCGGGATCCTGCAATTTTCAGGATTATCGGCATGGCTGCTATGGAGGGGCATTTACTTATCGAAGCTGCCAGGCCTCGAACGAAAAATCCGCGTGCTCATGAACTGGATCCTGGAGCTGTTCTTCCCGCGCGACGTAGTACAGACCATTGACCTGAGTTAGAAGATGGATATCTTGAATCAACATGCCGATGCAGAACTGCACACCCTCGCTTCTTCGCGAAGAAACCGGGCTATCGCCGCGCTGGGGCTGACAGGAGTTGGTCTTGCAGGAGGTGTTCTACGAGCCTTACTGCTTCATCGAGGATTACTGGATTCGGCGCTCTTCGGCGCGGCGGCAGGCCTCGTCTTCTCACTCTTCCTTTCCAAACGGGTAGCAAGTCCAGGCGCCGGGCTGATCTGGGGATTAGGATCCGCATTCGCGGCCTGGCTGCTAATGGCCGCACGGCTCGGGTCGGGAATCAGCTCATCAGGCACGACCTCCATGCTCCTGGATCAGGGGGTGCAGTTCCCGGAACTGGCTGCTGACCTCCTCTGCTTAGGAGCGCCTCTCGGACTCGCCCTCGGTGTTTATGGTGCATGGCTCAACAGAGCTCGGCTGACTTTTCGCTGGGGCCGCGCCATGGTTGCCGGTGGGATGGCAGGAATATTTGGTGGTTTAGTTTTCGGATACTGGATGTTCGCCGGCAATTTCTTTCCGCTGCTGGGTGGACTGGATCGTCTTCCGGGGCATTTTCCCGCCGTAGTCCTGCAGTTCTCGATCGCCTTGCTGCTGGGTGCATTATTTGGAATCCTGTTCCAGCACGATGTTCACAGCTATGGCGCCTGCATGGGCTGGGGTATTGGCTTTTCAATATTGTGGTGGTTCGCTGGTCCACTCACTATCTTTCCTGCCGTCACGGGGCAGTCGATCGACTGGTCAGCGCAGAATGCCGCCAATCTTTTCGGGCCGCTGATCGGACACATTCTTTATGGCCTGATATTGGGGATCAGCTACGCCACATTCGATCGCTTCTGGACTCGCTTGTTTGTTCAGGCGGATCCTCTCAACAGAAGACCGGAAGGACCCGGACTGCACATTGTGAGATCGCTTCAATGGGGCGCCGTTGCCGGTTTCGCAGGTGGCTTAGTCTCGAGCCCCATCATGATTGCGACCGGGGTTCTGTCACGAGTTGCAGGAACAGAGACTCATCTTTCAGCAACAGGTGGTTTGGCTGTACACCTCATGGTCAGCACTTTGATCGGTATGAGTTTTGGATTGCTGTTTCGAGAGGAAGCATCGAATCTCGCCGACGGCATCATGTGGGGTTGCCTCTTCGGATTGATCTGGTGGTATGCCGGGCCGGTCACCTTGCTGCCACTGATCCTCACCGGCCAAATCGACTGGAGACCGGCGGCTCTGGAGCCTCTTCTTCCGGCTCTGATCGGTCACCTTCTCTATGGGAGTTCGACAGCGTTTGTCTTTCTGCTGTTCGAGAGGCGCCACCAACAAAGAACACGTGGAAATCCGCGAATCGCGATGGAGAGGCTTGTCGAACCGCTTCAGATCGGCTCTGCCGCACCTGCACTCTGGATGCTCGTGATCGGGCTGGGCTTCATTCTCCCTCTGATGTTGAGTTATCCATAATATGGATACATCGAACCATCTCGCGGCGCAGAACAATATGTCGCTCGAACAGCAGGTTGTGCGCCTCCAGGCGCTGTTGGAGGCCACGCGCCTCATTCATTCCACTTTGCCGGCCAACGAGGTTCTCACCCAGGCGGTTCACATTCTGGTTAGGGAACTGGAACTGGAAGGTGCCCTGTTTCAGGATCCGCGTTCAGGGCAGATGATGGTGACCTATGGAGAAGTGCCCTCAACTCCGTGGGAAAATGCCCTGCGCTTCCCGCTCTATTCCAAAAGTCAGGAATTGCTCGCTGAACTGATCATCGCAGCGACGGCCGGCGCAAACTTTTCAGTCTATGACCAGGACTTCGTGGAGGGGCTGGCGCTGCAGACTGCGCTGGCGCTGGAGAATGCGACGCTTCACGAGAGAGACCTGGCGTGGGCGCGGGTCCAGCAGGATCTGGAGGCGGCAACGGCTGTGCAGCGCGCGCTGCTCCCGAAGACAATACCGGACATCCCAGGTTTTTCGATCGCATGGCGCTCGACTCCGTGTTACGAAGTGGGCGGCGATTATCTGGATATGGTTCGACTTCCGGACGGATCGCACCTCATGGTGGTTGCTGATGTTGCAGGAAAGGGACTGACCTCGGCGATCGTTGCGAGCGGCCTTCGTGCGGCAATCCGTTCTCTCGCGAGCCAGCCCGTTCCGCTCGAGCAGATTGCAGCGCGCCTCGGACAGCAGCATTGGGAAGAAGGCGTAGAAGCCCAAAGGCGGTACATGACCGCTCTGTTCCTCCGCCTTGATGCGGCGGGCTCCATGGAGATCGTCAATGCCGGCCACAATCCCGCAGCCCTGGTTCAGCCAGGCGGCAGCGTGACCATGATAGGTGCTTCCGGGGTGCCGCTTGGAATGCTGCCCGGCATGAGGTATGCGGCCGAGACCCTTGAGTTTCCTGCGGGAGCACGCATCCTGTTGTACACAGATGGACTGACAGAAGTATTCCAGGGCGAAGAAGAATTCGGGGAGGAGCGGCTGGTCGCAACCTTGCGCCAGGCGCTTTCGCATCGTCCGGAAGACATACTTGAATCGATTTGGCAGACACTGGCGTCCTGGTCGAACAACGCACCGCAAACCGACGACATGACGGCTCTGTTGATCTGTCGTTAAACACTGAATTCCGGTGACCAGGCAAGCGCATGAACAGCAGAAGTTCCGTATGCGCTTGTATGCTTCTGGAGCTGTATTGATAAGGTGGGAGACATTTATAAGTGCGCGGCTCTGCCGCTGATTGCGAAATGGAAGTAATGCCGCAAACTCTCCTGTCTGCTGTAACGATTTGCGTGGTGAGGTATCTCATTCGCAGTGACTGACAGGGGGGATGAAATGACATTGGCAATTGCTTCACACACCGTGAACAGCGTTCTGGTTATCAGGCTCAACGGGCGGATCACGATGGGCGAGGGAAGTGTTCAGATCCGGGAAGCTATTCGCGAGTCCATCGACAACGGGGAGAACAGCATCCTGCTCGATCTCGGAAATGTGAACTACATCGACAGCGCCGGCCTGGGAGAACTGGTCGCCGCCTATACAACCGCCAGAAATCGCGGTGCCCAGCTGAAGTTAGTGAATCTGGGCAAAAAGGTCCACGACCTTCTCCAACTTACAAAGCTCTATACGGTCTTCGATATCTACGACGACGAAGCTAAAGCCCTTGCATCATTCTGATCAGGAGTAGTGACTCCTCGTCCACAGGCTGAGTGACAACTTCGGGTTACCCTGCTTGATCTGATTGCTGAGATTTCGCGGAAACAGCATGTCTTCGCGCGGTTGCGGCTTCGCTCTACGAGTCCTCCCCCAGTTCTCCTCACCCGCCTGGCCTCTCCTCGCTTCGCTTGGCAGGCCATGACATAGCCATGATGGTCACGTTCGCTGACGCTATCAACGTGGAACCACACGCCACCAAAAAAAGGTCGGTTCCAGCAAGATTGGTCGCCTGCCAATGAGTACGATCGCTGCAGTTCAGGAAGGGAGGAACGTCGTGAGAGAAGAAACCGGCGATCACAGCGCTGGATTCGATGATGGGGCCGTCGGAATGTGCGATGAGTCATTGGTTGCGATGGCCAGGACCGGAAATCATGCAGCCTTCATTGAGCTTTTCGAGCGCCATCGTACCAGGCTCTTCCGAAAGGTCCAGAGAATCACCAACAACATTCATGATGCAGAAGATGCTCTTCAGGAAAGCTGCATGCTGGCATTCGTCCATTTGGGGCGATTTCGCGGAGATTCGGCATTTTCCACCTGGTTGACCAGCATCGCGGTGAACAACGCTTTGATGACGTTGAGAAGGAGGCGCCGGATGACCATGGCATCGCTGGACGACCCTGCCGACTGTGATCGCTGGGGTCCGATGGAGGTGCCGGAGCCTTCGAATGGCCCTGAAGAAAATCTCCTGGAAAAAGAAATGAAGTCGCAAATGGATCGCGCGGTCAAGGGACTACCGAAATCCCTGCGGGCCGTGGTCGAAGCTCGCCAATCGCCGGACACAACCATCAGGGAGATCGCCATGATGGTCGGCATCTCGACAACCGCCGCCAAATCGCGGCTGTCCCGAGCAAGGCACATGCTGCGGAAGGCCGTTCGGCCTGAATAGCGTCCCTCGTTTCGGAGTGAGCAACACCGGCGACTTCCCGAAGAGATCTTTACCGCCTATCCCCTGATGGCTCAACATCTGTAAATCTCCCCTACACGAACAATACAGTCCAGTGCACCGGATCGAGCCTGCCTCCACGGCCATCGCCTCCGTTCGAGAAGGCACCGCCTGTCTGGAGGGAACTGTCTCACGCCGGAATGGAAGGAGACGGCGCGCCGGATTCGAGCTAAGGAGCATCGAATGTCCACACACATCATCGAGCAGATGTCCTAACATGAAGGAGAATGCATGGTTAAACAAGAACAACTCCCTGCAGGGTCGAAGCAAAAAGCGGCCGCAGGTCGCGCGTGGATGATCGCATGCACGAGTTTCCTGTTCATCCTGCTGCAAAGCGCCTGCACAGCCTTTATGGCCATCAGCGGTCTGCGCCTGCTGATCGGCATCGGATCCCTTGCCGCCGCAACGGCCGGACTGCGTTTCCTCGATGCTCTTCATCGCGCTGACGTTCGGATTCCCATGGAGATCGTGGCCATTGTTGGCTCCGCAATCAATCTCTATCAGGTGTGGCGCATCCGCTCTCTCCGCGCGCGACCGGCGTCTCAATGGAGAATGGTCGCCCCTACGCGAAAGCAGGTGCGTTCCGAATCGATTCAGGTCGTGCTGGCGGTAGTTACTTTGTTGCTGGTCGCAGTTGAATGGGCATTTCACATTTATTTACATGGATCCATTTAGTGACTGGTGGTCGGCGTCCGTGAACGAAACCATGCGTCGAGCGAATACTTATCCCAGCGGCAATAAGCCAACAGAGCCGCATAAATCGCTGCATAGAGCAGCTGCACGCCGGCCGTGGCCCAATCCTGGCGAAGAGCCGTGCCGAAGGTGAGCAGGAAGATGAGGATTGAACCCCCGATCAAACCAATGCGAGTGCGCAGTCCCATCAGGACCAGCAACCCCAGCACCGCTTCCGCCCACGGAAGCACCAGACCAAAGCCATACACTGACCATCCCGGCAGAATCGTCTGCCGGAACATGGGAACCATCGTCGCCGCGAAGGCTGTCGTCCCTGCCATGATTCGGCTGAGGCCGTGCATGAAGATGTTGAGTCCCAGCGTCGCGCGCAGCAACAGATAGGCGATGGCGATGTCCCGAGAATTGCGGTCGTCCTTAAAATTCACGGCGTCTCCGGCTCCCTCGCGGCAGGGGATTTGCATTACTTCCGTGGCTCGGCCGTAAACCATCCCAGTGCAGCGGCATGGGAAAAGTACTGCTCTATTTTGACAGCCTGATCGCGAATCTGTTCGCTTTCCCCTCCGAGCGCGATCGTAATTGCCTCTTCAATAGACTTCCCATCACGGATGGCAGACAGAAGCAGAAATTCCTCCCGCTCGATACGTCGGTAATACACGGAATTGTTGAAGCGATGGACCGCGAGCCAGATCGGAGTCCGCGCCATCTTCGACACGCGTGCTCGTCCCGCTCCCCCAGCTTTCGCGATCCCCGATTCTGTCGCCGCATTGCTGGCGGCGTCAGCTTCCTGCCCGCCTTTGTGCGCGTCGAGGACCAGGTCATCTACGGGATAGCTCAATGCCAGCAACTGCAAATGCGGCTGCAAGGTCAGCACGCTGGCCGGCCGCAGGTCTTTGAAGTGGTCGGCGCTCAGGGGCGGCAGGCTCGCACGGTCGAAGGCCTCCACGTGAGCCCACTCGAGGCGCGCAACGTCGACGGCCAGCTGGTGACGCGCTCCGGTGAACTTGCTTTGGTTCTCCAGCCACGTCGGCAACCGGTTTCCCAGGTTACGTAAGCTGAAGGAGGTAGAAGGATTTTCGTTGAGATAAGCCAGAATGAGTGCGTCGAATCGCTTCGCACCGAGAACCGCGTTCAGCGCAGGAAAATCCTCTGCGAGCGACCCCAGCACGCGGAACCAATATTGCCGGTTATAAATCTCCAGCCGCTCGAAGGAGGTCAGGCGGTCGTTGGGACGAATGATCGCTTCCGCTTCGGCGATGTTGGAAGCACCGTCGCGGCGGCGGCGAGGCATGGCCTCAGTGCGGGTGAGCGGGTGCATGACCGCTGCCGCCATGCGCCGCTGGATCTCGAGGAGTTGGCTCCAGGGCTGGCTTATCGGCTGGCTCAGCGCATGATTCATCGCCTGGCTCATCGGGAGGCTCCCGGCGCCACCAGGTATTCCGCGGCAGCGGATTGCAATGCGGCCACCCAGGCCCCCGCGGGACCGGCTGCAGCGGCGGCCTTCAGAAACTTGTTGGCTTTGAGCGCCTCCGCGTGCACCTCTTCAAAACTGGGAATGTTGTCGTCCCATTCGAGCAGCGTCGCCGTCGGGCCGCAGCGTTCGATGGCTCGCGCATAGAGTTGCCAAACCGCCGGCAACACGGGATGGTCATGCGTGTCGAGGATGTATTTCTCAAATTTGCTGTGCCCGGCAATATGAATTTGCGCGACGCGATGTGCCGGCACGAAATTCACATACGTCAATGGGTCGAAGCTGTGGTTCTGCGAAGAAACATAGATGTTGTTGACGTCGAGAAGAATTCCGCAGTCGGCGCGCTCCACGACCTCGGTCAGGAACTCCCACTCGGTCATCTCGGACGCATGGAACTCTGCGTAACTGGAGACGTTTTCGACGACGACCGGAGTCTCGGTAAAGTCCTGCACCTGGCGGATCTTCTGCGCGGTCACCTCGACCGCTTCCCAGGTATAGGGCATGGGCAGCAGGTCGTGCGTGTAGCGGCCGTCCACGGAACCCCAGCAGAGGTGGTCGCTGAGCCAGGGTGTTTTGGTGCGCCGTACAAGGGCTTTCAGGCGTTTCAAATGTTCGCGGCTGAGCGGATCGACGGAACCAAAGTACATCGAGACGCCGTGCTGAACAACTTTGTACTGTTCGAGGATCTGGTCAAGCACTTCAAGCGGGCGACCGCCGTCGATCATGTAGTTCTCAGAGATGATCTCGAACCAGTCGACCACTGGCTTGCGCGCGAGGATGTGCTGGTAATGGGGGATGCGCAAGCCAATACCGACACCATAGTCAGTGAATCCGTTGAAGCGATTTGCAGGCATGTCGACCTCAGAACAGGAGCCGTGCACATAAGAAAGCGGGAAGAGCCGACGGACGGCCCTTCCCGCCGTGTGGAACTACTGGGGAGGTTTGGAGCCGTCGGTCGCGCAGCCGCCCTTGCCCTTGCAGCTGTTCTTTCCTTTGCAGCCGTTGTCGCTGCTCTTGCAGCCGCCCTGGCCTTTGCAGTCATTCTTGCCTTTACAGGAATGCTTCGCAGTGGCGTCCTGGGCGAGATTGCTGGACGACAGCTTGCCTGCACTCAGGACCGGAGCGGTACCGGACACGCTGGTCGCGGACGCAACGCCTCCGTTTACCGTTTGCGCGTTGAGGTGAGCCGACGTTCCGGCGAGCAGTCCGGCGATAGCGGCGGCGAGGGCGAGACTATTTGAGGTTTTCATAGCGATGTCCTTTCGGGGTTGGCCGCGCCTCTCGGCGCCGGACGTTTTAGTCTGGGGACACTCCAACCGCCTGCGACAGAGCGATTGCCCCGTTAAACCTGACGGGTCGAAGCGATATTCCGTGCTTCGAACATAGGAGCGTCAGAAGCCGGAAAGGTTACAACTCTCCTGGCGGTTCCAATGGAGGATCTCTCGGACTCCTCGTACGAACGGACCACCGCGCCGCTCAGGCGAAGACTCGCTTTGTAACTATTTGTCGGGAGAGCGCTCTAACGCGATGCACGGACCTGATGGAACGACACCTGTTATCTGATTCGGCGTCATCGATCGGACGAGGACCAAATGGACTATCTGATTCGCGTGTACCGCGCAGCCTTCGGCAGATTCTCAATGCTGCAGTCGCCCTTTTTGTTCGTCATTCGCGTTTATTGGGGCTGGCAATTCGCGCAGAACGGATGGGGCAAGTTACACCATCTGGCGAAGATCACTGCGTTCTTCACAAGCCTGAACATCCCTCTGCCGACGTTCAACGCCTATTTTGTCTCCGGACTTGAGTTCATCGGCGGGATCCTGTTGATCCTCGGCCTGGGTTCTCGCCTGATCAGTTTTCTACTCGCTGGCGATATGCTCGTGGCATACTGGACCGCCGACCGCGACGCTCTCGCTTCCGTGTTGTCGGACCCCGGCAAATTCTACGGGTCCGATCCCTATACCTTTCTTTTCGCTTCTCTCGTAGTGTTGATCTTTGGGGCTGGACTCTTCTCGGCAGATGCCCTCATTCTGAACTACCTCAGGAAAAAGGTCTGACTCGCATGCACTTGGACGCAGCCAACAGGGACGAGGCCGAGATGATTGCAGCCATCCTCGATGGCAACACAGAAAAGTACCACGATCTGATTCGGCCCTACGAACTGAGCGTCTACAGGATGGCCCTCTCTTTCATGAAGAACGAGGCGGACGCCGAAGAGGTGGCGCAGGAGGCTTTCCTGAAAGCGTTTCGCAATCTGGCGAGCTTTCGCGGCGGTTCGAAGTTCAGTACCTGGCTCATCAGCATCGCCCTGAATGAGGCGCGAGGAAGGTTGCGCCACCAGAACCTGATTCCAACCGACTCACTGGACGAAACGCGCGAGGGCATCAGTCATGTATCGCCGGCACTCCTGCGCGACTGGCGCGAAGTTCCTTCTGAGGCGCTCGAGCGCAAAGAGATTCGCGAGATGTTGAAAGAGGCGATACAAAGTCTGCCGCCCATCTATCGCGAAGTCGTGCTTCTGCGAGATGTTGAGGAACTGAGCGTGGAGGAGGCAGCCGCCACCATGGATATCAGCCAGGCAGCGGTGCGCGTCCGTTTGCATCGCGCTCGCCTCATGCTGCAAAAGGATCTTGCGCCTAAACTGAAAAGTACCAATCCGAAAAGGAGGTGGTTCCGGTGATCATTGATTGCAAGCACGTCTGGGACTACATCTCCGAATACATCGACGACTCACTGCCGCCGGAAACCAGAGAGTTGGTTCAACGGCATTTGGACCACTGTGAAATCTGCTCTGCCATCCTGGATTCCACCCGTAACATCGTCGTCCTGACCGCGGATGACAGCGTCTTTGAGCTTCCGTACGGTTTCAGCGATCGCCTGCATGCCAGGCTGGACCAGGAAATTCATGGGACGGGCAGGAAATCGAAAAAGGATCCGGAGTGACGGCGAAATGCCATGGATGGATAGCCCGTCGACGGTCTGCCGTCAGGACGCGATATTCTGAGCCGTGGGGATCAGCGTGAAACAGGTAATCGACTTCATTCTCGAAATAGATAAGCTGAAAGCAGTCACGCGAAAAGTTCGCCCGCTCGGACTCGACCGCTATGAGAACACTGCGGAGCACACCTGGCAAGTGGCCTTGCTGGCGGCTGCGTTGGCGCCTTACGCTGAGGCGCCCCTCGACGTCGATCGCGTCATCTGCATGCTGTTGGTCCACGATATAGGCGAGATTGATGCGGGCGATACTATCGTCTTCGCGCAGAGCGGATGGAAGGAACAGAAAGCTGCCGAGCTGGCGTCCGTTCAGCGAATCTTTGCTATCCTGCCTCCCGAAACCGGCGCTTCCTTTCTCGCTTTATGGCAGGAGTTCGAGTTAGGGGAGTCTGCTGAAGCCCGATTTGCACACGCCGCCGATCGGGTCATGCCTGTTTTGCTGAACCTCAGGAATCAGGGCGGGAGCTGGCGCGAACACGGAATCAGTTACGAGCGCGTGGTCGAGCGTGTCGGGCCGGAGATCGAGGCGGGCTGCCCCGCCCTTTGGGAGTACGTCGCCGATCAATTGGCTCAAGCCAAAGTAAAGGGCTTCTTCGGGGAATAACTCCGCTTCACGATACCAGCAGATGGTAAAGAGATTTGCTCTTTATCATGCGGGATGCCTCGCCATGAACTGCAGGATCAGGTCTGCAATCTCGTCGGTCTGCTCGTCCAGCGTGAAGTGCCCAGCGTCGACCAGGTGGATTTCCGCATGCGGAAGATCTTGTCTGAAAGCTTCAGCACCCGGTGCGATGAAGGATGGGTCGTTCTCGCCCCAGGCCACCAGGGTCGGGGGCTGGTGTTCGCGGAGCCACGCCTGCCATTTCGGGTAGTACGCGACGTTGGTCCGGTAGTCGTACAGCAGGTCCCCCTGGATCTCGCGCTGGCCGGGACGCAACAGATCGGCATACTCGCTGTTCCAGGTATCCGGATCGTAGCGATCCGGATGAGACGTGCCGGCGAGGTGCCGCGCTTTGGTGGCCTCGAACGAAAGAAAAGCGTTCAGTACCTCAGGATGGGCCTTCGGATCCGCCCAGTATTCCGCGATCTTGGCCCATTTGGCTCCAAGGCCCGCCTGGTAGATGTTGCCGTTTTGAATGATGAGCGCGTGCAGTTGATCGGGGTGCGCCAGAATCATACGGAATCCTATCGGCGCGCCGTAGTCGTGAAGATACAGGGTGTAATGCGTGACCTTCAGCTTCTCCAGAAAGTCACTCATCGTCTCGGCAAGATGATCGAACGTGTAAGCGTAGGTGGCCGGGGAGGGCGCGTCGCTCAGGCCGAATCCGGGATAATCCGGAGCAATCAGATGATATTTAGTCGCGAGCAGGGGAATGAGCGTGTCAAACTCACGCGAAGACGACGGAAAGCCATGCAGCAGCACGATGGTTGGGGCGTTCGCAGCGCCGGCTTCCCGGTAGAAAATCCCGACGCCGTCAACCTCCACGCGATGATAGGTGGTCGTAGAGTGAGTCGAAGGAAGCGTCGCGGCTTGTGCCGTAACTGCAAGAAGGGCGGATGTAAGAACAAGGTTCGATACGCAGTTCATGAAAGTATCCTTTTAGTCGATAAGATAGCGCTATGGCGCGACGTTAGTCAGCCGGCTTTCCTTCGAGGAGCGAGATTCGAAAAGGGGCATGAGTTATCCTGCAGCACATATAAGTAGGTTACGGTCATGCAGAGGATAAAACCAGTTCGAAGTTCTTGATGGTTAGTGAAGAAGAACTTACGAATGCCAGGTCCTCTGCAACTGCCGCTAAGGGCTGCGGCAGACAAGTTCATCCCGCGATAGGTGTCGCGCCGGATCAGTCGTCGTCCGCTACAGCAGTGTGGGACCAGCACGAAGGACTGCGCTCTGAGCTAAATACTGATGAATATTCGATATGACCACCGACCCCTCACCAACCGCAGATGCAACACGTTTAACCGATTCGGATCTTACGTCGCCGACAGCGTAGACCCCGGGAACACTGGTCGCGTACGGGGTCGCTTCAAACCCCCAATTGCCGCCGGTGAGAACAAATCCTTTGTCGTCGAGCTTGACAGAGCCGTACACCCAACCGGAATTTGGCTCCGCGCCGATCATGACAAACGCACCGGAAATCGGCCTTCGCACCGATTCGCCAGTTTTCCGATTCGTCCACGTCACGAACTCAAGAGCCGCCTTACCTTCAAGTCCGTCGATTTCCGTATCCGTGTAGAGAGTGATTTGCGGAGAACGTTGAATGCGCGCAATGAGATATTGCGACATAGTGCTTTCCAAAGAGGCACCACGAATGATGTGATGTACGTGTCGCGCAACACGCGAGAGGAAGATCGAGGCCTGTCCAGCAGAGTTTCCCCCTCCTACGACGACGATGTCTCGTTCCCGGCACAACAGTGATTCCATCGCGGTCGCGGCATAGTGGAGTCCCCTGTTTTCGAATGCTTCATGGTTCTTCACCTGAAGCCGTCTGTACCGCGCCCCGCTTGCGATCACGACCGAGCGCGCGCAGACAGCCGTTCCGCCGGCAAGCATCAACCGATGCAATCCGTCCACTTGTGCTGTGCTCACAACGTCCCGTGAGATGGCGAAGCGGACCCCAAACTTGAGCGCTTGCAGATGGCCCCGGCTCGCCAGTTGAGCCCCCGAAACTCCGGTTGGAAATCCCAGGTAATTTTCAATCTTCGAGCTGGTCCCGGCTTGCCCTCCAGGGGCATTCCCTTCGACCACAATCGTGGCCAGGCCTTCAGATGCTGCATAAACCGCTGCGGCGAGTCCTGCCGGACCAGCTCCTACAACGGCAACGTCA
Organism: uncultured Acidobacteriaceae bacterium; assembly: GCA_963817165.1. Classification (GTDB taxonomy): domain Bacteria; phylum Acidobacteriota; class Terriglobia; order Terriglobales; family Acidobacteriaceae; genus Palsa-343. The sequence continues at coordinate 10,655 of CAWFNL010000008.1, read as the reverse complement.
TAGATCGTATGAGGTTCAGGACATTCGGTAATGCCCAGTTCGTCAGCGAGATCGCAGATGGTAGGTCGAACCAGAACACGGCCATCAAGCAGTTCGACCTGTGGCATAGTTGCCGCAGCGAGGCCCTTGCCGGATTCATCGTTGGTTCGCAACTCCTCGATCCGGTGCGGATAGTAATTGCGAACCAAAAAGCGACGGAGGCTTAGAAGATCCGGATCGCCTTCGGATCCTCGCAGTACGACTCCCGTGGATGGATCGTCGATCATGCCGATGCGTCGCCATATGCAGGCGGAAACAATCATGTTCGCGATATCGCCCTCAGCGCGCATCAACCCCCGCAAGTTCGTTCGGGAGATTCGCAACAGTCGACTCGCCGAGGTTGTTCTTGCTTCCGCGATGGATCTCTGCGTGTTCAGGACGTTGAGCTCGCCGGTGAAGTCGCCCGCGCCCAGAGAACGAAAAACTTTGGAGCCGCCTCCTTTCACCAGGAGCCGGCTATCAATCGCCCCTGAGAGGATGACGAGCATGTCTGTGTCCCGATCACCATACGTGTACACACAGGTATTGTTCGGAACGGTTTCCTCGTGTCCGTAGGACCCCAGTCTTTGCAGCATTTCGCCGCTCAATCTGGGAAAGGCCAGATCATGGCGGAAAGCCATGTCCGGTTTCGGCGAAGCGGAAGATTGAGTCGATACAGCCTCGGCCGCCGCGATGAGTTCCTCCTGGGGCTCGCTCATTTTCCGCATCCTCCGCAGTTCGGCCGGCGACAGCAGCGGCTGTAGCTGTCCATAGAGATGTCTCCCGAATGCAGGCGGCTTCTGAAAGTGTCTCTATCGTCGAATGGCTTCATCATGCTGGTGAGAAGGGCAATTGCCGCTGTGACGTTACGGCTACACACCCTTGTTCTGCCCACCATCGACATCGATGATGGCTCCATGTATCCATCTAGCTTCTTCTGTTGCGAGAAAGGCGACGGCTTCCGCAACATCGGCTGGTTCGCCGAGACGAGGGATCTTCAGGCGCTGGGCCGCTACAAGAAGATACTCGGCATAATCCATGCCTTCCTGTGCGGCAAGCTGCTCCATCATTTTCCTGCGGCGTGAGGTCTGGATCGTGCCGGGCTGGACCAGGTTCACATGAACGCAATCCTGAAACCCTTGCTCGGCGATGGACTTGGAGAGAGCCGCGATCCCGCCGTTGACCGCCGATACCAGGGAGAGATGGCGTTCTGGTGTTCGCGCGGTGCCTCCACCGATCATCACCAGATGGCCTCTACCCGCCTTCAACATTGGCCACGCGCTCTTGATGAGTCGTAGATTTGCGAAGAGCTTCAGCCCGAACCCTTTTGCCCAATCCTCGTCCTTCAGTTCCAAAAAGCCACCCTGGGATGCAGCGCCTGCATTGGTCACCAGGATATCGAGGCCGCCCCACACTTGTTCGACATCACTGGCCAGCTTCGCAGCGGCATCAGCCTCAGTCAGGTCAAGAGCAACAAACCTGACTTCAGACGTAAGCGACCGCAGTTCGTCGCTCGTAGCGGAAAGCTCTTCATGGCTCCGGGCGGTCAGATAGACGCGCGCGCCTTCGCGTGCAAATCGGCGTGCGATCGCTGCACCGATCCCTCTTCCTGAGCCTGTCACAAGTACACGTTTGCCGTTGAACCGTTGCATACATCCCCTTAGTACCCGCGTGCGCGAGCTTAGCTGCGTGATGGTGCATGACCATCACGCAGCTAACTGCTCTTAAGTCTCTTCGGAATGAGAAGACGAGTTATCTAGCGACCGAAGACAGCTGTGATGTCGTCCGCCACAAGATGAACATTCTCGTCCAGCACAAAGTGCCCGGCGTCCAGCCAGACGAGCTTAGCTTCTGGTAGATCGCGCAGGTACGCCTCGGCTCCGGGCGGCACGAAGAACGGGTCCTTCCTGCCCCAGACAATCAACGTCCGCGGCTTGTGCGCACGGAAAGCGGCCTGCCACTCGGGATAGAGTGCGATGTTGGATTTGTAGTCCTCCAGCAGGTCAACCTGGTAGTCCTGCACCCCGGGCCGGTCGAGTAGCGCTTGATCGAGTACCCAGTTATCCGGATTGATCGCATCAGGATCCTTTGCGCCAACCAGCCAATGGAATTTCGTGCCCTCCAAACTGACGAACTCGCGTGCGGGCTTTTCAGTTTCCGCCGTGCGCTTCTCCCACAGCGGCAGCAGCACCTTTTTGGGCGCATCTCCTACTCCTTCCATGTAGGCATTGGCGTTCTGAATGATAAATCCCCTCACTTTCCCTGGGTTCGTGGCGAACAAGCGGAACCCCACCGGGCCTCCATAATCCTGCATGTAGAGGATGTACGACGTGAGACCGAGTTGATCGAGCAGGTCACGCACATGGGCTGCAAGATTATCGAAGGTGTACTCGAAGTCACTTCTTGACGGCGCATCGGAATGGCCAAAGCCGATGTAATCGGGAGCGATCAGGTGAAATTGGCCAGCGAGAGCAGGGATGAGCTCGCGGAACATTTGGCTGCTGGTCGGCAGTCCATGCAATAAGACAATCGTCGGAGAGCTGGGGTCGCCCGCCTCGCGATAGAAAACCTTGCGGCCGTTGACGGTTGCCGTCCGATAGTAAGTCAATTGCGAGACTGCTTGCGCTATTTGCGTTGCCATGAGAACTCCTTCTTACTTGCGTCCCGTTCGGGCGCCCATGCAGCAACGTTAGGGCGCAGCAGGTAAAAAGAAAAGTTCCAAATATTGAACCGGTCGTTGAGTTTTGTTGACGAATGCTTCTGCTGTCCGCAGGCCGGCTATCAGAACGCGATCCACACCAGTTCGATGGCCTCGCGTGGGCGGGCACACCGAAAAGAGATGGCAGGGCAAGAAGGCGAAGCTGTGCGAGATTGCCTCAAGGGCGGCGAAAGTTACTGTCGAGGGCATCCAGGGGATGCATCTCGTCTACGCCGCCGAGACGGTTGACCGCCAGGCCGGCGTGCCTTCCGCTTGACTGCCATCCGTGCGGACTGCGGCAGAGGAAAGTGCGGTTCCAGCTCGATTCTCGCCCGTACGTGAACGAAGATAAGTGGCGACCAACTCCTCTGTGATTTCTGCGAATCGCATCGCGTTCGGAGCCCGGAGGCCGCGTCTCCGCTGCAGCACGATGGGTATATTTCCCAGTGGCGGCAAGCCCAGGTCGATGGTCTGCACGTCTGCCGGCAGGCCGAGTTCGGCTCGTGTGGTTAGCCCCAGTCCCGCACTCACAGCGGCCCACAAGCCCATCAGGCTGGGACTCGTCATGGCAACGCGCCAGGGGCGTCCAGCTTTTTCCAGTGCCTGCAGCCCCGGTGTCTGACATCCGCACGGGGGGTTGAAAAGAGCTAGCGGTAACGGCTGATGTGCACGATCCCTGAAGCCGGGGCTTGCGATCCAGTGCAACGGCAGCTCGCTCAACAGGCGCGCCGTCTTTTTCTGTGCGCCGCCTAACGTCAATGCAACATCGAGGTCGCCGGAGTCGATCGCTTGCAGAAGCACCTGGCCGACGTCTACCGTCACCTCGAGCTTCACCAGCGGGTAGAGCGCATTGAAGCGTGCGATGACCAGAGGCAAAACGTTGCCCGTGAAATCCTGCGCGAATCCGACTCGAACAACCCCTGCAAGTGACGATCCGCGCAGAGTATCGATCATCTCATCGTTGAGCTCCAGCACCCTCCGAGCATACTGGAGAGCAATCTCTCCCTGTTCGGTGAGCAGCGTTTTCCGTCCCTGCTTCCGAAAGAGCGGCACTCCCACCTCATCCTGAAGGCGCTTCATCTGCAGACTGATTGCAGAGGGTGTGCGTCCAAGACGCTCCGAAGCGCGGCCGAAACCGCCCAGGTCCTGTGCAATGACCAACGTACGAAGACTGTCGAGGCTGAGGTTATTCAGAATCATAGTTTAGATTTCCTCACCGATTGAATCAGAACTTCTCACTTTTGTTGAGATGCCGATATCCGTATGCTCACGATCATGCGCGAAGCGGTCGTGGCGCGGTCTGGCAGCTGACAAGCAAGTGCAGCTCAGGCGCCGATTCTAAGCTGCCGGACGGCCGCTCATCAAGTGCGCGTTTAACTTCGCTAAGAGGTGAATGATGAAAAAAATTCCATCGAACGCAACCATCGTTCTGGTGCATGCCGCGTGGGCAGACGCATCCTCGTGGTCGGCCGTGATCGGCCCACTACTCAGGGCCGGTCTCAAGGTGATCGCTCCCCAAATTCCGATGACTTCACTGTCCGACGATGTGGCTGCTTTGCGAGTGGCTTTGGAGAGAGTGGGCGCGGGACCAATCCTCCTTGTCTCTCACTCGTACTCCGGCGCCGTGATCACCGCCCTTGAGAGCGATGACCGGGTCCGCGGGCTGGCCTATATAGCAGCCATGCCGCCGGCCGAAGGCGAAACAGTGGGGGACGTGTTCTTTCGAGAGCCTCCACACGAAAAAGCTCCCCATCTGGAACCCGACGGTCATGGTCTCTTATGGATGTCGGAAGACGGAATGAAAAAAGCGGTCGGCCACCGGGCCACGGCCGAGCAAAACGAAATCAGGGTAGCCGCACAACGCCCGATAGCCATGAAGTGTCTTGGCGAAACGATACAGACTCCAGCATGGAGAACGAAGCCTTCCTGGTATCTGTTGGCTGAAGACGATCGTATGTTCAGTCCGAAAACACAACATTTTGTAGCCGAACGCATGGGCGCACAGGTCCGTTCGCACGATGTAGATCACGCTCCTCAGATCTCGTCGCCTGCGACCGTTGTGGAGTTCGTGCTGGCAGCGGCCAGTGCGCTGCTCTCGGGTACAAAAAACCAGATCGACAACAAGGAGAACCACATGACTACGTACCAGCATGCCACCATCGAAGGCCACAAGATCTTCTACCGCGAGGCCGGCTCAACCACGAATCCGACGATTGTTCTGCTGCATGGCTTTCCGTCGTCGTCGCACATGTTCCGGGATCTGATCCCGCAGCTCGCCAGCCACTTCCATGTGGTCGCGCCGGACTACCTCGGCTTCGGCTACAGCGATGCTCCCGCGGCGACCCACTTTCAATACAACTTCGACAACATCACCGCCCAAATCGAGGAGCTGCTCTTTACCACACTGGGCCTGAAGAAGTTCAGCATCTACGTGCAGGATTACGGCGCGCCTGTCGGTTTCCGCATTGCCTCGCGTCATCCGGAGGCGATCGAAGGCATCGTCGTGCAGAACGGCAATGCTTACGTTGAAGGCATCAGCGCCGCCTTCGAGCCGATGAAGCCTTTCTGGGCGAATCGTAACGAGGAGACAGAGAAGGCGCCGCGCTCGCTGCTGACCAGGCAGACGACGATCTTCGAGTACACGCATGGTGCAAAAAACGTGGCGGCGGTGAGCCCGGACAGCTACACCTTCGACCAGGCGCTGCTCGACCGGCCCGGCAATGACGCCATTCAACTCGACCTCCTTCACAACTACACCTCGAACCTGGCGCTCTACGACGCGTGGCACGAATACTTCCGCATGCACCAGCCGCGCACGCTCATCGTGTGGGGGCAGAACGATCCCTTCTTTATCGTGCCGGGAGCCCAGGCGTTCCTGCGCGACCTGCCCAAAGCGGAACTGCACCTGATCGACGGTGGCCATTTTCTGCTGGAAGAGCACAGCGAGTTCGTCGCAGGCAAGATCATCGGCTTCCTGGGAAAGGGGCAGAAGACGGGGGCCGGTAAATGACCGCCTCCGCCATCAACTCGGCCTTAAGGAGTGGGCCCAATCCGACAGTGCGCACGTTGTCCGTCTCGCGCGCCATCCTCTACGCCATGCTGATCGTTGGAGTGCTCGATGCGTCCGATGGCGTCGTCTTTCTCGGCCTGCACGGCCAGAACCCGATCCAGGTGCTGCAGTACATCGCGAGCAGTGTGCTGGGCCCACAGTCATTCTCTGACGGCCTTGCAGGTGCTGGACTGGGCCTCGTCCTCCATTTCGCCGTCTCGCTGGTCGTCGCAGCGATCTATATCCTTGCCAGCCGGCGCGTCGCTCTGTTGCGTACGCAATGGTTGCTCCTGGGATTGCTGTACGGCGTGGCCGTTTGGGCTGTGATGAACCTGGTGTTTTTGCCGCATACCGCGATCGTTCACTCCCCGATCACGGCTGCGGCATTGGCCAACGGCCTCATCGGCCACGCTCTCTTCGTCGGTCTGCCCAGCGCGTTCTTCGCGAAGAACGTTGCCGCGGCATGAACGGAGGGATCCACGATGGCTGGACGCGTGAACGCAGCAGGGCCTTCTATCGCGGAGGAGATTGCCAACAGGGACGAGGCACGGATGATTGCATCCATTCTGGACGGAGATGTGCAGCTCTATCACCAACTCATCCGCCCGTATGAGCGCAGTGTCTATGCCGTGTCCCTGTCCTGTATGAAGAACCAGACCGACGCGGAGGATGTCGCACAGGAGGCGTTCTTAAAAGCCTACTGTCGCCTCGCAAGTTTTCGTGGCGAGTCCAGGTTCAGTACATGGCTGGTGGGCATCGCACTCAGCGAGGCTCGAGGACGCCTGCGACGCGATCGAGCCATGCGCATGGAATCGATCGATCAAACCGCTGAAGAAGGCGGCCACGTTTTGCCGGCGATTCTTCGCGACTGGCGCGAGATTCCTTCCGAGGCCCTGGAACGCAAAGAGGTTCGGCATATGCTGCAGGCGGCCATTGCAGCTTTGCCGAACATTTATCGCGAGGTATTCCTGTTACGCGATGTGGGTGGATTGAGCATCGTCGAAACGGCGGAGGCTCTTACCATCAGCATCTCCAATGTGAAAGTGCGACTGCAGAGGGCGCGTACAACGCTGCAAAAGACGTTGACGCCGAGACTGAGGCACTGGGAGAGTTCAAGTACGAGTGGATGACAGGAATGAGTGCGGGGCGGTTTAGTTCTGTACGGGATACGCGCGGTCTCTGTTCGCCGCACCACGATTTCATCGTTGGCGGCCAGGAACGCGAAAGACGATCCCGCCACTAAGGCGTAAATGATTCTGCTCGTCATTGGAGTCGTTCGGAAGTTGCGTTTGCATATAGTCGGCCTGAAACGCGCGAATCGCGAGATGACGGGATACGTTGATGTTCAGACCTCCGCCGGCCGCGAAGGCAAACGCGTCGGGTGTGACGGTCGATCCATCAGGATTGGGAAACAGTGCGTCGAATCCGTGAACGCCGCCAACGAGGAATTGCGTGAAGGGGACAAACCGGCCGTGAAGCTTCCACGCGTAGCGGGGACCGAAGAGATAGGTGACGAGGCCGAGACTCTCGTGCGCGGAATTGATATTGCTGGCGTGCTCGCCGGCAATCTCCGACACGACGCTGAAGCGATTGCCGAAATTAGCGCTGGCTTCGGCCTTACCGCCCTGCATCCAGAAACACGCGCAGCCGCCGGGAGGGGCGTTCGTACGGTCGCCGCTCCATGCCAGCGTAACTTCAAGCGCGGTGTTGTCTTTGATCTGCGCGGCCGCGGATCGCGGGAGAGCGGGCAGAGCTAATGCCAGAGTTGCGGCGAGCAGGGCCACGCGACGGATCATGCTTTCTCCTACTCGACCGTTAGGGTGAGAGTGGTGGACTGGGTCGCCGTACCGCTGGTTCCGGAGACGGTGAGGGTGTAGGTCTGGGGGGGCTGGTTGAAGAATCCGCCGGAGCCGCATCCGATGAGTCCCGAGGCGCTGGCCAGAGCGATGGCCGCCATGGCGACCATGAGGAACGATCGCCATTGCCTGCGCCGGCGATAGAGAGCAGTGAGCGGCAGCAGGAGCGCGAGCAGGGCGGGCGCAGCGTCGCGCATGCGCAATGCGGACGATGCCTGAGCGCCCAGCGGCGGCAGGGTAATTGTCAGCTTCGCGACCACTGTACTGCTGCCCGGTGTCACCGATTCCGTGCTGAAGACGGCGGTTGCGCCCTTTGGCAGCCCAGCGACGCTCACGTTGATGGGATATGGATAGTCGCCGTAGACCGACGACACCGTCATGATGAGGGTGACGCTCTGGCCCGGAAACAGATGGATGACACCGTTCGACTCGAAGCTGAGCTTGAAGGTGGTTGTAAGTTCTTCCACGGCCGCAGAGGTGCTGCCCAGGAAATCGGTATCGCCACTGTAGACGGCGGTGATGGCGTTAATTCCCGGAGGAACCCCGCTGGTGGTGAGTGAAGCTGAGCCGCCTTTGAGCGTGGCAGTTCCCAGATTGATGGTTCCGCTGAAGAAGGTCACCGTGCCAGTGGGCGTGCCGGTGGCGGATGACGTGACCGCTGCGGTGAAGGTAACAGGATGGCCCTGGGGCTCATTGGGGGCTGAAGCGGTCAGCGTGGTCACGGTTGGGGCGTCGAGCACCTGAACGGCAAGCGTCATCGGACCAGCAGCCGCGAAGCCTGTGGCTCCCGGATAAACGGCGGTAACGGTGTCGGTGCCAGGGGGCAAACTGCTGGTGGTCCAAATAGCCTGGCCGTTGGATCCTAGTGCTACGGACTGCGACAGGCCACCTGTTGCGGTGAAATTGACCTTGCCAGGGGGCGTGATCGTGCCCGAATTCGCGGTTACAGTCGCGATGATCGTCACCGATTGACCTGGAGGTGCAGTTGAAGGTCCGGTGAGATGGAGCGTGGTCAGGGTCGTCGCCGTCACGATGTCCAGGTCGTTGACGGTGATGGATTCATTTGGATCCGAGACATCAAGGAGCAGGACCTGCGGCGAACCGTCGGAGACAGTGATGGTCTCGCTATCGGTAACGTTCACCGGGGTGTTGGTCGTGACCGTGATCTGGTAGTTCATCTTCGCCGTGTCGCCGAGCGAGTCCCTGACCTGGACGGTGAACTGTGCGCTCCCCGCCTGCCCGGGGGTTCCGGTGATGGCGCCGGCCGAGGAGAGGCTGAGGTTGAGCGCGGAGAAGCTGCTTGCGCCTGCGGTGATCGACCAGGAATAGCCGGTTCCGCTGCCGCCGGTGGCCGTGAGGCTAGCGGTGTAAGGTGTGCCCACGATCCCATTGGGTAACGTGGCCGGGCCGATGGCGAGGAGGGGGTCGATGGTGAGCTGATACGTTTTGGTGTTGGTGTCGCCTTGCGCATCTGTCACCTCCACGGTTACAGAGACTCCAGACTCAGGCCCGGTGGGCGTGCCGGAGATTGCGCCGCCTGGCGAAAGGACCAGGCCCACGGCGGAGAATGCGGTGCCTGACTTAACGCTCCAGGAGTACCCGGAGTTGCTGCCGCCCGTGGCGCTGAGGAGTTGAGAGTAGCTTGTGCTAACGATGCCCACAGGCAGCGTGGCGGGACTAATGGTGATCGCGGTATAAACGGCGATCTGGTAGCTCATCGACGCCGTATGCCCCTGCGAGTCAGTGACCTCAGCGGTGAAATTCGGATTCCCCGCTTGTCCTGGGGTCCCGGTAATCTTGCCGGTGGAGGAGAGGCTGAGGTTGACCGCGGAGAGACTGCTGGCCCCTGCGGTGACCGACCAGGAATAGCCGGCGCCGCTGCCACCGGTGGCCGTTAAGTTGGCTGAATAGGGCGTTCCCGTAATCCCGTTGGGCAGAGTAGCGGGCCCGATCGTAAGCACTGGATCGATGGTGAGCTGATAGGTCGTCGTCCTGGTGTAGCCCTGCCCATCTGTAACCTCAACGGTTACGGAAGCGGCTGTCTCGGGTGCGGTGGGCGTGCCGGAGATTGCGCCGGCGGCGGACAGCGTGAGCCCGACGGCGGAGAATGCAGTTCCGGAGGCGACGCTGAATTGGTAACCGGATCCGCTGCCGCCGGTGGCTGTGAGCGTCTGCGAGTAACTGGTGCCGACGATGCCTGCAGGCAGCGTGGCAGGACTGATGGCGAGCGCGGGATAGACGGTGATATGGTAGTTCGCGGTCGCCGCGTTGCCTGCGGAGTCGACAACCTGCACGGTGAAGCTGGCGCTGCCGGCGAAGGTGGGGGGGCCGGTCAGCTTCCCTGCCGCTGAAAATGTGAGGCCGAGATCCGAGAGACTAGCCGCGCCTGCAGTGACAGACCATGTATAGCCGGAGCCGCTGCCTCCGGTCGCGGTGAGGGTTTGCGAGTACGCTCCGTTGACGATGCCGTTGGGCAGAGTCGCGATGGTAATGGAAAGCGCCGGATAGATGGTGAGTTGGTAAGCCTGCGTCGCGGTGTTGTTCTGCGAATCGGTGACCTGGACCGTGAGGGCGGCGTTCGTCTCCGTTGTGGTGGGCGTGCCGGAGATGACGCCGCCGGCTGACAACGTGAGCCCGACGGCGGAGAACGCGGTTGCCGGGCTGACGCTGAATTGGTAGCCGGAGCCGCTTCCGCCGCTGGCGGTGAGCGTCTGCGCATAGGTTGTGCCGACGATGCCCACAAGCAGAGTGGTGGGAGAAATCTGAAGTGGAGGAGCTGTGCCGCAGGTCGATGGCGGCGGAGCCACGTAATCGACGGCTGCAGGCGCGGACGGATAGCCGAAGCTCGCTGGCTGCACCGCATAGACATAGCCGGAGGGATCGTTCACCACTGGGTAGCCCAGTGGACTGGGCGATCCGATGTTGCCGATCAATTGGGTAAGGGTAAGATTGCCGGCACAAAGAGGCGAACTGAATCCGAGTGCGCCGGAACCTGCGGCATTGGCGGAAAAGACGATTTCGCATATGGATGTTC
>CAWFNL010000007.1:0-65285 GCA_963817165.1 uncultured Acidobacteriaceae bacterium | reverse complement strand
CGATGCAGGCGCAGATGCTGATGAGCCAGTGCAGCTATATTTCCGTCAACGATCCGCGCCTGCACTTCGGCCTCGGCGCCGCCACTTCCGCGGATTTCGAAATCTTCTGGCCCAGCGGCGCCAAAGAAAAATATCCCGGGCTCGCCGCCGGCCAGCTTTACACCATCCGCGAAGGGGCCGGCATCGTCAAAGGCCGCCCCTTCGCAAAAAGTTAGCCTCGCCCCATCCTTCATTTCCGATTTTTCGTTGTGCTTCTTTGCCTGACCGGCAACAATGCGAGGTAATGAAGCGCGTCTCCCTCCTCATCGCCGCTGGTCTCGTCGCTGCTTCGCTGGGCGCGATACTGCACCGCGCGCCAACCCAGCTCCCGCTCGACTCCGCGCCCGACCCCGAATCCAATCTCTACGCCGATCCGCAGCCCGTCACCATCACCGGATACGACGGCGATGCGATGGAGCCTTTCATCTCCCCCGATGGCCGCTATCTCTTCTTCAATAATTCCAACGACGCAAAGGTCGACACGAATCTCTTCTGGGCTGAGCGTACCGGACCGCTGTCGTTTCGTTCGCTCGGCGAACTGCCTGGCGCCAACTCGCCTTCGCTGGACGCTGTCGCCAGCCTGGACACAGCCGGCCATTTCTACTTCACCACGCTGCGCGAATTCGATCGCACCCGCACGTCGCTCTACACCGGCGACTTCGACAGCCGCGGCCTGCACAACGTTCATCCTGTACCCGGCCGGATCAATCCCACCACCGCGCGCACCGTCAATATGGACGCCGGCATCAGCCCCGACGGCCAAAGCCTCTACATCTCCCGCGCCGTCATCGTTCCCGCCGCGCCCGCACCCGGCAGTTCCATCCTCATGATCGCCCGATTGCAAAACGGCGTATTCACCATCGATCTCAACGGCGCATCCATCCTGAAAAACATCAACACCGGCGCGCTTAACTACGCGCCCTGCATCTCCGCCGACGGACTCGAGCTTTTCTTCACCCGCGCCAGCCGTCGCAAACTGCCTTCCGGGGCCATCGAGCCCGGGGTTCGCATCATGGTCGCCACACGCACGTCCGCCGATGCGCCCTTTGGCACACCGGCGGTTCTTCATGCTCTGCCTGGATTTGTGGAAGCCCCGACTCTCAGCCTGGACGGCAAAGAAATGTTCTTTCACCAGAAAGTCGGCAATCGCTACGTCATCGAGCGCGCAACCCGCAATAACTGACTACTGCCCTACTGCGCCCCGTTCTTGAAGACCTCTTCGGCGTAGTAGTTCTCCACTTTCGCCTGGTCGCGCAGCATTTCGAGAAAAGCGTTTTTCAGCAACTGCTCGCGGCTGTCCCGCAACTGCTGCCGGATGGCCTGCTGCACGCGCGGATCGTTCAGCTCCCGCTGCCCCGCTGCTTCGCGATCGATCAGCTTATAAATCGCGTAGCCCACAGGCTGCTTGTTTGTTCCGGAATACTGCGGCAGAACGTCGGTAATCTGTCCCGGCTGCAGCTTCGCAATCGCCGCGTACACCTGCGGATCGGAACGCAGCTGCGATTCCGTCACAAACCCCATATCCCCGCCGTTCCCCGACGTGTTGGGCTGCTCGGAAAAATTCATCGCCAGCGTTCCAAAATCGTCGCCGCTTTCCAGATGATTGTGCAGGCTCTCGATTTTCCGCTTCGCATCCGCGTCGTTCATCGCCTTGCTGTGCTGCAGATTGCCCACCTGCTGCGGAGGCAGCGGCAGCGACGTCACCACAATCTGCGCCAGGTGATACGTCGGCTCCGGCAGATTGAAGTCCACTTTGTGCTGGTTGTAGAAGCTCGTAATGTCCGCGTCGGTAATGTTGATCCGCGAGGTAATTTCCTTGTTGAACAGCTTCTCCTGCGTTCGGTTGCGCCGAATCTCCCGCTTCAAATCGTCCAGCGTCAGATGCTGCGAATCCAGCCGCTTCTGAAACTCCTCTTTCGTGAACGGCGCTTTCAGCTCATTCAGCCGGTCCGAAACTTCCTCGTCCGTCGCCGTCAGGTTTTGCTTCGCCGCGCGCTGCATCAGAATCTCTTCGTCGATCAGCTGACGCAGAATGTTCAGCCGCATCACGTCCGCCTGCACCGGCGAGGGCGTTTGCTGCGAATCGCCCAGATTGTTCTGGTAAATCGTCTCCACTTCAGCGCGCAGGATCGGTTTGCCGTTCACCGTCGCCATGGTGTTCGTATCATGCGCCCGCTGGCAACCCGCGCATACCATCAGCGCCACGGCCAGCCCCGCCAGCATCATTTTGTGGTTGGAAAACGCGCCCCGCGCGCTGCTTGCTACCCGTTTAAATGGCAAGAAACTCTTCTCCCTGCTGTCGCGCCGCATGTTGGGGGGACGGCGCTTACGTTTCAGAATAATGCGGTCCCCCGCCTCTGCATACATTTAATTCGCGCCAGACTTATTGGTGGCCGTTGGCGTCTCCGCTCCCGGTGACGCTGGCGGCGCAATCCCTTCGGCCTTCAGCGCCCGGTCGATCATCGCCCACAACTCCGGCTCATCCAGCTGCCCTGCCCAGCGCTCGCCGTTCACAAAAAAGGTCGGCGTGGCCTGCACGCCCACCCGGTCCCCGGCCTTGATCTCCGCCATCACTTTGGCCGTGTCCTGCTTCGTCACGCAGGCCTGCAGCTTTGCCGCATCCACATGCTGGAGTGCGCCCTGCTGCAGCGCCAGCTTGTCCAGCGTCGCATTGGCCTTCGCCACATCGTTATCCGGGCCGCTCACATCCTGCCCGTGCGTGTGCAGATAGTCCACGTAGTCCCAGTACGCTGTGTCGTTCTCCGCTGCCAGGCAATTGGCGTCCACCGCCGCATGCATGGCCCACGGGTGAATCTCCGTCAGCGGGTAGTCAATATAGACGAACTTCACCAGCCCTTTGTAACGCTCCAGCGCTTCCGGAAAGAATTCAGCATGCATGCGCGCGCAGTACGGGCACTCCAGATCGTCGAAGTTCACAATCGTCACTTTGGCCGCCGGATCGCCGCGCACCGGCCGCCCCATGGTCGGCAGCGCCGCTCCCGGGTCCGTACTGAGATCCCACTTTGACAGCCGCGCCAGCGTGTTCCCATCCTTTGACAAAAGAAACTCCACCGTCTGCGCCCGTCCCGTCTGGCCGGGCAGTGAAAATGTAACGGGGACAGTGTCAAATCCCGTCATGTCGCTCTTCTGGCGCGCGCCGATGGTCACGTTATACTGCGGCGGCACGCTCAGCTCCGACCGGATCATCACTTCGATCTTGCGGTTTAGTTGCGCGGCCTGCGCCGGCGAAAGTTCTGTCGCCTTTGCCGCCAATGAGGACGTGGCCGATTGTTGTGCCACGCTTCCGGCTGCCATCAGGAGCGCGCAGCCGCAAAAGAGTACTCGATTCAACAAGAAATTCCGCCTTTTCGGCCCAATCGCCGTTGTTAACCCGTTCGCTCTCTATTATCGCAGCTTGGCGCCTCAGAACAGGCTAATGCGATGCGTCAGATCGCCCACGTTCGTGAACCCCGCCAGATTGATGCTCCAGAAGTATTCCGTATCGTCGCGAATCGACCCCAGCGAAAACCGGCGGTACTGGAAATCGATCCCGCAGCAGTTCCAGTTGTACTGCGCCTGCGCCGATCCATACTGCAGTTGCTGGTGCACCAGATCGTAGGCCGCGCTCAGCCCCTCGCTCAGCCCCAGCTTGCTCGCCGCTCCGTGCACCCCCAGCAGGTGAATCTGGTTAAACGGGTTGCGCACATCCGGCGAGGTCAGCGTAATCGGCCGCGCCGTGGTCAGCGGCGTCGTGCCCAGCGGCACATTGACATACGAATCGCCGAACTGGAACCGGTACATCCCGTTTTGATAGCCCGCAAAGACGTTGCTCGACGTGATCTTGCCTTCCTTCACGTCGTAATCGAGGTCCCACTCCACATCGGTGGCCGTGGTGGTCTGCATGCGCAGCCGTGAAATCACCGGCGAGTTGTGGCGCGGCTCGGTCAGGAAATCCACGCCGGTAAAATCCAGCGTCGTCTCCAGCGGATTCGGCGTGCCCCGCGTCAGCGCATGATCGAAATACGGCTCAAAGTAATATTTCTGCGCCACGCGCCACGTGATCCATTCCCGCGTCCCGCTTCCGCACTGCGCGTGCGCGTCGGCCGCCTGCGCCACTGCTTCGCCCGACCCGTTCGCCATGTTGCCGGAGTTCCCACCCCACTCCGCAACCGCCAGCGGACTGCTGCCGGGAATCGCGGCTGCCGGTTCTCCTTCAGCCTGGTCGCCGGTTGCCGCTGCCGCTGCTCCGCTGCCTGGCGCCTCATCCTTCCGGCACGGACGCGGCCGCACATTCCTCAGAAACAGCCGCTGCGTCAGCCCGTACTCCACTTCGTTCGTATTGCTGGCCACATCCACATCGTCGAAGCGCAGAACGTCGCGAAAGTTGTTGATCCCGGTCACATACCGGTACTGCAAATCCGGCTCAATCGTGTGCCGCACATCCGCTTTCAGAAAACGCTCGAGCCACGGCGCGGTGAAATCTCGCTCCAGCGCCGGAGGCCGCAAATCGAATCCCATTGCCACATCGGTGCGCGCCAACCCCTCTTTGTGAACAATTGGAATCTGCTCCAGATCCGCATTGTCCTGCGACTTGCCGTACCACGTCTCGCGGATCGCCGCCTCCGGCCGAAAAGTCCATCCATCAAAATGCAGGGGCGCGGATATGCGCGGAGAAAAATCCACGCGCGGCACGGAAGCCGACGTGCGGAAACTTGGATAGTCGTACCGCGACAACGCCGCCGCCGATCCGCTGAATCCCCACATCAGCGGCGTCTCGCTCGCCGCCCCGCCCAGGCGCCGGTCCGCCGCGTCCACATCGATCTCCGGTAAGTGAAGAATCCTCACCTCATCCCCGGGGATGTTGGCGTTCTGGAAGTTTTGATAGCGATTCATCCGCAGGCCCACCCACGTGTCGCGATCCTCGTGCGTCACAAACGCCTGCGACTTCACCTCGGAGTCGATCGCGATCGCATAATCTTCTTCAAAGGTGAGCCGATACACATACGAGCTCAGATATTCCCCGTCCATCGCCCCCCAGATCTTCGGCCCAAACGAGTAGCGTCCGTCTGCCAGCAGGTCAACCCCACCCTGGTTCAGCCTCGTCCCGTCCTTCTCCAGGAATCCGCGGTCCAGCAGACTGTGGAAGCGCACATTCGCGAAGTCCTGACCCAGCCCGCGATACCGGAACATGCCATCCGGCGCCCACCCGCGCTTCGACCAATACTGCGACGCCATGGTCAGATCGGCGCTCCGGCCCAGCGTCTGGTAATACCCTTCGCCGATCACAAAACCCTTGGTAGTGTTGTCGCCGATATACGGCAGCAGAATCCCTGAATTCCTCTGGTCCGCAATCGGATGCGTGACGTACGGTAGAAAAAACACCGGCACCCTTGAACGCCTCAAACATCCCATTGCTGGTCTTCGCCACGCCGTTGTTCAGCTCAATCTTCTCGGAGAGAATCCGCCAGTCCGGTTTGGGCAGCATGCACGACGTCATCGTGCCGTGAATCACCTTGTAATGCCCCTTGCCCAGCTGCAGCACCTCGCGCCCGGTCAGCGCAAATGGATTCGGCGCCGTAAACACCATCCGCGTGTGCGGCTTCGGCGCCACGCCCAGCGTGCCCACCACGTCGAAAAAGTCCCCGGTATCCTGCTGCACGTTGATGTTGCCGTGCGTCGCAATAAAATGCTCATCGTCGGGGCCGCCGTCCACCATCAAGTGGCCCTTCGCCACAATCTCGCTCGAGTTGTCGTCGTAGGTCGCGTGGTCCGCGTGCACGATGTAGTTGCGGTAGTAAATCACCACATCGCCGTCCAGCGTATAGAGGTTGCTCTTCGCGAGGCTCGTCCGCGTCTGCGTCCGCGCCACCAGCTTGACCGGAACGCCCGTCGCCGGCTGCGCGACCACATGCGCTTCCGGCAAAACATCCTGCTGGCTGGGATCGTCGGGCAGGTTGCCGGGCAGCTTGGCGCCCAGGTTGTCAGCGGGATGCGGCGTCAAATCCGGGCCCGCCTGCCGCTTCGTATCAGACTGCCCATCCGCCGCCCATTGCGCTCTCACCGCCGCGGGTTGTTCGCCGGGGGGAAACTGCGTGGTTACGGTCTGCGCCTCTGGTCGCGGATGACACAGCAGGACCAGCGTGATACACCAAAGCAAGCGGGTTCTCATTGCGCGCGGCATCTCCAGCATAGCAAAGCGGCATGCTGGAATTTCCCGCACGCCGTCCCCCGCCGCTCTGGCCTCACATCTCGTTTGTCCCCCGCGCACACGCTGTCGGCGCGGCGGTCCCGCATGCTTCAGACACACGTTCGTCTCACTTCCAGATCGTGACTGCTTGTTAGCTTCTGATGCCGGCCCGGCCCGGGCGATTCTCCGCAGCCTTCTTTCCTCATTCCGGGTTCGCTTCATGGAGTTCGTTTCTTTAACCTGAGACGCGATTCCGCCGGCTTAGTTTCGCCTGCGCAATCCGCCCGAAGAGGATGATGTTTTGAGCGCTTCGCCTTCCAATCTGCCCCCCACGGCCTCGCCCACACCAGCTTCCGCCCCAGTGTGGAAAGACGAGGTCAGCGCCCGCGTGCGCGCCCATCGCAGCGGCCGCCCTCGCGTTCCTGAAAATCAGCCCGCGCTCCCCGGCCTGGAAACCGCTGCCTCGTCCGTGGCCGCGCGCGTGGCCGAACGCTACTGCCCGCGTGCCCAGCTGGCGCGATGCCATGGCCGCCGAAGCCGCTTCCCGCGCCGCCGCTGCGACTCCAGCCAGGCCCGCTCCCACGTCCCCGGCCGCCGAACCAGCCACAACTGCCGTCGCGGTCCTGCACGAACCCGAACTCTTCGCTGAACCCGAAGCGCCCCGCGCTGCCGAACCAGCGCCCACACCGCGCCGTCGATCCGCCCCCAAAGCGGCCGCCGCGAAACCCGAGCCCGCCGCGTATCAACCGGACCTCATCCGCTACTCGGTCAGCACCGACTCGCTGCCCGCGCCCCGCTCCGCCCCGGCTCAGGCGCGCGCCCAGGCCTTTGCACCACGCTCCCCGCAACCACCCAGTCCCTGCTCGATCCCCTCGAAGAAGCCATCGTCGAGCCGACCCGCCTGCTGCCCGCCCGCGTCATCGAATTTCCCCGGGAGCTGATCGCCCCGCGCAAAGCCCGTCCCCGCTTCGCTGAAGGACCGCTGCAGGACGAAGCGCCCACCATCACCGAAGCCCCACCTGCCGAACGCGCCCAGACCGGCCGTTCACCGCGCCGCCCATTCCACCCCCGACCGTCGCTTCCCTGCACATCTTTGAAGCCGAACCCGAAAGTACTCCGCAGCGCGCGACTCAGGCCGGCACGCAACCCCAATCCGTGCCAGAATGGCACTCAATCCACCTGGATAGCGAGGAACCCGTGCGCGAGCCGCAAGCAGCCGCCAGGCCTTCCCTCCTCGGCGAGCCGCATCTGCACTGTCGCCCCCATCGAAGACCGCCTCATGTCCGGCGTCGTCGACGTCGCGCTCACCCTCGCCGCGTTCCTGGTCTTCGTTCTGGTCTTTGCCGCCTGCACCACGCACCCGCCCACCGGACGCGTCGCCCTCATCGGCGCAGCCGTCGCCCTGCTCGCCATGTGGGTGCTGTACCAGCTTCTCTTTTTCTCGCTCTCAGCCGCCACGCCCGGCATGCGCTACGCCAAAATCGCTCTCTGCACCTTCGACGACGAGAACCCCACCCGCAACGCCATGCGCGTACGCATCGCCGCTCTCCTGCTCTCCGCCATGCCGCTGGGACTGGGCTTCCTCTGGGCCGTCTTCGACGAAGACTACTTAGGCTGGCACGACCGCATCACGGGAACCTACCAACGCAGCTATCGGGAGCTGTAGTAAAGCTCCGGGCTTCGGGCCACCAGCCACCAGCCACCAGCCACCAGCCTCACCAGCTCACCAGCCGACCAGCTACCAGCTACCAGCTACCAGCTACCAGCTACCAGCTACCAGCTATTGGATCGGCCTCTGCACCGCCGGCTCGTACCGGAAATCCCACTTCTGCTCCCGATTCCCGCTCTCAAACCGATCGTTCCACTGCAACCAGTAAGCATCCGCAGCCGCGCCCTCCGGATAATGCTCCGCCGCCGGATACGGATACCGGCTCATGGTCTGGAACGGCATCGGCCCCACCGTAAACGGCGACGCCTCCCAGTAATCCATGTCCTTCACAAAGCCGTTTGCGTAGAAGAAATAATCGCGCGTCCATCCCGCCGGCAACGAAGGCAATGCACCCGCGCTGAACTCCGCATCGATCTCCTCCCCCGTCCCAAAAATCACATAGCGGTTATCGACGCGCCGCAGCAGCGGCGTCACATCCCCATACCGCGTGTACAAACCGCGCGCCCAAAGAAACGGACCCGTCGCCGAAATCTTGCTGTAGTCGTACGTCAAATCTCCCGGCGTCTTGCCCTCATTCCTGTTGTGGATACCCGCGGAACGCCAGATGCGCCGTCGCCAGCGGCACTTCCGTCTGCCGTACCCGGTCCAGCACATCCGGCCCGTTGTCCACCCGCGCCTGATCCCAATAAATCTGCAGATTCGTCGTGATCCGGATTTTTCTGGTCCCCGACGGCAGCTTGCCCGTCAAATCCACCACAATCGTCCGCGGCAATCCCGCCGGGAAGCCCATATCCTGGACGACGCGCTTCCACGACCCATCCGGCATCAGCGCATCCACCCGCGGAGGCACGGGCTGCAACCCCGCCTGCCACGCCGCATACATCGAGCTCGCGCTGAAGTACTCGATATACCCATCCAGCAGCAGCCGCAGCGGCCGGTCCGCCGACCATGCGCCCAGATCCAGCGTGAGCGAATGCATGTTCGCAAACCCCGCATAGCTCAGATTCGTAAAGTCCCGCACATACCGGTGATCCTTCGCCGCCAGCAAGGCCGAAACGTCGCGCCCCTGGTCGTCCCACGCCCCTGCGACCGGCCGCGGCTCGGAAACCGCCACTGTTTTCCCCGAAGCAAACGGCTTCTCGCTCAAAAATCTCTCATCGGGATAAACAGAAACACCCGCCGGATGATCCACCGCCACCAGCCGCAACTGGTCGATGTAGTTGACCTCCTCCATCGGCTCGCCAAAGCGCAAACTGAGCAGCCCGTTCTGCGCGCGCAGCTTGTCGCCATCCACCTTGATCCACTCGTCGGGATCGTTCTCGTTCGTCGCCGTCGGCGAAACCCAGTGCCCGATCACCGCCGCCCCAATCACGTCCGAAATGAACTGATACTTCTGCCCATCCCACGCAAACAGTACCGGGCACGAGCTGCCCCGCCGGTCCAGTTCCTTCAGCGCCAGCGGCTTGCTGGCGTCAATGTCAATCTCGTCCTGCGGCACGCCCGTCGGCCACAGCAGCCGCACCACGTCCACCTTGTCGGTCTGCCCCAGCCCCGCCACAATCTCCTGCGGACCCTGGCTCAAATACCCCGACCCACCCGCCACTTCAAACTTCTGCCACTGCCCATTCGCGAAAACCTCCACCTTCGTCCCAATCGCCGTCTTGTTATCAGCGAGACCCGTCAGAGAAATTCGCAGCGAATGATTTTTCGTCCCACCCACATTGCGCAGCACCACCGGCGCGCCGCCCTGCTGCGTCACAATCAAATCCGTCGCGCCATCCCCATCCACATCCGCCGCAATCACCGACCGCGCATCTTTCAGCTCAATCTTGTCCAGGCCGAGAGCCGCGCTCACATCCTCAAACCCTTTCGGGCCGAGATTGCGAAAGACGTGCAGCTCCGTTCCTGGCGCCGAAATCCAGCACCGCAGCCAGATCGATCCATCCATCGTTATCGACATCGATCGCCGTCACGCCATACGCACCGCGTCACGCCCGGCAGGCAGCGGCAGCGGCACGCGATCAAACTGCTTGCCTTCCACATTCCGCCACAGCGTCAATCCCGGTGCGCCGTCGTGCGTCAACGGCAACATCCATCCAGCCGTCTTTGTCGAAATCGAAAACCGCAACGCCTGCTGACAGCCGGCAAGCTCTTCATCCGCATACAGCGGCATCTGCTTGAACGCCCCTTCGCGCTGATTCAGATAAATCACCGGAGCGTCACCCCTCCTCGCCCCGCCTCCGGTCACCACCAAATCCACCGCGCGATCGTTGTTGATATCGGACAGTTCGGCCTGCATCGTGCTCCCGTGTCCCGCCAACCCCGTCGGCCCCGTCCATTCCGTAAACGTCGAATTCCCGTTATTCCGCCACATCACGTTCGGCCCAGTCGTCTGCCCTTTTGCAACCGCATCCGGTCACGAATAAATCCAAATCCCCATCGTGGTCGAAATCCACAAAGGTCAGCCCCACCGGCGTGTTCAGCTGCGTGATTCCCACCTTCGCCGTCACATCCTCAAACTTCCCGCCGCCCAAATTTCGATAAAGAATCACGCGATCCATCAGCGCAACCGCGAGATCCGGCAAACCGTCGTTATCGAAATCTCCAACCGCGCAGCTCCAACCCGCGCCCTTCGCATCCAGCCCCGTCTGGCTCGCAGGAACCTGCTCGAACGACCCATCGTGCAGATTCTTGTAAACCTCAATTGCGTTCTGCCCCGCACCCATCACCACCAGATCCTGCGACCCCGGTCCCATCACATCCAGCACGCAAGCGCCGCCGGATTTGGCCGCGCCCACCCACTTGCGCCCCCATCTCCACATGCGAAGGCACAAACCGCTTCACCGTCTGCGGCTCAAACTTTACCGGGATCATCGCCCCCACCGGCTCCGCCGGCACCGTCATCTCCTGCATCGTTGAATACCGCCCGCGCTCCCCATACCCCACGCTCAGCGGCGACGACAGCTTCGCCTGCGTCAAATGCTGGAACACCTTCAGATGCTCGTGCGCCTCGTCCGTCTTCCCCGTCCGCTGCAGTGCCCGCGCCAGCCCAAACTGCGCCGAAGCATGCACCGGATTCAGCTTGCAGCGCCGCCTCAAACTCCGCAATCGCCTCATCGAAATTCCCCAGGCTCAGATCCAGCGACCCCACAAAGTAGTGCGCATCGGCATCGTTCGGGTCGATCGCCAGCACCTTGCGCATATCCTCGATCGCCGCCTTCTGGTTCGCCTCGTCCATCTCCGTCAGCCCCAGGTTGTACCAGGTCCGCGGATTCTCCGGCGCCATCTTCGCCGCCGCCCGCAGCTCCTGCTCTGCCTCCGGCAGCTTCTGCTCGTAGAGCAGCGCAATCCCCCGGTTCAGCACCGGAATCGCCGACGCCGGATCCGCCGCATGCGCCTCCGCCAGCTTCGCCGCAGCCTTCTCCGTCAGCTGCTGATTCATCAGCGCCACGCCAATGCCGTTCAGCCGCGCCGCCTCCAGCGTGTTGTGCGGACTAGCCTGTCCGTCAACGGCAGCCCGAGCCGCACCCATCGTCATCACCGCCGCCAAGACCACCGCAAAAAGCAGACCGACGCGCTATTTTTCTTAGTCATGATTCGCGCTTCATTATAGAGAGCCGCCCGCACGCCTCGCCTCCACCGAACGGCGTAAACTGGTTCCGAGTTCACCGGCGTTTTAACTAATTCGTACGAATCAACAAGCAATTTTGCAGGCCGCGCAAGAATGTTGTTGCGTTGAAGGGGCACGGCTCAACACGCACGGGAAAAGCATTTGCTTTGAAGGGGCACGGCTTCAGCCGTGCCGTAAATCGCCCTAAAAATAACGGGGCTTTAGCCCCTGAGGAAAACATCTTGAACCATCACAATACATCGAGCGCGTCGTCGACCTCACCGACCCCGCCGCCAACCAAATCGACAACCTCTCCGCTCGACGAAGCCCGCCGCATCCTCCTCGAAGCTCCTGCCGAAGCCGTCGGCCACATCCACGGCTCCTTCGCCCTCATCGCGCGCGCCGGAAAAACCGTGAAAATGGCGCGCTCCCTCGACCGCCCCATGCGCTACTTCCTCGCCAAGCGTCAGGAAGGTCCCGCGCTCATCGTCGCCCCCCGCATCGACGCCATCTATCGACTGGCTCAAAGCTGAAGGCTTCGCCGACCAGTTCCACCCCAGCTACACGCGCATGGTCCCCGCGCACCACGTCGTTGAAATTCAGCTCATCGGCTGCCCCGATCCTGACCCCGTCTACACGCGCTTCTTCACGCCGCGCCTGCCCACCGATCCCTCAGCCGCGCTCCCCGCCGACACCGCGCAGATCGGCCGCGCCTACATCGCCGCCCTCGCCGACGAAGTCGCGCACTGGCTCCAGCGCCTGCCCTCCGACGCGCCCATCGGCGTCTGCTTCTCCGGCGGCATCGACTCCGGCTCGGTCTTCCTCGTGGCGTACCACGTCATGCGCAAGCTCGGCATGAGCCCGTCGCGCCTCAAAGCCTTCACGCTCGACCTCGGCAATGGTCCCGACCTGCAGCAAGCCCGCGCCTTCCTGGACGCGCTCAACCTCGGCCTCTTCCTCGAACCCATCGAAGCCGACCCCGCCACCCTCGACGTCGCCGAGACCATCCGCATCGTCGAAGACTACAAGCCGCTCGACATCCAGTCCGCCACCATGGCCCTCGCCCTCTGCCGCGGCATCCGCGCCCGCTACCCGGACTGGCGCTACCTGCTCGACGGCGACGGCGGCGACGAAAATCTCAAGGACTACCCCATCGAGGAGAATCCCGAGCTCACCATCCGCAGCGTCATCAACAACCCCATGCTCTATCAGGAAGGCTGGGGCGTCGGCAAAATCAAGCACTCGCTCACCTACTCCGGCGGCCTCTCGCCGCTCCTACGCGCGCACCTACGCCCCCGCGCACCATTGCGGATTCTCCGGCTTCAGCCCCTACACGCGCCCCTCCGTCATCGCCGTCGCCGAAGCCATCCCCTTCATCGAGATCACCGACTACAGCGTCGACCGTCTCTACGAGCTCAAAGGCGAAATCGTCGCCAGCGGCATCGAAGCCCTCACCGGCCTCAAAATGCCCGTCTTCCCCAAACGCCGCTTCCAGCACGGAGCCATCCCCGCAGAAACGCTCCGCGCCCAAATGCCCTCGCGCGAACAGGACTACCGCCAGCAATTCCTCGCGCTCTACTCGTGAATCGCGTTTCCATCACGTACCCCACCCGCGCTGCAGATCGCGATCAGTGGATTCTCGCGCAGCGTCCCCCGCGCCACGTCGTCGATCCCGAAACACCCTACGCCTTCCTGGTCGAAGACGAGCGCACCAGCACCGGCGAAATCGTTCCCGTCGCCACCATCTTCCTCACCAATCGCGAATGTCCGTGGCGCTGCGTCATGTGCGACCTCTGGCGCAACACGCTCGCCGAGCCCACGCCCCCCGGCGCCATCCCCGCCCAAATCGAGTACGCCCTGGAACAATTGCGCGCCGTCGAACCAAACCGGGTGCCCCATTCTGACGGCACGGCGTTGTTCCACGCCGTCAGGGTGGGGTCGTCGCGCCACATCAAGCTCTACAACGCCGGCAGTTTCTTCGATCCCCGCGCCATCCCGCCAGAAGATCACCTCGCCATCGCCGAATCCGTCCGCAGTTTCGACCGCGTCATCGTCGAATGTCACCCCGCGCTCATCAACGACGCGGTCCTCCGCTTCCGCGACCTGCTCTCCGGCCAGCTCGAAATCGCCATGGGCCTCGAAACCGCCCATCCCGAAGTGCTCGAAAAACTGAACAAGCGCCTCACCCTCGACCAATTCAAAGCCGCCGCCGACTTTCTCCATCGCAACAGCATCGACCTCCGCGTCTTCATCCTCGTGCAGCCGCCCTTCATGCGCCCTGAAGAATCCCTCCACTGGGCCGAGCGCTCGCTCGACTTCGCCTTCGATTGCGGAGCCACCGCCGCCACCCTCATCCCTACCCGCGCCGGCAACGGAGCCATGGATTCGCTCGCACGCGCAGGCGAATTCACCCCACCCACCCTCGCCACACTCGAAGCCGCAGTCGCCTACGGCCTCAAACTCCAGCGTGGCCGCATTTTTTCTGATCTCTGGGATCTCCCCCGCTCCATCGACTGCCCCGCCTGTAGCGCAGCCCGCGTCGCCCGCCTCCGTGCCATGAATCTCTCGCAGACTCTCGAACCGCCCATCCCCTGCGAAATCTGCGGGGGCCAAAGTTGACCCAAGATGAAGACGTCCAGGTCCACGACCTCGCCATCGTCGGCTCCGGATTCTCGGGCTCCCTCCTCGCGCTCATCGCCCGCCGCCTCGGCTACTCCGTCGTCCTCATCGAACGCGGCACACACCCCCGCATCGTCATCGGCGAATCGACCACGCCGCTCACCAACCTCTTCCTCGAATTCCTCGCCGACCGCTATCAACTCCCCGCCATCCGCAGCTTCAGCAAGTGGGGAACCTGGCAGCAAGCCCATCCCGAAATCGCCTTCGGCCTCAAGCGCGGCTTCAGCTTCTTCCATCACGACCGCAACGAATCCAGCGCCGCCCTCGATCGCGACCGCCAACTCTTAGTAGCCGCCAGCCCCCACGACAACGTCGCCGACACCCACTGGTATCGCGCCGATTTCGATCAATACCTGATGCAAGCCGCGCAACAGCCCGGTGCCGAATACTTCGACTGCGTGCACCTGCACGAATTTGTCGATGAAGGCGAGAGCGTCAAGCTCCGTGGCGTTCGCTTCTTCGTGGAGACGACTCGTCCCAGTGAACCCATCGCGTTCCGCGCGCGTTTTGTCATCGATGCCACCGGTCCCCGCGGCTTCCTGCACAAAGCTCTGTGCCTCGATGAACACACCCTGCCAGGAATGCCCCCCACCCAGGCCCTCTACACCCACTTCAAAAACGCAGGCCGCCTCGACGATGCGCAATCCGATTCCGACCCACCCCCCTATCCCATCGACGACGCCGCCGTGCACCACATCTTCCCCGGCGGATGGATCTGGGTCCTGCAATTCAACAACGGCATCACCAGCGCCGGCGTCGCCTGCACAGACGAAGCCGCCGCACAACTCAACATCCCCCAGTCCAACGCCCAGCAACCCCAACCCGCCGAAGCCTGGCAGGATCTCCTCAACACCATCCCCGCCCTGCGCCAACAATTCGCCCATGCTGAACCCATCCGCCCCTTCACCCACATCCCGCGTCTCAGCTTCCGCAGCGCGCAAATCACCGGACGCAACTGGGCACTCCTGCCCTCCGCCGCAGGCTTCGTCGACCCGCTCCTCTCCACCGGCTTCCCCCTCACCCTGCTTGGCATCCAGCGATTCGCCGCGATCCTGGAGCAAGGCATCGACTCTCCGAATTTTCCCCAATCGCTCCAAACCTACGCCGACGAATCCGACGCCGATCTCCTCGCCGCCGCCCGCCTCATCGCCGCCCTCTACGCCGGCATGGACAACTTCCCCGTCTTCACCGCGCTCACCATGCTCTACTTCGCCGCCGTCAGCTATGCAGAAACCGCGCACCGCCTCGGCAAGCCGCACCTCGCGCCGTCCTTCCTGTTACACGACCACCCGCACTTCGGCCCCGCGATGCAGCAACTCATCGAGCGCTCCCGCACCACCCGCACACCCCAACAATCCGCCCAATTTTCAGAAGAAGTCCGCCAGGCCATCGATCCCATCAACGTCGCCGGCCTCGCCGATCCCGCCCGCCGCAACTGGTATCCCGTTGCCGCCGAAGACCTGCTCCACGCCGCGCACAAGCTCCAAGCGACCCGAGAAGAGATCGAAAATCTCCTCAACCGCTGCGGCTTTCACCCACCCACTGCCGTTGTGTAGTTCTTGCCGCGAAGCGGCTCCCGCCTGGACGGCTAGTCCCTAGCCCCCGATGTGGACCATGCTTCTTGATGGCTTCAGAAACTCAGGCTCCCCAATATGGTGCCGCGCTTCCTTCTGCTCGACCGTCCGGCGAATATAATCCGCCAACTCGTCATCGCTCCCGCCGCGCCGCAGAACTCCGTACAAATCGTGATCCGTCTGCGAAAACAGGCACGTGCGAATCTTGCCGTCCGACGTCAGCCGCACCCGGCTGCACTGCCCGCAAAAGGCCTGCGTCACCGGAGCGATAATCCCAATCTCCCCTACGCCGTCGTCGAACGTATAGCGCACCGCCGTCTCGCTCGCCGCGTTTGGATCCAGCGCCACCACCGGCCGAAAGCTCCGCAGCGCCGCAATCACTTCCCGCACACCCACCACCGTCTCCGGCGTCCATGTGCGGTCTTCTTCCAGCGGCATAAATTCAATGAAGCGCACCACCACGCCCTCATCCCGCGAGAACTGCGCGAACGGCACAATCTGATCCTCATTGAATCCGCGCAGCAGCACGCAGTTCACCTTCACCGGTTCGAGGCCCGCACGTTTGGCCGCGCGAACGCCCCGCAGCACGCGCTCGTAGCTTCCCGGCACACGCGTAATCCGCGCAAATTTCTCCGCATCCACGGCATCCATGCTCACCGTAATGCGCGTCAGTCCGGCATCGCGCAGCGGCTCGGCCATCTCTTCCAGCAAATGCCCGTTGGTGGTCAGCGCCAGGTCCAGCGGATCGCCGCTCATGGTTCGCAACGCGCTCAGTTGCTTCACCAGGTCCAGCAGTCCGCGCCGCAACAACGGCTCGCCCCCGGTCAGCCGGATTTTCTCAATCCCCAGACCCACAAACACCCGCGCCATGCGCAGGTAGTCCTCAATGGGCAGCTCCGCATACACGGCGCCCTCGTTGCCGGTGCGGCAATAGACGCATTTGTAGTTGCAGCGGTCGGTAATGGAGATGCGCAGGTCCGTAATGGCGCGCCCGTGCCGGTCCCGCAACGGAACTTGCTTTTCCTCGACTGCGGTCGTGCTGGTCGCTGGGGCGGTGGCCATGGGCTCACTCTATTCGATGCAGCCGGGCCCGCGCCAGTCTCACGCTACTTTGCCGGTCGTGTGCGCCTCGTGGCTTGCGCCAGCATGTTTCCACGTGTGAAAGCGCCGATAACACGTCAGGCAGCGGTACGTTCGCATGCCAACGAGCCGAAACGGCAGGTCGACCAGCCGCATGTGCGAGCGTCGCAAAGAGTCCCGATCGAAACATCCTGGACACTTCAATAACCTGGTTGTCATGGCCTTCACTTCCGTGCGTATTCCAACGATGAGCCGGCTTCTGCCGCGATCGACGTTCCTGCGAAATGCCTTCCCTGCTGATCGATCGAGCGGGACAGTGTTTGAGAGAATTTGCCCACCGCAGCCAAGCTCCCGGCCGCGAATAAACCAATCCCTCATTCGTCCGAACCAGCCAGTCCGGCGAAGCCTCTAATCCATAGGCAGACAAAAGAGAGAATGATCCGTAGACCCATTCCCTGTCAGTGAAAAGTAGGTGAAACTGATGGTTACCCGCAGAGATACTGGGGATTCTCCCAACACTATGCCACGCACTCCGCTTTCCGCGCAACCGCATGGCGGCGAATGGCGCTTACATCCCGTCGTAGTTCGGACCCCCGCCCCCCTCCGGCGGAACCCAGTTGATGATCTGGTACGGGTCCATGATGTCGCAGGTCTTGCAGTGCACGCAGTTGGTGAAATTGATCCGCAATTCCTTTCGCTGCATCACCACCCCGCCCTCCGTCGCCGCATCCGCATCCACCATCTCGTACACCGCGGCCGGGCAAAAATACTGGCACGGATTTCCATACTCCCGCACGCACCGGCTACTGCAAATATTTAGGTCTTCCACCACCAGATGTACCGGCTGGTCTTCATCATGCCGCGTTCCCGAGTGATAGACGTCCGTCAGCCGGTCAAAGGTCAGCTTCCCATCGCCTTTCGCATTGCCCAGCATCTGCACCTTGTTTGCGTCTTCGGGCCCCAGCGCGTCCACGCGTTCCATCCGCGTATACCCGGCATGGTTCTTCCCGTCCGGCCCCAGATTTCCTCCGCGCATCACCTGCTGGATCCCCGCCTTCACCAGGCCTTCCAGCAGCCCATGCTCAAATCCCTGATGGAAATTCCGCACCGGCCACAATTCCTCGCGAATCCAGCTCCCATCCACCGCCGCTTTGTATTCGCTCAAGGTGTCCGCTGAACTGTCCCCGCTCAGCATCGCGTCAAATGCCGTCTCCGCCGCCAGCATCCCGCTCTTCATCGCCAGGTGAATGCCCTTCAGCCGCTGCGAATTCAAAAAACTCGCCGAATCCCCCAGCAGCATCCAGCCATTCCCATAAATCCGCGGCATCGTCAGCCACCCGCCATACGGCAGCGTCTTCGCGCCATAGCGGACCATCTTCCCGCCCTCCAAAATCCGCCGCGCAAATTTGTGCTGTTTAAAACTCTGAAACACATGATGCGGATCGGTCCGCGGATCCTGATAATCCAGCCCCGTCACATACCCCACGCTCGCCAGCGTGTCGCTGATCCCATACACCCACGCGCCGCCGTATTCGCGGCTGGTCAGCGGATACCCCATCGTGTAAATCACTTCGCCCTTGGCCACGCGCCCCGCCGGAATCTCCCACAGTTCCTTAATCCCCAGCCCATACGTCTGCGCATGCTCGGCGTCTTCGAGGCCCAGCCGCTGAATCAGTTCCTTCGCGCAATTCCCCCGCGTTCCCTCCGCCAGGATCGTGATCTTCGCGCGCAAATCGTACCCCGGCTCAAAATTCCCCTTCGGACGCCCCTCTTTATCCACGCCCTTATCGTCGGTCCGCACACCAGCCACACGCGCCGTTTCTACATCATCACTCTCGTCCTCCCACAACAGCTCCGACCCCGCAAATCCCGTGAAGATCGTGATCCCCGCCTCTTCCACCTTCTGCCCCAGCCACTTCGTGAACCGGTTCAGTGAAATCACATAGTTCCCGTGATCCCGCAGCGGCGGCGGCACAATGGGCAATTTGTGCTGCCCTTTTTTCGTCAGGAACCACACCGACTCCTGCGTCACCTCAGCATCCAGCGGCGCTTCCTGCTCGAATCCCGGCAAGAGCTCCCGCATCGCCCGCGGATCCAGCAGCGCGCCCGACAAGCAGTGCTGCCCCACCTCTCGCGACTTCTCCAGCACATTGATGTTGTCTTTGGAAAGCGGCGACTCAGGATGCGCCGCGTTGTGCGCGTCAATCAGCTGCGCCAGCCGCAGCGCGCACGCCATCCCCGCCGGCCCTCCGCCAACAATCACCACATCCGCCTCCATCTGCGGACGCTCCACCCCTTCAACCGGCTGACGAAAAGTAATCATGAAATTTGCGGGATCCTCAATCTGCGCGTGAGCGCGCGGTGCGACCGACCATCTTACCAGGCCAGCACCATAGGATGCAGCCGATCGCCGGACCCCTTCCTTATTTCAAGGTTTGCCCTGATTCTGCGCAGCAGAATGACGGTAAAAGGAACGGCCTTCAGGCCGTGGAAACGCGCCGTCTGGAAAAGGGGGCTTTAGCCCCGGGCATTCATGGGCTACCCGAATATCTTGAAATGACTGAGCACCATCAGCAGCAGGCCACCCACCCCACCGTAGATCAAATAGACCCTGACCCTCATCAGATGGTCTTCAGGAAAATTCTGGCGATAGGCAGTATCCCATGCCATTCGACCCTCCCCGCCCCTTCCACCCAACCGGTAATGCTCATCGGGGCTGACTCGCTCGTTGAGCTTCCTGATCATCCGGGTTTCGATAAAAAACCTTAAGAGGAGACATATGGAAAGACAGCCGCACCCAAACAACCCAAAAAGCGTGATGGAATCATGCTCCGAACATCTACCGGACTTAGCATATGCCCAGCCGCATCATTCTCAGCCGCTCGGCTACACCCTACCCCCTACACCCTACCCCCTGCTCTTCTTAATCTCCTCCGTCAGCGCCGGCACCACCTGAAACAGATCCCCCACCACCGCCACATCCGCGATCTCAAATATCGGCGCTTCCGGATCCTTATTGATCGCCACAATTGTCCGCGATCCCTTCATCCCGACAATGTGCTGAATCGCTCCGC
Organism: uncultured Acidobacteriaceae bacterium; assembly: GCA_963817165.1. GTDB lineage: Bacteria > Acidobacteriota > Terriglobia > Terriglobales > Acidobacteriaceae > Palsa-343. Next base: position 45,373 of record CAWFNL010000007.1, on the reverse strand, counting down.
TCACCCCCAGCGCCACATACAGCTTCGGCGCGACGGTCTGCCCGGACGAACCAATCTGCCGCTCCAGCGGCAGCCATCCGTTATCGCAGATCGGACGCGATGCGGCCACTTCGCCGCCCAGCGCCGCGGCCAGATTCTCCGCGATCACCATGTTCTTCTGCTCCTTAATCCCGCGACCCACGGCCACAATCGTTTCCGCCTGCGACAAGTCCACCGTCTGCTTCGATTCCTGGAAAACTTCATGCGGCGTCACGCGCGCCGGCACATCTGTAACCGCCGCGGTGACAGTTTCCACCTGCGCGCCCCCGCCCTCGGCCTGGGCCGGATCCGAATTTGGGCGAAATGCCCCAATCTGCAGCGTCGCCATCCACGGCGCATCCCCGCCAAACGAAACATCCGCCGCAAATTTTCCCTGGAACATCTGCCGCGTAAACAGCAGCGTTCCATTTTCGTACTTGTACCCCGTCGCGTCCGAAATCAGCGTCCGGTCCAGCGCCAGCGCCAGCCGCGGCGCAAAATCCCGCACCTGATAGGTGTGCGGAAACAGCACCAGCTTCGGCTGCTTCTCGGTGATGAACGCCTTCAGCGCAGCAACATAAGCATCCGACGTGTAGGCCGCCAGCGCCGCGCCATCGAGCGCCGTCACTTTGCCCGTCGACTTCGCCGCCAGCTCTTCAGCCAGCGCGCCAACACCCGACCCCGGCAGCACGACTTCAACCGCCCAGCCCGTCTGCTGCGCGATGGCCTGCGCCCCCGCCAGCGTTTCAAACGAAACCCGGTTCAGTTTCCCATCCCGCTGTTCCGCCACCACCAAAATCATGTCTGCCATACACACGTCAGGGGAGCCACAAAGCGCTCCCCTTAATCCCTTCAAAATTTTCGCGACCAGCTACCAGCCACCAGCTCGCATTTTTCTACCCGCTACACGCTAATCCGGCTACCAGCTACAAGCCACCAGCTACCGGCTGCCGTTCAGTACTCATGCACCCGGCCGCGCCGCAGATACGTCCCATACAGCCCAAACGACACCGCCATCACCGCGGCCAGCACGTTGTAATAGAACATGGGATGCACCCAGCCTGGCGAGTACTGCAGATCCTGCCCCGACCACAACAGCAGCAGCACGGCGAAGAACGCGAACTGCCCCGATATCACCTGGAACGCCAATCCCCACCGCCGCCGCGTGTCCAGCTGAAACACCTGCTCCGGCGTCAAATTCCGTTCCGCCTCAGGGATAGTCAAATTCGCCATCGTCCGTCTCTCTCCTCCGTCTGGGTTGCGATTGATTATAACCGCGCGCGTCGGTAGTTTTTCTTCCTTATCCCTAAACCCTTATCCCTTATCCCTGCACCTAAATCGCCCGCGCCTCATCCCGCAAATACTCCACCAGCTTCTTCGCCACTTCGCCCGCCGGCCCTTCCATCCGCCGCGTCTGCTTCTGGCTCCCCGGCACGTACAGCTTCTCAATCTTCTGCCGATGCGGCGAAAGCTTCCCCTCCACATCCGCCCACGCCACCTTCTTCAACGGCTTCATCTTCGCCTGCTTAATGCCGATCAGCGTCGCATACCGCAGCTTGTTAATGCCGCTCTGAATCGTCAGCACCGCCGGCATCGGCATTTCAATGTGCTGATAATGCCCCGCCTCCAGCTCGCGTTTCAGCTTCAGCCCGGTTTCCGTTTTTTCGATGCCGATAATGATGGTCGCGTGCGGAATCCCCAAAATCTCCGCCAGCAGCACGCCCGTCTGCGCCGCGCCAAAGTCGTCCGACTGCAGGCCCGTCACGATCAGATCGAAATTCTCGCCCTCAATTGCCGCCGCCAGCGCCCGCGCCGTATTCGCCGCATCCAGTTGCGTAAACCGGTCGTCTTCCAGATGGATGGCCCGGTCCGCGCCCTTGGCCAGCGCCTCGCGCAGAACCTGCCCCGACCGTGCCGGACCCGCCGTAATCGCCGTCACGTCCCCGCCGTGCTTTTCCTTCTGCCGCAGCGCCTCTTCCAGCGCGAACGCGTCCGGCTCATTCGTTTCCCACGAAACATCGTCGCGAATCCACGTCGCCGTCTCATTCAGCCGCAGCGGCGCGTCCTTCTGCGGAACCTGCTTGATGCAAACCAGAATCTTCATAGCCACCGCAAAGTATAACGAATCATGCGATGCCTGGTTCGATGCAGGCGTCTACAGCGGTGGCATCAGGCAGACCATCTCCATTCCGCCCCTTACTGCGGCGCGTCCGGCTGCGGCACGGGCAGCCTTTTTCTGGGCGCCGGCTGCGCGCTTGCCGCAGCATCCGGATTCGTCGCCGCATCCGCCATCGCCGTCAGCTCCGACTTCCTGTAGCTCGGCGCGCTCACATACCCGTGAATGTGATCTTTCGTGATGTCGTTGATCACCACCTGGATCGGCTGCTCCGTGTCCGCCTGATAAAACATCACGGGCTGATACAAATTCACGTGTTTCTGGATCATGTCCCGGTCGTCCACCATCAGTTGCAGGTCCGCATATTGGTGCTTCAGGTTAGCCTTGCGAAGGCTGATGCCTACCGGCCCTTCATGCTTGAACTGCTTCGACTTCGCAATGTCGAACTCGAAGTAGTTCCGTTCGCCGCGCTTCTCCAGCACCACCAGCTCGCCATGCGTCCGCGCAATGGAGCCCGTCAGCTCCGTCCGCGTGCTGTCGAGATCTCCGCGCGTGTCCGCAATCATCTGCCCCTGCGCATCCAGCTGCTTCTGCATCTTCGTCAGCCGCCCATCGGCCAGGCGTGCAGCATGCGGTTTTCCGGGCCGGTGAACGAATAGCGCCGGCGCTGGGGCCGCCACCGGCAACGCCGCCGGAGGAGCCGCCTCCTCCTTCGTCTCCAGCGCATTCACCTTGGCCGTCAAATCGTTCAGTTGCGTCCGCGTCGCCGTCAGCTCGGCATTCGCCTGCTGGTTCGCTGACGCCATGTGCTGCGCGTCGTTGTGCTCGTGCACCGCGTAACCGAACCCGGCCACGCCCACCAAAAACGCGACCACCGCCAGCGCCGCGCGCCGAACCACCGGTCCGGATGTCTCAAAGGGAGAGTCTTCCATAGTGCCTCCAGAAACGTCGTAACTGCGATCCTGCCCGCAGCACGCCCCATTCCAATCGACACTTCGCTGATTGCGAAAGACTTATCGCATCAAAGTCCGCCACCTTCCCGGACAAAAACTCCTAGCCTCAGGAAATTTCTTCCCCTTTTTCCCGCCAAAAGCGCCCCGCGCGCCGCGCAAATCGCCCGGACGGCCAGTCCTCCTATATCCTTAGATTGATCGCCATTTCCCGAGACATTCATGATTTCTGTCAGCAACGTCACCATGCGCTACGGCGCCAAAATACTGTTTGAAGAGGTCTCCACCACCTTCACGCCCGGCCGGCGCTACGGCCTCACCGGACCCAACGGAGCCGGTAAGTCCACGTTTATGAAGATCCTGGCCGGCGACCTTGACCCCCAGAAGGGTAACGTCGTCCGCCCCCGCAAGCTCTCCGTCCTGCGCCAGGATCAGTACGCCTTTGACGCTTTCCGCGTCATCGACACCGTCATCATGGGCAACAAAGGCCTGTGGGCCGCTCTGGCCGAGCGCGACAAAATCTACGAGAAGGCCGAGATCACCGACGACGACGGCATGCGCCTCGCGGAGTTAGAAGGAGTGGTCGGCGAAGAGGACGGCTACACCGCCGAATCCGACGCCGCCATCCTCCTCCAGGGCCTCGATATCCCTGACGAAATTCACGAGCGCAAGATGGGCGAAATTCAGGGCGGCCAAAAAGTCCGCGTTCTGCTCGCCCAGGCCCTCTTCGGCAAGCCCCAGGCCCTGCTGCTCGACGAGCCCACCAACTACCTCGATCTCGACTCCATCCACTGGCTCCAGGATTTCCTCTCCCGCTTTGAGGGAACCCTCATCACCATCTCGCACGACCGCCATTTCCTCAACTCGGTCTGCACCCACATCGCCGACATCGATTACCAGACCATCATTACCTACACCGGCGGCTACGACGACATGGTGCTGGCCAAGACCCAGATCCGCTCGCGTCTCGAATCCGAAAACGCGCAGCGCGAAAAGAAAATCGCTCAGCTCAACGAATTCATCGCCCGCTTCTCCGCCGGAACCCGCTCCTCCCAGGTCACCAGCCGTAAAAAGGAAGTGGAACGGTTACAAACCACCGACCTCGCCCGCTCCAACATCGCCCGCCCCTACATCCGCTTCGACCAGAACCGCCCCTCCGGCAAATATGTTGTCGATATTGAAGGCCTGCGCAAAACCTACGGCGATCTTTCCGTCATAGACGGCTTCACCGCCAACATCATGCGCGGCGAAAAGATCGGCCTCATGGGCCGTAACGGCCAGGGCAAGACCACCATGATCAAGTCCCTGCTCGCCAACCAGCGCGACTTCGCCGAAAAAGACTTCACCGTCGACGCCGGCAATGTGAAGTGGGGTCACGAAGTCCAAATCGGTTACTTTCCGCAGGACAACACCGGCGTCATCGAACCCGGCTCGAACATTGTCGACTGGCTCCGCCAATTCGATCCCAAGGCCACCACCGAAGACATTCGCGGCATCCTCGGCCAAATGCTCTTCCGCGGCGACGAAGGCCTCAAGCCTACCGAAGCGCTCTCCGGCGGCGAACAGGCGCGGCTGCTCTTCTGCAAGCTCATGCTGCTCAAGCCCAACCTGCTCATCCTCGACGAGCCCACCAACCACCTCGACCTTGAAGCCATCAACGCCCTCAACATCTCGCTGCAGAAGTACGAAGGCACCGTCCTCTTAGTCACGCACGACCACGACCTCATCGATGAAGTCGCCACCCGCATCTGGCACTTCGACAAAGGCGTCATCGAAGACTTCAAAGGCCCCTACGAGGAATACCAGCAAGCCACCGCCGCCACGCGCTAATCCCGGCGGCGCTGTCCGAGCCTGCTCACTCCGATGGAAAATACGGCGCCGGCGTGTACGTCGTGGCGCTCAACCGAAAGCAGTAGTGCCCGGCGGGATGCACCCAAACATCCGCGCCGGCGGCCGCCGATGCATCATCGCCGCCGTCGCTGTTCCGCTTAAACGTCGCGCACAGCGAATACTCGCTTCCCTGCCCCGCCACATACTCATAGGGAGCATGCGTCACCGGATCAGTAACCACCCGTCCCGGCAGATCGTTCAGGCTTCCCGGCAGTTGCGATCCATGCGCGTTCCAGTACCCGTTGATTCTGTTGCTCAGCTCCGCCATCTGCTGCACCCGCTGATGGTCCGCGCGCATCGAGCGCTGCGTCCGCGGAGGCCCCAGTTGCGAAAACCCGCAGATCGTCAGCAGCACAACGCACACCGCAGAGACCGCCGCCATCACCCGGTTGCGCGTGCGCCGCACATCCGCTTCTTCGCTCTTCCGCAACCCGCTGAAGTAGTAGAAAAATACCCCGCCGGAAAGCAGCAGCACCACCAAAAACTTCGCCACAAATCGCGACGTCACTTCCCCACGCAGCAGATACGTCAGCGCTGTGATCAAATCTCCCATGAATACGCCCGCCGCCACCACCAGCGCCAGATACGTGAGCCACTTCCTCACGCCGGATTCCTGCCGCTCCGGATTCGCGCTCAATTCCCGCGCGATCAGCCAGGAAATCAGCATGTACAGCGGATACGCCACCAGAATCGCCGCCAGCCCCGATGGAATCAGGTACGTGTCAAAAGCAGCCTGGTAACCGGTAAACAGCGGATCCCTCAGCCAACGGTCGATCAGCGTAGAGGCCAGATACCCATAGCTGATCGTCCACGTCGCCAGCGTCGAAAACGCCAGCAAATAGAGGAACGCCTCCTTCGCCGAAGCGCCCGCCGGCGCGCGCTGCGGAATCTCTACGCCCGTCACCCGCTCGTAATGCTCGGCCAGCGCATCGTAAATCTCCCGCTCCGGCCAGCCCCGCGCCGTCAGCATCCCCACCAGCGTCGTCTGCGGAATTCCGGCTTCCAGCGCCTTTTCGATCAGCGTTGCCATCCTGGATTCTGTCGCCATACGCACGTTCTACACCCGCCTCATCCCGCCGAAACAGAATTGCTCCCGGACCCGTTCACTTATTGAAGTGTCCTAACCCCGCATTCCCGCTACCAGCCACCCGCTACCCGCTACCGGCTTCTCTTGTTACGATTGGGCGCAACCCTTCTCGGGAGAGGCCGCATCGTGTCCGATCGTTCCGACTCCGCCAAAACGCCGCCCACGCGTCCTGCTCCTCTCAGCAGCACGGTGGGCCGTTTTCGCATTGAGGCTCTGCTCGGCGCCGGCGGCATGGGCGAGGTCTACCGCGCGTACGACACCGCGCTGCAGCGCCCCGTTGCCATCAAGCGCATGTTCGCGCGCGACGAAAAAGCCATCGCCGATCGCAGCCGCTTCCTGCGCGAAGGCCAGCGCGCCTCGGCGCTGAACCACCCCAACATCGCCGCCGTCTACGACGTTATTGAAGAAAAAGACGACGTCCTCCTCGTCATGGAGTTCATCGCCGGCTCCACGCTGCGCGCGCAACTCGGCGCGCCCATGCCGCTCGATCGCTTCTTCCCCATCGCCCTGCAATGCGTGGAGGCGCTGGCCGCCGCGCACAGCCGGGGCATTCTCCACGGCGATGTCAAACCGGAAAACATCATGCTCACCCCCACCGGCCAGGTGAAGCTGCTCGACTTTGGCGTGGCCCGCCGCCTGCCCGGCTCCGATCCGGCTTGGGAAACCGCCGCCACCCAGACTCTCTCCGGCTCACGCAACATGGCGGGCACGCCCGTTTATATGTCCCCGGAAATCCTGCGCGGCGACATGCCCGACGCCCGGGCGGACATCTTCGCCCTCGGCATTGTCTTTTACGAAATGCTGTCGGGCCGCCATCCTTTCCAGGGACCCAACATCACCGTCACCACCGCGCAAATTCTCAGCGAGCGCGAAGCCGCCGAGCTCGATCGCTCCCCCGCCAAAATTCCCCGGCGCCTCGCCTCGGTGGTCGCGCGCGCCCTGATGAAAGATCCCAACCGCCGCTACGCCAACACCCAGGAGCTGCGCCGCGATCTGGAAACCGTGCGCGACGGCGGTCGTGTTGGGCACGCGCCCCAGGCTCCGCGCTCCATGCCGCGGACGCTCGCCCTTGCCACCCTGGCCGTCCTCGTCATCCTCGCCTGCATGATCGCCATTCCCTCTCCGCGCACGCGCATCGTCGCGTGGTGGAAGCGCCATCACGCCCCGGCCGCGGCCATCAAACCCGCCGCCCCGCGCCTTGCCGTCCTTCCGCCGCGCATCGACGGCTCCAGTCCCGACCTGGCCGCCTTCGCCGACGGCCTCTCCGCTACCGTAGCCGCCCGCATCTCCACGCTCTCGCAGAATCACGATCTTCAGGTCATTGACTCCGCCCGCGTCCAGCGCGCCCAGGCCTTCGCCTCCGACCAGGCCATGAACACCCTCGGCGCCAATATGACCCTCCAAATGGACGTTCAGCAGTCGAAGCAGTTCAATCGCGTCGTCTGGACCCTGATGAGCGTGGGCTCCGGCCAGGCTTCCGCCGGGCAAGCTTCTGCCGGCAAGGGCGTGTCCGGGCAAGGCGTATCCGGACAAATCCTGGCCAGCCATTCCCTCACCGCTCCCATCACCGACCCCTTCAGCCTCCAGGATCAGGTCGCGGACGGCGTCATCCAGGCCCTCGCCATCACCCTCCGCCCCGACGAACAAGCCGCCCTCAATGTTCACGGCACCCTCGATCCCGCTGCCTATGACTATTACCTCCAGGCCCACGGCTATCTGGAAACGCCCACGCGTCCCGGCGCCATCGACGACGCTGTGCAGCTCCTCAATCGCGCCCTCGCCCTCGACCCTAACTTCGGCCGCGCCTACGCCGAGCGCGGCAAAGCCTGGTGGTTCGATTACTCGCTGAACAAACGAATCGCTTCAGTCGACAAAGCCCGCACCGACTGCACCAAAGCCGTCGACCTGGGCAACGCCGGCATCGACGGACACATGTGCATGGGCCTGGTCGACGCCGGCACCGGACACGATCAGGAAGCTGCCGCGGAATATCAGAAGGCTGTCGAACTCGAGCCCACCGCCGACCGCGCCACCGTCGGCCTCGCCGATGCCTACGCCAAAATGAATCGCCTTACCGACGCTGAAAACACCTACCGCCAGGCGATGATCGCCAATCCCAATTCCGTCTTCGTCTGCGAGCGCCTGGGAGCCTTCTATATCCAGCAGGCTGAATACGCCAAAGCCGCCGGCCTTTTCCAGAAGGCCATCACCCTCGCTCCCGAGAGTTATATCGACTACAGTAACCTCGGCGCGGCGTATCTCTACCTCGGCAATTACTCCTCGGCCATCGCTGCCTTTGAGGAGTCCCTGAAGCTGCACCCGGCGGCCGGCGCTTACGCCAACCTGGGCACCGCTTACTATCAGGCTCGCAAATTCGCCGACGCTGCGCATAACTACGAGCTGGCCATCCACGACAACCAGCGCGATCCCGATCTCTGGGGCAACCTTGCCGCCGCCGACCACTTCAGCGGGCAACCGGCGAAATCCATCGAGGCTTACAAACATCAGCTCTCCCTCCTTGAGGACGAGCTGAAGGTCAATCCCAGCGACGCTCAGAAGCAGGGCGACATTGCCTCCTGCTACGCCGGCCTGGGCGACAGACAAAATGCCGAATCCCATCTCGCCCTCTCGCTCCAGTTGGGCCGCGGCAATAAAGACCTGCTCTTTAATGCCGCGGTCGTGTATAACGATCTCGGCGAAAACGGCGAAGCTCTGGAGTGGCTGCATAAGGCCTTCGTTGCCGGATACTCAACCTCCATCGTCCGCGATTCGCCCGAATTCGATAATCTCCGGAATAATCCCCAGTTTCAGCAGCTTCTTGCCAGGTAATTCAGCCGCAGTCCCCTTCCCAAACGCGAAAGGAGCGTTATGCAGCGCGCATTCAACGTATTCAGCCCCACCATCATTGCCTATGCCGGCGAATCATTCATCTGGACCGTCAACGGGAACGAGTTAGGCGGAGCCCCCGGCATCCAAATCTCGTCCACCGACCCCAACTGGCCTCTGACTCCGAAATCCTTCACCGTCTCTCCCGGCTCCAACAATCTCGCCACCGTCAGTTCCAAAGCAGCCGGCACGCAGGCCGTCTTTACCTGCAATCCACCCGCGCCCAATCCGCAGACTATCTATGTCGCGCATCGCTGCTCGGGCAGTCCCTGCAACGGCGCCAGCGTGGCCCCAGGCGGCCACATCATCTGGACCAACGATTCCGCAGAGGTTCTCATCATTACCCCCGACCCCAGTAATTCCGATTACTGGCCGCTCGACGCTCCTGCGTACGCCATCCCACCCAACTCGTGGCTCACTCTCGAAATCAATCCAGCTGCTGCCCTCGGTAAGAGCTACAACATCGTCGTCACCAACGCCTCCGGCAAGAAGCCCTGCGAGGTCGAAACCCAGCCCGTCATCATCATTCAGACCAATGGCGGCGTCGACACCCACCCTCACCACAAGCACTAACCACATCGAGAACCAACACGGGTGGGGTGCCCATTCTATTTGTGCCAGCTTCCGGCACAAATAGAGTGGGGTCGCTGCTTTCCTACACCCTACCCCCTCGCTCCGTATACCCTGAACGCTCCGTGAGGAAAGCCCCATGCGCCTAACCATCGCCGCCCTCTGCACCTTCGCCCTCACCGCTCACGCCGTCGACTCCGGCCAGACGCTCCGCGGTTACACCCCAGCCCACTCCGCCACTGAAGTCAGCTGGGAGCAAAAATTCCGCGCGCTCCCCGACCGCGACCACATCCGCGAAAACATGCGCCGCCTCTCCGCGCGCCCCCACCATGTCGGCTCGCCCTACGACAAAGACAACGCCGAGTGGCTCCTCGCTCAACTCAAGTCCTTCGGCCTCGACGCGCAGATTGAAACCTTCTCTGCGCTTTTTCCCACGCCCAAATCGCGCAAGCTCGAATTGCTCGGCCCCGCGCCCTACACCGCCAAGCTCCAGGAACCGCCCATCGCCGTCGATCCCACCTCCAGCCAGACCGACGAGCAGCTCCCCACCTACAACGCCTACTCGCGCGACGGCGACGTCACCGCGCCCCTCGTCTATGTGAACTACGGCCGCCCCGAAGACTATGAAGTCCTCGATCGCATGGGCATCTCCGTCAAAGGCGCCATCGTCATCGCCCGTTACGGCCAAAGCTGGCGCGGCATCAAGCCCAAAGTCGCCGCCGAACACGGCGCCCTCGGCTGCATCCTCTATTCCGATCCCCGCGACGACGGATTCTTCCAGGGCGATCCTTACCCCGACGGCCCCATGCGTCCCGCCGACGGCGCGCAGCGCGGCAGCGTGATGGACATGCCCGTCTACCCTGGCGATCCGCAAACGCCCGGTGTTGGCGCGGTCCCCGGCGTCAAGCTCATTCCACTCGACCAGGTGAAGACCATCACCAAAATTCCCGTCCTCCCCATTTCCTGGAACGACGCCGTGCCCTTTCTGAAAGCCCTCGGCGGCGCAACCGTTCCCGAAGCATGGCGCGGCAGCCTGCCCTTCACCTATCACGTGGGACCGAGCGTAGCGAAGGCCCACCTCGCCGTCGCTTTCAACTGGGACCGCAAGCCGCTCAACGACGTCATCGCCAAAATTCCCGGCGCCAAATATCCCGACCAGTGGGTTATCCGCGGCAATCATCACGACGCCTGGGTCAACGGCGCAGAAGATCCCCTCTCCGGCGCCAGCCCGGAACTCGAAGAAGCGCGCTCCCTCGGCGAGCTCCTGAAACAAGGCTGGAGGCCCGACCGCACCATCATCTACTGCTTCTGGGATGGTGAAGAGCCCGCGCTCCTCGGCTCTACCGAATGGGCCGAAACCCACGATGCCGAGCTGCGCCAGCACGCCGTCGCCTATTTCAATTCCGATGGCAACGGCCGCGGCTACTTCCACGCCGGCGGCTCGCATTCCCTCGAAGCCTTCGTCAACGACGTCGCCAAAGACATTCAGGATCCCGAAACCAAAATGTCCGTGTGGAAGCGCGTGCGCCTCGTCGACATCGCCCACGCCACGCCCGCCGATCGCGCGGAGATCCGCTCCCGCGCCGATCTCCGCATCCCCGCCCTCGGCTCCGGCTCCGACTACACCGTCTTCATCGACCATCTCGGCGTCGCCAGCGTTAACCTCGCCTACGGCGGCGAAGACGAAGGCGGCGGCCAGTACCACTCCGCCTACGACGACTTCTACTACTACACGCATTTCATGGACACCACCTTCGACTACGAGCGCGCCCTCGCTCAAACCGCCGGAACCATGGTCATCCGCATGGCCGACGCCGACATCCTTCCCTTCCAGTTCTCCGATCAGGCCGACACCGTGCACCTCTACGTCACCCAGCTCAAAGCTCTCGCCACAGAAAAGCGCGACGAAGCCAAAGAGCGCGACAAGGAACTCCAGGAAGGCGTCTACCAGGCCCTGCAGGATCCCAAAAAGACCCTCATTCCCCCGCCCGTCGAGCCCATTCCGCCCTATCTCAACTTCGCGCCTCTCGACCAGGCTTCCGACGATCTAACCGACGCCGCCAAAACCTTCGACCAGGCCTATGCCGCGGCCGGAGGCGTCGCTCCTCCCGGCGTCAATCTCGATCTCATCCGCAGCGAGCGCGTCCTCACCGATCCCGCCGGACTGCCCAACCGCCCCTGGTTTCAGCACCTGCTCTACGCCCCCGGCTTTTACACCGGCTACGGCGTCAAGACCATCCCCGGCGTCCGCGAAGCCATTGAGCAAAAGGAGTGGACCGAAGCCGACACGCAAATCGCACGCGTCTCCGTCGCCCTGGAAAAGGAAGCCGAATTATTACGTCAGGCCGCGCAGCGCCTACCCGCCAAACCATCAGAATGAGCTCCGGTTGCTACCACCGCCGGCTGCATTCCGGGATCCGGGCTGTCTCTCGCTGCTTTTCGCTGCATTTCGCTGCTTTCCCCCTGCTCAAACGATTCAGCTTGACGTTTCTTTCACCCGCCGCTTACCATTCCCTTTCGTTTCGAGGAGTCCCATGTTCACACTGTCACCGTCCGCAAAGCGCCTGCTAGCTGGCGTATCCGCTGTCCTTTTCGCTGCCACCCTTTCCGCTTCCGCGCAGGGCAAACCCGAACCCTGGATGGATAAGTCCCTCTCCCCAGATCAGCGCGCCGACCTCGTCATCAAGCAGATGACCCTCGACGAGAAAATGAACTTCGTCCACGGCACGGGCTGGAACGGCCTCCGCGCCGACGCCGTCGTTCCCAAGGGTTCCCTCGGCGGCGCCGGCTACGTGCAGGGCGTCGAGCGCCTCGGCATTCCCGGCATCAATATGGCGGACTCCGCCGTCGGCGTGCGCCTCTCCGCAGCCGGCAGCCACTACGCCACGCTGCTCCCCTCCGTCCTCGGCGCAGCCTGCTCCTGGGATCCCGACGCCCTCTTCCTCTACGGCGACGTCATCGGTCGCGAGCTCCGCAACATGGGCTACAACATGTCCATCGGCGGCGGCGTTGACCTCGCCCGCGAGCCCCGCAATGGCCGCAATTTTGAATACGCCGGAGAAGATCCACTCCTCGCCGGAACCATGGTCGGCAAGCTCGCCTCCGGCGTTCAGTCCAACCAGGTCATGGGCGACATCAAGCACTACGCCTTCAACGACCAGGAAACCGGCCGCACCATCGTCAACGCCATCATTGGCCAGAAAGCCGCGCGCGAAAGCGACCTCCTCGGCTTCCAGATCGCCATCGGCATCGCAAATCCCGCCGGTGTTATGTGCTCCTACAACAAAGACACCATCACCCCTCCCGGCGGCACCGACTGGTCCTGCGAGAACGACTACCTCCTCAACCAGGTCCTGAAAAAAGACTTCGACTTCAAAGGCTTCGTCCTCTCCGACTGGGGCGGCACCCACTCCGCCGTGCACGCCTTCACCGCCGGCCTCGATCAGGAGCAGCCCGGCTCCCAATACTTCGGCGAACCCCTCAAGCAAGCCGTCCAGTCCGGCCAGGTTTCTGAGGCGCGCCTCGACGACGCCGTCCACCGCGTCCTCCGTTCCATGTTCGCCAACGGCGTCATCGACAACCCGCCGCAGTTCCAGGAAACCGATCCCTTCCGCGGCCGTGACGACGCCGAGCACATCGCCGACGAGAGCATCGTCCTCCTCAAAAACGCCGAACACGTTCTGCCGCTCTCCGCTTCCATCCGTGCAGTCCATCGCCCTCATCGGCTCGCATGCCGACGTCGGCGTTCTCTCCGGCGGCGGCTCCGCGCAGGTGGACGCGCCTGGCGGCAACGCCGCTCCTCCCAACGGAACTCCCCACCCTGGCGGCGCGCACTGGATGGAGGTCGTCTACTTCCCGTCCTCGCCGCTGAAAGAAATTCGCAAGCACGCGCCCAACGCCAAAGTGGAATTCAATCCCGGCACCGATCCCGCCGCAGCCGCCAAATTCGCGGCCGACCGCGCAGGTCGCCATCGTCTTCGTCAATCAGCCCATGAGCGAAGGCATGGATCGCCCCACCAGCGCGCTGCCCGACAATCAGGACGCGCTCGTCGAGGCCGTCGCCGCCGCCAATCCCGCACACCATCGTCGTCCTCGAAACCGGCGGCCCCGTCACCATGCCGTGGGCCGACAAAGTTCAGGGCATCGTCGAAACCTTCTACCCCGGCATCGGCGGCGCGCAGTCGCTCGCTTCCATCCTCTTCGGCGACGTCAACCCCTCCGGCCGCCTCGCCATCAGCTTCGCCAAATCGGACGACCAGCTCCCGCACCCGCAGGTGCCTGGCATTCACGTCGACGGCCCCGGCAGCCTGCCCGAAGCCCGCCACCACCAGCAGGAAGTCCCCTTCGACGCCGACTACACCAAAGAAGGTGCGCGTGTCGGTTACAAATGGTTTGAGTCCGAGCACAAAACCCCGCTCTTCCCCTTCGGCTTCGGCCTCTCCTACACCACGTACGAATTTTCCGGCCTCAACGTCGATCCCGCCCAGCACACCGCCACCTTCACGGTCCGCAACACCGGCGACCGCGCCGGCACGGAAGTCGCTCAGGTCTACGCCATCCTGCCCGCCTCCACCGGCGAAAGCACCTATAAGCGCCTCACCGGCTGGGATCGCGTCGCTCTCGAACGCTGGCGAATCCAAAACCGTCACCGTCACCATGAACCCGCTCACGCTCTCGGTCTTCGACGTGGCCAAGAACGCCTTCACCCTAACCCCTGGCGATTACCAGATCCTGGTAGGCGGCTCCTCCGCCGACACTCCGCTCACCGCCAACATGCACGTAAGCCAGTAGCATCGGGATCAGAAGAAACTGGGTGCCCCATTCTATTTGTGCCGATCTTCGGCACAAATAGGGTGGGCGAATCAGGGCAAGACAAAAGGCTCCGTTCCTAAAAGGAACGGAGCCTTCGTATTTCGCTACCAGTCTTTCGCTACCAGCTACCGGCTGCTTCTAGTTCGCCCCAAACAACGCCGGCGCCGTAGCCACCGGTGCCGCCGCTGCCCGCTCGGCCTTCGCCGGTTCCGCTTCGCTCGCGCTGCTCAGGCGCTGCTCAACTCCACCTTGCCGCTGAACACCGCATTCTCTTCCACCGACAACCGTCCCGCGCGAATGTCGCCGGTCATCATGCAGCCCGCGCGCAACTCCACGCGTCCCGGCGCCTGAATATCGCCCACCAGCGCGCCCAGCACCACCACGTCCCGCGCCATCAGATTCGCCTGCACATGCGCATGCGCGCCAATCGTCAGCCGGCTCTCGGTCAGCGAAATCGTGCCTTCCACTACCCCTCGACCAACAGATCCTCGTTGCCTTTGACTTCGCCCCGTATCTGTACCGACTTGCCAATCACCGCTGCCGCTTCGCCCGTTGCCATCCCGCGCTCCTCATTTTCTGCAATGTCCCGCTTTGCTCGAACTATACGCAACCCCGCCCAGCGCCGCAACTGACGTAGGTTTGGCCACACCGCCGCTGCCCCAGACCCGCGTGCCCGACTACCCGGGTGTCCCATTCTAATTGCGCCGCCCCTGGCGCAATTAGGGTGGGCAGTCGCCACACCCTCCATCCCGAAGCCTGCACCCTCTCCTACGCCGATCGCTTCCGCTGCACTCCCTCCCATAATTCCCCCTGCGCCGGCCAAACCGGCTGCACTCCCTTCTTCATCCCCTCGTTAAACCGGTCGCCGAGCCCGTGCTTCCGCACTACCGCCTTCACCAGCGCCCCCACCCGCTCCTGATATGCCTTCGTCACAAACGCACGCGCCCCGTACCGCGTCTCGTAGGCCGTCTTCAACTCCGGAAAATGCTCCTCAATAAACTGCATGAACACCCCCCGCGAGCACGGCTTCAGAAACAATGGCTGCGCCGCAAAAAAGCACGCCCGCGCATTCTTTGCCCGAATCGCCATCCGCTCCAGCGCCTGCGGCGTATCCGTAATGCCCGGCATCAGCGGCGAACACAGAATCCCCACCCGCAATCCCGCCTCGCGCAGCCGCTCCACCGTCCTGAACCGCAGATCCGGACGCGGCGCTCGCGGCTCCAGCACCCGCGCCAGCTCCGCATCCGGCGTCGTGATCGTCACACTCACCGTCAGCCGGTTCCGCTCCGCAATCCTCTTCAGCAAATCCACATCCCGTTCGATCAGCGTCGACTTCGTCACAATCCCCAGCCGCAGCCCCTCCCGTTCCGCCAGCACCTCCAGCAAACTCCGCGTCACCTGCGCCGTCCGCTCCACCGGCTGGTAAGGATCGGTCGCCGTCCCGATCGCAATCGCTTCCGCTGCGCCCACCTGCCGCAGTTCCTGGCGCAGCAGCCACGCCGCCTGCTGCTTTACATAAATCTCCCGCTCGAACGTCAGCGGATCCGGCTTATCCATAAATTCATGCGTGTAGCGCGCATAGCAGTACCGGCAGCCAAATTCGCACCCGCGATACGGATTGATGCTCCACTGAAAGTAGTTCACCCGCAGCGACTCCGAACGGTTCAGGATCGATCGCACCTCCATCGTGCGAAACGCCACCCCATGCCCGTCGCGCCCCAGCTCCGCCTCGCTGCCCTCCGCCGCCAACCGCGCAATCCCCACCGGCCCCTGCGGCAGAATGGGAAACAAAGTGTCCGATTGCAGAATATTCGCCTTTTCTTCGCCCATGCGGAAAAACGTACTCCTGACCCATTCCCGCCGTCAAGCCAGATTTCGCTTTTTCTTCGTAAGAGCCGCAAACCCGGCGCGCAGGTGAATGTGTGCAGGAGGATTGCTTCCCAGCCGCGGCGGAATGGTCCACTCTGAAGCGGCACGCCACGCCTCAACAGCTTGCCAAAAACGAATTGTTTTGGAGGGGCACAGCTTCAGCTATGCCGTAAAGGCCCCACATCACCCGGCTTTAGCCGCTGAGGGAAGTTTTCTTCTCCGGTTCGATCACTTTGTCAGCAGTTACTTCGCCCTCTATCGCCAGTCACCGCACGCTCACCGGCACCGGCACCCAATGGTGGATCACATATGTCCCCATCCGCCCATCCCGCGCCGCCGGCTGCATATTCCCGCGCGCGTCCGTCACCCGCGACATCAGCACGTAATCCCCCGCCGCCGGCGCACGCCACACAAACCGCCACCGCCGCCAAACCCCCGGCGCCTCCGGATCCAGAAATTCAGCCCGCGCCCACGTCGCCCCGCCATCCGTAGAAACCTCTACGCACCTCAGTCCCGCCTCACCAGCCCACGCCGCACCCGCAACCATCACATCCGGCCCCGCTGCCAGCACATCCCCCGCCACCGGCCGCGCAATCGACGACTTCAGCGCCATCTCGCGAATCGGCCGCCGCACCCTCTGCCCGTCCGCCTCGTCCCAGTACGCATAATCTTCCGTCTGAAAATATCCGCCGAACGGCTCCGTGCTCACCGTGATCCGCGTCAGCCACTTCACCGACGCCATCGCATAATGTCCCGGCACAATCGCCCGCAGCGGAAACCCATGCTCCCGCGGCAACGGCTCGCCGTTCATCGCATACGCCAGCACCACCTGCTCCGCGTCCCTCACCGGAACGCCGCGCGCGTACGCAATCTCTGTCGCCGGACCGTCCTCATGCTCCACCACTCCGCGGTCCGCGCCCTCCATCACAATTTCTTCCGCCTCGTCCCGCACGCCCGCCAGCCGCAGCACCTCGCTCAGCCGCACGCCCGTCCACTCCGCGTTACCCACTGCGCCCAGTTCCCACTGCACGCCCGGCACCGGCGGATGCAGATAAACCCGCCCGTTCCCCGCACATTCCAGCGTCGCTGCCCGCGTCACCCTGGGCATTTCCTTCAGTTCCTCGAGCGTCGGGCGAATCTCCCGCTCCACCGCGCCTTCCACGATCAGCCGGAACGCCTCAGCATCCAGCGCAGGCGTCGCAAAATGGCTCCGCACATAGAACTGCTCCGTCGGCGTCACCCGCCCGTTAAGATCCGCAAACGGACCTTCCAGGTTCAGCGGCTCTGCCTGTCGCACCACCAGGCCCCCGGCACGTTTTCGCTGCCAGTCACCGAGTTGCAATGTCGGGTTCCCGCCCACACTTTCAATTTACCGGAGCGCCCCGCCCGGAATCACGCCAGCCCATGCCGGTCACGTTATCATTCTGCCTACAGCCGTCCCCTGCTTCCCTCTCAACTGAAAAACGCCATCCGCGTCCGGAGGTTTGAATGAGATCCCCAGCCGTTTGCATGAAGTCCCCGTTCATTTCCATGAAGTCCCTGACCGTCCTCATCCTCTCCATTTCCTGCGCCGCCGCCGCCCAGTCCGCGCCCACCTTCCTCGCCGCCACGCCCACCACCGTCGCCTGGGGATACTACTGGTCCAAAGCCAAACCCGTCCTCACCGTCCACTCCGGCGACACCGTCCGCATGCAAACCCTCTCCACCTGCGGACCCAACGAGCGACTCATCAGCGAAGGCGCCAACGCCGCCGACATTCCCGCCTATAACCAGCCCATCTACGACAAAGTCACCGACAAAGGCCCCGGCGGACACATCCTCACCGGCCCCGTCGCCATCGCCGAAGCCCAGCCCGGCGATGTCCTCGAAATCGACATTCTGAAAATCGACATCGATGCTCCCTTCGCCTGCAATGGATTCGGCGCCGGACGCGGCTTCCTCCCCGACGACTTCCCCTACGGCCGCTCCAAAATCATTCCCCTCGATCGCGAAAAAATGATCGCCCACTTCGCCCCCGGCATCGAGATCCCGCTCCATCCCTTCTTCGGCAGCATGGGCGACGCGCCGCCCGAATCCGCCGGACGCTACAACAGCGCTCCGCCCTGGATGCACGGGGGCAATATGGATAACAAGGAGTTAGTCGCCGGAACCACGCTCTATCTCCCCGTCCACACGCCCGGCGCGCTCTTTGAAGCAGGCGACGGACACGCCGGACAAGGCAACGGCGAAGTCGACATCACCGCCATGGAAACCTTCCTCACCGGAACCTTCCGCTTCATCGTCCACAAAGACCAGCATCTCCTCTGGCCCCGCGCGGAAACGCCAACCAGCTATATCGCCATGGGCTTCAGCCCCGACCTAAAAACGGCTACCGAAATGGCCGTCCGCAATAACATCGATTTCTTAGTTACCCAGAAACATCTCACCCGCGACGACGCCTACATGCTCACCAGCGTAGCCTGCGACGTAGATATCACCCAGTTAGTCGACGGCAACGTAGGAGTCCACACCATCTGCCCCAAAAAGATCTTCACGCAGTAAACGATTCGCAACCCGGCCCGTCCAAAAACGCATAGACTACCCTCGGTCTCCATTGGTCTTCCACCGAAAGGGGAAACTCGCGTGCGCCTTCGTTCTGCTGCTGCACTTTTCTTCCTGCCTTCCCTCCTTGCCGCTCAACAAGCCGCCCAGCCCGCAGCCCCGTCCACCGCGCTCACCATTTACAACGACAACTTCGCCGTCGCGCGCACCTCCATCGACCTCAACCTCCGTGCCGGACCCAACCAGGTCTCCACCACCCAGGTTACCGCGCAGGTCGAGCCAGATTCCGTCGTCCTGCGCGATCCCGCCGGCACGCACACCTTCCGCATCGCCGAGCAGAATTACGACGCCGGCGTCATCGATCAAAATTCCATGCTCCGCAAATACGAGGGCAAGATCATTAACTTTGCCGTCGCCGGCCTGCGCCTGTCCAACGGCATGCCCGCCGACGCCGGCAATCCCCAAATCGTCTCCGGCAAAATCATTCGCGCCCCGCGCAGCAACAATGATTACCCTCAGTACAACCCCTACCCCAATAACGATCCCCTCATCGAAGTGAACGGCCAGCTCGAATTCCAGCTTCCCGGCACGCCGCTCTTTCCCGCCTCCACCGACGGCCTTCTGCTCGAGCCCACCCTCCGCTGGCTCATTGATTCCGACAAGACCCAGCATCTCTCCGCCGAGCTCGCCTACATCACCGGCGGCCTCAGCTGGGAAGCCACCTACAACGTTGTCGCTCCCAGCGGCGGCGACGCATCAGGCTCCGACGAAAAAGCCAGCGTGCTCGGCTGGGTCACCATCCACAACGACAGTGGAACCGAGTTCCCTTCCGCCCGCATCAAGCTCATGGCCGGCGACGTCGCCAAGCTCACTCCCGAAGATCAGTCCCATCTCCGCGACCGCGTTTTGGCCTTCGGCGCCAACATCCAGCGTGGGGTCAATACGTCCGTCACGCAGAAGGCCTTCGACGACTTCCACCTCTACGACCTGCATCGCACCGTCTCGCTCCTGAACGGCGAAACCAAACAAATCCAGTTCATTGATGCGTCCGGTATCACCCTCGCCCGCACCTATCGCTACGACGGCTCCGCGGATCTGCAGGCGTATCAGAACAACAACAATGGCTATGTCAACCAACAATCGGAATACGGCATTGACCCCGGCAACACCAAAGTGCAGATCGTCGAGTCCTTCAAGGATTCTGAAGCCAATCACCTCGGCATGCCGTTGCCCGCTGGCCGCATCCGCCTCTACCGCCGCGACTCCGATGGGCAAATGGAATTCGTCGGCGAAAGCATGATCAACCACACGCCCACCGAGGACACCGTCAAAATCGTTACCGGCAACGCGTTCGATGTAAAAGGATCCCGCCGCCAGACCGACTTCCACGTGAACGGGCAGGATCGCATCCTCGACGAATCCTTCGAGATCCACCTCACCAATCAGAAGCCGCAGCCCATCACCGTTTCCGTCGTCGAGCCCATGTATCGCGGCGTGAACTGGGAGATTCGCAACCAATCCGCCGACTACACCAAACTCGACGCCCGCACCGTCGAGTTCCCCATCCAGGTTCCCGCCAAAGGAGAAGCGACCCTCACCTATTCCGTTCGCTACACCTGGTAACCCGGCGCCCCACGCCCTGGACCCCTGCAAGCTGGAACCTGTACCCTGAAACCTGCCCCATGCACATCACTCCCAGCCAATGCAGCCATCGCGTCCGTCTTCGGAGCCGGCGCCGTCCTCGTCTGGCGCATCCAGGAAGGCCGCTCCGCCGTCACCCTCAAAACCATCCTCATCCCACCCGCCGGCATGGCCACCGGCTTCTCCATGTTCATCGTCCCCGCCTTCCGCATCCCCTGGCTCTGGGCCCTCTGCGCCTTCCTCATCGGAGCCATCCTGCTCGCCTGGCCGCTGCTCGCCACCTCGCGCCTCCATCGCGAAGGCGACAAGATCATCATGAAGCGCTCCAGCATGTTCATCGTGGTCATCATCGTTCTCGCCGCCGTCCGCATCCTCGCCCGCGGCTACTTCGACCGCCTCCTCACCGTCGAACAAACCGGAGCCCTCTTCTTCATCCTCGCCTTCGGCATGATCCTCATATGGCGCGCCAACATGCTCGTCCAATACCGCAAACTAACGAGCCAAAAGTAGCGAGATTCGTGCCACGAGATCA
Source organism: uncultured Acidobacteriaceae bacterium (assembly GCA_963817165.1). Taxonomy (GTDB): domain Bacteria; phylum Acidobacteriota; class Terriglobia; order Terriglobales; family Acidobacteriaceae; genus Palsa-343. Next base: position 24,461 of record CAWFNL010000007.1, on the reverse strand, counting down.
GTTCGCCTCACCGCGCTCCTCATAATCCGTGAGGTATCCGCACCATCTTCAATCCGGTACCATCCGCAGGGCTACTCTCGGGCGGAGTCATTCCTGACGGAACAAGCTCATTACAAGTTGTAGATTCCCCGGTTGCTCTGGCGTTTCCGACGACATCGATACAGGTCAGCACAGATCTTCCTCGAAACTCCGCAATCACCAAAGCGTGTCCAACATGTAAAGCGCTCACTGTACCGCTTGATTCATCGAAGCTCACGGCGGGCATTTCATCATTGGCAATTACGCGGAATACGACACCCTTCGGAGTCAATACGACTGGCACTGTGCTATCCGGAAAGACAGCCTCCGGTTCCAGCACTCTCTTTGTGAATGACTTTGTTAGGTCCATATACATCGTTCCAGTTCGCCCACGGTCAAATCTACCGGATACATTAATGAAGAAATCGCTTGGGGCGTTCGATGTAATCTCGATCGAACAATCAACACTCGCGGTATCACGATTCCCGTCGGTGAAAGTCACGGAAATCTCCAGATGTGCCTTGCCCGCCCGCGTAGGGCTAACGTCCAGATATGCGGTGCCATCGGGATGATGGCGAATTACAGTTGTTCCGTAATCCTCAGGGGGTAGCAGGTCCCCATTCTGAGAGTAGTACTCCAGACTCACATAGGCTTTCTGCGCCGAATACCCTCCCAACGATATCGGTATGCCATTCGCGGTGCCGGCATACAACGTGCCAGGCAGGTTCACAATTTGCAGTCGTCCCGACGCGATACCGGGAATTCGTTGGCCCTCTGTTTGACCGTGTCCAGAGTCCTGCCCCCAGCACATGTGACTCAGGCACCACGTCGAAGCAAATAGCAGCGACCCCCTCCATACCGCACTCCAGATCCGCAATATTGCGTTCTGCCGCATCACGCATTCTCCCTTACGATTTCATGTTCGACGGTACAATTTCCATCTATTGCCGCCCACCCTCTAGCATCAGAAATCCCACTCCCACCGGCGTCACGCTGCCGCCCACCTCAATCCCTCCCTCCTCCGTCACAAGAACGTGCAGCAAGCTCCGCCGCCCCATCTTCACTCCCTGCTCACTCACCCACCGCATGCCCGCCACCAGCCCGTGCCGCATCATGTAGGAAGCCAGCGGTCCCGTCGAGCTACCCGTCGCCGGATCCTCCACAATCCCCAACGCCGGCGCGAACATCCGCGAATAGGCCCCCGTCTCCACCGGCGCAAACACAAACACGCAAGCGCCCGCACCGCTCTCACCGTCGCCAGCGCCGGAAGCAATCATCCCCCGGAATCCAGCCACTTCCAGCTGCGCCCGATCCACCGTCTCCCGATCCCGCACCGCCACAAAAATCGTCGGATTCCCCGCACTCACCCACTGCGGCGCAACCTCCAGCAAGTCCCCGCGCGCTAAACCCAGCGCCGCCGCGCAAGCCTCCGCATCATACGTCCGCCCATAGCGAATCGCAGGAGTCGTCAGCCAGATCAGCCCGTCCGCATCCACCCGCACCGGCACCGGCCCCACGCCTTCCTCCACCAGAAACCGCTCGGTCCCGCGCGCCACCATCCCCTCATCCAGCAGCACCCACGTCGTCCCCACCGTCGGATGCCCCGCAAACGCCATCTCCCGCGAAGGCGTAAAAATCCGCAGCCGCGCCGCGCAATCCTCGCGGCCCTCGGTATCTGTGTGTGTCGAAGGCAGCACAAACACCGTCTCCGACAAATTCAGTTCCCGTGCAATCGCCTGCATCCGCTCCTCAGGCACAGATGCCCCATCCGGAAACACCGCCAGCGCATTCCCCTCCAGCGCCCGCTCCGTAAACACATCCACAATTCGATACCGCAATCGCATGGGTCAAAGTTTATCGCGCATGAAGGGAACGAACCGCCGAGACCAGAAGGAGTTGCTCGGCCTCAAAATCGGAAGAAAAGATTAGCGCTCACTGTGCGATTCGCGGAGCCCGAACCGAACGTGCTCGCCAGCGCCGTCGATTTTCCAAACAGCGGCGAGTCCAGCACCCCAACCGGCGGCGCAAGATTCACTCGGTTCAGTGCGTTTCCTGAGGCCACGCCCAGCCCCAGCGTATACTTCCGCTCAATCGGCTTTTTTACCGCTGGCTTTGCCGCTTTCGCTGCATTCGCAGGAGGCGCCGGGGCTTCATCCGGCACGGCGGGCCCGAAGTTGAAGTTCTTCATCACCCGCATATTCAGAAAAAATAAATCGGGCCCCTTGCCCATGTTGATCGGAATCGTCTTCTGCCCCGCAATGGGATCCGTATCGAACACGCCCCACGGCGTCCGCACCACGCTGGGCCGCGTCAGATCCGTCGCGAACGTGGGCCGATCGTTGAATTGCGTATCTCCATTCAAATCCTGCCCCACAACAATGTTGAAGGGCGAGCTCGACTGATACACCAGAAAGGGATTCGCGTTGAAGCCACGCCAAATGGTCCAGTAGCCGCCCACATACGCCCGGCTCCGGATATCGTTCGACGCTCGCCCCCAGTCCTGGTGCAGATCGTAACCATTGGAAGGAAAGCTTCCAATCCCCGCCGAATCCGCCTCAGCTTTGCTAAGCATGTAGTTGCTGTAGAGGCCGATATTCTTCGCATGCGCGTTCACGCTCACTACCAGCCGGTGGCGTACCGAATCCCCTTCCGACGCGTACTCGTAAATGTTTTCGTCCGTCCCCTGCGGTCGAACCCCGCTGCCGGGATCGGCGGGATTGTAGGTGCCCGGCAACGGCGCATTGATGTTGCGCGTCAGGAACAGATGCTCGCCGCGCGAAAACTGGTAGTTCACCGACATCGTCCCCACTTTGCCCAGCGGCTTGTCCCCGCCCACCGAGGCCATCATGATGTAGGGCGCATGCAGCGTGGGACTAATGCGAAAAATCGTCGGCGCAGCGTTCGCCGCTCCGGCGCACGCCCCGCCCCCACCCGCGCAAATGTCGGGATAGAAAGTGGGGTCGTTCACCACTACCTCCTGTTCCGTCACTCCATTCTGCCGCTCCGCCTCCAGAACATTCAGCGAGGGGAACCGCTGATAAAAGAGGCCGAAGCCGCTGCGCAGCACCGCCAGCGGCGGCTTGTTTTTGCCATGGTTGATCGCCCACGAGGCTCCAAAGCGCGGCGCAAAATCAGCGTGATCCGCGATCCGCGTCTGCGATTCGAACCGCATTCCGTAACTCAGCGTCACATTGGGCCGGACCTTGAAGTTATCTTCCGCATACAGCCCCGCGTCGAAGACGCTGACCACCACCGCGGGCGTTCCCGACGTCTGGCTGAACAAGCTCGGCCCCCCGCCCGCAGCCGCAATCTGCGCCGGCGTCAAACCATTCTGCCTGCCCTGCTCGGTAATCTGGTACGCCGTCAGCGAAGCAAACGTGTATTGCCCATTGAAATCCGCTGTCGAGTCGTTCGCGTCGCGCACGTACCGGAACCGCCCGCCAAAATCCACCGTGTGCCGCCCGCGCGTGCTCTGCACATAATTCTGCAGTTCGTAGTGATCCTGATTGTCGTTGTTGATCCCGGCGTTGCTGCCCCCGCCCGTAAAGCCACCCTGCACCACGATCGTTGGCGTCAAATTCTGCGGCGTTTCCCGGTTGCGGTCGCGAATGTACTGAAAGCGCGTCTCGTTCAGCAAATGCACTCCATACAGTTGCGAATCGCTGAACTGCAGCACCTGTTCCGTGTTGCTGCTGTTGTTCGCCTGCGACGCCAGCGCGAATTGCCCCACCCCGGCATTCGTCTGATCCGATTCCACCAGGTGATAGCGCAAGCTCAGCGTCTGAATTTTTCCCGCCTGCACATCGAAGCGCGTCGAGTAATCCGTGTAGCTCGACGTATTCGGATAAGTCTGCGAAAAAGGCACCGGGTTCAGCGCGTCATCCAGAACAAACGCATTCACAATCGAATCATCGGCCGCGCTTTGTCGCCCAATCTCGGTGAATTGCGATGAATGTTTCGTCACCGGCCCGTCGAGATTCCCGTACAGCTCAAACGAGTGATACGGCGGCTGCACCGTCACAAACGGATTGCGCGAATTGAAATCGGAATCGTTTCCATCCAGCCACAAATCGGCGTGCCACTTATCCGTGCCGGGTTTGGTGAAAATCTCTACGCGCCCGAACCCGATCTGGTCGTACTGCGCCGAAAATGGATTCTGATTGATCCGGATTTCTCGAATCTCGGATTTCGGCGGAAGCTTCCCGCCCGAAAATCCATCCACATAAAACTGCGTTCCCGCGTCAGGATCGCTCCCTGCAATCGCCTGCAGCTCCGTCTGCAGCGTGTCCGGATCGGGCGAGAGCGCATCGAGGTCGGAGCCGCGCAGCACGATCGCGTCCCCGTTCTTGTCCGGACTCGCGTCCAGTTGCTGATCGTTGACCGTCACCTGTTGCTGCTGGATCTCGATGGCCAGCGTCAGCGTCACCTGCTGCGCGCGCCCGGCCGTCACCGTCACATGCTGTACCCGCGCCGGGCGAAATCCAGCAGCGTGCGCCACAATCGCGTAAACACCCGGCGCGACCGCGGTCATCGTGAAGTTGCCCACACCGTCCGACGTCGCTGTCACCGCAACCGCACCGGCGCGCGTGATGGAAACCACCGCGCCCGGGATCACCGCGCCCGTCGGATCCACAACTGTTCCCGAAACCGACCCCACTGTCGCCTGCGCTATCCCGGTCTGCAACGACAGCACAGCGGAAATCGCCAACACGGTCGCAACCCGGAACCAGCCAACCCACCAACGAGTGTCAGCGCCCACCACGCACACCTTTCCCTCTCCATTGGAATGGAGAATCAACACAAAAAGAAAAGCAGATGTGTCTGAAGCAACGTTAACAGCAGAGGGAAAACCGGCCGAAGCCGCCGTACTGCACCCTTAGACGAAGCAGCCCTTAAAATCGCTCAGGACTGCGGAGCCCTTGAACCAGCGGCTCTGGATCCGTGAGTCAGCGAGTTGCGGCAACTCCCGCATCCAATAACGGTATGGCATAATGCTGGCCGGACTTCCGCTGACCGCTTCTTAGCTGCTTCCATGCGATCCTATTTCTCGGAGATAAACCATGCCCGACCTCAAAGGCACCACCATCACCTGGCTCGGTCACGCCACCGTCCTCGTCACCACGCCCAATGGCACCACCATCCTCATTGACCCCTTCATCGAATACAACCCCAAATTTCCCAAGGGCTATAAGCTTCCGGAAAAGATCGACATCCTGCTGCTCACGCACGGCCATATGGACCACATCGCGGACGCCATCCCTGTCGCCAAAAAACACGGCGCAGCCACTTACGGCATGGTCGAGCTCATTGGCTACCTCAACTCCAAAGGCCTCGACGAAAAGAACTCCACCGGCATGAACATCGGCGGCTCGCACACCCACGCCGACATCACCTTCACCATGACTGAAGCGCGCCACTCCTCGAGCGCCGAAGACGGCAGCAAAATCGTCTACACCGGCAACCCCGCCGGCTTCGTCATTGCCATCGAGAACGGCCCCGTTCTCTACCATGCCGGCGATACGTCGGTCTTTTCCGACATGCAGCTCATCCGCGATCTGCACCACCCATCGCTCGCCATGCTGCCCATCGGTGACCACTACACCATGGGCCCCAAAGGCGCTGCCCTCGCCGCCAAATTCCTCGGCGCGCAGACCATCCTGCCCATCCACTGGGGAACGTTCCCGGCGCTCACCGGCACGCCCGATGCGCTCCAAAAAGAATTAGCCGGAACCAGCGTGGAAGTCCTCCACACCGATCCCGGCAAAGTAATCCAGTAAACGCAGCGCAACAAAAACTCACAAAGGATGCGGCGGACCCGCAAGAGTCCGTCGCAATTCTCTGCTGATAGCTTTTCGCTGACAGTCTCTTGCTGACAGCCTTACGCTGAGAGCTTTTTGCTACCAGCTACCAGCCACCGGCCACCAGCTACCAGCTACGCGGTCGCCACTTCCGCAATCACTTCATCTTCAAATCGCGCTCGGCCCTCCGGCACAATCAGCACCGGCACGTTCACCGCGGAAATCACCCGCACCACCGTGCTCGCTTCCAGATCGTTCGCATCGTGCGCCGGCGAAGGCGCGCCCAGCACGATCAGGTCCGGACCCAGATGCTTCGCCGCATCGATAATCATCTGCGCCGGATCCCCGCCCGTCACCAAATGATCCACGGGCAATCCATGCGCTTCGTCGAAAGGAGCCAGAAAACGCAGCCGCTCCAGGCAGTTCGGACACTCCTCGTGCCGCCCGCACCGCGCCGTGTGCAGCAAAATCAGATGTCCCCCGGCCACGCTCTGCGCATAGTGCAGCGCGCTCAGCGAAGCGGCCGAAAAATCCGTTGCCGCCAGCACATTGTTCCATTGCGAAAAGTCACGCGGCTCTTTGGGATCGTCAGCAGCCACCGTCAGAATCGGGCAAGGCGAATGTGCCAGCAGTTGCCGCGTCACCGCACCCAGCGCCGCTCGTCCTGCTCCGGTGATCGCCTTCGTCCCCAGCACCAGCAGCGCCGCTTTGTGGTCGCGCAGCGACAACAAAATGCGCTCGCACACCAGGCCCGTTTCTACCCGCGAGTGCACCGGGATCCCAAGCTTGCGCACCTCCGCTTCCATGCGCGCCAGCTCCTCGTGCGCCGCCGCATCGCGATCCACCGCCGAAGGTGCTCCATCAGGAAACGCATAGCCGACCGGATCGATTACGTGGATCAACAGCAGCATCGCATGCTGCCGCCGCGCAATCGCCTGCGCGCAGCGCAGCGCCGCCGACGACTCTTCTGAAAAGTCCGTCGCCGCCACAATGGTCTTGAACGGAAACGGCCGCGCGCCGCTCAAATAGGTTGTCTTCTCGTTTTTCTTCGAATGGAGTCTGTCGGAAGCCGTCATGGCCCAGGCCCTCACTTTCTGCTGTTTGGGCTTTCCCTGAACCTACGCTGCGGCAGCCGACCGGACCGTGACGATGGTCACCCGATTTTGTGACTCTGAGCACACCATCAACTCGCGACTAACTTCACCCAACCATGCGCTCCATCTCCGTCGCCCGCAAAATCACAATCGAAGATCCATGCCGCACGATCAGTTCATCGCGCTCGAACTGGTTCAGCAGCCGCGTCACCGTTTCCCGCGAAGTTCCCGCCATGTTCGCCAGCTCTTCATGAGTCAGCGCCATGGTGAACCGCAGTTCCGGCTTGCCGCACGATCCGGTGCGCGCCCAGTCCAGCAGCAACTGCGCCAGCCGTCCTGCTGCCGAGCCCGACAGCGCCAGCCGCCGCGCATCCAGAAACACCTCGTGATATTCGCGCGCAATCACCTGAGCTGCCTGCCGGCTCACGTTGCCGAACTGACCCAGAAACTCCAGGAAGTCGCGCCGGCGCACGCTGCGAATCTGGCACGGCTCCAGCGTCTCCGCCGTCACTTCATACGGCAAATCGTTCAGCGTCGCCGTCAGCCCCAGCACATCGCCCGGCGTTGCAATCTTCAGAATCATCGTCCGCCCGTCGCGCGACGTCGCCGACAGTTTGATCTGCCCGCTGCACACCACAAAAATTCCCGATGCCCGCTGCCCTTCCTCAAACACAATCGACCGGCTCGGATATGCGATCTGCATCGCAATCTCGTCAAAGCGCTCAATCGCGTCTTCCGGCAGGTTGCAGAAGATGCGGTCAGCCCGTTCCGTACATTGTGCGCATCGTTCCGCCACCTGGCGCGCGCTTCCGTTCGAATTTTTTGCACTCACAGGCATTTGGTTCCACGCCTCCGGCGTGTGCTCTTCCCGTCCGTCATGTCCCATTAGCCGAAGATCGCAGGAACTTCCTCGCGCTTGTGTTCCGCCTTCATCTTTTCCGGATCCGCGTGCACTCGCAGCGAGATCACCGGACACGGCGCCGATACCAGAATCTTGTATGCCGCCGGCTCCGTTCCCGGCAGCCAGCTGTGCGACGGCGCATGCACGCCCAGCACGATCAGCCCGGCCTGCGCCTCATCCGCCGCATTCAAAATCTCCGCAACCACCGACCCCAGCGCGATCCGCACCTGCACCTGCGTCGAGGGCGCCGCCTCTTCCGGAATCAGCTTCTGCAATTCCTGCGTCGCCGCCTGGATTGCGCGCTCCGGGTCCCGCGCCACATGCGGCGCCGGCGGAATCACATGCAGCAGCACCACCTTCGAGCCAAACTGATGCCCCAGCGTGAACGACAAATCCGCGCTCGTCTGATGCATCCCCGCCAGCGACACCGGGTGCAGAATCGTGGCCGGCGAACGAGTCGCTCCCTTGTGCGCCCGTGGTCCCACCGTGCAAACAGGGATGTCCACCGCTTCCAGCAGCTGGCGCGCCACCGATCCCAGCACAAACTTCTTCAGCCCGCGCCGGCCGTGCGTGCCCAGAATCAGCCGTCCCGCTCCCGCGTTGGCCACCGCTTCTGCCACCACGTCCGGCACAAATCCGTGCCGCACTGCGGTCGTGCATTCCACGCCCTGGTCGCGCACCGTGCGCGCCAGATTTTCCAGCATCAGCCGCGCATCGCGGTCCAGCCGCAGCGGGTCGTAGTACGGGATCGCCCCCGACTCCATCGGCACCGATTCATGCGGCAATACCGCATGCACCAGAATCAGCGAGGCGCCGCTGGCTTTCGCCTGTGCTATCGCGTGCGGCAACAGATATTCCGTGTCCGTCAGGTCAGTGGAAATGACAATTTTGCCCGGCGCGGCGAACGAGGTCGCGAAATGGTTCTGCGGGAGGGTCATAGCAGTCTCCTCCCAGCGTAGAGAGCGCTGGATGACCCTAGTTTCGTGTTCACTCTGCACGACCGGCTGTGTTGACGCGCACATGTCCGTGTGATGGTTGTCACATTTTGCGTGCGAAATCCCTGCGCTCTGTCGCCGGCTTCGGAGCCCCTCCCGTCAGCCTGCGGCTCGCGCGCCCGCAAAATCCCCTGCAAAACGCAGCCAAAACCGCGTAAACACTGGCATTTTCACTGGTTTGACCCAGCCCCCGACGATTGTTAAAATCAAACTGCGGGGTGGAGCAGTCCGGTAGCTCGTTGGGCTCATAACCCAAAGGTCGTAGGTTCAAATCCTACCCCCGCAACCAAATCTCTCAACAACTTACGAGATTCGGACTCTTCGAACAAACTCCCATAAACTCCCAATAAGAAAAATCGCCGATTTCAGGCGCTCGCTGCAATTGGCTTGAGCACCATCTCGACGACCTTCCCATTCGCTTCCCGCTTCGATGACGACATGGCCTGTCCGTAGATATTCATCGTCGTCTGGATAGAGGCATGTCGCATCAGTTCCTGCTGCACTTTCATCGGCGCTCCGGTCTCGTCCAGCCACGAACGATACGTGTGGCGGAACGTATGCCAACCGATCGTCGCGTACCTTCCAGCGGCAACCCGTCGCTCGTCGTGAATCGCGAGCCGTTGGCCGTTGGGGGTGAGCTGATCCTGCCGGCACCAAACTCCGACATCGGCACCGCACTTCGGACACGCCGCAAGACAGCAACCGGCAGGCCGGAGGTGCCGCTTTTGAATCGACGTGGGAAAGTACGGTTGCTCCGTAATCGGGTTGGCAAAGAGCCAGCCTTCTTCCGTCGGCACGGTCTCCTTGGTCCCTCCCAATACGATCTCGGTCAATGAAGGGTGCAATGGAACGTAGTCCTGGGAGTATTCGGTTTTGACATCATCCACTCGCCCGTCTACGAAACTGCGTTGAACGAGGAGTTGGTTCTTCTCAAAATCGAAGTCGTCCCATTGAAGCGCCGCGATCTCGCTCACGCGAAGACCGAGGCATTGGGCGATATAGACCATCGTGCGATACGGCTCTTTGAGTAGCGCAACGACGGTTTCGAACTGTTCCACAGTCAAAACGATGGGGCGCTGGCGGCGCTTGCTGCCGCCCTTGATGCGCACCAACGCAATCGGGTTTCTCTTATCGGTGAATAGCTCCCAGCGCGTTGCACACTCGAACATCAAGTGCATCACGCTTCGGATATGGGTCTTGGACTTCGGAGCCATAGGGAGCTTCTTCAACCAATCCTCGACCGCCATCGGACGGATGTGGTCGAGCAGATAATCACCCCAGCGCGGCTTGAGATAGTTCTTGATATTCGACCGATAGGATCTTGAGGTGGAGTGCCGTTCCGGCAACTCTTCTTCAAGGTAGCGATCGCATATTGCGCCGAACGTCACCACGGCCATGCGCTGCTGTGGGGTTTCTGAATTGAGTTTTAGGAGAAGAGCTTCAACTGCCTTTTGCGCGAGAGCCTTGGTTCCATACTTCTCAACGGTGCCCACAGTGGCGGTTCTCCGCTCCCGTTTGCCATTCTCCGTCGACTCGTAGTACCGAAACTCCCAGGCGTCTGAACCCTTCGCCCGCTTCTTGCGTGTAAGACTTCCAAATTGATAACGTGCACGTTCCATCAAGGTTCCTTTCCCTGACTTCACGGCACAGATGGCTGAGTTAAGCGTAGCTGAGTGGAACGCTCAAAGCCAGCGGAAATCGTGCCGAAAAGCACTCTGACCGAGCTAGCTTGCAATGCTGTGGTCCTCTACCCAATCCTGGATTGCGGAAGGAACGAAGCGCCAAAGTTTACCGACGCGGACCCCCGCAATCTCGCCCCGGTTCACCATGCGTTGCAGTGTGCGCGGATGAACCCCGAGAAATTCTGCGGCTTGATTGCTGTTGAGCAATCGCTGTGCGCCGCGTCCGAGAACAGGAGAGGTGGCGCCTACTGAAGCAACGGGTTTTCGCATTTCCGGCATTTCATTTACCCCCGGATGTCAGGGTTTCCTCCCTGACATCCCTTGACCGAAGTGACATCGGAGCGGGGGCGCTTGAGCTTCAAGTCGTAACGGCATTACCCACGCCAACGTGGGTATACGATTGCCGGATTAGTTCGGGAAAGTCCAATTCCAATGCGGAAGTCCGTTATGCAATTTCCGAATAACGCATCTCGGGTTGCCCAAAGGCAAACACCTTTTGTCGAGTCGCATCTCACTAATTACGGGGTATCTGGCACTAAATCGGGCCTTATAGGGGAATGTTTGAAGACCTGCCTCCGGGCCCGTTTTGGATAGAGGAATGTTGCTGCAAAAGCGACCTCTCCGGATTCTCTCAGTAGAGCGTCACGCGGAGACCGGACATGACACGTAACCTACTCAACCTCATTCAGTCCGCCATCGCCCTGACCGAAAGCCTAAGCTTCTCCCGCGCCGCGAGAATGCGCCACATTAGCCAACCGACGCTTACCAAACAGATAGCCGCTTTGGAGGATTGGATCGGTGTTCCGCTGTTTGAAAGAGATCATCAGAGCGTGGCAATCAACGAAGCAGGCAAGGCATTCATAGAGGAAGCGCGTCTATCGGTGCTGCACTTCGACAGAGCCGTGCAGGCGGCGCGAGCTGCTACCCACAATTCGGAAACGATCCTCAACATAGGACGGTCGCCCCACGCTGACCCCTTCTTGGTTTCGACTTTGCTTTCGATTCGCTTGCCGCTTTTCCCCAAACTCAAGGTCGAGATGTCGAGCCAATTCTCGTGCGATCTTGTGCACGATGTGGCGGCCGGGTTGCTGGATCTTGCGATTGCCATTGAGCCTCCACTTTCCCCTCTGTTGTCCGCAACGAAGATCGCCGAGAATCCTTTCTACATCGTCATGTCGAAGGATCATGAGTCAGCAACTCACGAAGCCATCTCGTTCTCAACAGCTCGACGGCAAAGAATGGGTGCTTTTTGAACGACGTACCCATCCGTCCCTCTACGACTCGATCTTGCGCACGGCACATTCCCGAGGAGTCATGCCGGCTCAAATCCACCATGTCATGACGGCAGAAGAGGCGTTTCCGTTCCTCACCCATGGGCGCGGTATGGCATTTCTACCCAAATCGGGAGCCCTTCGGATCGCGCGTGACCGAATCACGTTGCGCCCTCTCGCCGAAGACGCCCTCTTGCTGAAAACCTATATCACCGCCCGGTCCGACAATAAGTCGAAGGTCGCGAGTGAATTCATGAGGATGTTCGTCAGAAAAATCTCCCAATTCAACGTCGTCAAGCAAATGGCTCTTCCGATCAACGCCTGACGAGGTGACAGCGTCAGACGCTGTCAGTGTCTTCGGGAACGATGTGAATGTTGATGGGACCTGACCATCCACAATTCGCACACGTAATGATGCCCGCAACAATGGCTTCGTATGGAATATCGTCACTTTTGACGACGTGACCACATTGCGGGCATCGGTGTGCGTGTTCCCAGTGGACTTGATCATGTTCGGTGTCAGGTGATGGCATCAGGCCTCGGCGTTTGAATCTCGGCAATCGAACGATGTCCAAAATGGAAGCGACGCTGTGTGAGCGCCGCTCGAAGCTCTTGGTTATTCGGAAAATGGTGCGTTCGCGACGAGATCGGCAAAGTTGGGGTGCGTGTACCCCTCGACATACCGAACGCCGAAATCCCGAACGATGTTGTCAAAGGTGGTCGCCGGCTTCTGGCGAACGATGTTGCAAAGGCACTCTTTGAGTCCGTTTTTAAGTCCTAGCCGCGGAAATTCGGTTAGGATCGCGCCTTGTTTGTCCTGCGGAATTCGATCAAGGCCCGCCCCCAGAACATCCATCGTTATTCCCGAATGGGTCAGAGCGACTTCCGGCTCTTTGTGAAGAGCGATGGACCGTGTGGTATGAAGTGCGATGGCATCCCACACAAGTTGAATCTGCTGCGTCGAGATACCGCGACCCTTCAGAAACGAGCGTGCCGCATTGGCGCCATCGACCTCGAATCGATTTTCCGCCGTATAGCGCTCAGTCAAGCCCAGATCATGCAGAATCGTGGCAACTGCCAACAACTCGGGATCTGGAGCACGTTCTGCACTTTCTGACAGCAACACGCCGAATAGCCAGGATCGCATCACATGGTTGAAGAGAAATGGTTCTGACACGCTGCGTGACAAATCAATCGCATCGCGAACCAGAACTGTGTCGGGTACTTTGATTCCTGCAAAAACCATCACTACCTCCTTGGTTGTCATATCGTTCGGTGGTCGGCGAAAGGCTTTTCCCTCCGCCCCTGCGTTTGCGCATGAATTTGTTGTCAGTACCCGACCGTGAATCGCTGGCGCGAGTGCTTCGGCTGTTTCCAGCTCGTCCACGAATGCGATCGCAAAATCTTCCATGGAAATGCGGCTTTGACCGTCAGCACCCACCAGAAGTTGGTCTTTGCCGAGGCGAAACGTTCCCGTGCGTTCACCCGGAACAAAAAACAAACAGGGCGATAAGAATGTCCAATCGAGTTCCTTCTCCTCACGCAAGACATCCAGGAACTTCACACCTGCGAGCGTCTCAGGCTTGTACTCGGGGGGAAAGTCTGGGGAGTTCGCAAGGGTAAGTCCGGGCGCGACCTCCAAACTTCCCGCTCCTCCGACGACAAGCAACCGTGGCACTTTCGCCGCCTTGGTTGCGGTGATGACCTTCGCAGGGTCGGTACTAAGGAACTTCACGCTGTGTATCGCGGCATCATGCCCAGCAAGCACCGCCGCGAGTGCATTCTCGTTTTGAACATCCCCTGCGACGGGATTCACGCCGTCCTGTCGACCGAGCGTCTCGGGGTGTCGAGCGATAGCGGTCACCTGATGTCCACGGCGCCGCAGTTCTGAAATAAGGCGGGTTCCAACGTTTCCTGTTGCTCCAATTAGCGCGATTTTCATTTTGTTCTCCTTCAATAGGTGTGGATTCTCGCCGGGTATCGGCAGTGAGTCAGGCTCAACATACAAATAGGATGTTCTGTTTGTTATAATGGTTCAGAAATTATGGGATACGACAAAGGAAAACTTTCTCGCGAACAGATCATCGAAGCCGGCGCCGGAGTGGTGCTGGCTAAAGGCTATGCGGCGACAACGATGGCGGACCTTTCGCACGCGGCCCATACCAGCGCTGGTAAGCTTACCCACCATTTCCCGACCAAGGGGAGCCTCTTCGAAGCAATCTTTGGAAGTTTGATGGAAGGCATGGAGGCTGGACCCTTGGCAACCCTGGCAGATGCCGCTCTCTCCCCCAAGAAAAGAATCCATGGGTTCCTGGACGGCATGTATAGGCTCTACGCCAAACAGCCGAATCCGATTGGCTGCCCTCTGGGCCATGCAGCGAGCGACTCCGATGGAGTTTCCGCTGTAATGAAGGAGAAGGCGCTCAAAACCCTCCAGCGAATCACCAGCCTTTTTGACGAGGCATTTCGGGATTTGGGAGACGCCCCTGGGATGGCACGCGTGAAGGCAAATCTCTTCGTCAATACATGGCAGGGTGCCATAGTGGTCGCACGGGCTGGCGAAGGGCTGGAGCATATCGGCAGAGTCTTCCGCAATCTCAAAGAGATCGTCCCTCTCTCCTGCTAATCCAGGAATGTTGGTCTCAGCGCGACTCGTCGTGGAGCTTAAGCTATTCGGAGAATGGCGCTCCAGCGACGAGGTCTGCGAAATTTGGAGGTGTGAACCCCTCAACGTATCGAATGCCAAAATCCCGAAGAATGTTGTCAACCGCCGTCATCGGTTTCTGACGAACGACGTTGCAAAGGCATCCTTTAAATCCGTCCTTGAATGCCAGCCGAGGAAATGCGGTTAGGATCGCCTGCTGTTTCTCCTGCGAGATGCGATCAAGACCGGCGCCAAGGACATCCACCGCGATTCCTGAATGAGTCATCACTACTTCGGGCTCTTTATGGAGAGCGAGTGTTGGGGTCGTGTGAAGTGCAATAGCGTCCCACACAAGCTGCGTCTGCTGAGCCGAGATGCCGCGTTCTTTCAAGAATTCGCGAGCCGCATTCGCGCCGTCTACCTCGAAACGATTCTCCCCGTTGTACCGCTCGGTCAAACCGAGATCGTGCAGGATCGCTGCTACAGCTAAGAGTCTCAGCGTCCGGTGCTATCGCGGCGCTCTCTGCAAGGACGATTCCGAACAACCAAGAGCGCATCACATGATTGAAAAGGAATGGCTCTAACAAACTCCGCGACAAGTCCATCGCGTCGCGGACCAGCGCTGTGTCAGGTACTTTGATCCCTGCGAAATCCATGTTCGTCCTTTCTCACCATCAGACCGTTGGGATTTGGCTGCGAGGTCTACTCAGCCGCGGCATCATTGAGCAATTTCTCTACCTTGGCGTCCAATTCCCGAGCGACCTTCAAGGCATCCGTGTTTTCGTATGGCTCCAGAAAGCTGACCATTCTGTCGTAGGACAAATGCACGCCATCGGCCCGCTCATCCACGAGAACGGTGACGGGCGCATATGATCCTGCGTCCGGAACATGCTTGGCCATCTCCTTCATGACAAGTGGATTGCCGATAACAAGCCTCACGATCTTCGGTTTTTCGAGACCTGTCTCCTTGCGGATCACGGCGCCATGATCAAATTCCAAGAACAACATGAGCCCGGTTTTACCCATGTTGCGATTGATCACCTGTTCCAACTCGGCGAAGGTGCCCTGCGACTTGGACGCATTCGCAAACGCGGCAAGATCGAGTTGCCCGACACCGGCTTTCAATGAAGCTACGACCGCGTCGAATGGTCGTGACGTTGTTAGGCTGAAGCGCTGTACATCAATTTTTTGAAGTGCCATTCCATTCCTCCTTTTTCTAAGAATTCTTGAAGGGGCTACACCTGTGCGAAGCCGCCATCGACGAACAGTTCGGCCCCTGTGACATAACTCGCATCATCGGATGCGAGGAACACGACGGCATTTGCGATCTCATCTGGGCTCCCGAGCCTGCCGAGCGGAACGATGTTGGAGATCATCTTCAAGCGTTGCTGTCCCGTCTCTGAGGAACCCAGAAGTTCGCTAAGCCCCGGAGTATCGGTGGAACCTGGGCTTACGGCGTTCACGCGAATACGGCGACTGCGCAGATCCGTCGCCCACGTGCGGGCGAATGAGCGCACGGCTGCCTTGGTTGCGCTGTAGACGCTATTCGACGGCAGTCCCTTGCTGGCAACCACAGATGCACATAGCACAATGGAGGCTCCGTCTTTGAGCAATGGCAATGCCTTTTGTACGGTGAAGAGCAGTCCTTTCACATTGACGTCGAATATTGAGTCAAAGAACTCCTCGGTGATCTCCCCGAGGGGCGCATATTTTGCGGTCCCAGCATTCGCGAACACAATATCGAGATGACCCTTCTCTTGCTTAATCTGAGCGAAGAGTCGTTCGAGATCACCGATTTGAGACACATCTCCTTGCACTCCGGTGACGCCTCCTCCTATGCTTTTCACCGCTGAAGCCAACTCCTTCTCACGCCGGCCGGTGATGAAGACGTATGCTCCTTCGGCCACGAAGCGCTTCGCGGTAGCAAGACCAATCCCGCTTGTCCCGCCCGTGACAAGTGCGATCCTTCCCTCCAGCTTGCCCGTCATCTTCCCGTCGGTCGTCATGTCTTACCCCTATCCGCGATGACATCATCGCCAATCCGTTCGAGCCTTCTCTTGCTTCCGCTCCCTCGACATCCACTCCTGGATATAAGGCGAGCAGTGCAGAACCGAAATACCTTCGTCCTCGCGGGCATTGAGAAACCGAATGGCTTCGATGTCCACAAGATCGACCTCCTCCAAATCCAGTACGGTCGGCTCTCCACGGCTGATCTCGGCCTTTACCTGATCGAGATGGTGAGATCGAAACTCTCCGCTCAGCCGAAGTCGAACCTTGTGTGAATCCCGAATCAACTCGATCTTCAGAATCATGGGCTTCTGACTCCTAAGCGCCCTCTTCCAGATGCAATAAACTGTGCCACTCCCAAATCCTTGAGCGAATGCAACTCAGGATTACCGGTGCTGCCGAATCCCTTAGCTGATGTCTTCTGAATCGAGAAACAGCGAAGCTTGCCGAACGAATGACTTGTGAAACTGAAACAACGATCCATGCCCGGCGTCGGGGTAGGTCAACAGCATGGCGTTGGGGAGATGCTCGCTCAGCATGTAGGAATTGCGGACTGGAATCATATTGTCGAAGACGCCGTTAACGACCAAGCACGGCTGAGTGATCTTGCTGAGCTTGGCGAAGCGCTCGCCACTGACCTTTTCCCAGCCGCGAAAGGCCGTGATCTGAGCGATTGCGACATCTTGGCCGGCCAGAGGCTCGCCATCTTGTTTTCTCTCTGCGAGCCGCGCTGCGAAAGCTTCTCCTGCCGCCTGACTCGACTCGCTTGGGGCGAAAAAGAGCTTCACCAGTTTCTCCAACCCAGGCATATTCGGATCTTCCGTAATCTTCCTGAGTTCCGGCTTGTCCATGTGCATAATGTCCTCGCCTCCCTCCGGAGCAGTGGCGACGAGTAGCATCTTGTGAACAAGCGAGGGACGTTCTAGCGCTACCTGCTGCGCCACCATTCCACCGAGGGAGTAGCCGAGGATATCCAGGCGTTTCAGGCCAAGGGCATCCACAAATGCGAGGGCATGTGCTGCCATCCCCGCCATGTTTTCCGGAACCCGGCCGGTCGAGCGGCCCAGGCCCGCACTCTCAAAGAGAATCACCTCGCGTCCCAGAGCGAGCGGATCAGTTACGGCCGGGTCCCAGTTGTCCAGAGTCCCGGTGAAGTGTTGAAGACACAAGAGCGGCAGACCATTTCCTTTCCCAAAGCGGCGATAGGCATATTTTTCGAGGTTGGTCTGGATGAATTGGGTGGGTGCAGTCGTATTGCTTGCATTAGCCATAGCGATATCTTCCTTCCGTTGTGGTGACTGTTGCGGTTTACGTTG
Source organism: uncultured Acidobacteriaceae bacterium (assembly GCA_963817165.1). GTDB lineage: Bacteria > Acidobacteriota > Terriglobia > Terriglobales > Acidobacteriaceae > Palsa-343. Next base: position 6,735 of record CAWFNL010000007.1, on the reverse strand, counting down.
CCCTTGTCTGCATCGAGCGCTGTCTCGTGCAGATCCTCTCCAAGGAGTTAGGTCAAACTTTCGGCGTAGCGATAATGACAACCCGGGACCGCATCAATGACGCTGTCGAGAAGAACGCCGGCGATCTTCGCTGCGGGATTCACATGGAACTTTTTCGGAAGCACTGGCGCGAGCATTCGGGACAGCGTCAGAGCGAGTCCTTCTGCAAAGCGCGACTCGTCGCGCTTCCCTTCAATGATGCTGGGCCGGAGGATCGTCAGAGATTTGAACCCAACAAGCTTGATGTCCCTCTCGACCTCGCCCTTGGTTTTCGGATAGAAGAATGAGGAATTGGCATCTGCACCAATCGCCGAGACAAGGGCGAACGATTCTGCTCCTTGTTGGTGAGCCAGCTTCGCAAACGCCAGCGGCAAGACGTAGTCCACTTGACGGAATGCTTCTTTAGACCCCGCCTTACCACTCGTCGTACCCAGTGCGCAGATCACCGCGTCAACTCCCCATGTGAGAACTTCCGGCAAGAGGAGTTCCAGCCGTTCCGCCACTGGATTTATCAGCTTGCTGCTAGGCGGCAGTGGCTTCCTGCTTGGAGCGATGACCTGAGTGATCGCGGGATGTGTGACAGCTTGCACCAAGGTGCTCTGCCCCACCAACCCAGTTGCTCCGAGAATCAACACTTTCATGGCAGCTTGCTCCCTTTCGTCTCACACAGCTCATGCCTATCGTTCTTCGAAACTGTTCCTGTTGCCGCTATTGCGCACGCAGATCAGCGAATCGAAGCTAATATTCTGCTAACGCCCGATGAACGAGGCTAATGGCGATCGAGCCTTCGCCAACCGCCGATGCAACGCGTTTCACATTGCCCGAACGAACGTCCCCAACGGCAAACACTCTTGGCAGGCTTGTTTCAAGCATGTATGGAGAACGTGCGAGTGGCCACGCCCCGTCCTGCTTCACTCCGTCCAAGTCGCGTCCGGTGAGGATGAAGCCCCTGTCGTCGAGGGATACACAGCCTCGCAACCAATCGGTGCGGGGTGACGCGCCCGCCATAATGAACACGTGACGAATGCTCTGAGTCGTAGATTCAAGACTGTCTTTATCCCGCCATGTGACCCGTTCCAGATGGGTATCGCCTTCGAGGTCGACGATCTCCGTTTTGTAATGCACTTCAATTCCGGGGTTCTCCTCGATTCGCTGGATCAGATAGCGCGACATGCTGTCCGAAAGGCGTTGCGAGCGTACTAGCATGTGAACCTTGCGTGCCGTCTGTGCCAGAAATACAGCCGCCTGGCCGGCAGAGTTTCCTCCACCCACGACAATCAGGTCCTCCGACTCGCAGAGCTGTGCTTCCATAAATGTCGCGCCATAGTAGACGCCTTGTCCGACGAATCTCTCCAAATTGAGATTTTCAGGATTGTTGTACTGCGCTCCACTGGCAATGACGACGCTGCGCGCTTCGAGTGGATTGCCGTTTTCCAAGACAAGTCTGTACGGGCTCTTCTCGCAATCCAATCGGACCACGGAATGAGCGACCATCAACTTCGCGCCGAATTTCTGTGCCTGGGTGATCGCGCGCGTTGCAAGTTCATCTCCCGAGAGCCCCGTTGGAAATCCGAGATAGTTCTCGATTTTGGAGCTCGAAGCCGCTTGGCCACCAGGCGCCGCTGATTCCACAATCAACACGTCAAGCCCTTCGGACGCACCGTACACTGCTGCAGCCAAGCCCGCAGGACCGGCGCCAACGATGATCAAATCTCGAACTTGAGATTCGTCGATGGTGCAGTTCAATTCCAAGCTGTCTGAGAGCTCTTGTATCGAGGGGTTGCGCAGTACCGTGCGATAGTTGCAAATGACGACCGGAATTTCGCTGACCGAGACATTGAACCGATCCAGAAGGGCTTGGGAAGTCTGGTCCATATCCAAATCGACATAGACGTAAGGATGGCCGTTGCGGGTTAGAAACTCTCGAAGGCGTAGCGTTTTGGCTGAGAACCGCGATCCCATCAGGATGACGTTGCCTTGGCTGCGATTAATCAAGATCAGCCGACGCAAAATAAAGGCCCGCATGAAAATCTCGCTGAGTTCGCCGTCCCTCGCTACGAGTGATCGTAGGCCGCTTCCGCTCATTTCGAGCACGTCGCCAACACTAGTCATCCGTCCGCAGACGAGAGAGCGATGGCCCGTGATCATCGTCATTTCGCCTGTGAACTCTCCTGGGCCATGGCTTGCCACAAGCCGTTCGCCATTCATGTCCGGCTGCACAATCTCCATACTCCCGGAGAGCAAGATGAAGAAAGGAACATCGCTGTCATCTGCGCTGAACAGGACGTCGTCCCGCTTCACTTGTCGCAAGGATGCGAAGGGCCGAACTCGATTGATCTGCGCCTCGGTCAGCGTTGGAAACACCTGAGCGTGGCTTTCAAGCGCATTGGATACGAGATTCGAAACCACCTTCGCTCCTTAGGAACGTCTCTGGTATGGGCTGCACGAAAGGCGTTGCCCACAGCAAACACTGCTGCGGCTAGGTCGCTCCATCACACGGCGCTCGCCTGGATGCTGTTCAGGACGGTATTGTCCCAATAGGCGTCAAGGCGTGTAATTTTGCCGTCCGCGTCGAACCGCAGAATGTAGCAGTGAGGAATGTGTACGTCCTGACCCTTCTTTGCGATGCCCGGGACTTCGGCAGGGATTGGCCCGCTCATTTCGGCTTGGATTACAACGATGTTCCCCTGGGTGGGGATAAGCTCGATCACCTTGACCCGAAAATTCGGAACGGCATTCGGAAACGCGCGCCAGATGACATCGATGCCACCACGAATCGGCACGACGCTCTCGCGACCATACGGCGCATACCGTCCTAGCGCACCATCCGCGCAGAGGGCGAGCATCCCATCGACATCATGTGCGTCATAAGCAGTGAAAAACTTTTCGGCGAGCGATACGAAATCTTTCGTTTTCATCTCAGTGCTCCTTTTGAGTCGCGTTGCTTGCAAGTCTTCGTGGACTAGTACTCAAACCACTGGCTGAGGGCTTTGACCTTCTCGTCCGTATACGGCGGGAACAAGTGCTCAATGGCCACGTCGGGCGGCGAAATGAGAACCGATTTGGCATGCGTGAGGGCGTCAAACCCAGCCTTGCCGTAGTAGTTCCCAATACCGGAATTTCCGACCCCGCCGAAGGGCATCGTTTCGATAAATAGATGAATGTTCACCTGATTGATCGCGCCGCCGCCGAACGACAGGCTCGCGAGGAAATGATCGATTGCCTTCTGGTCCCGGCTGAAGAGGAAGCCAGACAGGGGCTTCGGATGCTTTTTCACTTCGCGAATGGCAGCGTCCATGTCCTGGTAGGTGAGGATTGGGAGAATCGGTCCGAAGATCTCGTCCTCCATGATCGGATCATCCCATGTCACCGGGTAGATAACCGTGGGATCGAGATAGCATGCCTCCGGGTCTGAGGCCCCGCCTATGACGACCTTCTTCTGATCGATCAGGCCCGCCAAACGTTCGGTGGCCTTGGGGCTAATAATCCGGGAGTAGTCGTCCGGTCTGCTCTTGGGATCGGTCCCGTACAACTCGACCATCGCCTTCTTGCATTCCGCAACAAACTCCTCTGCGATCGATTCGTGCACGTAGGCGTATCCGGGCGAGGTACACCATTGGCCGCCCCAGGCCGTAGCCCCCCAGACAATCTTTTTGGCTGCGTCCGGGATATTGGCTGTCGCATCGACAAAGGCTGGGTTCTGGCCGCCGAGTTCGAGAAGAACCGGAGTCAGATTCTTTGCGGCCGCCTCCATAACGATCTTGCCAACCTTCACGCTTCCGGTGAAGAAGATGAAGTCGAAGGGCAGCTTGAGAAGCTCCGTCACCTCGTCTTTGCTGCCGGTGACGGCAGTGACGGCCCGAGGATCGAAATATTTTGGGATGAGATCGAGCAGGACCTTGCTGGTGGCGGGCAAACCCTCGGAGAGTTTGAGGATGCATGGATTGCCAGCCGCAATGACCTGGACCGCGGGGTCAAAGAGCAGCGTCAGAGGTCCGTTGAATGGACCGATCACCAACGTGACGCCGTAAGGTTCCCGATAGACCTTTGCAGTATGCCCACTCTCCCTGAGAGCCTTGGGCACAACCACATCTACGGGCTTCATCCACTCCTTCAAGTCCTGCTTCGCGAAGGCGACAGTTCCTATAGGCGCCATAATCTCGAAGACCTTCTCTTGACTGGCCGTCTTGAAGTCGCTGCTCATCGCGGCCTCAAGAACCTCGGCGTTCTCTTTGCACAAGTTCTCAAGGCGCGTCAGTTGGTCGATGCGCCACTCGTATGACTTGGTCGCGTCCGAATCGAAATATGCCTTCTGCTTGTCGAAGATTTCCTGGAACTGATTCATATGAGTCTCCCTTGCACATCGGTTTGTCGATGCCGCCTTTCGGCAGCGTTGTGAGCTTTAGGCCATTGTGAGGACTACGCGGAATCGCGCTTCACCAGACATCATGCGCCGATACGCTTCTTCGGCCTTATCCAAAGGAAGTGTTTCGATCATGGGACGAACGCCGGTGAGGACGCTGAAATCAAGAGTGTCCTGTGTCTCGATCGCTCTTCCCGTCAAGCTTCCAACGACAGAGCGACCACCAAAGATGAGTGGAACTCCGTTGACCGGAATCGGATCACCCGAAACACCAACCACCACAAGCTTTCCTCGAACGGAGAGGCCGGGAAGCAGGCTGGCGATTGCCGCTCCGCTGGGGGCGGTTGCCAGGATTACGTCGGCACCTCCCAGTTTTTGCAGCGCGGCTCCTGCATCCTCAGCTTTGGCGTCGATGTAAACGTGAGCTCCAAGCTTGGGAGCGAGATGTTCTTTGTCTGGACCGAAACCGATTGCAACGGTGCGAAAGCCCATCATCTTGGCGTACTGCACGCCAAGATGGCCTAACCCACCAATGCCCTGGATAGCAACGGTATCGCCTGCACGTCCGGCGTTGCGGAGAGCATTGAACGTCGTTATGCCGGCGCAAACCAAGGGGGCCGCGTCTACTGATTTAAGTTCATCAGGTATGAGCGCCAGTGCGCGCGCCTCTGCGATCATCATTTCCGCATAGCCACCATCACTTGTCACACCAGTGATAATGGGGTTCTGGCAATATGCCGTGTCCCCACGACGGCAGGTCTCGCAGGTTCCGTCTTCGCCGCCAAAGAACCCGACACCGACGCGCTGGCCGACCTTCCAGGTTGTGACACCCCGCCCAACCTCTTCGATGAGGCCAATTGCTTCATGGCCTGGCACGCGAGGATACACGACGCCCGGTAGCTGTCCTTCAACGGTACCGGCGTCTGAATGACACACACCGCACGCCTCGACGCGAATGCGAACCTGTCCTTCACCCGGCGCAACAACGGGCCTCTCTACGAGGTGAAACGTCCCGGGTTTCGTTATTTCGACCGCTCTATACGTTTTTCCCATCTTCGTCTCCTATCGATCTGCAGGAATTGTTTTGTCTTCGTTCACTGGAATTTCGGGAGTAGCGATTGTTTTGGATCACCCAAGCCTGCTGTTTGTCATGGCAAGCCAAGGGCCAATCTCAAACACCTGAAAAGATGGAGCCTCTGCTGCGGCGTAATCCTGAATTTTCAGGAAATCCTTTAGAGAAGTGATTTGCATGAAAAAACTTCTGGCGGGAGTTTGTGACTATGGGCATTGAGGTCCTCCGTAGGACTTGATTGCACGTCCACGAAGGCAACATTACGCACCGAATGAACTCGACGCCACGACATAGATGAATCAAAATCGGACATAGGTGCGCACGCCACAGAGAGGGTGTCTTGATGAGAAGGATTGTTATTAGCGGTCCGCAGCCAGTTGACATGCTCGATGTTGCGGGTCCCCTCGAGGTCTTCAAACTTGCTTCGAAGTATGAAGTGATTCTTGTAAGCCCGGGGCGGAACACAAGGCTTGAACTAAATCACGGATTGACACTCTCAGACGCCGTTCCATACTCAAAGCTGGTTGGCCAGATCGACACACTGGTGATCGCAGGTGGTCCCGGCGCTAATCACGGACAATATGACGTCAACTACCTCAGATGGATCGCGGAGTCGGCTTCTCGCTCACGTCGGGTTGCTGCTATCTGCACCGGAGCATTCGTGCTCGCAGCCGCAGGATTGCTTGATGGCAAAAGAGCCGTCACTCATTGGGATTATTGCGACCAACTTTCGCGACAGTACCCCTCTATCCTCGTTGAATCCGACCCGATTTTTCTGCGCGATGGATCAATCTACACGTCAGCGGGGATTACCGCTGGCATTGATTTAGCGCTGGCGCTCGTGGAAGAGGACCACGGACATGAGATCGCGCTCCAGATCGCCCGGATGTTGGTCATGTTTCTCGTTCGACCCGGCGGGCAGTGCCAATATAGCCACATGCTTTCGAGGCAAGCAATAACATCGCATCCTCTTCGCGAATTACAGGTTTGGATGATTGAGAATCTGTGCGACGACTTGAGCGTTGAGAAACTGGCAGAGCGCATGAGCATGAGCTCGCGCCATTTCACTCGTGTCTGCCTCCGCGAAACTCGAATGAATCCGGGACAGTTCGTAGATCGCCTACGAGTGGAGGCGGCTCAGCAGATGATCGACAGTTCCGAGATGGGTCTTAAAGAGATAGCTGACGCGTGCGGATTTCAGACTGCCCTTTCCATGCGGCGCTCATTCTTGAGAGTTATTGGCATCACTGCTGGCGAGTAT
>CAWFNL010000006.1:0-223204 GCA_963817165.1 uncultured Acidobacteriaceae bacterium | reverse complement strand
GGGCCGCTGGCGCTGTTGGACCTTCAGGTCCCATCGGCCCTGCCGGAGCAGCCGGGCCCGCTGGAGCACCGGGCGCGGCGGGTGCTCAGGGACCTGCTGGACCAGCCGGAGCCCTTGGACCTGAGGGTCCCATGGGACTGATGGGATCTCCTGGCGTTGCAGGGCCAGCTGGACCGGCTGGACCTGCCGGACCCGCCGGACCCTCGGGAACCCAGGGCATCTTCGGATCGAACAGCCTTAACTTCTTTTCCGGAAGCGCTGGCGCTCAGTGCACTCTCGGCTCGATCACGCTGAATGTTGCCGTTCAGTACCCCGATAATTACGTTCCGGCGGATGGACGCCTTCTGGCAATCAATACTGACACTGCTCTCTTCAGTCTGATTGGCACCAACTACGGGGGCAACGGGACAACGAATTTTGCCCTCCCCGATCTTAGGTCGGCAGCTCCCAACAACACGCAGTACCTCATCTGTATCTCTGGCGTCTTCCCATAGACCGCGGCCTCAAGGGTGCCAGGCTGATCCATTCCGGCCGGAGCACCCATCATCACGATGGCAAGGAGTGGCTTCATGCCACTCCTTGCACGCACGTTACCTGCGTGCTGGACATATCGATCCATCCCCCCGCTACTCTGCGAGAATGACGCCGGGGGTGTTCCATGACGGAAACGATGGAAAGCACGCAGACTCTTCGGCCAATCGCCGACGTAGCCCGTAAACTCGGCCTGCGCGAGTCTGACTACGAGCCCCTTGCCCCGTGGGCTGCCAAACTCAAACTCGATCTCCTTCACGATCCCGCCCGCCCCATCCGCGGCAAGCTGATCCTCGTCACGGCCACCACTCCAACGGCCTCGGGCGAAGGCAAAACCGTGACTTCCATTGGCCTGGTGCAGGGCCTGGAGCGCATCGGCAAAAAAGCCGTCATCACCTCACGCGAACCGTCGCTTGGTCCTGTATTCGGCATGAAAGGCGGGGCAGCAGGCGGCGGACTCTCCCAGATCGAGCCCAGCCAGCGCATCAACCTCCACTTCACCGGCGATCTGCATGCCATTACCGCCGCGCATAACCTGCTCGCAGCGCTCATCGACGCCCATCTCTTTCACGGCAACGATCTGCAGCTCGATCCCGATAGCATCAGCTGGCCGCGCGCCCTCGACATGAACGATCGCGCCCTGCGCAACATCCGCATCGACGTCGATGGCAAACGAGACGGCGCCAATCGGCGCACCGGCTTCGTCATCACCGCTGCATCGGAAATCATGGCCATCCTCGCCCTCGCGCGCGACCGCGACGACCTTCGTCGACGTCTCGACGCTATCGTGATCGGCGCCTCTCGGTCTGGCCAGCCGATCCGCGCCGCCGACCTCAAAGCCACCGGCTCCATGATGGCCCTGCTCGCTGACGCCCTGCTTCCCAATCTGGTCCAAACCAGTGAAGGTACTCCCGCGCTCGTCCACGCAGGTCCCTTCGGCAACATCGCGCACGGCACCAGCAGCGTGATCTCCCAGCAGATGGGTCTGCGCCTCGCCGACTACGTCGTGAACGAAGCCGGCTTTGCCGCTGACCTCGGAGCAGAAAAATACATCGACATCGTCATGGGCATCACCGGCGTCAGCCCATCCGCCGCCGTCGTCGTCACCACCGTTCAGAGCATGCGCAACCAGGGCGCGGGCGACCTGGAAAAAGGCCTCGCCAATCTCACCCGGCACGTCCGCAACATGCAGCATTTCGGATTACCCGTCCTCGTCGCGATCAACCGATTTCCCGCACGACACGCCTGAAGAGCTCGAGCCTGCTCACCGCGTATTGCGGAGAACTAGGTGTGCACAGCGCGCTCGCCGAGGCCTTCACGCGCGGCGGGGCGGGCTGCGAAGACCTTGCCCGAGCCGTCGTTCAGCTCATCGACAGCAGTGGAGCCGTCTCCGCCCAACCGGTCTACGCTCTGTCCGATTCTTACGAAGAAAAGATCCGTAAAGTCGCTACCGCCATCTACGGCGCCGACGGCGTCACCCTGAGCGAACACGCCGTCGAGAAGCTGCGCCGCATCGTCGACTGGGGCTACGACGGCCTGCCCATCTGCATCGCCAAAACGCAGTACTCCTTCTCCGACGATCCAAAAAAGATGGGCGCACCCAGTGGCTGGACCCTGCACATCAACGACGTTCTGCTCTCCGCTGGCGCCGGCTTCATCGTCCCCATTGCCGGCAACATGATGCTGATGCCCGGACTGCCCAAGGTCTCGCGCGCCGCAGAGATCGACGTGGACGACGATGGCGACATCGTCGGCGTCTAGTGCGCTGCCTGCGTCGCTCATATTTCGGATTTGGGCTCACCGTCCGGCCCGGTCATGCTTTGCCGGAACGAGATGTTCTTGTGTCCCACGAAGCTGAAGCACACCGTCACCACTAACATCAGCGCCGCCGCTAAGTACGACGCCATCTGCGGCTTCGCCATGTGCCGCCGCAGAATCGGCACCAGAATCGCCATCCCCGCCAGACCGATCAGCGTGCTCGTGCCATAGACACCCACGCAGCGCAGCCACTCGCGCAGAATAGTTCCCCTTCGTCCGAAAAACGAACCACTTGTATCCGAGAAACGCCACCGTGATCGCAATAAGATTCGCGAGAATCGTCGCCCACAAATAGCCATAGGGCACCGGCGTTAGCGACCAGTTCAGCAGCGCAAACAATCCGTAGCCAAATAAAGTATTGAACCCGCCGACCGCGAGGAACCGCGCAAACTGGCGAGCCGATCGATGAGTTGTCTGGTTCACATCAAGTCCTTCAACGGCAGTCCAGAGCGCGAAAATCCTCGTCGCTCACCACAGGCGGCAACGTCCAAACCCATCCCTCACGATCATTCCACGCTGGGTCGTAGACATTCACCACCAGGTACTGAATTCCAAATTGCCGGCAGGTGCTCGCGCGCCTCGTCCGCCGTCGCTCCGTTAAACAGGCCCTCCAGCGCGGCGCTCATGAATCGGACATCCGCGTGGATCGCCTCCCAGCTCCGATCCGCAACCATCCTTGTCATCGGTAATGACGACCTGATGCGCAACGTACAGCTGATCGACCACCGAAAGGACTGCATTCGCATGGGTCGGATCGAACTGCACAACTGCATCGCTCGGAATCCGTGCAGCCAGTTCTCCGTAACCCGCTGCGGAAACAGTACGCGGTGCGCGAAATCCTTTCTGCATTCGGCGTCATGCATGGCGCGCTTTTGCGCCTCGACCGCCGGCAGATCGAAGCGCAACGCCAAAACCTGGGTCACCGTGCTCACAACTCCGATGATGAGCGCGATAGTCGTCAGCGAACGCAGCCACTGTGGCGATATTGAGGTTCGCAGCATTTGTTTCTGACCGTGCATCGCGAACCTTCCTGCGCCGGCTCAATCCCCAGTCGTCACCAGTTCCGAACCCAGCAGCAGCAGCGGAAATTGCAGAAGCAACGCCGCCCGCCAGCCAAAATCATTGTTGTGAATCACCGCCGATCGCAGAAAAGAGATGATGGGCAACGTCGCCAAAGCCAGAAACACCAACGCCCGCTGCGCGCGGTTCAACACCGTCCGTCCCCGCCACGCTGGAATCAGAAAAATGAGCAGGACCATCAGATAAAAGCCAAGCTCCAAAGCGTATCCCGGAGCGAGGAGAATCAGATTCGCCAGATTGCGCGCTGCCACGGATGAACCGCAGCCAGGTGCGCGAAATACGCTGTTCTCAGCAGCGACTCCGGTGGAATCATCTCGCGCACGCCCAGCGCAAAAATCTTTGCTGGCGCTCCCTGTCCTTGCGCCGCTGAGTCCCCATGCATTAGTTCCCACAGATAGGGCAGCAGCAGGACTACGGCAAGCGTGCCACCCATCGCCAGAATTCCAACCGGCCGCGGCGATCGCTCCACCAGCAATCTGCCACACCGCCCAGGCCAGCATGAGCAGAAAGAACGCAAACGTCACGTAGACCGACAAGCCAAAAGCGCTCGCGATCGCACACGCGATCAACAAGATCGGCACTGCCCGTCGGCGCCCTTCCGTCGCGCCCGCGATCCACGCCAGCAGAAACGCAAACATGCAGCACAGCAGGCTGGCAATGTGGTGCGGCACCCACAGCAGCGAGTCCATCCAGCTGGTGATCTGATCGCGGGACCACCACTCAAAATCCAGAGGCATCGGCAAATGCAGCAAGACGGCCTCGCCGATCACCGCGACAATATCCAGCCCCGTCACGGCCAGCAACCAGATGCAACTCAAATATTGCCGTCGCAGCCGCGTCCCGGCCTCGAGAAAATGCTTGAGGTAAAGCCCCAGCAGCGCCGCCAGTCCAAATCCTGACCACACGCAGCTGGCCGTATACACCGCCCGCAGCGGCAGATGACTACATCCGCGTCACGACCGCGCACATCACATACCAGAAGTAGTACTGGCGCAGATGCGCAGCGTGCACATACAAGTACATGGGGTTCACGGGCGGAACGCCCGTTCGCAAAACGGCGTCAGCCCAATTGACCCGCGTGCCGAAATCCAACACCGTTCCGCTCAGGAACAATCGATGCCCGGCGACAAAGTCCGTCAGCGACAGAATGGCGATCGCCATCCACACCAGCTGCCCAAAGCAGCGCCGCCGTGCCTCCCGGACGCCAGCCCACATTCCATCGTCTGTCCCGCGCGCCGGAGTTGCATCCACTCCCTGGCCAACGATCACCAGCCACAGACCCGCGCTCGCGAAAAAGAAAACAGCCGCTGCCGTGAGCGAAATAAACCGGCTGATCAGCACTGCGGCAATCGTCGACACCGCCAGCGAAAGCGGCACGCTCCAGAAAATCCGCTCGACCAAGGAGCGCTGCCGGAAATTGTGCAGATTGGAAAACCACGCGGCCAAATAGCCCGTGCAAAGCGTTGCGGGCAGAAAGGCCGGAATAGCCAGCAGGCTGTCGGTAATCTGAGTGGCTGTGAGACTCGACATGAGATCGGCTAAAGTTTCCCCAGTATAGCCCGACGCATTTCGTCTCCCTCGACCACTTTCGCTGCGCGCTTACACTCCCATTTGTCCCCGGCTCCGGCACGCCCGCGTGCGCGAATCCCCTTGGCGCTCCTATACTGGCCATTCGGTTTCTGACACTTCGGAGGCTCACTCTCCTATGATTCGCGCCCGCGTCCTCATCAGCTTCTCCTGCCTTGCTCGCCGCCTTTTCCCTCGCATCCGCTCTCGCGCGCGCTCAGCAGGAAGCCCGTCCGTGGATGAACCCCGACCTTCCCCTCAATCAGCGCGTCGACGATCTGATCTCGCAAATGACCCTCGACGAAAAAGTCTCCCAGATGCGCGACCATGCTCCCGCCATCCCGCGCCTCGGCGTCCCCAAATACGACTGGTGGAATGAAGGCCTGCACGGCGTCGCCTTCGCCGGCTACGCCACCAATTTCCCCCAGGTCATCGGCATGGCCGCCACCTGGGACGCGCCGCTCGTCCACACCATGGGCGAAACCATCTCCACCGAAGCCCGCGCCAAATACAACCAGGCCATGCGCGACAACGATCACGAGATGTTCTTCGGCCTCACCTTCTGGGCGCCCAACGTCAACATCTTTCGCGATCCCCGCTGGGGCCGCGGTCAGGAAACCTACGGCGAAGATCCCTTCCTCACTGGGCGCATGGCCGTCGCCTTCGTCAGCGGCATGCAGGGTGACGACCCGCGCTACTTCCGCGTCGTCTCCACGCCCAAGCACTACGACGTTCACAGCGGCCCTGAGCCGCTCCGACACAAATTCAACGTCGACGTCACACCGCACGACCTCGAAGACACTTACCTGCCCGCCTTCCGCGCCGCCGTCACTGAAGCGCACGCGCAATCCGTCATGTGCGCCTACAACGCCATCGATGGCGCGCCCGCCTGCGCCAACACCATGCTCCTCCGCGACCATCTCCGCGATGACTGGCACTTCGACGGCTATGTAGTCAGCGACTGCGCGGCCATCGCCGACATCTACACCGGCCACCACTTCGCACCTGACATGGCCCACGCCGCTGCCGACGCGCTAAAAGCCGGCACCGACCTCGAATGCGGCTTTGGACACGGCCAGGCCTTTGCATCGCCTTGCCGATGCAGTTCACCAGAATCTCGTCACCGAGGCCGATATCGACACCGCGCTGCGCCGCCTCTTCACTGCTCGCTTCGAACTCGGCATGTTCGATCCGCCATCCAGCTTTGCGTACGGCCAAATCCCCTACAGCGAAGTCAATTCGCCGCAGCATCGCCAGCTTTCGCTCCAGGCCGCGCGCGAATCCATGGTCCTGCTCAAGAATCAGGACCACATCCTCCCGCTCAAGTCCACCATTGCGAACATTGCCGTCATCGGTCCCACCGCCGAGCTCGTTCAGTCGCTGCAGGGCAATTACAACGGGCCTCCGCCTGAACCCGTCTTCCCACTTTCCGGCATTGAGACAACGCTTCTCATCGGCGCACATCGCTACGCGCAGGGCTCAAGCCTCGTCGAAGGTCTTCGCCATTCCGGTCGAACACTACCGCGCTGCGTCCGGCGTTTCCTGGCGGTCCTGGACGCGACTTCGGACTCACCGCCGAGTACTTCGACAACAACAGCCTGAGCGGCAAACCAGTTCTCACCCGCACCGATCGCAATATCAATTTCAACTGGGATAAAGTCGTTCCCGTCCCCGGTCTGCAGCGCAACAATTTCTCAGTTCGCTGGACCGGCAGCTTCGTCCCGCCCGCGCCTGGCGATTACCAGCTCGGCGTCCGCATCAACTACTGCTACGCCTGCGAAAATGCTGAAGGCTTCCGCCTCTATCTCGACGACAAGCTTCTCGTCGCCAGCGGCAATAAGACCACCGGCGAGCGCGGCAGCGGTTTCGACGCGAAAGTTCACTTCGACGACACCAAACCGCACGACATTCGCCTCGAATATCTCCATGGCACCGGCAGCGCGGGCATCGATCTCACCTGGATCGCGCCCGCTGACGTTCTTCGCGACGAAGCTGTCCGCGCCGCGCAGAAATCCGACGTTGTCGTCGCCTGCGTCGGCCTCTCGCCGTCGCTCGAAGGCGAAGAGATGCCCGTTCACCTCGACGGCTTCAGCGGCGGCGATCGCACTTCCATCGATCTGCCCGCTGTTCAGGAAGATTTGCTCAAAGCTGTAGCCGCGACCGGCAAGCCGCTCATCGTCGTCCTGCAAAACGGCAGCGCACTCGCCGTCAACTGGGCTGCACAGCATGCCAACGCCATCCTTGAAGCCTGGTATCCCGGCGAAGAAGGCGGCACCGCCATCGCGGAAACTCTCGCCGGCGACAACAACCCCGGCGGACGTCTGCCTCTCACCTTCTACTCCTCGCTCAGCCAGGTCCCGGACTTCACGGATTACTCCATGAAGGGCCGCACCTACCGCTACTTCGACGGTAAGCCGCTCTACCCCTTCGGCTTCGGAATGAGCTACACCAAATTCGACTACACCGATCTGAAAGGACCCACCGTCCTCGCGGCCGGCGATCCGGCAAAAATCGAAGTCACCGTCACCAACAGCGGATCTGTCGCCGGCGATGACGTCGTCGAGCTCTACCTGCACGCAGCCCCCAGCCTTCGAAACGCCCATCCGCACGCTCGCCGGATTCCAGCGCGTCCACCTCGATCCTGGCCAATCCGCACAAATCCGATTCAGCATCAACCCGCGTACCCTCGGCCAGGTTGACGAACAGGGCAATCGCATCATCCTGCCCGGTCGCTATACAGGGTCTCCGTCGGCGGGGGCCAGCCCGGCTCCGGTTCCATCGAGGAAGGAGCCTTCACCATCGCCGGACAGAAGAAATTGCCAGAAATAATGCCAACGATTGTTGCGATTGCTTTCCACTCAAACGTTTGAGTTGATACACTGGGCGGCACACGCGAATTCCTATGCAACGTAGAACCTTTCTGAAGTCCGCCGCCGCCCTTGCCGCCGCTCCCGCCCTCACCACACTCAGCAAGCCGCTGAATGCTCAAGCGCAGTCCATCATCACGGCCACTCCGCACGCTTTCCCGCAGAACTTCATCTGGGGAACGGCCACCGCCTCTTACCAGGTGGAAGGCGCCGTTCACGAAGACGGCCGCGGCCCCTCTATCTGGGACACCTTCTCCCATACCCCCGGCAAAACCTTCCAGAACCAAACCGCCGACGTCGCCGACGACTTCTACCACCGCTACAAGCAGGACATCGCGCTCATGCAGCGCCTCGGCGTCAAAGGCTTCCGCTTCTCCATCGCGTGGCCGCGCGTCTTCCCGCAGGGCACCGGTACGCCCAATCCCAAAGGCCTCGACTTCTACAAGCGCCTCGTCGACGAGCTCCGCTCCGCAGACATTGAGCCGTTCTGCACCCTCTACCACTGGGATCTGCCGCAGGCCCTCGAGGACAAAGGAGGCTGGCCCAATCGCGACACCGGGACCGCCTTCGCCGACTACGTTCACTACACCGCCGGCCAGCTCTCCGACCGTATCTCCACTGGATGACGATCAACGAGTTCGGCTCCTACATCGATGGCGGCTACTCCTCCCCGTGGGGCGCCCCCGGCCGCAACGCTTTCCCGCCGCGAACTCGCGCAGACCAAGCACTACGCCGTCCTCGCTCACGGACTCGCCGTGCAGGCCATCCGCGCCGCCGCCACGCGCCCCGTCCAGGTAGGCCTCGCCGAAGACACCACCGGCTTCATGCCCGCCATTGAAGACGACGCGCACATTCACGCGGCGCAACTCGCTCTGCGCGAAGTGAACGCTGCCTACACCACCGTCATCCTCGAAGGCCGCTACACCGATGCCTACCTCAAGGGCCTCGGTGCGGATGCACCGCACTTCACGCGCGGAAGAGTTGCGCATCATCGCGTCGCCTCTCGATTTCTTCGGCCTCAACTGCTACACCACCCAGGAAGTCGTTCCTGCCGACTCCCCGTCCGGCTATCTGGTCGTGCCGCGTCCGCAACCTACCCTCACATGGATTCAGACTGGCTCTTTGTCGCGCCGCCCGCGCTTTACTGGACGCCCAAAATCATGACCAGTCTCTGGAATCTCAAAAAAATATACATCACCGAAAACGGCTGCTCCTCGACCGATGTCGTCCGTCCCGATGGCCGTGTGCTGGACAGCGACCGCGTGCAATACCTCCGCAGCTATCTTGAAAATCTGCAGCGTGCCACCACCGACGGCGTCCCTGTCGCCGGATATTTCCTCTGGAGCATGCTCGACAACTACGAGTGGAGCCTGGGATTCAGCAAACGCTTCGGCATCACCTACGTCGACTACCAGAACCAAAAGCGCACCCCCAAACTTTCGTACGACTTCTACCAACAGGTGATCGCAAAAAACGCCGTAATCTGAGACCAACGCCCCGTGTCACCCTTTCAACCGCACGTAGCTCGGTTCGCCGACACGCGGGATGCGAATCCGCCGGCGCACAGAGAACAAAATTCACGGCCCTCTGTTACCTTTGTGGTCACCCGACAGGAGGACCCCGCAGATGCCGCTTCCTCAGGACGAACGCATCGTTGCCCTCGCCAACGATCTGCTGCAACAGTTCGATCAACTCTTCGGTCTCCATCCCGGCTTCCGGCCGGCGCATGCCAAGGGCCTGATGCTCACGGGAACGTTCCGGCCCGCGCCCAGGCGCGCAGTCGCTGACCAAAGCGCCTCATGTTCTGCGCGACTCCACGCCCGTCACCGTCCGCTTCTCCAACTCCACCGGCCTTCCGCTGATTCCCGACAATGTGGCCGACGCGAATCCGCGCGGTTTCGCCATTCGATTCAATCTCGCCGAACATGTGCACACCGATATCGTGAGCCATTCCATCGATGCATTTCCCACCCGCGACGGCTACCAGTTTCTGGAGTTCCTCCGCGCCGTCGCGGCCAGCGGGCCCGACGTGCCCTCGCCCGAAACCTGTCGAGTTGTTTCTCGGCTCCCATCCTGCGACGCTGGCCTTTGTCCAGGCTCCCAAGCCGTTTCCGTCGAGCCTCGCGCGCGAAGCCTACTTTCGCCGTGACTGCCTTTGCCTTCACCAATGCGGACGGGACAGACGAAGTTCGGGCGCTATCGCATCCTTCCTGTGTTGGGCAACGACTTCCTCACCGAGGAACAGGTGTCCGGGCTCTCCCCGAACTACCACTACGACGAGATCGCGGAACGTGTTGCGAAGGAGCCAGTTCGCTTCCGGATTCTGCGTGCAGGTCGCCGACTCCAACGATACCGTCGACGACGCGACCGTTCACTGGCCGGAGAGTCGCGAACTGGTGGAGTTCGGCACCGTCGAACTCACTTCGTGGTGCCCGACACTCTCGCGGAGCAAAGCACATTATTTTCGATCCCATCCCGCGCGTGGAGGGCATCGAACCCTCCGCCGATCCGCTCCTCGAACTGCGAGCCGCCATCTATCTCCTCAGCGGCAGGCGACGGCGCTCCGCTACGTATCTGATTCAACCGCGCTCCGTTTCCCTGCCTACCCTGCCCCCTGTACGCTGTACCCTGCTGTCATGGGCTTTCGCGACTTCCTCGGCAATGAACCGACCGTTCGTCATCTGCGCGAATCCATCGCCGCCGCCCGTCTGCCCCACTCGCTCATCCTTGCCGGACCGCGCGGCTCCGGTAAATACACGCTCGCCATCATGCTGGCGCAAACGGCGAACTGCCTTGACCTGCGCGAGACCGACGGACTCCCTGACTTCTGCGGCGTCTGCTCGAACTGCGAAAAAATCGGTCAGGCCGCCGATCTGGACACACGCGTAGCCGAAGCCGTGGCCGCCCGCGACGATCTCCGCGAAACCGACAAACGCGAAACCCGCATTTTGATTCAGACGCACCCCGACGTCCTCGTCATTCCGCCGGATCCGCCGCAACTGCTCATCAAAGTCGGCCAGGTTCGCCAGCTCATCCACGAAATCTATCGCATGCCTGCCGAAGGCCGACGCGCCGTTTATATCTTCACCAATTCGGCTTTCATGAAAGAGGCCGCGAATTCGCTCCTGAAAGTTCTCGAGGAGCCACCAGCGCACGCCACCATCATCCTGCTGGCCGAGAATACCGGCGAACTGCTCCCGACCATCCGCTCTCGCGCCGGCATTGCCCGTCTCGGCGCCATTTCCGTCGATCAGATCGAAAAACTTCTTGCCCAGCGTCGCCCGGGAACCAAACCCGCCGAGCGCGCTCTGATCGCGCGCCTCGCGGAAGGCGCCATCGGCCGTGCCCTCGGCTTCGACCTCCCCACGTGGCTCGCCAGCCGCGCCGACGCCCTGCTCCTGTTGCGCACCGCAACCGTGGAGCCGGACTATTCTGCGCTTTTCCGTACGACGGAAACCTACCGCGCCGGCGCTGACGGCCAGGCGAAAACCGACGGCCTTCTTCGCGCCGCCGCCTCGCTGCTCGAAGACCTGCTGTTGCTCAAAGCCGGCGCCCCGCAACTCATCCGTAACATCGACCTCGCGCATGAACTGGAAACTATGGCCACCACCGTCACCGTCGACTGGATCGAATCCGCCGCCCGCGGCCTGCGCCAGGTGGAATCCGGCATGCGCCGCAACCTGCTGCGCTCTCTCGCCCTCGATAGCTTCACCGCTCAACTCGCCGGCGCCTGACCGTCTCCGGCTCTTCGATTTTCGTAGTTACCAAATTCTGCTAACCGCTTTTCGCCGCCAGTCCCGCCAAGACCGTTTCCCACACCCATTTCCCTGTACGATAAATCCATCAAATTCTGAATCTTCTCTCTGCCAAGCGACGCGGCCCCGTTTTCCCGCATCAGATAGGCAGTTTTGTCCGAAAAGGATGATGGGTAATATGTCCCAACCGCCTGCCTCCGCGGTCCGCACATTGCGTGCGCCGAAGAGTCCGCTCGAACGAGCGAACGCAGCCCTCGGCCCACTTTCTAACGGCGCGGCCAGCGCCAATCCCGTTGCCGCCGGTCCGGTCGCTGCTCGCCCCGTAGTCGCCGCGGCGTCCCCTAAACCCCCTGCCGACGAACCCCAGGAACTTAACATCCAGGGGCCTCGCAAGCTGGTCCGGCCAACCCTGCCGCCGCGCGGTTTACGCGACCGCCGCCCTGCCCGCCGCGAAGAGCCGGTTCTGCAATGGCACTCCGGCGCGCCCACGTCCAGCGCCAGCCATGAAAGCTCTCACGCCGAGTCCTTCTACTTCCAAAAGCAGGTGCAAACCCAGACCACCATGGTCTTCGTCCTCGAAGATGGCGAGAAGAATTGAAGGCTGCATCGAGTGGTATGACCGAAACGCCATCAAGATCCGCTGTGCGCCTGTCCACACCGGCGTCCACTCCGGCCCCCCAGGCAGCCCACGCCCAGGCGACGGAGTCACCCGCGCCCTCATCTACAAATCCAGCATCAAGTACCTCTACAAACACGGCGAAAACCAGCTGTAATTTTTAGAATTTCGCGGCTAATTGTGCGATTTCTCTTGACATGATACCTTGTTTTGCATAGTATCGTGCTGTGAATCAAATAGCGCCCACTCCGGATCCCGCAGAAAAATGGGAAGTCCAGCTTCGTAAGGGTTCTCTTGAGCTCGCTATTTTGGCCGCGCTGTGGACCGGCCCGCTCTACGGCCTCGAAATTCTCCGCAACCTGGAATCCGGCTCCGATCTGGTCGTCGTCGAAGGCACCGTCTACCCGCTGCTCTCCCGCCTCCGTACCCTCGGCCTGGTCGTTTCTGAGTGGGTTGAATCCGATTCCGGCCATCCCCGCAAGTACTACCGCCTCACCGATGCAGGACGCCTCCGCGCCCTCGCCATGACGCGCATCTGGGCCCGTTTCTCCGCCAGCATGTTCAGCCTCCTCGCTCCTCTCCACGAGGAAGTCAACCTTCAGCCCGTTCCTGGGGAAAAGCCATGACCCTCACCGCTACATCGCAAAAAACCGTCGCCGCCTATCTCGCCACCCTCCGCAAACAACTGCGTGAGCTCAGGGACGAAGACGCCCGCGACATCGTTGAAGAAATTCGCGCCCACATTCTCGACAAAACTTCCAGCGACGCTTCGCCCGAATCCGTGGACGCCACCCTGGCAGCACTCGGCACGCCGCAACAGCTCGCCGTCCGCTACCGCACGGATGAACTGCTGCAGCGGGCTCAACTCGGCCGGTCGCCCGCCATGGTTTTCCGCAGCATTCTGCGCTGGGCCACCCTGAGCCTCGTCGGTCTCGTTGTGTTGATTCTTTCCGGCATCGGCTATTGCGTCGGCGGCGTCCTCGCGGTGATCGGGCTGCTTAAGCTCTTCTTTCCCCGTCAGGCTGGGCTGAATATCGACTACCAGAACGGCCATTTTCTTTCAGCCGGATTCGGAGCTGGCTCCGGTCCGCACACCGGTCACGACCCGATTGGCCTCTGGCTCATCCCCATTTGCCTTGTGCTCGGCGGCGGAATTCTCTTCATTACTTATCAATTCGGCTCGTGGAGTCTGCGAAGACTGTGGCACCCGCGCCCGGTCGCGTCCGCGTTCACCGTGGAAGAATAGAAATCGAATGCACGCTGACTCCTGATCGCTGCGCTACCGCACCGCGGCTTTGCGCAGCCGATCGCGAATCGCCACGCCGATCCCTTTGCCGCTCGGCACCGGACAAATGATGGCCGTCGCCCCGCCCGCATCGAGCCAGCGCAATCCCGCAAACATCCGCTGTGCCAGTTCTTCCTCGTCCGCCCAATTTCCCCAGCGGAAGACGCGCGCCCTCCGCCCGATCACCGCGGTCTGAAACGCATCCGGCAACATCAGGCCGACCGTGTCGCCTGCCTCCTCGCACTGCAACGCTGCGGCCCCAAATGCTGCTTTTTGAGCTTCGCCGCTGCCATCAATCAGCACCAGCCGCGCCCGCGGCGCATAATGGCGCAACGCCATGCCCGGCGAAGCCGCTCCGGACGCGGCTCGGTCCGCAGCCTCTTCCGCTCGCGTGGTTACCGGCACGGTGCACACAGCGCGCATCTGTTCCAGCGTCACGACGCCGGGCCGAAAAATCACGCAGCTGTCATCGCGCACGTCGACTACGGTCGACTCCACCCCATGCGTGGTTTCACCGCCGTCCAGAATCGCGTCAATGCGCCCATCCAGATCCTCCGCGACATGTTCGGCCCGCGTTGGGCTGATGCGCCCAAAGCTGTTCGCGCTCGGCGCAGCCACCGGAATCGCTGCAACTCGCAGTAGAGCCTGCGCCACCAAATGCTCCGGCATCCGCACACCCACCCGCGGCAAACCCGCCGTCACCGCATCCGGCACCTGCGCGCGCTTCGGCAGCAAAAGCGTCAACGGCCCCGGCCAAAACACATCGATCAGACGCCATGCATTCTCCGGAACCTCCGCTGCCACCATATCCAGCATCGACGTGTCCCCAATATGCACAATCAGCGGATCCCACGCTGGCCGCTGCTTCGCCGCAAAAATCTTCTCTACCGCTTCAGCCTGCAGTGCATTCGCGCCCAATCCGTAAACCGTCTCGGTGGGGAACGCAACCGTTCCGCCGCTGCGCAATATCTCGGCGGCGCGCTCGATGGAGAGGCGCGACGGACGGCTCTCCAGCCCGTGCGGGTCTACCAGAAGCCGCAGCGTCTTCATGAACCCTGCTCCCTCGCGCCTGGTACTCTCGCTCCCTGCCGTTGCATACTCGAATTGTATGAGCAGCATGGAAATTGAAGTGAAGTTCCCCGTGGACGACCTCGCGGGTCTCGCGCAGCGCCTCCTGAACGCAGGCTTTCATCTCGAGACGCCGCGCACGTTTGAGCGCAACGTCCTCTATGACACTCCCGACCGCCGACTCCGCGCCCGGCAGGCCATCCTGCGCGTTCGAAACTACGGCGGCCAGTGGAAGATCACTCACAAATGCCTGCCGCGCGACCACGATCCATCGGCTCGGCATAAGCACCGCGAAGAAACCGAGACCTCGGTGCACGACGGCGAAGCCATCGGCCACATCTTTGCCCAACTCGGCTACGTTCCCTCGTTTGCCTACGAAAAATGGCGCACCGAGTACGCTGACGCCACCGGCCACTGCGTCCTCGACGAAACCCCCATTGGCGTCTATGCCGAGCTAGAAGGCCCCGAAGACTGGATCGACGCCACCGGCCGCGCCCTCGGCATCGACCCTGCGCAGTTTTCGACCCTGAGCTACGGCCGGCTCTTCGATCAGTGGCGCCAGCGCACCGGCAGTTCGGTCGAAAACCTCACCTTCAACGAGATTCCCACCCGCGCCCTCTAATTTCTCGTCGCATTTCTCCGATAACACCCTCGAACGGCGGAATCGGGCAAGTCCTATCGACGGCCCGGTTCCGCAAATCGACCAACGTGAGGGTTCGGCTATGATCTCGTCTCTCTACGCTCCCAGAAGTCTGCGGCGCGCCGCTCTGTGGCGCTCCTTCCAGCGCCACCTCCCGTTCGCCTTCCCGCAAATCGCCAGCAAAATCCTTGCCCCGTTTCTGAAGCCCAGAACCGATCGCTCGTAACTGGAGAATTCCATGAACTTTTTCGCTCGCCTCTCGCTGCGCCATAAGCTTCGCCTGGTCACCGCACTTCAGCTCACATTCGTCCTGCTTGGGTGTCTGCTGGCGTGGCTGAAGATGCGGGAAAGCATCCACCTCGCCGCTGTCTACATGTGGATAGGAGTACTCTTCGGGGGCCTGGCCAGTTTCATCGCTTCGGAATTCACTGGCCGGCGCATCGTTCTCCCCATCACCCAACTGGCCACCTGCGCCCACGCCATTGCCGAGGGCGACCTCACCGGCGAGCCCATTTCTGCCAATGCGGCAGACGAGGTCGGCGACCTCGCTCAATCCATCGCCGCCATGCAGCAAAGCCTGCAAAGTATGGTCGGCGCTATGAAGGACGGATCCAGTGAGGTACACCGCAACGCGGGCGAACTTTCCCGCGCTGCCGCCGCCTCCTTCGACCGCACCAAAGAGCAGAGCCTGCAAACTCACCAGGCCGCCACTGCCATGCAGGAAATGTCTATCTCCGTCGCCGAAGTCTCAAACCACGCGCAGAATGCCGCGGATCAGGCGCGCCAGGCCGCTTCCATCGCCCGCGAAGGCGGCGCCATTGTCGAGGAAATGCTGGCCGGCATGGGTTCCATCTCGGAATCTGTTTCTCAGTCCACCGAAACTGTGGAGAGCCTCGGGCGCGAATCCGCGCAGATCATCCGCATCGTGAATGTGATCGAGGAAATCGCGCAAAAGACCAACCTGCTTGCCCTCAACGCCGCCATCGAAGCGGCGCGCGCGGGTGAACAGGGCCGCGGTTTTGCCGTCGTCGCCGGAGAAGTCAGGCGGCTCGCCGAATCCACGCGCAACGCCACCAGCGAAATCGCCCAGATGATTCAGGGCATCCAGACCCATACGCAGCAGGCCGTCGAAGCCATGGGTTCCGGCACGGAGCGCGTCAGCCGCGGCATGGAAATCACAGCGCGCGCGGGCGAATCCCTGCGGCGCATTATGACCGCTGCCGATCAGGTCGATGCCATGATCGCTCAGATTGCAACGGCATCCACGGAACAGTCTGTGGCCGCCCAGCAGTTTAGCCAAAATCTCGAAGTGATCAACCGCATCAGCGAAGAAAATGCCGCCGCCACACCTATCACCAAAGGCTTTGTCGAGGCGGTTGAATCCGGCGCAAATCGGCTCAACGAATATGTGGGCCGCTTCCGCATCGGCGAGCAAAGCACCGCAGTGCGGCTCTCCCCCGATCGCCGCTCCTCAGCCCAGCCCAGGCAAGCCTATGGCGACTAGACAGAAGAGGAGTCAGAAGTTACTGACTCCTCTCTCTATGTCCCTTCGCCGGTGAATGGATTCACCTCGTTCGGCTTCGCTGCCGTCGGATCGGCCGGCTTAACCCCTGGCTCATGCTCGCCCGTCGCAGCAACCGTCTCGGGTGCCCCGCGGTTGAAGACACGCAACGGATCGCCCGGCAGCATCCCATGCTCGTCCAGCGCCAGCCGAATCCGCCGCTGTGTCTCCCGCAGCGCCGCCCACTGCTGGTTCGCCTTCGTTCGCAACTGCACCGGGTAAATCACCTGCGATCCCTTGATCGAATCCACGCCCAGCAACGTCGGATCTGCCAGGTATACGTCACTGTATTTGGGATCCGTTCGTACGCTCATCGCCACTTCCTTCAGCAGCGCAAGTACTTCGTCGGGATTTGCCGAGAAGTCCACCGAAACGTTGATTGTCGCCAGCGAGAAGTCCCGCGTCAGGTTCGCTACCGTCGTAATCTGCGAATTGGGCACGATAAACAGCGTTCCATCGCCACCGCGAATCTGCGTCCGGCGCAGTGTCATCGTCTCCACGGTCCCATTCACGCCGGCAATGGTTACCACGTCGCCCACGTTGTACTGATCCTCGATCAAAATCAGAAATCCGTTAAAACAATCCTTCACGATGTTCTGCGCGGCCAGGCCAATCGCCACGCCCGCCACGCCCGCGCTGGTCAGCAGCGGGCCAAGGTTGAATCCCAGAATCGGCAGCGCCTGCAGCGTGGCCAGAAAACCGATGACCCCAATGCCCGTGGCGCGAATCACTGAAGTCAGCGTCCGCACCTGCGACAGATGTCCTGCTGTGCTGGCCTGGCGGTCCGCCATCCGCAGAATGCGATCTGTGATCAGTTGCAACACCCGCATCAGCAGCCATGAAATCAGCGCTACGCCAAGCAGTTTGGGCAGCTTATCGTGCAGAAATTCCTGAAGATCCAGAACGTACTTATCGCCCAGTCCCGCGAAGAATTCCCGGCGCCCCAAAAACATCGCAAAATGTAAAAGCTTCATGCCCATCCGTCTCAGAATACCGGGATTCGCCCGGTATTTCCTTTCACTGGACCCGCACTATAATGGCCTGGAATTTGTTTTCCCTGCGGCGCTCAGGAGGAATTCCATGATTACTTTCGCTGTTGTCCATCGAATCGCACGCATCTGCTCCCTGGTTCTGCTGGCGGCTGCGTGCTCTTCTCTGCACGCGCAAGCGCAACCGCAGGCTGCGGCTCCGGCTCCCGGCGTCGACCCGAGCGTACCGCCTCCGTTGTTCAGCAATGCGCCGCCCACCGATCCCAACCAGGTCCATATGCTCCGCGCCATGGCCAAAGAGCGCAGCGTGCTGCGCCAGAAGGAGATCGTGGACGATACGAACCAGCTTCTCGATCTCGCCAAGCAACTGAAAGCAGCTGTCGACAAGAGCAGCAAAGATCAGCTTTCGCTCGATGTGGTGACCACCGCGGCGCAGATTGAAAAGCTTGCCAAATCGGTGAAAGAAAAAATGCGCGACGGACAGTGAAGGCCACGTCGCAGATCGGAGCGTTCGCTGGGCTGACCCCTGATTACTAGTTTCTTCTGATCACCAGCAGCGTCTGATCATCTGTCTGTTTCCCAAACGCCCGCGCGTCCGCCAAAATCGCCGCTCCCATCTCCGCCAGCGGCTTCCGCACATTTCCGGCAATGCTCTGCTCCAGCCGCTCAATGCCGAATTCCTCATCGCGGCGGTTGCAGACCTCCAGCACCCCATCTGTGGCCACCACCAGCACATCGCCCGCAGCCAGCTCGATCGCCTCGCCCGTAAATCCGGAGATCGGCAGCAATCCAAGTGGGAACTGTTCCTCCTGTACCAAGCGCAAATCCGGCCGTTGCGGGCTCCAATGCAAAACTGGCGGGCTCGCTGCCATGGCATACCACGCGCGACCATCGGCATTGAGGCGGAACGCCGTCAGCGTGGCATACATCTGCGGCTCCTTCACATCCGGCAGCACACGATTCAGCTTCTCCAGCAACAGCGGCAGCGACAAGCTCGGATGCCCGGTTGCCGCGTCCAGCAGCGCCGTGCGCGCCGCCGTCTTCAGCATGCCCATCAAAATGCCAGCCGACAATCCGTGACCGGCGATGTCAGCCAAATACGCAATCACATCGCCATTGGGCAGCAAGACGGCGTCCACCAGATCGCCGCCAACCTGCTCGCTGGGCTGCGAGATGCCGTAGACCTCGAACTTTTCCGTCCGCAGCGCAATGACCGGCACCAGCGTTTTCTGGATGCCGTGCGCCAGTTCGAGTTGCGTCCGGAACCGCGCCGTCTCCTGCGCTTCGCCTCGAAAGAATGTCACGAAGAGTGCATAGGACACCATGGTGCACAGCAATATGCAGATGGCGGCAAATCGCACGCCGTCTTCCGAAGTCACCGGCCCAACCCATGGCTGGCGAGCCAACCCGTTGATCATCCAGGTCAGCAAAGGTCCCATCAGAAACTGCGCCGCGATCATCACGATCACGAAGGGCCATGGCCAGCGACCGCTTGCGAACACCCAGAGCACCGCGTCGATGCCGCAGATCGCTGCCATCACCAGGACGCCGACATAGGGAATCTTCCCCATGTTGATCAGGTCGTTGAAGAACCCGATCACGGTGAAGATAAAGAACACGGCGAGCAGGAACAGCCACAGCCGCTTCCACGGCGTGTCCCGGAACACCATCCATTTCTTTGGCCACTGGTACCAGCGACGCGTTGAATCCGCCATGGGCAAAACCTTATCAGCGCGGAGGCTGATTCGATAAGCAGTTTTTCGCAAACAGGCTTTACACCAGCCAATTTGCAGCGAAACAACTGTCTCCACACCATCCCCTTCTCATTCGCTGGCTTACACAGGAAACGCGCTGATACAATTTCCCGTCGATCCGGCTCGGAACGCGTTTCCAGGGATTTTCGCTATTCCCAGCATTGCAATCTAAACTGGATCGAGAAACATCTCATCCTTTGACGAGGGTCCCGATGCCGCGCACCGCAGTCTCCGGCGCTGAATCCAGCCAGAAAACTGGCCACCACTCCGGCAACGGCGCCAAACCTTCCGGCGCGCCCGCGTCCTCGCTGCCCTACTCGCGCGAAAAGCTCATTGAAATCTATCGCCTCATGTACCTCTCGCGGCGCACGGACGACCGCGAGATCATCCTTAAAAATCAACAGAAAATCTTCTTCCAGATCTCCGGCGCCGGACACGAAGCGCTGCTGGTGACGGCTGGCCTTTCGCTGCGTCCCGCTTACGACTGGTTCTTCCCGTACTACCGCGATCGCGGCCTCTCGCTCGCGCTGGGCACCACACCGGAAGAGCATTTTCTGCAGGCGGTTGGCGCGGCTACGGACACTGCGAGCGGCGGCCGCCAAATGCCTTCGCACTGGACCAGCCCGAAGCTGCATATCGTCACGCCTTCTTCGTCCACGGCTACGCAGTGTTTGCAGGCGGTTGGCTGCGCGGAAGCGGCGCTCTACTTTGCCGACAATCCTTCCGCCGTCGAATCGGGGAAGTCGGACCAGGACGACTACCGTCAGTTCCGACCCGTCGAATTCCACGGCGACGAAGTGGTCTACGTCTCCATCGGCGAAGGCTCGACCAGCCAGGGCGAATTCTGGGAATCCATTAGCATTGCCTCGAATCGCAAGCTTCCCGTCCTATTTGTCGTAGAGGACAACGGCTACGCCATCTCGGTTCCGGTTGAGGTGAACACGCCAGGCGGCAACATTTCCCCTCTGCTTGCGAATTTCCCCAACTTCCACTTCGCCGAAGTCGACGGCACCGATCCCATCGCCTGCATGCAGGCTTTTGAAGCGGCGGTCGCGCACTGCCGCGCGCGCAAAGGTCCTGCGCTGGTTCACGGCCACGTCACGCGGCCCTACGCGCATTCTCTTTCGGACGATGCCAAGCTCTATCGTCCGGAAAGCGAGCGCCAGGCTGAGGCACTGCGCGACCCGATTCACAACTTCCAGATGCTGCTGCTGCGCGAAGGCATCCTCGACGCTCAGGGCATTGAAAGCCTGGAGAAGAAGGTCGACGAAGAACTGCGCGTCGCCGCCGAACACGCTCTGCGCGCGCCGCTGCCTTCGACGGAACCAGCTGCCATCCTGCGCCATCGCTATTCCGAGGATTACGACCCAACGCGCGCTGAGCTGGCGACCGATCCGAAGACGGATGGCGCCGATCGCACCATGGCTGACCTGATCAACGCCTGCCTGCATGACGAAATGCGCCGCGATCCGCGCATCCTCGTCTTCGGCGAAGATGTGGCCGACTGCTCGCGCGAAGATTACCTGGCCAGCAAGCAGGTCAAAGGCAAAGGCGGCGTTTTCAAGCTGACGGCTGGCCTGCAGTGCGAGTTCGGCTCGACACGCGTTTTCAATTCCGCGCTTGCGGAAGCTGCCATTGTCGGGCGCTCGATCGGCATGGCTGTGCGCGGCCTGAAGCCCGTTGCTGAAATTCAGTTCTTTGACTACATTTGGCCTGCGATGCACCAGTTGCGCAACGAGCTGTCGCTGATTCGCTGGCGCTCCAACGGCGGATTCGCCGCGCCTGCTGTGATTCGCGTGCCGATTGGCGGCTATCTCACCGGCGGCGCGATTTATCACTCGCAAAGCGGCGAAAGCCTGTTCACGCACACGCCTGGCATTCGCGTCATCTTCCCGTCGAACGCGCTCGACGCCAACGGTCTGCTGCGCACTGCCATTCGCTGCGACGATCCCGTGCTCTTCTTCGAGCACAAGCGCCTGTATCGCGAAACATGGGGACGCGCGCCGTATCCTGGGCCTGACTACATGATCCCGTTCGGCAAAGCGAAGATCGTGCGCGAAGGGAAACATCTCACCGTGATCACCTACGGCGCATTGGTTCCCCGCGCTCTGCAGGCGGCGCAGCGCGCGGCCCGCGAGTTGAACGTGGAGACGGAAGTCATCGACCTGCGCTCGCTCAGTCCGTACGACTGGGAAGCGATTGCGACCTCGGTGACCAAAACCAGCAAGGTCATCATCGCGCACGAGGACATGCTGAGTTGGGGCTACGGCGCGGAAATCGCTGCACGCATTGGCGAAGAGCTGTTTGACTCGCTCGACGCTCCGGTTCGCCGGATTGGCGCGATGGATACTTTTGTCGCGTACCAGCCGAAGCTGGAAGACGTGATCCTGCCGCAGCCGGAAAATATCTACAAGGCGATCGCGGATCTGGCGAAGTACTAGCTCGCGAATCTGGCTGGAGCTGGACTTGCGGCGATGGCGCGTCAGACGCCGGCAGCGCTCATGGGCTGAAGCCATCTATTTCTTCCAGGCTTATACGGCATGACTGAAAGTCATGCCCTGATACAAGATGTGGATGTGAAGCGAGACTTTGGAGCGGTGCCCTTCCACGCAAGGTGTGAGACGTCTTCACCTACCCCTCCCCCCTATGTGTAAGTGTTGATTACACAGTGGTTAGCTTTTCAAATTGCGCAAGTGTATGGAAATATGGCGGTTAGGCCATTATTTTGTCACATGTGTATGTAAACAGGCAGTTTATGGGCCGCGGCTGCGCAGTGTTGGTCATGGGGTCCTCGTCTTAACGTGGTCGAATGCCCTGACAGGCTTTCCATCCTGCCGACCCCCACCCCCCACCTCCTGCAACGCGTAAGTGTTGATTACAAATTACTTAACGTTTTCAATTTTCGCAAGTGTATGAAAACATGGCGGTTATGACCTGTTTTTGCCGC
Organism: uncultured Acidobacteriaceae bacterium; assembly: GCA_963817165.1. Classification (GTDB taxonomy): domain Bacteria; phylum Acidobacteriota; class Terriglobia; order Terriglobales; family Acidobacteriaceae; genus Palsa-343. The sequence continues at coordinate 200,727 of CAWFNL010000006.1, read as the reverse complement.
ATGTGTTGGTAAACAGGCGGCTTACGGTTCCATGGAGAAAATCGGGATTCTCGAGCAATGAACTCAAAGAGCTGAGGCGGAGCCAGCCTGGGCTGGGCGCAAGGAAGGAAAGCTCTGTTCGCGTTGAACAGAGCTTTCCAGTATCGAACCTAGGCTTGCGGCGCTGCGGGAACAAGGGGATTCGTGCGCGTGGGGATTACGAAGGTAAGGACCCACTCAAGCCAAAGTGCGGCTTGAATGGGCCACTCTCTCCAATACGCTGCCCTACTGCCCCGGCCGACTGAACACCACATAATGCGTGTCCGCGCCGCTTCCGATAATGCCATAGCCATACGCCGAGAATCGTTTGTTGTCGGGCGGATAGGGGCGCAGGGTTACATAATCTCCAAACCGTCCCGTGCCGACCGTGCTGTTCGTCGTTGCGTACACCACGTAGTCGCCCCAGAAGCCGACGACGTGGTTCTCGTAGTTGCCGCCGCCGCCCCACTCCAGCGACATCCCAATATCGTTGTTCGCGTTCACCCCAAAGGCCGGATACGCGAACGCGTAATTGGGATTCCAGATCTGCTGTTGGGAGAGCAGGTTGAAGTTGTTATTTACGTCGAGCGCTACCCACTGGACCTGGGGTTGCGGGAAGTTGGAGCCGCCGCAAGCGGTCCAGGCCAGCAACAGTTCGTTCTGCTTCTTTTTCGCATCACCGTTGCCGATTAACCGCGTCGCTCCCAGGACGGCATTGCCGGGGAATGAGGTCAGCAGCTTATTCAGCCAATCCTGCTTATCGGGAGTAGCGGAACTGCAGCTTGAGGATGACCCGGCCGGCTGTGGCCAGCTGCCGATGTTCACGTCCGTCCACGAGTAGTTGCCGCTCGATTCCGGCCACGAGAAGACGCGAATTTGGCTATTGCTGTTTTGTCCGGCCCAGAACTCTTCGTCCTGCGCGTTCTGCGCCAGATGGCCGCCGTAGGCTGAGCCGCCTTTGGTGTAATCGGTGTAGTTGAAATTAATCGTGCTTCCCGACTGAATCTGCGAGAGAGGAATCCGGACCACGTAGCGTCCCCCGCTCACCACATCCGCGCTGAGATAGACGTTGTTATTGCCCAGGGAAAGGTCGGGATAATCGACCCACCCGGTGCCGGCGCCGATCTGCGCCGAGGTTATGTCCCAGTAGGTCCACGAGGTGCCGTTGGAGCTTTGTACACTGGCGGGACTGGCTGCGGCGATGCGGTAGCGGTTCTCGCCGTTGGTTCCCTGCCAGTACTGCATGACCCAGATGAAGCGGTCGATGCTGGGCGCGTAGACGACGATTTGATCGCAGCAGAATCCGCCATCGACGTTGTTGGGGAAGATGGTGGTCGGCTGCAGTTGCGTGAAGTGCACGCCGTCTTTCGACCAGGACGCGTAGGAGTTTGCGGTTTCAAAGACGATGCCGCCGGGGCTGACCGCGCCGCTGGGCTCGTTGATGGTGTTGCCGCCGCTCAGGCCGAGGCTGTTGTTCACTTCCATGTCAAAACCTGGAGGATCGCCCTTGGGCGCGGGCTGCACGCCCGATGAGGCCGATGGCGGATTCTTCAATGGCCGGTTGATGCCGGTAGGAACGACCCATCCATGGCCGCCCTCATTCACCTCTTTGGGGAAGTTTGGCGGCTGGAACGGGAAATGCGCGCCGTTGGCGATATTTGCCGGCGATGACCCGGTGAGGGATGCGGCTGAACCCGGCGCCGGAGGCGTATGCAGCGTGGCATCGGTGGCGAACTTAAAGTTGTGCCCGTTCTCATCGAACGTGCCTTCCACATGGATGGTGTAACTTGCGCCGGCCTCGAAGCTGCCGGTGAAGGCCGCACCGAGCACGGCATTGCCATCCTTTGCGATGTTGCCGACCGTCGACGGCAGGCTGGGATTTGATAAGGTACCGCCCGACACGGTGATCGCAGTGGCCAGCACGTTGGCGGCATCGGCCTCGCCCGTATTCATCAGATTGAGAGCTGTCGAGAGCTCAGTGGGAGAATTCAAACTACCGCTCGCGGACCCAGCTTCGATCCGCGCTTTGGCGTGGTAGCACCCGCTTACCAGGAGCAGGAATACAGACGCGACTGCACACGCATAGAAATGCCTTGTCGTTCTCATGAGGGAGTTCTCCGTGGGATGAGCACACCCAGCGACTACCAGCGGTTTGGTGGGTTGGGGAAGGACTGCTGTCGCGCGCAGAGCGCGGCGTGGGGGTCAGCAGATGAAGAGAAACTTGGCGAGAAAGCTACTCCGGCTGCGCGGGAAAGATCAAGGGAAATTTTCGGAAAAATGGAGTTTGCGCAGAAACATGAGAAAGGTTGAGGAATTTCCGCAAGCGCTCAGGCCTGGCTTCACGCTTGCGCTTCTATCGCATACCCTCACAGTGATGCCTCAAGTGCCGCAGTTCGCACCCGAATCTGTCAGTCAGGGGAGATGGCTGGACGCCGACAACCGTCCGCGGCTTCGCTGGCTGCTCGTCGTGCCGCTGGGCATTGTGGCGATTCTGCTCGTCGCGGATACGATCCACTGGCCGCTGGTTGGCGATGCCACGCTGATGCACTATGGGGCGTTCCTGCTGGATCATGGCTTCGCTCCTTATCGCCAGATTATCGACATGAACATGCCGGGGGCCATGCTGGTGGACTGGGCGGTGATCCACACCTTGGGGCCGGGCGCGCTGGCGTGGCGCCTCTTCGATTTCGTGCTGATGGCCGTAGCTGCCGCTGCCATGATTGCGATTGCGCGGCCGCACGATCGCTTCGCGGGAATTTTTGCGGCTGTTTTTTTCTTCGCGCTGCACGTGCATGATGGCGTGGATCAGGCGGCCGAGCGCGATCTGGTTTTGGCGGTGCTGCTGCTGATTGCGTGCGCGGGGATCTTCGTCGCAGTGCGGCGCTCGTTGTGGCTGGGCAGCGCGATCTTCGGACTCGCGTGCGGGGCGGGGACGTTGATCAAGCCAACGGCGGCTCTATGCATGGTGGGGATGCTGGTGCTGGCGGGAATCGCGCTGCGCCGGCGCGGAAAACCAATCGCTACGCATCTGCTCGCCGCCTGCGCCGGATTTTTTGTGCCGCTCGCCGGTGCGTTTCTTTATCTGGCTCGCGAGCATGCCGTGCATGCATTCATCGCGACTGTGAGCGGACTGATGGTTTACCACGCCGGTATCGACCGCTTCCCTCTGCGTTTTCTGCTCACGCATTTGCTGCCGGGCGCGCTGTGGCCTGTGGTGATCCTTTGGCTGCTGCTTACGTTTGCGCATCAGCGCTGGCGCACATGGGAAGGCGCTGCGCTGCTGTTCTCCCTCGTCATCGGCATCGTGTCGTTTTGCGCACAGGGCAAGGCGTTCCCCTACCATCGCTATCCGGAAGAAGCCTTCCTGCTGCTGATGATCGGCCTGGATGCCTCGCTCGCGCTGCGACGAAAGGGCTGGCCGCAGGTCGCCGGAGCCTCGTTGCTGATCTACGCCACGCTCGTGATCATGCCGTCGTGGCTGGTGCGCGCTCGCCATTACGACTGGCAGCATGACGACTTTACGCAGTCGCTCACAGCCGACCTGCAAACCATGGACGCGCCGAGCCTCTCGCATCACGTGCAATGTCTCGACATGACGGCGGGGTGCCTTGGTGCGCTCTACAATCTGCGGCTGGTGCAGAGCACGGGGTATCTCTACGATTGCTACTTTTTTCATCAACCGCAGAATGCCGTGACGCTGCGGATGCGCGAGGATTTTTTGTCGGAGATGAGTGCATCGCCGCCGGAAGCGATCATCGTGAGTAATCAAGACTGTCTTGGCGAGCCGCTGGCGTGGCCCAGACCCGATGCATGGCCGCAATTCAGCGCGTGGCTGGATGCGAATTATTCTCTCGCGGTGGAACGACAGCCGACGCGGCCGATTCGCTGGTGGCCGGTCGCGGAGCCTGCCCCGGGCTACCGCATCTACCGTCGCAAATCGCTGACGCAGAAGACTGCCGCTGCGCGGCTTCAGCTCTTTGACCGGGCTACCCGTTCGTAGACTTCCACATACTCGGCCGCGGAGCGCGTCCATGAATACTCCTGCGCCATGCCATTGCGCATCAACTGGTGCCACGCAGGCTTGTCCTTAAACACGGCCAGCGCGCGCTGAATGGCCGCGAGAAAATCTTCCGGCTTGTAGCCGTGGAATTTGAAGCCGGTGCCCTGCTGCGTCTCCGGATGCCACTCGGCCACGGTGTCTTCAAGGCCGCCCGTTCCGCGGACCACCGGCGGCGTGCCGTACTTCAGGCTGTAGAACTGATTGAGCCCGCATGGCTCATAGTGCGACGGCATCAGAAACATATCCGAGCCCGCTTCCACCTTGTGCGCCAGCATGTCATCGTAAGCGATCTTCACCATCACGCGATCCGGGTACTCGAGAGCCAGCGCGCGGAAGAAGTTCTCGTAATACACCTCTCCGGTGCCCAGCACGGTGAGCACCACGTCGTCCTGCATCAACTGCGGGGCGATTTTTTCCAGCAGGTCGATGCCCTTCTGCGTCGCCAGTCGCGTCACCATGCCGAGTACCGCGGTCGAATCGCTCACCGTGCCTGCGCCAAAGGCGTGCAGTAAATCCCGGCGGCACTCCGCTTTGCCTTCGAGATTTTCCGGTGAGTAGTGCGCTGCGATATTGCCATCGGCCGCGGGGTTCCATTTGCCGTAATCGACGCCATTCAGAATGCCCACTAAATCCGCAGCGCGCTTACGCAGCACGCCGTCGAGGCCCTCGCCAAACTCTTGCGTCTGAATTTCCTGCGCATAGCGCGGGCTTACCGTGGTCAGCAGATCGGCATAGACCATGCCGCCCTTGAGGAAATTGAATTTGTCGTAGTGCTCGAGGCGATCCATGGTGAAAATTTCCCAGGGAAAGAGGAGCTTCTCCGTGGTTTGCGGCGGATAAAGCCCCTGATAACCCGCGTTATGAATGGTCAGCACGGTAGCGCGATTCCTCAGCGCCGGGTCATTGGAATACAACGTCTTCAAATAGACGGGGATCAGCGCCGCCTGCCAGTCGTGCACGTGGAAAACATCCGGCACGCCGAGTTGCTTGGTCGCTTCCAGCACAGCACGGCAGAAAAGCCCGAACCGCTCCCAGTTGTCCGCATACTCGCCCGACGGCACCGCGTAGAGCGACTCACGGTCGAACATTTCCGGGCAATCGACGAAATAGATCTGCACGCCGTCGGTCTTGCCGCCATCCAGAATCGATACGAACCGGCTGTAGTACTGGAAAGGAATGGTGATGCTCTCGACGGCGACGTTGCGCTCCGCCGCACCCTCCAGCACCAGCCGCTCGCGCACCTGCCGGTAGTAGGGCAGATACACCGTGACCTCATGCCCGAGGTCGACAATTTGGCGCGGCAGCGCACCCACCACTTCTCCCAGGCCGCCCGTTCTGGCCCAGGGAGAGCACTCTGACGCCGCAAAAACAATATGCATGCAATTGCTCCGTTATGGTTCCGCTACACTTTGTGAGACGTTCGCACCAAAAACTGAGTCTAAACCCGCCGTGTGACGCACGCGCAAACTGACACACTCAACAAAGATGTCTCAGCGCCCGCAACGACCCAAACTCGGTCAAAACTTTCTGGTCAGCCCCACCGCGCAGACGGCGATTGCCGACGCGCTTGGCGACATTGCGCATCGCACCGTCGTCGAGATCGGGCCAGGGCGGGGCGCCATTACGCAGATCCTCGCGCGCCGCGCTCAGCGGCTGTTTGCGATTGAGCTGGATCGCGAACTGGCTCCTGCGTTGAAGGAGCAATTCGCCGGCCAGCCGAATGTTGAGGTTCTGCAGCAGGACATCCTCAGGACGGATTTTTCCGGTCCGCGGTTCGCGGGGCTGGCGGGAGAAAAGTTGCTGGTCGTCGGCAATCTTCCTTACTACATCACGTCGGACATCCTGCTCCACATTTTCGCCGCTCATGCGGTGATTGAGCGCGCGGTGATCATGGTGCAGCGCGAAGTGGCCGACCGCGTTGCGGCAACACCCGGCACGAGCGATTACGGGCTGCTCTCCGCGACGACGCAACTCTACGCGCGTGTTGAAAAGCTGCTGACGCTGCCGCCGTCAGCGTTCTCGCCGCCGCCGCAGGTGCATTCAACCGTATTGCGGCTGACGATGGCTCCGCGATTTGAGGAGTTGCAACTCGCGGCAACGGCAGATCATCCCGATCCGGCCGTTCCTTTTTTCCAATTTCTGAAAACGTGCTTCGCGCAGAAGCGCAAGACGCTGGCTAACAATCTGCGCGCTGCCGGTCACGATCCAGTCAGCGTCGCTGCTGCGTTGGCAGCCTGCAGCATCCCGCCGCAATCCCGCACGGAGCAGTTGGACCTGCCGCACATGGCTTGTCTCTACCGCAACCTCCGTGCCTGACGTGGTCTGGCTGACCGTTTCTTCGCTGACCGTTGCATCGCTGACAGTTTCACCGCCGACCGCTGTACCGCTGCCCTCAATGCATCTGCACGCTGCCATCCGCGCGCGCGGTGATGCGACGAAACATCCAGGCCAGTCCGCCTGCGACAAAAGCCACCAGCGCGGTCCATCGGAATATGTCCACGAAGGCCCAGAGCGCCGCTTGCCGCTGAATTTGCAGATACATGGCTGCCAGAGCGGCGGGCTGGCCCTGCGCATGGCCGAGCATGCGGCCGAAATAGCCGGACGACTGCATGGAGTGCAGCTCAAACCAGCGGCCGGCTCGCGGTACCGAGGCCGCGATCTGGCTCTGGTGGTAGGCTCCGCGCCGCACCAGCATGGTGGCGGCGAGCGAAATTCCTACAGATCCGCCAATGTTCCGCAGCAGATTAAAGACGCCGCTGGCGTTCCCAATTTCTTCCTGACTCAGCGTCGCCGTTGCCATGCTGCCGATGGGCACAAAGACGAAGCTGAGCGCAAACCCCGTGGCCAGAATCGGAATCAGCAACGTGGTCGGGCTGATTCCCAAATTGACGTTGGCCAGCAGGATGGAGCACACGCCAAAGGCCGTGAAGCCCCAGAACAACAGCCAACGATTATCTACACGGTGACTGATGTAGCCCATCAGCGGCAGCCCCAGCATCGATCCAAGCCCGCGGGGCGCGACCACAATGCCGGCCGTCAGCGCCGTGTAGCCAAGGACCTCCTGATAGAAGAGCGGCAGCATGGCGACGGTGATGTAAATGGTGAACCCGAGCAGGAAAATGAGGATGCACCCCACGCCGAAGTTCCGGTTCTTGATCAGGATGTGGAGATCCACGAGCGGCTGTTTTGCTTTCCACGAGTGCCAGACGAACCACACCAGAGAGACGACCAGGAGCAGCACGGCCCAGCGGATCCATACTGCGCTGAACCAGTCATCTTCCTGGCCCTTGTCGAGGATCACCTGGAGCGCTCCGCTCCACAGGCACAGCAGGCCAAAGCCAAGGTTGTCAAAAGGGCCGGCTTTCGCCCGCTTGATGTAGGGCGGATCTTTGACGAAGCGGCTGATCATATAGATCGCGAGCACGCCGACGGGAATGTTGATGTAGAAGGCGTAGCGCCAACTGAACGAATCCGTGAGCCAGCCTCCCAGCGTCGGCCCGAGTACCGGCGCTACCACTACGCCGAAGCCGAAGAGAGCCATGGCCGCGCCGCGTTTGGCGGGCGGAAAGCTCTCCAGCAGGATGGACTGCGACAAGGGCTGCAGCGCGCCTCCGCCTGCGCCCTGCAAGACGCGCGCCAGCAGAATGAACCACAGCGTCGGCGCCGCTCCGCACAGAAACGAGGCAAACGTGAAGATAACCACGCAAGAGATCAGGAACCGCTTGCGCCCGAAGCGCATCGCAAACCAGTTGCTGGCCGGCAACACCACGGCGTTGGCGATCAGATAGCTGGTGAGCACCCAGGTCGCTTCGGAGTTCGACGCGGCCAGCGATCCTGCGATATAGGGCAGCGCGACCGAAGCGATGGCGGTGTCCAGCACCTCCATGAAGGTGGCCAGCATGACGGAGATGGCCACCACCCACGGATTGGAGACAGCGAACTCCCCGGGCGCGGCCGTGGCGATTTCCCCGCCGCTGAATTCCGGCGGAGGCGCCGCTGCTGCGACTGCTGTTTGAATCGGACTTTCGACCAGCGTCGCCACCTGGGTCCCCTCCCGGCGACGTTTCAGACTAGGCGGGAGCGGGGGAAATGGCTGTGCGGCGGGTCACACCTGAGGAAAAACGGTACTTTCGAAACCCTGTAAACTGCTCTAGATTCCCCAGGCATTACCAGCGGGGATTTTCCGCTGCGCAAGTGCAAGTTCGTCCCCGGGCCGGTGATAGACTCGGGGCAAATTCAGGCTGTGTGCATTGTGATTGGCGCCTCACCCGCGCCCGAAATGGAGCAACCCCGTGGCAGATGATCGTCAGCGCGCCGTAGACCTGGCGCTTTCTCAGATTGAAAAACAGTTTGGCAAGGGATCCATCATGCGCCTTGGCAGCAAAGAGGCCATCGTCCCTATCTCCGTCATCTCTACCGGATCCATCTCCTTTGACGCCGCACTCGGCGTGGGCGGTGTGCCCCGCGGCCGCGTAGTGGAGATCTTCGGGCCCGAATCGTCGGGCAAAACCACCATCACGCTGCAGATCATTGCCGAGGCGCAGAAGGCCGGCGGTTTGGCCGCGTTTGTAGATGCCGAGCACGCGCTCGATCCTGCCTACGCCAAAAAACTCGGCGTCGATATCGACAACCTGCTCATCTCGCAGCCCGATTACGGCGAGCAGGCGCTCGAGATCACGGAAGCTCTGGTCCGCTCCGGCGCGATTGACGTGCTGGTGGTGGATTCCGTGGCCGCTCTCGTTCCCAAAGCGGAACTGGATGGCGAGATGGGCGACTCCCACATGGGGCTGCAGGCTCGCCTGATGTCGCAGGCACTGCGCAAACTTACAGGAACCGTTTCCAAATCAAGAACTTGCCTGATTTTTATTAATCAAATACGGGAAAAAATCGGCGTCATGTTCGGCAACCCGGAAACCACGACCGGTGGCCGCGCATTGAAGTTCTATTCCTCGGTTCGTATCGATATTCGTCGCACCGCTGCTGTGAAGGACGGCGACACGGTGGTCGGCTCCCATACCCGCGTCAAGATCGTGAAGAACAAGGTCGCTGCCCCCTTTCGCGAAGCCGAATTCGACATTCTCTATGGCGAGGGCATTTCGAAAGAAGGCGATGTTCTCGATCTCGCAGTGGCCAACGAGATCGTCGAAAAGAGCGGAGCGTGGTTCAGCTACTCCGGCGAGCGCATTGGCCAGGGCCGCGAGAACGTCCGCCAGTTCCTGAAGGACAATCCGGAGACCTTCGCCAGAATCGACACGCAGCTGCGGCAAAAGCTGGGCATTATCGCCAAGCCGACCGCGCCGGAGGTTCCGCCGGTACCGCCGAATGGCGCGGCACACGCCCAGGAAGTCGTTCGTCCCGCGCGCCGGCAGTAGTTGAATTTCTAACTCATCGAAAAGCCCCTCCCGGCGGAGGGGCTTTTTACTTATGTCACGATGACAGTTTTATCGCTTTACCCAGGCATCCCCTGTCCGCCGATCCCCATCGAAATACACAAAAGTCAGAGCCAGGGTTGGCCCGATTATTTCCCTGATCTGAAATCTGCCTTCGTTTTGGGCCCAATGGCGTATCCAACTTCCCCTCAGTCGCAAGCCGACGCTCGCTCGCTCCGACTGCCCGTGTCAGCCAACGGCAGCCACACTGCGCATTTCTGTTCATCCGATCCCCAACTGGTGGCCGAAGTGGGTCCCCGGCTCTTTAAGGCCATCGCAGCCGGCGGCAGCGCGGTGATTATCGCGGACGGGGCTCATCGCAAGGCCCTCTGCGATTTCCTTGAGGTGCGGGGCATCGACCTCAACCGCGTCACCAACCAGGGACGCTGGCTCGCGCTGGACGCTTCCAGAGCGCTCGCCGAATTCATGATCGGCGATGTGCCCGAACCCACCCGCTTCGCCGCCCTCGTTGGCGGCATTCTCGATCGGCTGGCCGCCGCCGCTGCCCTGTACGGCAAAGAAAATTCCCCCATCGCCGCCTATGGCGAAATGGTGGCCGTTCTCTGGGAACAAGGCAATTCGGCCGCGGCTCTGCGCCTCGAGCAGTTGTGGAATGACCTCGCGCGTAATCGCGTCTTCCATCTCTCCTGTGGCTGGCCACTGGAATTTTTTTCGCGCGCCGCTGACGGCCGCTCTGTCGCTGAGATTTGCTCCGAGCACACGCACGTGTCCCCGACGCTCGGCTACAACAATATGAGCGCCGATGAACGCCACAGCGGCGGGTTCCTCTGGCAGCTAAAGGCGCATAAGGTTCTGCAGAACGTCTCGCAAATTACGCGGCAGACTCTGGGCTTTTATCGCGACGCTTCCGCGCCGGTGCGGATTTCGATTCACCAGGCCATTGACGAGGTTCTGGCCATTTACGAGTACCGGCTTCGGCTGCAGGATATTGAGGTGCGCAAAAACATTCGCCCCGGCCTTGAAATTCTGTGGCCTCCGGGCGAATGCAAGCACGTTCTTTCCAACCTGATCGCGAACGCCATCGACGCTTCCGCCCCGGGTGCGGAAATCTATTTGTCTGCCCGCGCCTCGCGGCATCCCAACACCGGCGCAAATGGCGTTCGCCTTTTCGTCGGAGATCAGGGCATCGGGATCCCGGCCTCCGTCTGCAGTCGCGTCTTTTCTCCGTTTTTCGCCGGCCGCAAAGATATCAACATCGGCCTCGGTCTGTGGACTGTGAAGGAACTCCTCGACAAACGAGGCGGCACGATCCGCTGCCGCAGCCGCGTCGGCACCCCTTCCGGCACGCTGATGACGGCCTTCCTGCCAACGGAATGCACGACGAGACAAAAACCGGCGATTACGTGAGCGGATGCTACGAGCCGGTAGCCGGTGGCTCGTAGCTGAAGGCTTCAGCGCTGCCCGACATGCACAGTGAAGCGCATGCCCGTCTCGAAATTGAAGGGCAGCGACGGATACCCGATCGGCCCGATGTGCTGGTTGCTGGTCAGGTTGTTGAGCTGCGTGTACGCGGCCAGCCACGGCTTCAACTGGTAGGTCGTGCCGAGGTCAATCTTCGTGTCCCCGTAGTCCAGGTTGCGATTCGGGAGCAGCAGCGTGTTGCCGAAGTTCACATCGTCGCCGCCCAGGTACGTGGAATCGTCGCTGCGGCTGGCGTAGGCCGCGTCGATCACGCCCGACCATTTCTTCCCCGTGTAGATGACGTCGGTGAATCCGGTGTGCGGAGGCCTGCGAAACGGACGCGCACCCACCAGCGGCGAATAATCGCCAATCGCCACGCCGGGAATATTCGGATTCGTGCACGGACCGGGCGTCCCCGTCACACTGCATTCCAGGTTGTCCGAAGAAAATGAACGCTGCACCACGGCGTCCAGATACGTATAGCCGCCGCGCAGGAAGATGTTCTTTCCCAGGCCGTACTCCACTTCGGCTTCCGCACCCTGCGCTCGATACGACATTGAATTCAGATCCAGCGAGTACGCATAGTTGTTATTCAGAAACGCCTGAAGATTCTGTTGCTGCGTGGCTGACAGATTCGGCAGCAGCGCCGGCACGGCGGATGCCGGTACCGCTTCCGTCTGATTGCCGAACTCATTATGAAAATAGGTAGCACGCACGGTTACTTTTTCGCTGAAGAGGCTCTGCTCCAGGCCGCCGTCGTAGGTTCGCGACAACTCCGCGCCAATGGGCTGGATGCCATACTGCTTAGCCGTTGCCTGGCCGCCATTCTCGACGAGGAAGTTATAGAGCGACCCAAACTGCGAGTCGATGGTCGGTTCCTGGTAGCCGCGCGCGAAATTGAAGTTAAGCTTCGTTCCCCGCGCGCCCTTGCCGGGCCGCACCAGGTAGTACGATCCGCCAATATGCGGCGTGCCCACTGTACCGAAAAGGCCGTTTTTCTCCACATTGCCGGCCGCGGTATAGAACAAGCGGTTTTTGAACTCGCCGCCCACCTGCGCCTGGTAATCGTAATTCGCGCGTTCCAGAGCTTCGTGGAGCGCGTAGGCCGGTTCGCCCTCCAAACCGCGTTCGTCGTCGTAGCGGAAGCCCGCTATCACGCCCAGATGCGGCCCGTGGACGTAGTTCATCTGCGCAAATAAGTCGTCGCGGTTGGAATCCAGCGCCAGCGCTGTGGGATATACCGCGTAATCCGCTGTGCTGTAGTTCATCAGCGTTTGCCCGGTCACGGAATAGCCATTTGCACCCATCACGGTTACGTTATTGCCGTAGTAGTTCCCCGCTCCGTAATCGCTGCCGGTCAGCAAATTGCCTGCCGGATACCACTGATCGCTCTCCTCGCGTTTGCGCACCAATCCATAACGCACCGTGCTGTGCAGATTGTCGGTGAAGGTGTGCGTGATCGTCCCCGATCCATACGCGTCCTGATCCAGCTGCTTTTCGTCGTTGGGGATTCCATCAAACGAATAGCCGCCGTTAGCCGCGGGCACTCCGGTCGCCGAGTCGCTGTTACGCGCCGTGATCCGCACTTCGGTCCGCGCCGACCAGCTCCAGCCCATATTCACCACCGACGTATCGTCGTGATACTCGTCCATGGGGATGGAATTGCGCGTCTCGAGGCTCGAGAAGCCGCCGTAATAATCCAGCTTCCGCATCATGCCGCCGAATTGCACCTGGTTGCGATAGGTGCCAAAGCTGCCCGCATCGCCCTCGTAAAGCAGCGAGGGAAAGGCCGTGCTGCCGCGCGGCGTGGTCACCGCAATCACGCCGGCCGCGGCATCCGATCCGTAACGCACCGTGTTCGGCCCGCGATACGCTTCGATACTTTCGAGGCCCGTTGTCGCCAGATTGGTGAAATCGAAGCGGCCGCCAATGTCCTCCACCGGCACACCGTCCAGGGTCACCGTGTTCGCTGTCGAGCTGCCGCCGCGGATAAACAGCGACGTCTCGCCGCCGCGCTCGCCGGTCTCGACGACGCTCACGCCAGGAATCTGCCGCAGCGCATCGACAACGTCCATCCGATTTTCAAACTGCATGGCGCCAATGCCGGTCACCGATCCGCTGGTTTGCGCTTCGGGCTGTGGCGTCCCAGTCGCTGTTACCACCACGGACTGGCGCACCCACTCCGGCTCAAGGACGACATTCTGCTCGACGTCATCGAGCGTCTCGCCGAAAAAGCTTTGCGTCTGCAGCTGGCGGAACGAGTGTCCGGACGCGAGCACATAGAAACGCCCGGAGTCGGCGCTCACGAGTGTATAGCTGCCGTCCATGCCGGTTTGCCCGGCCACCACCACTTTGCCGTTATGCACCAGCGCAACGACCGCGTGGGCAATGGGAAGACCCAGCGTATCGGTAACCGTGCCGTGCACGCTCACCGCGTGCAGCCCAGCCGCTGAAGCCAGCAGCCCAAAAATGCAGAGAATGCGGCGCGCAGGCCGCAGGAAATCCGTCATAGGTCCTCCGTCCACCCTCGGGACGCGGTAAAGGCTCTGGCACATGGGACCGGTCTCCTGACTTGCGCGTCGTTTCACAATGAGCGAAACCAGATCGGCCGCCTTCCCGGAACCTGGGGGTTCCAGTGGCTCATCGGCCGGCCTGTGGCTGCGCCCTAAAACTACAGGACGCAGGAACACGCGCTTACAGTTGCGGGGCAGTGGCGGATTTTCACCGCCTTCCCGAACATCCCTGTGCGGTTAGCACCGCGCGAGCACCCGGGCAGGACCATTCCCGCCGCGCCCCCGCGCCTGATCTTCCGGCCAGGAAAAAATTCAGCCGGAAAGGTGGTTATAAATCCTCAGCCCCGGCAAGTCAAAGCAGGCAGTCATTGCAAATGGGTTGTTTCCACGTTGCCGATCTCCGATGATGCAGGGACCCCCGCTATAGAATGGCGAACTATCGCACCCGCTTCGCGAATCTTCATGCTCTGGACCCATACGATGCACCGTGAAACGTATCGTCCTGTCGCTGAGGATGGCGCTGGCAGCGGTCATCATCGTGGTTCTGGTGCATACGACCCTCTTGCTGATCGGCATCGTCATCAGCGGAACCCGTGTTCACACAGTACTCAGCCTGCTTGGCATTGGCGCTGCAATTTTCGCCGCTTTGATGCTCATCCGCGATGCCCTGCGCACTCGCGTGCGGCTGAACGAGCTGGACGCGATGCAATTTTCGCCGGACCCCGAATAGTGCACGCGGGTGCGTCATCGTCTGCGGAAGCGAACATCGTCCTCTTGAGCCAGTGAGCATCCTGCCTGCACATTCGCGTAGACTGGCTGAACCATTCCCCACGCTGGAGAAACCTGTGAGACGTATTGCCCTGTTGGCCGCCGGTCTGCTGTTCACCAACTTTTGCATCGCCCAGGATGTTGACCCGACGGTGCTGCAATCGCTGCACTGGCGGCTGATCGGCTCGTTTCGCGGCGGCCGCGTGAGTGCGGTAGCGGGCGTGCCCGGCAACCCCAACATTTATTACTTCGGCACGCCGGGCGGCGGCATCTGGAAGTCGACGGATGCGGGCCGCATGTGGGAGCCGATTTTCGACAAGGAGCGGGTCGCGTCGATAGGCGCGCTGACCGTGGCGCCGTCGGATTCCAACATCATTTATGCGGGAACGGGGGAGCAGACGCCGGGCAAAGGCGTTTACAAATCCACGGACAGCGGCAAGACCTGGAGGCCGGCTGGGCTGGCGGATACGCGGTTCATTCAGGCGGTCATCGTGGATCCACACAATCCAGACATTCTGGTTGCGGGCGCGAATTCCACCGGCGTTTATGTTTTCTCGCGGCCTTATCCCAAAAATCTGCTGACCGCTCCGCGCGGCGTCTTCAAATCTACCGATGGCGGCAAGACCTGGAAGCAGACGCTGAACAAGGATGACTCCGCCGGGGTGTACGACATGGAGGCCGATCCTGATAATCCACGCGTGCTCTACGCTTCCCTGCTGGTTCCCGCGCCCGAGCCGAACCCCGCGCAGAAACAGGACGCCACGCCGCCGGAAGACACGTCCGTGATTTACCGCTCGACCGATGAAGGCTCGACGTGGGCTCCGCTCGGCGAAAAAGGTTTGCCGGAGACGCACCGCGGACGCCTGGGCCTGGCCGTTGCTCCACACACTGGAGGCAAGCGGCTCTATGCCGTGATGACGCAGGGCTTCTTCCGCTCCGACGACGCAGGCGCGACGTGGACCCAGTCGACGAAGGATCCGCGCATCCTGGGCAATTCGTACTTCAGCCGCATCTTTGCGGACACGAAGAACCCCGATATTCTTTACATGGCGCAGACGTCGCTCTACCGCTCGACGGATGGGGGACTTACGTTTGAGGCATTCGTCGGTGCGCCATCGGGCGACGATTTTCATTTGCTCTGGATCGATCCCACGAATCCGAGCCGCATGTTGCTGGGCGTCGATCAGGGAGCCATCCTGAGCGTGGACGCGGGGAAGACCTGGAGCACCTGGTATAACCAGCCGACCGGGCAGTACTACCACATCACCACCGATAATCAGTTCCCGTACCGCACCTACGCAGCGCAGCAGGACAGCGGCACGCAGTCTGTGCCGAGCCGCAGCGACTACGGCGAAATCACCGACCACGACGACACATCCGTCGGCGGATTCGAATACTGCAACATCGCGCCCGACCCGCTGCATCCGAACTGGATTTATTCTGGCGGCTGGTACGGCTCGGTGGTGCGCTACGACAGCAACACCGGACAGATCGCCACCGTCTTCGAGAAGGGGAACACGCATCGCACTTCGCAGATGCCGCCGGTGCTTTTCTCTCCGCACGATCCGCATACGCTTCTGTTCGGGACGCAATTTGTGATGAAGACGACTGACGATGGCCGGACGTGGAACGCGATCAGCCCAGACCTGACGGAATGGAAAGCGGACGCGAAACCCGGAAGCGAAAGGCCGCCGGCCATCGAGGCTCTCTCGATTTCGCCGATGGACGCGAATGTAATGTGGGTATCGACGACCAATCGCCTGGTGCAGCTCACGCGCGACGGCGGGGCGCATTGGCAAAAGGTGACGCCGCCGGGCATCGAAGCGCCGTCCGAGATTTTGTACGCGGAGCCGTCGCACTTCGACGCGGCCGAAGCGTTTTTGACAGTGGGCACCAGCCGCAAGACTGTGCCACCGCAAATTCTGCGCACGCGCGACTATGGCGCGACGTGGCAATCGGTCGTGCAGGGATTGCCGGCGAATGAAAGCGTGCTGGTGGTCCGCGAAGATCCGAAGCGCAAAGGCCTGCTCTACGCGGGAACGGAATCGACTGTTTACGTATCGTTCAACGACGGTGACGTTTGGCATCCGCTCACGCTGAATTTGCCTGCCGCTTCGGTGACGGACATCAATGTGCACGGCGACGACCTGGCCATTTCTACCTACGGGCGCGGGCTATGGATCCTCGATGACATCGCTCCGATACGTGATCTGACCGAGGAACTGCTCAGCTCACCGGTGCAACTGCTGCCGCCGGTCGAGGCGATGCGGGTGCGCTGGGACAACTGGGAAGACACGCCGCTGCCGATTGAAACGCCCAGCGCGAAAAATCCTCCGGATGGAGTTTTGATTGATTACTACCTGAAGGACGCGCATCCGGGCGCGGCGACGATTACGATTCGCGATGCGAATGGGAACGTGGTGCGCACGTATACCGGGACGCCTTACGATCCCAAGTTGCCGCCGCCGAATGTTCCGGAATATTGGTTTGAAAATCCGAAGTTCGTCGACGGTTCCGCGGGGTTGCATCGGTTTGTTTGGGATTTACGCTACGATTCGCCGCAGGCTCTGCCGGCTTCTTACTATGGGCCGATCCTGCAGTACACCGAGTACACGCTGGCCGACCATGCGATCCCGCACGAAACGCCACGCCAGCAGCCGATGGGGCCGCTGGTGGTGCCGGGCAACTACACCGTGGAGCTGACCGTCGATGGGCAAACTTACAAACAGCCGCTTACCGTGAAGCTCGATCCGCGTGTCCATGCTTCGGCGGAAGATTTGGAGGCACAGGTCACTCTCGCGCGACGGATCGACGTCGGCATGAACGTTGCCTACGACGAATATCAGAAGCTCGACGCGCTGACGAAAGCTTTCGACGGACACACGAAGGAAGAACAGGCGCAGGCGGCTGATTTGGAAAAACAAATCAAGGCGGTCAGCGAGGGTAAGACGGCTTCGCCTGGCCTCGGGCCCATCAATCGCGATCTGGGACGCCTGCTGTTCGGCATCGAGTCTGCCGACGAGCGGCCTTCGGGCCCGCAGATGCAGGCGGTGGAAGAAGAGTGCGGGGCGCTGACGAAGACCCTGGCGCTGTGGAAGCAGCTGAACGACGGACTGGCGCAGCAGAATCCGCTGCGTCTGCCGGTGGATACGACGGTCGCGGCGACCGGGTGCGCGCCGTAGCAGGTTGATTCATTCCTGGGGCGGCAGTGTGTTGGGGTGCTGGAGCTTCCACAGAATCTGCCGCACCAGGCCGAGCCATTGATGCAGGTCCGGGGACGTCAGCGATAGCCGGCGGACGAGGCCGCGCAGCTTTTCATCCATCAGCACCGCTGCGCGATCCGCGTTGGGAGCGGGGTGCGCTAACCCTCCGAAGGAGAGCGCCTCGAGCAACAGAGCGATGAGGCGTTCGCGTTCCGCAGTCGTCGAGAGATCGGAAATGGATGCGGCTGCTGCTGGGAGCTGCGTCGCGCGCACCAGCTCGTAGAGGACGATAGCAACAGCCTGGCCCAGGTTCATCGAGGGATGCTCGGTGCGTGTGGGAATGCGAAGCAGCAGCTGGCAATAGCTGAGGTCCTGATTCGACAGGCCGGTCTTTTCTGACCCAAAGAGAACGGCCACGCGCGAACCGGAGCGGAGGGCACAGCGCACCAGTTCCGCGCCCTGCTCCAGAGAGGTGAGCGGTTCGTCCAACTGACGCCGCGCGCCGCCGGTGGTGCCCACGATCAGCGAACAATCGGCGATGGCGTCGGCGATTTGGTCGAATTCCTCAGCGGCAGAGAGCACCGGCTCTGCATCGACGGCAGAAACGGCTTCTCGAAAAGCTGCTTCGTACGGATGCACCACGCGCAGCTGCGGAAACCCGAAGTTGGACATGGCGCGCGCCGCTGCGCCAATATTCAGCGGGTTGCGGCTGGCGACGAGGACCACCGAGAGGCGGGCTTGTTCCGCGGGAGTGAGCATGAAGGGAGACTGCGAGGGACATCCGCAGTGTAATTCGTTTGTTCTAAGCTTCTCTGGCTGCGGCGAAATTACAGCGCGGGCTCCTCGCGCATCTCTTCTTCCAGTGCCGGGACTGTTTCCTGTCGCGTCACGCGATCGCGCAGGCGCAGGAAGGGACGCTCCACGAGAATATGCAGCAGCCAGGCCACCGAGAAACAGGCGACGGCGTAGAGCAGCCACGATGCCGGTCCCTGCGCGTTTGTGACTTGCGGGAAGCGCTCCATGACGAAATGGCCGACGGACTTGTGCGTGAGGTAAAGCGTAAAGGCGAGCGTGGCGACAGCTTCCGCGCCGGGAATTTTCACGCGCGCCAGCAGACCGTTGGCGCTGACGCTCGATGCGGTGAGCAGCCCGAGGCCGAGCGCCAACAGCGGAAAGCCTACGATGATGCCCCACAATGCGGAGCCGGTGTTGGCACCCATGTCGAGCTTGCGGAACATCCAGATGACGATGCCGACGCAGGCAAATCCGCTGAAAAACAGCGTGTGGCCGCGTTGCATTAGACGGTCCCACGACGTGGGCCGGAAAGTGCGCACGACGGCGAGCGCTATGCCGGTGAGCAGGCCATCCAGGCGCGTGTAGCTGGGGTAATAGATGGCGGGCCAGACGTTGTCGGGATCATGGGCGATGAGAAACGCGCGCAGAACGATGCCGGCGAGCACGAGCGATCCCAGCACGGCGATGGTCCTGCGTGCTGAGGGCCGTCGCATCATCAGGGCGACCAGCAACGGCAGCAGCAGGTAGAAATGTTCTTCCACGCACAGCGACCAGGCCTGTGAGAAGGCGTGCTGGTTGAGGTTGACGCCGAAGTTCATGGTGAAGGTCAGGAATTTCCAGAGCGGGGGCAGACGCGGCGACTCTCGCCAGGCGGGCACCAGGAAGTAAAGCGCGAGCACGGCGAGATACGCAGGCAGGATGCGGTAGGCGCGGCGCCGATAAAACTCCGCAATCGAGAACCGCTGGCCGGCAGCGTAGGGTTTCAGCGTCTGCTGCCCGATTAGAAATCCGCTGAGGACGAAGAAGAGGTCTACGCCCATGGAACCGAAATAGGTCACGGACAGAATGCGCGCCGGCAACTCGCCGAATATCGTCAGGTGATAGAACATGACGGCGAGGATGGCGAGCGCACGCAGGGTATCGAGGCCGAAGAGCCGGGCAGGAGCGGGGATCTCTTTCATTTGTGGGGTTGCGCAGGGAGCCGAGCTTTTTCAGATTACCCCATCGCGAGGGAGCGTTCATCGACACAATCAGCGCAAAAACGGCAGATACGCCGGTACACGCTTGCGGTAGGCGGCGTGCTCTTCCGGGAAGCGCTCCATCAGCAGCCGTTCCTCGGCGCGCACGCGAATCTCTGTCCCGGCGATGAAGCACACCACCGCTCCCACAAACATCGGCCACCACGTCATGCAGAATCCGGTCGCGAGGACCAAGCCCAGCATCGACGTATAGATCGGGTGACGCATCCAGCGGTAGGGCCCGGTCTGAATCAGCGCGTGGTCCGCGCGCAACGCGGCCTGGTAGCGCCACTGTTTCCCCAAATGCCGGGTGGCTGCCCAGGCCAGCGCGACCGAGGGCGGCCCCAGCACCATGGATGCGATCAACGATGCCGCAGACTTGTGGTATCCCACAGGCCGGACGTATCCCCACGTCAAGGCAAAGCCCATCATGACCAGAAGAATGCCCCACTTCGACGCCGGAGCTTTCGCCACTTCGGTACGGTCCGCTGCCTCGCGGCTGGGCCGGATAAACGCCGCGGACCACACAATCCAGCACAAAATCAACTCTGCAAAGGCAACGATCCAAAGCATGGTCAGCGATTATAACCCTCCAACCGGCACCGCTAAGTCCCTGCTAACTCTGGGGAATGGGTTGACCGCGCGCGGCATTCTGTCCTAACATCAAGGGGATGGTTCTCCTCCCCAGCTTCGTCGCTTGTTGCGCATGTTGTTGTTGCGCCGCGCGGCGAACTTCTGGGTAAGCAAGCTAGCAATCGCACACCCCATAAGCCCGCGCCTCAGCACCCTCGCTGACGCGGGTTTTTTATTGCCCGCCGATGCACCGACACAGTGTTACCAGTCATCTCTTCAGTGGAGCAATCATGGCGGACATAGCCGTACCCAAAGAATCCCGAGCACAGAAAGCGGAGCGCCTGAAGCGCGCCAAAAATCCGTGGGACGCCGTCGAAGAGATTCGCGGCTTTGCCCGCGATGGCCGTTCCTCCATCCCTGAGGACTGGAACATGTACTTCCGGTGGTGGGGCATTTATACCCAGGGCGACGGCCTGGGCGTGACCGGCGGCAAGGGGGGCGAAGGCAAAGCTACCGACTACTTCATGATGCGGGTGGGCCTGCCCAACGGGGTCCTGCGCATCGATCAGGCCCGGGTGCTCGCGGATATCGCGCTGCGCTACGGACGCAATCTCGCCGACATCACCGTCCGCCAGAACATCCAGTACCACTGGCTCACCGTCGAGTCGCTGCCGCTGGTGATGGAAGCGCTGGACACGGTCGGGCTTTCGCCCAAGGGCGCGTGCGGCGACGTGGTACGCAACGTGACGGGCTGCCCGCTGGCCGGCATCGCGCACGACGAGCTGATCGACGCTGCTCCGCTGGCTTTCGAAATCTCGCGAGAGTTGCAGGCGAACAACGACTTCTACAATCTGCCGCGCAAGTTCAAAATCTGCGTCACCGGCTGCCCGGTGTGGTGCTCCTATCCGGAGATCAATGACATTGCGCTGACCGCCGCGCGCCGTGGCGATGAGGTTGGCTACTCCGTCCGCGTGGGCGGGGGCCTGTCGAACGAACCACATCTCGCCGTCCGGTTGAACGCGTTCGTGCGCCCCGATCAGGCGGCAGCGGTGGTGCGCGCCATCACGGAAGTGTTCCGCGACCAGCAGGGTTTGCGCGAGAGCCGCGACCGCGCGCGGATGAAATATCTTTTCCTGAAAGAAGGCTGGACCGCGGAGCGCTTTTTGCTCGAAGTGGAAAGCCGGCTCGGCTACACGCTTGATTCTGCCGTCGACGAAGCGATTCCGGATGACGTTCTCCGCGACCACGCCGGCATTCATCGTCAGAAGCACCCGGGCCTCAGCTACGTTGGGGCAAGCGTGCTGCGGGGACGCCTGACCGGCGATCAATTCGCCGCCGCTGCAGAGTTGGCCGAGCGCTTTGGTAGCGCGGAAACTGGTCATCCTGGCGAACTGCGGCTGACGGTGATGCAGAATTTGCTTTTCCTCAACGTGCCCACGGCGCGCGCCGGTGAACTGGCGCGGGAACTGGAGAGCATCGGCCTTCACGTGGAAGGCTCGCAGTTCTGGCGCGGCGGTATCGCCTGCACCGGCACGGAATTCTGCAAGCTCGCCATCACCGAGACCAAGGGCTTCCTGCGCTGGCTCGTGGATGAGATGGAGGAGCGGCTGCCGGCCTTCGATCAGCAATTGCGACTGCACGTGACGGGCTGCCCGAACAGCTGCGGCCAGCACTGGATCGCCGACATTGGCCTCGAAGGCAAGAAGATCAAACACGAGGGGCAACTCACCGACGCGTACTACTTCTGCGTCGGCGGATCGGTGGGCAAACACGCCGGGACCGCGCGGCCTGTGGGCTTCCGCACGCCAGCGGCGCTGGTTCCTGATGCCGTCGAGCGGCTGCTGCGCAAATATCTGGCCGAACGCGAACCGGGCGAAAATCTGCGCGCCTGGTTTGCGCGCAATTCCGACGTCGCCCTGCGCGCCGCGCTGGCGGGCGAAGACCTGGCGCCGGTTGAGCGTGATGTTCCCTCCGGCCGCGTACCGGTCGAGCTGGTGGGTTGAGGAGACGAATATGAGCCTGCTGCCCATCTTCCTTCGCCTCGAACACCGGCCGGTTCTCGTGGTTGGCGCGGGCACGGTTGCGCTGGCAAAAATCGAGAGCCTGCGTACGACCGGCGCCGCTATCACCGTGATCGCGCCCGCTGCTGCGCCACAGCTGCAGGAACTGATTGAGAACGGCGACCTCACCTGGCACCAGCGGGTCTTCGCTCCGTCTGATCTCGATGGCGCCTTTCTTGTGATCGCCGCGACGAATGATCCGGCCGTCAACCACGCCGTTTACGAAGAAGCGCTGCGACGCAATGTGCTCTGTAACGCCGTCGACGATCCGCCGAATTGCGATTTCTATTTCGGATCCGTCGTCACGCGCGGCGATTTGCAGGTCGCCATTTCGACGGCGGGGGAAAGTCCTGCGCTCGCGCAGCGTCTGCGTCGGGAAATCGATGAGCAACTGCCGCGCGACCTGGGGCCGTGGCTTACCGAGCTTGGCGGACTGCGCCGGACCGTGCGTGCCGGTGCGCCAGCGGGACAGGCACGCAATCTATTGCTTCATGAATTGGCGCAACGGCACTTGTGCAACTCGCCCGCATGCCCCACGCGCCAATACGCCGGGGAACAGATTGCCGCGTTGCAGAAGGTGTCCGCATGAGCACAGCGCGCTCGAACGGAGCCACACCAGGCACGGTCTACCTCGTCGGCGCGGGGCCTGGCGACCCGGAATTGCTGACCCTGAAAGCCGCGCGCCTGCTGGGCTCGGCCGATGTGGTGCTGCACGACGACCTGGTTCCGCAAGCTGTTCTCGGCCACGCAGAGCGCGCCATTGTGATCAACGTGGGTAAGCGCTGCGGGCGCAAAAATATTGCGCAGCAGCAGATTGACGCCATGATGGTTGATTACGCGCGCCGGGGTCTTTCCGTCGTGCGGCTCAAATGCGGCGATCCGCTCGTCTTTGGCCGCGCCGGTGAAGAGATGGATGCGCTTCGCCACGCCGATATTTCCTTTGAAGTGGTCCCAGGCATCACGGCGGCCTTTGCTGCCGCGGCTGCGCTGCGCCGTCCGCTCACTGACCGCCGCAGCGCATCGAGCATCAGCTTTTCTTCAGGGCATCACGCGCCCGGCTCGGCGCTGGAGCCGGCATCGCTCGCCGGAGCCACGCGCGTCGTCTACATGCCGGGCCGCGACCTGGGCGGTGTAGCCGCGCAGTTGCGCAGCGAAGGCCTGCCCGCCGATCTGCCCTGCGTCATCGTTTCCCGCGCCGCGCAGCCGGATCAGCAGATTCTCGAGACGACCCTAGGCCAGTTGGATCACATGGCTCCGGTGCCAGCGCCGTCGATTCTGCTCGCCGGAGAGGCGCTTCGCAACGCGCAGACGGAAGAACTGCTCGCCCTCAGCGCGGCAACCCAACCTGCCGTGGAAGAGACAGCCAGCGCTGCTCAGTGAGTGGCGGGCGCAGGCAGCGTGTAGTCGAAATCGTAATCGTGCTTCCCAGCCTCGATGCGGATCTTCATCGTCCCCGCGAGGCCGGTGAGTTCGCCTGTGCCGGAGTCTGGCACCACGATGATGTTGAGGAACGGCTTGCCGCGGTCCATGGTCGCGTTGTGCTCGAGCGCGAAGCTGCCGGACTTGCCCTGTAGCGTCCCGGTCACCTTTTCGAGCGCCACGTAGCCGCCGGAGCCGATATCGCGATTCAGCAGGCTCAGCATTTCGCCTTTGCTGGTGGCTTCCAGATCGCCATGGAACTGCTTGTCGATCGACATCCGGCCCAGCCCGGAGGCTTCGGCGGGCGCGTTATCCGGCTTTTGCGGCTCAATTTTGACTTCAAAACTTCCGGTTGCGTGATGCTCCACGGCGATCTCCTGTTGGGTTTGCGGTCGGTTGAGAGGCTGGGGTTGCGGCATGAGGCAAGCCAGGGTCAGGGCTGCCAGAATTGGACGTATCATCCTGAGCAGCATAGCATTATCGATGCGTGGCGCAGGCCCACCCCGGGCCCGGAATTGCAGAATACTCTGGCCGGCACCCGCGCCGTTTTGCATCCCACCCATTGTGGGAAAAGCGGCACCCCGACACTTTAAAGGAGAGCGATGCCGGAATTGGCAGCGCTGGGACACCTCTCGCGTCGCCTAAACGGCATCCAATCGATCCATGACCAAGTTCGTCCGATATTTCGTTCCAGCCCTTGCTGTGGCTTTTGCCATGGCCGGCTGCCATAGCAATCCAAATTCTTCCTCGACTGCGAACCCCACCCCGGACCAAAGCCAGAGCCAGGCGACGCAGCCTGCGGCCAGCGACGATCCGGCTACGGCCAACCTCGCTCCCGCCAGCAACACTACGGAGACAGGCCAGGATCAGAATCCGCCGGCTCCTCCGGCCGATCAGTCCTCCGCTTCCTCTGCATCGGGCAGCGATCAGGAATTGCCCCCGCCGCCTCCCGCTTCCGAGGATGAAGGCGAAACCCAGACTGCCGTGGCTCCCGATCCGCCGCCGGCTATACCGGAATACGACCAGCCGGAAGCCCCCGGCGATGGCTACATCTGGACGCCTGGTTACTGGGCCTACGCTCCGCAGGGCTACTACTGGGTTCCCGGCGCATGGGTGCTCGCACCCTATGAGGGCGCGCTATGGACGCCCGGCTATTGGGGCTTCTACCAAAACCACTATCACTTCTATCACGGCTACTGGGGACCGCATGTCGGATTCTACGGCGGCGTGAACTACGGCTTCGGCTACATCGGCTTCGGGTATGAAGGCGGCTACTGGCGGAACAACGCGTTCTACTACAACACCGATGTCTGCCATGTAAACGATCGAGTCATTCACAACGTGTACGACTACCGGGTTGTGAACCACTACAACACGACGCGCGTGGCCTATGTCGGCGGACGCGGTGGGTTGAACTATCGGCCAACGCCGGCTCAGCGTGTCGCCGATCACGAACAGCACGTCGCTTTCCTGCCTGCACAGCGCCAGATTGTGCATGCCGCTGTCATGAACCACGCGCAGTTTGCCAACGTGAACCACGGACGTCCGGCAACGTTTGTGGAAGCCCGTGCCATCTCCGGCGGACGCTCCAAACCGGCTCCGGCTCCTGCGTATGTGCACATGGAACGGGGACCCGCGCCTGAGGCACGTTCGGAAGCACGGCCAGAAGCGAACCGTCCTGGCCAGCCTGCCGGGAGACCGGAAGCTCGGCCGGAAGCAAATCGTCCAGGTCAGCCTGCCGGGAGGCCGGAAGCTCGGCCCGAAGCGCGTCCCGAAACAAACCGCCCGGGTCAGCCTGCAGCACATCCGGAAGCACGCCCTGCAGCGCGGCCAGAAGCACGGCCAGAGGCGCGCCCCGCAGCGCGGCCGGAAGCTCGGCCAGAAGCTCGGCCGGAGGCTCGGCCCGCAGCAAGGCCAGCTCAGCCTGCCGCTCGTCCCGAGGCAAGGCCGGAGCAGCACGCGCGTCCTGCTGAGCATCCTGCTGCCCGCCCTGCTCCCAAGCCGCAGGAACGGCCGCAACCGAAGAAGCCCGAAGACAAACGCCCTCAGTAGTTGGGGCGAAAATTCGGGAAGTGAACTACGCTGCTCGCTCGGATCGTGTTTCGGTCCGGGCGAGCAGTTCTCTTAGCTGGAAGGCTCGTTCCAGTTGGACCGCCACCAGCAGCCATTGGCGGCGGCGATGGTCCCAGTCGACGAGGTGGGGGAGCAGCTGTTCGTCGCGGGCTGCGCCGGATTCGAGGGCAACGATGGTGGTTTCGAGGATCACGCGGAATCGATCGCTGATGTAGAGAGGCTCGGCCGGAAGCTGGAACATAATTTTGTCCCGGAGCTAAAGTTTTCTCCGTTGCAGCCGATTCTAGTGATGAGAACTTGTGCGCGCAGCACATTCGTGTGCGTGCGTGCATCGTTTTTGCCGCGATGTGTCGCGAATCAGCACAGAATGTCTGTTTCTGAGACATTCTGCGCTCCCACGCTAAAGCGTTGTGGCCTTGCTGGCGACCATCTGCTGCGACCGCGCGATGAAGTTCTCCAGCGGCATCGAGCCTTCGTCGCCCTTGCCCCGCGTCCGCACGCTCACGGCGCCGCCCGCCTCTTCTTTGTCGCCGATGACGAGAACGTAGGGAAACTTCTGCAGCGTGAAGTCGCGGATCTTCGCGTTCATCTTTTCGTTGCGCGCATCCAGTTCCACGCGCATCCCCGCTGCCTGGAGTTGCTGCTTCACCTTTTCGGCGTAGGCATGATGCCGTTCGCTGATGGGCACAATGCCGGCCTGCACCGGCGCCAGCCATAGCGGAAACGCTCCGGCATACAGCTCGATGAGGTAGGAGATCATGCGCTCCATGGTGCTGACAATGGCGCGATGGATCATCACCGGGCGATGCGGATTGCCATCGGCGCCGGTGTACTTCAGCTCGAACTGGCTGGGCAGATGGAAATCCAGCTGCACGGTCGAGTACGTCTCTTCGTGGCCCATGACATCGGCGAGTTGAATATCGAGCTTGGGACCGTAGAACGCAGCATCCCCGCGGCTCTCCTTGTAGGGCAGGCCGAGAGCGTCGAGCGCATCGCGCAACTCACGTTCGCCCAATTCCCACATCGCGTCGTTGTCCACGTATTTGGTTTTGTTCGCGGGATCGCGGAGTGAGAGGCGATAGCTGTATTTCGTAATGCCGAGATCGCGGTAAGCCCGCTCCACCAGCTTCATCACGTTGGAGAATTCTTCTTTGATCTGGTCCGGCGAACAGAAAATGTGCGCGTCGTTGAGCGTCATGCAGCGGACGCGGCTCAGCCCGCTCAGCGCTCCGGAGCGCTCGTAGCGGTACATCGTGCCCAGTTCCGCGAGCCGCACCGGCAAATCGCGATAGCTGCGCAACTTCGACTCGTAAATCAAAATGTGGTGCGGACAGTTCATGGGACGCAGCACCATCTGCTCCGTCTCGAGATCCATCGGCGGGAACATGTCTTCGTGGTAATGCTCCCAGTGGCCGGAGCGCTTATAGAGATCGACCTTGGCCAGGGCGGGCGTATAAACGTGCTCGTAGCCCGTCTCGCGCTCGCACTGCAGAATGTATTCCTCGAGCAGCCGCCGGATGGTCGCGCCCCTGGGGAGCCACAGCGGCAAGCCGGCACCCACTTCTTCGCTGACCGTGAAGATCTCCAGCTCTCTGCCGAGACGCCGGTGATCGCGGCGCTTCGCATCTTCAACGCGCTCCAGATATTCGTCGAGGTCCTTCTTCGAGAAGAACGCGGTGCCGTAAATGCGCTGCAGTTGGGGATTCTTCTCGTCGCCCAGCCAGTACGCGCCGGAGAGACTCATAATGCGCGCAGCCTTCACGCGGCCGGTGGAGGGCACATGCGGACCGCGGCAGAAGTCGACGAATTTGCCGTTGCGATAGAGCGAAATCTCCTCGCCGGGTTGCGTGAACTTCTCGATGAAGTGCACCTTCATGAAGTCGTTGCCGGCGCGGAATTGCTCGAGGCCCACTTCACGCGGCTCATATTCGCGCACAAATTTCTCGTCGCGCGCCGCCACTTCCGCCATGCGTCCTTCGATCAGCTTCAAATCTTCAGGAGTAAACGGCGTGGGACGCCAAAAATCGTAGAAAAATCCGGAATCGGTTGCCGGGCCGTGACCCAGCTTGGTATCCGGAAACAATTCCAGAACCGCGGTCGCCATTACATGCGCGGCGGAATGCCGCAGCACCTTCAGCGCATCCGGGTCGCGCTCGGTGAGCAACTGCAGAGCAACATCTTCCTGCAGGGGCGTGGAGAGATCCACCAGCCGCTCGGCGTGGGCGTCTTCCGCGGCATACATGGAAGCTTCGGTGGCGTCGCCTGATCCGGCGGCGACTGAAGCAGCCTGGAGGGGGCGGATGCGGGCCACCAGAGCAGCCTGCGCCAAGCGCGGCGAGATGCTTTCAGCAATTTCGCGTGGAGTGGTGCCCGCGGGAACCTCGCGACTCGATCCGTCGGGCAACTGTACCTGTATCGAACTCATACACTCAGGTTAAAGGGTTTGGACGCGCGGGTACAGTTCCGCCCCATCCTCACCCTTCGCCTGTTCTGGTTCGGACTACTTCAACCCAATATGGGCCGTGCTTTGCATATCGCTGAAGTCACTGATCGCCCCATACGTCTCAAAGTCCACCTGATACGCACGAGCGCCGCCCATCTCTTCCGGCTTCATGTCGGCGATCCGCTTCCACATCGCTGGAATCACTTCCTGGGGCGCGCCTTCCGCAGATTGCACCACCGCATATTTGCCGGCTGGGATAACGCGCTTCACCATGCCGTCCGGAATTTTATCCGCGGACGACACGCGCACGCCGAGCGTGTAGTTGTAGTCTCCGTTGGCGGCATAGTCGCTGTAGACGACCACCATGCCGTCGCCGACTTTGTTAGGGATGGCATCGAGTTGTCCGCCCATCATCACGTTTTGCCAGAGGCCGGGGATTTGTCCCTGGCCGGACGCCTCGGCGGTGTTGCTGGTGCGCACGGTGGCGCCCACGACGATAAAGCTCTCCTGATTCTCAACTTTGACCGGAGAAGCAGCGGGAGCGGGGGCGGGAGCAGCAGCGGGTGCAGGCGTGGCGGCAGGCGCGGCCTGGGCGGTCGCCTGTTGTAGCAGGCCGACGGCCATCAGGGCCAGCGCAGGAAGTACAACAAATTTCCGGGCGGCTGAGATCATAGGTGTGCAGTATACGCAGCGCCGATGCGGCTGGTTCAATAAAGTATTTTGACTTTTTGGGCGCTTCGGTCAGGATGCAGACCGCCGCTTCCCTACAGGCTCTCCTGCGGCTGCAACCCAGGCATCTCCATCACCTTTTCCCGCGCAGCGTGCGCCGTCACCGCCGCCTGCAGCGCTTCAAAGCAGGTTGGATCGATGCGGTGCGGGACATCTTTGGCCATGATGCCGAAGGCCACGTCCGGCGCCAGTCCAGCCCGGTAGGGCCGTTCCTCGGTCAGCGCGCCATAGACGTCGGCGACCGCTACCAGGCGCGACTCCAACGGCAGCTGATCCGCTTTCAGATGGTCGGGGTAACCGCTCCCATCCAGGCGCTCGTGGTGCTGGCCGGCGACCACAGCCAATTCGCCGAACGTTTTGATGCGGCTAAGGATCTGGCGGCTCAGCCGGGGATGTTCATAGATCCGCTGCCATTCTTCGGCATCGAGTTTCCACGGCTTGTCGAGAATGGAATTGGGCACGCTCAGCTTGCCCACGTCGTGCAGCAGCGCAGCCCGCCTCACCATCTGGACACGCTCGCGGCCCAGATGCAGTTGCTGCGCAATTTGCACGGCGGCCTCAGTCACGCCGAGCGAATGCCGGTAGGTGAATGACGACTTGGCATCCACCACGTCGGCAAAAGCTGCGCAAATCAAATCCACGTCCGTGGCGCGCAGATGATGCATGGTATCGGGAGCCAGATCGAGCACCGCCATGCGCGTGTCATCCTGCGGCGTGTTCGCGAGAGCGTGGCGCCACAGCGAGCCGTCGCTATGCAGGCGCTCCGCGATGCGCACGATTTCCGGATCGAACCAGCGACCGCTGCGCTCGCGCAGAACCTGGATGGCTGCGGTGCGCCCGCGCTCCGTAGCGAATACATCGAGATGCTGCGCGACCGCCAGAATGCGTGCATCCTGCGGAATATCCCGCTCCCTGAGCCGGTCGGGATAACCGCTCCCGTCCCAGTGCTCGTCCAGATGACGCACGGCATTGGCAGCCACGTCGCCCAGGCCGAGCCTGGCAAGAATGCGCGCGCCCCGGTCGCAGCGCAGGCCAATCACTTCTGCATTATTCTTGTGCTGCGTCAGCCCGATTTTGATCATGCCGGCCACGCGCTGCACGGGATTGGCCCTGGGCAGCACCGTGTTCCACAGCAGCTTTATAGTGGAAAGCTTCGGCCGTTCGGGACGCGTCCAGTCTTCCAGCTTGACGCCGGATTTCACGCGCCGTTCGTCGCCGCCGCCGAGAATCTGGCAGAGGCGGCCGGCATTGCTGCTGCAGCCCACGTCCTTCAGCATCAGTGCGTAATAGAGGCTCGCGAGCCAGTCGGAGGACAAGCCCAGTTCTTTGCCGAGGCGCATGCCAATCAGGCAACTGCGCAATGCATGCCCGGGAACCGCGCCTTCGGTGAGGTCGAGCGCGTAGGAGAGCGCCGAAAGAATCTCCGCCTGGGAGATGACGCCGGGCTGGTCCGCGGGAAGTTCGACGATGCGCGGGTTGAGGGGTGAGTGCGCCACGGTAATTGACCTGTCGGTGCAGGAATTAGCCGCAACAGTACCAGAAAGGCAACAGACGGGAAATACCCACTCTGAGTCATTCCTGAGGCGGCATTACATTTCGCTGTGGCTGGGGTTCAACAGCTCTTCTTCCGGCTCAATGTGCACCAGCACCTTGGCGACGCGCGTCACCTGGGCGAGCACACGGTCTTCCACGCGGTGCGAGATGACGTGGCCGGAGCGCACCGACAAATTGCCGTCGACCACCACATGCAAATCGACGTAGTAGCGGAATCCGACTTTGCGCACGAAACATTTTTCCAGTCCCACCACGCCGGGAACGGCGGCAGCGACTTCGCGCACGTGCTCCTCGATCTCTGGCGGCGGGGCCGTGTCGAGAATCTCATCGAGAGGCCGGCGCAACTGGCGCCACGCGCTGAACAGGATCACGGGCGATGCGCACAAGGCCGCCCAGTCGTCGCAGCGCGCGTCTTTGGTCCACAGCGCGAACGAGATGCCGATGAAGGCGAACATCGACGTGATGGCATCGCTGAGGTGGTGCCACGCATCGCCGCGCACGGCGGTGCTGTCAATGTTGTGCGCTACCGAGGAAACGTAGCGCGTGAGCAGCAGCTTGATGCCGAAGACCGCCAGCAGCACCAGCAGCGTGTAAGACATCGGCAGCGGATGCGGGGTGCGAATGAGAACGATGCTCTCCGTGGCGATGCCGAATGCCGCCAGGCCCATGGCCAGGCTCACCACGGCAGCGGCCAGCGGCTCAGCTTTGCCATGGCCGTAGGGATGGTCCTTATCAGGCGGCTTGATGGCCAGTTGCAGCCCCAGATAAACCACGGTGGAGCTGAACACATCGGAGAACGACTCAATGCCGTCAGCGACCAGCGCGAAGGAGTGGCCCAGAAATCCGGTCGTGCACTTCAACGCGGCCAGCAGGAAATTCGCCGCAATGCTGATGAGCGACGAACGGATCCCGCGGCGCACTAACTGTTCGGTCTCGGCGTCACCCGGCATACGCATCGATCTTATACGGCGGCGGTGGTGGCGCTCAGCCGTTGCGCTGCGAGCGCTCCAGTTCCAGCAACTTTTCTTTGCGCTCCACGCCCCAGCGATAGCCGGTCAATTTGCCATTGCTGCCAATCACGCGATGGCACGGCACCACCACGGCCACGGGATTCGTCGCGCAGGCTCGTGCCACGGCGCGCACCGCGGCCGGCTGTCCCAGCGATTGGGCGAGCTGCGCGTAGCTCACCGTCTGGCCGCGCGGAATGCGACGCAGCGCCTCCCATACGCGCATCTGAAACGCCGTGGCCCGCAGATCGAGCGGCAGATCGAGCGCGGCCGGATGCTCGGTGAATTGCGTCAGCACCTGCGCCAGCATGGACTGCAACGCCGGCTCAGCGACAATCTCTGCTGCGCTGAATTGCTCACGCAATTGCGCCACCAGTTCCCTATCCGTATCGCCCAGGATCACCGCGCACAGGCCGCGGACCGTCGCGGCAATCAGCACGCGCCCCAGGCAGGACGCGCCGATGGCATAGCCGATGCGAGCGTTGGGTGCTCCGGCACGATAGGCGCCGGGCGCCATGCCCAGCTGTGTGCCTTCATAGGCGCGGCCCGGGCCTGAGAATCCAGCATCGTACACGGCATCAGTCACGCGTGCGCCTCCGGTCGTCAATTCATGGCGAAACGACGCAGCGCGCCGCTGCCGCTGATACTGCGCCGGTGTTACGCCCAGCACGCGCTTAAAAATACGCTCGATGGTGAAGGGACTGCGCCCGGTGGCGCGCGCCAATTCGCTCAGGGTGACGGTGCGTTCACGGCTGAGCCTCGCCGAGATCGCTTCCACCAGCGCGGCATCCGCATGACGCTCCTGCGGACGGCAGCGGCGGCAGGGGCGAAAGCCCGCGCTGGCTGCGGCGTCAGGATCGGCGAAGAAGCGCACATTTTCGCGCGAGGGTCGCCGGCTCGGGCACGTCGGCCGGCAGAAAACGCCGGTGGTGGTGACGGCGTACACCAGTTCGCCTTCGGCCGAGGGATCGCGCGCCAGGACCGCGGTCCAGGCCTGTTCGTCAGTCAGCATGGCAGATGGATTCATCGTAACTCTCGTGCCTCCGAAGAACAGCATC
Source organism: uncultured Acidobacteriaceae bacterium (assembly GCA_963817165.1). Taxonomy (GTDB): domain Bacteria; phylum Acidobacteriota; class Terriglobia; order Terriglobales; family Acidobacteriaceae; genus Palsa-343. The sequence continues at coordinate 168,365 of CAWFNL010000006.1, read as the reverse complement.
GCAGGCCCGCGGCGAGTGCACACTCCGGCGATTGCGGGCAAAGTCTGCAGTCCCGCGGGCATCCAGGTTAAGAGGAGGAAGTGTATGGGCCACAAGAAGCAGCAATCCGGAGCCAAAATCAAGGCACCAGCGAAGCATCCGTCGGATCAGAGCAGCGAGGGCATCGGCGGCCGCGAATTCGGCCAGGCGACCGGCCCGTTGCAGTCCGAAATGGCCAGCCAAAATGACGGGCTCACAGAGAACTCCGCCGCAAGGGCTCCCCAGAACGAGAAAAAGGCCAAACTGAAGGGGCGCAAAGCGGCCTGATTTACCAGCGCCACCAGCCCCGTGGGAAGATGCCGTGCAGGTCCGCGCGCCACAGCGTGAACGCCAGAATCGCCGCTGCGATCAGCAGTAATCCGAAGACCTGGCGGCGGGACAACTGCGCGGTCACATCTAATCCTGCCCAGGGCGAAGGTTGTAGAGGAAAGCGAACCGCAGCTCCAGAAAGGGCCCCTTAAACGCCTTGGGCAGGGGTCCATACGGCGCGGCTCCGGTAATGCCAGCCCACGCCGCGCGATCCAGAGAGACGTCTCCTGACGGCCCCTCCAGATGCATGTCGGTGACCGTGCCATCGGGCAATATCTTAAAGCGAATCTGCACCACACCCTTCTTATCCAGGGGCGGCCGCGCCGACTCCGGAATGATCGGATACCAGGCACGTTTCGTGTCGTAGATAACACGCTCAATATAGGGGCCAAAGTCGACGCCCATGGTGTCGCTCAGCACGTCCACCGCGCCGTTCATCCCGGGGTGCTGCGAGGGCGCACCCAGCCCATCCTGGCCGCTGTATTGACCGCCGCCATTGTGCATGGCGTTCTGCATCGCCTGCTGCAATTGCTCGTTCGGATTTGCCGGACCGGTGCGGAAATTCGGCTGCGGCGCGGCCGGGGGCGGAGCCTCGAGGCGCGCCTGATTATTCTGCGGCAGCGGTTGCGCCGGACGCGCTGGAGCCTGTTGCTGAGCTTGCTGCGGGGCAGGCGGCGCCGGCGTCGGGGCGGGCTGCTCGGCCGGCGCCGGATTTGGCCGCTCCTGCTGCGCGCGCCGCATCGCTTCCAGTTCCTCGAGCGTTTTCTTATCGATGGTCGGGTGCTGCGACTGCGCCACGCGATTCTTGTCCGAAATGATGTTCGTCGGCTTCGGCTTGGGCTGCTTCAGCAGGTCCGGGGGCATATCCAGGAACGTCAGTTCCTTCTGCCGCTGCTTCATCACCACCGACGGATCGACGACCCGCACGTGGTAGATGTACTTAGGCCCATAAAACAGGTACCAGGCGATCAGCATGTGGACGATGAGCGCAATCCACAGCTTTTCGCGCAGGCTGACCCAGTTCCGGCTGCCCTCCAGCTCGTCGATGACGTGGAGCAGGTCGGTATGGTCGTACTCCTCATACCGCGAGTGGCGAAACGCCGCTACTGCGCTGGATCCATTGGTGGAAGGTTGTTCAGGCACAGCCTCGCGGTCGCCAGCAGGTGACTTAGAGGAGGAGGAGGCCGACGGCTCGGCTAACGGCTGGTCGAGCTCTTCGCTGGTTGGAGTTATACGAATCGGCATTCCTGGGTTACTTCGACTCTGCGCGGCTCCGGCGGGAACGCCACGATGCTATTGGACTATTTTCTCATCATTTAGGTATTTCTACCCCGGTTTGTACAATCGAAACAGTGACCCAAAAGATGCAACATCCCATCGCTTACGAGGCCGCCGTCATCACGGTCAGCGATTCCTGCGCCCGAGAATTGCGTGAAGACGTTTCAGGCCCCGCCGTGGTCGAACTGCTTCTCTCCGCGGGCTTCGAAACGGTTGCAACGACTATAGTTCCAGACGAACAAAGCGCCATTGAAGACGCACTGCGCACCGCCGCCGGCCAGGTTCGGCTGGTGGTGACCACGGGCGGCACCGGCATCGCGCTCCGCGATGTCACCCCTGAGGCCACGCGGGCGGTTTGTGAACGGATTCTCGAAGGCGTGGCCGAGCTGATGCGCTCGGAAGGGCGCCATCACACGCCTCTCGCGGTGCTGAGCCGTGGCGTCTGCGGCACTTTGGGTACTTCCGTCATCCTCAATGTGCCAGGAAGCCCAGCGGGCGCCACCAGTTCGCTGCGCGCCGTGCTCCCCGTCCTGCCGCACGCGCTCGAATTACTGGAGGGAAAGACCGAGCACGACGCACAGCCGAGCGCCACGGCCCCGCCAACGAAAAATGCGGCGCGGAAGACGCGAAAGGTTGAACGCTCCTGAAACATCTTTTTCTTAAATTCAACCAGCTCATCCAGCACTGGCTGCTGCCTCTGGGGCCGTGGGGCGTGCTCCTCGGCTCGTTCATTGATTCGTCTTCGATTCCCATCCCCATCGATCTGCTCATGGCGTTGTGGGCCTGGTCGGATAAGAAACATTTCTACGTGTACGCCTTGCTGGCTGCGCTGGGATCCACCCTCGGCGGCCTGATTCCCTTCTACCTGGGACGCGCCGGCGGCGAGCTGTTCCTGTTGAAGCGCATTAACCGCGCCCGCTTCGAATCGCTGCGCAATCAATTCGAGAAGCAGGAATTCCTCGCCGTTATGATCCCCTCCCTGTTGCCGCCGCCCACCACGTGGAAGCTGTTCGTCTTCGGCGCAGGCGTTTTTGAAATGCGAACCACCACCTTCATGCTGGCCGTCTTCATCGGCCGGTGCATCCGTTTCGGCGTCGAGACCGCGCTGGTGGTGAAATATGGCCCGCAGATCGTGAACGTAGTCGCCGACCTGGGCAAACGCCACCTTGCGCTCACGCTGGTGGTGCTGGCACTGATCTTCGGTGCACTCGCGTGGTACATCTGGCGGAAACTGCGGACGAAGCGCCTGGACGATGCCAGCGAAGCATTGTAGCGATCAGTACGGCAGGTTCTTCCAGGTCAGTGGCATGAAATCTACGGCAAGGAACCAGGACAGCAGGAAGATCACCACCATCAGCCCCGCTGCCCAGAAGAAAAGCTGAACCGGCAACGTCCGCGTCAGCCGCGGCGTCGGCTCCGGATCGAATCGGCGTTCGGGGATCTCAAAAATCAGGCCGCTGGCGAAGCAAATGCTTCCCGCCAGCGCCATCATGCCCAACCCGTCGATCAGCCGATCCTGCCAGGATGCGCCGGGCACGAAGAACGCATGGCCGAGCAGCGCGCACAGGGAGAGGATGCTGAGCGTCAACGCAACAAATTTGGCGATTGGCACCATCGCAAATCCCTGAGGGCCGGCCTGAGGATCAGACCAGCCAGGAATTCTATCCGTGAATCCCCTTCAGCGCCGGATAGACCCGCCGGTAGCCCGCATATCCCTCAGCATAACGCTGGACCGTGGACGGCTGTGGCTCAATGGTCTCCGCGACGGTAATCCCCGCCGCACACGCCGCTTCCAGATCCGGCCATCCGCCTGCACCCACGCCCGCCATCAGCGCCGCGCCAAACGCTCCGCCTTCTTCAGCCGTCAGCCGCTCGCATGGGTAGCCGTAAATATTCGCCTGAATCGCGCGCCACAGCGGGCCGCGCGCTCCCCCTCCGCCGAGGCGCACGCCCTTCACCGGAATGCCTAACTCCGCAAACAGCGTGAAGGTGTCTTTGAGCGAATACGCCACGCCCTCCAGCACGGCACGCGTAAAGTGCGCGCGCGTGGTGGTCGCGGTAATGCCGACAAACGCCGCCGTCGCAGTGGAGTCGAGATGCGGCGTGCGCTCGCCCAGCAGATAGGGCGTCCACAGCAGCCCATCGCTGCCCGCGGGAATCTTCGCTGCCTGCGCCGTGAGGTCGTCGTAGCTTTGATCCGGAGCCAGCGTCTCGCGCAGCCAGCGCAGCGAGAGGCCCGCAGACTGCGTTACACCCATCACATGCCAGCGACCCGGCACCGCGTGACAGAACGTGTGCAGGCGTCCGAGCGGATCGCGCGTGGGCGAAGCCGTGGCCGCAAATACCACACCGGACGTCCCAATAGTCGCCGACACCGACCCGGGTTCGAGAATCCCCATGCCGACTGCCCCGGCGCCTTGGTCGCCCGCCCCCGCCGCCACTGGCGTTCCCGCAGTCAGCCCGGTGAGCGATGCCGCTTCCGCGCTGATCTTCGCGCAGATTTCCGGCGATTCGAACAGCTCGGGCAACCAGCTTTCCGGGATCCCCGCCACCTTCGCCACTTCTTTCGACCAACGCCGGTGCGCTACATCCAGCAGCAGCGTGCCGCTGGCCTCCTGCACGTCCATGGCATACGTCCCGGTCAGCCGATAGCGCACGTAATCCTTGGGACACAACATGTGCGCGATGCGCGCAAAAATCTCCGGCTCGTGCTCCCTGACCCACAATAGTTTGGTCAGCGTGAAATTCGGGAGCGCAGGATTGGCGGTCAGCTCGATCAGTTTTCTGCGGCCCGCATCGCCCTCGCCAAACTGCGCGTGCAGCCAGTCGCATTGCGGCCCCGTGCGCTGGTCGCACCAGATCAGCGAAGGCCGCAGCACCTGGCCTTCCTTGTCGAGCATCACCGCGCCGTGCATCTGTCCGGTCAATCCAGCGGCGTCGATACGCACTCCAGGAACCAGCGCCAGCACCTCGCGAATGGCCGTTTGCGCGGCGCGCCACCAGTCTTCGGGATCCTGCTCCGCCCATCCCGGATGCGGCGTGCGAAAGGGCGCGTGCTCGCACGATGCCGATGCCACCAGTTGCCCCTGCTCGTTGACGAGAACGGCGCGCGTGCCGCCCGTGCCGATATCCATGCCCAGAAACACGGCGTTTCTCCTGCTCAGTAAATCGTTGTAGTGCGAACAGAACACTCTACCAGCGCAGCGCCGAACCGCGAAACAGGCTCCGGAAATGTTACTTGTGCTCTTTCATACGGCCGGGCGTCGCCGGGGTGAGGCATTCGATATACGCCGCCGACGCCGCCAGCCGCACCGGCAGCTTCGAGTCATCCAGCAGCATCGCGATATCTCCGGCGTCCTGCGCATGGTGGAAGCTGCCGACCACGCGCACTGCCGCGGCGCGCACACCCGCGTCATCGTCTCCCAGGTCATCCTTCATCTGCTCGCGCACGCCTTCGCTGCGCACGTCCGCCAGCAGGTTGATCGCCTGCACCCGCGCCGTGTCCACGCCATTTTTGCGCGCGTACTCAATCGCGCTCACTGAGAAGCCGAACGGCCCCAGCACCATTCCTGCTCCCGTCTCAATCCCAATTTTGGCCAGCGCCGACGGGCTGTGCAGCGTGCTGGACGCATCATGCTCCGCACCGTGGATCAGCGTCGGGTTCGCCTTGCGGTCGCCCGCCGCAATCTCCGCCAGCACGTCTTCGCCGCTCCTGTCGTTGAATTGCTTCCATAACGTAGTCGCGGCTGCAAACACCACCTGCGGCTCCTTGTCGTCGAGCAGTTTGCGCACCGGTTCGACCAGCGTGCGCGACTTCGTTTTCCCCGCAGCCAAAATCGCCGCAGTCCGCACATCCAGATCGGGATCCTGCATTGCTGCCGCAATCAGCCCGTTGGCCCGCGCGTTCCCATGCAGATCGCTCAACGCATTCAGCGCCTGGGTGCGCGCGTCAACATGCTTGGCGTCCTGCACGTTATCGGTGAGCGCCTTCCAGCTTCGCTGCAGGGTGTTCGCGGGCGTGTCGGCCGCCGCCTTCACCGGTTTTGGTTCTGGACTGGCGGCCGTATCCTGCGCCGCCGCAATACCGCAACTCAGCGCAAGGGCGAACAAGCACATACAGGGGCTGAAACGCATAGTCACCTTCTTTCCCATAGTCTCTTTCTTTCCAGGGATGAATGAAATAGGCCAGGAGTATGCGGAATTCTACTCCACGCGCGTTCTGTAGAGTCAGAGCTCCGGCCACCGGCTTGCGCTCCGACCCGCTACAATTCAATCTTTTACGGAGAAAGTCTCGCCATGCGATCCGCACGCACGCTCACCGTCTTCGCCCTCGCGCTTCTACCTCTCGTTGCCGCCGCCAACGCCCCGGCCCAATCTCTCGCCGCGCGCCGCGCCAAGCTCCGCGAGGCCATCGACCAGGAGTGGCAGTACCAGCTCCGCACCAATCCGGAAGAGGCGACGGAGATTGGCGACCCGCGCTACAACGATCGCTGGAGCGACTACTCCGCCGCCGCAGCCGAGCGCCAGACCGCGCACGCTCGCGAAGAGATTCGCATCTTTGAAGCCATCGATGCCACCGGCTTTCCCGAACAGGAAGCGCTCAACAAGACGCTGATGCTGCGTCAGCTCCGCAACGCCGTCGAGGGCGCGCGCTTTAAGGATTGGGAGATGCCGGTCGATCCCATGAACGGCATTCACCTCGCCCTGCCGCAGCTCATGGACGACATGCCGCTGAACAACGGCCAGGATTTTCAGAATTATCTGGCGCGGCTGCATGGTATTCCCACCATCCTCGACCAGGTGACGGCGAACATGCGGCAGGGTATGGCCGACCACCTGATGCCGCCAAAGTTTCTGCTCGAAAAGGTCGCGGTGCAGGCGGCAGACATCGCCAACAAGCCGCTCGCGTCCAGCCCTTTTGCCGGCGCGCTGGAAAAATTCCCGGCAGGCATTGCACCCGCCGACAAGATTCAACTGACCATTGCGATCCAGGCGGCGATTCACAACGAGGTCGACCCCGCCTACGCCAAATTCGCGGCCTTCGTGAAGGACGACTATGCACCGCACGGCCGCACCGAGGACGGCATCTGGGCTCTCCCCGACGGCGCCGCGCGTTACCGCTTCGCTGTCCGCGAACAAACCACAACCGACAAAACGCCTGAAGAAATTCACGCTATGGGCGTGAAGCAGGTTGCCGAGATCGAGAAGCAGATGCTTGCCCTCGCGCAGTCGCAGGGCTACAAGGATTTGGCCAGCTTCAACGACCACATCCGCCACGATCCCGACCTCTACGGAAAATCGGGCCAACAGATTTTCGATCTCTACAAGCACTACGCCGACCAGATGGAAACGAAGCTTCCGCAACTCTTCGACCATCTGCCCAAAACGCCGCTGGTCGTCGTGCCTATGGTGCCGTTCCGCGAGCCTTCCGCGCCTCCTGCGGATTATTCACCTGGCTCCGCGGACGGCAACCGCCCCGGCAAAATCAACGTGAACGAATATGATCCGACGCATCGCTTGCTGCTCAATGTCGAAGCCATTGCGTATCACGAGGGCGTTCCCGGCCATCACATGCAGTTCTCCATCGCGCAGGAGCTGACCGACATTCCCCCCTTTCGCAAATTCTCCGGCTACAACGCCTACTCCGAGGGTTGGGCGTTTTATGCGGAGCGGCTCGGCAAGGAAGTGGGCTTCTATCAGGACCCCTACAGCGAATACGGGCGGCTTGAGAATGAGATGTGGCGCTCGGTCCGCCTGGTCGTCGACACCGGCGTCCACCAGGATCACTGGACGCGCCAGCAGATGGTCGACTACTTCCACACCCACACCGCGATGGACGACACCAACATCGGCACCGAAGTCGACCGCTACATTGGCTGGCCCGGCCAGGCGCTCGCCTACAAGCTGGGTCAGATGGAAATCCTGGAACTGCGCGAACGCGCGAAACGGGAGTTGGGGCCGAAGTTCGACATCCGCAAGTTCCACGATGCCGTTCTCGACGACGGCCCGGTGCCGCTCGACGTCCTCGACCAGCACATCAACCGGTGGATTGCGGAGCAGAAGGCCGCGCATTGAAGTTTGGCCCGGTGCCAACCAATACAAACGGCGGAGCTGTTTGCTCCGCCGTTTCTTGCTTTACTGCCGAACCGATTACTGGTCTTTGGGTTTGTCCCCACCGCTGCCGCGGGGCGCCGCTTCATGGTTAGCGCGCGGTGCGGCGTGTGTGGCGCGGGGTGCGGCTGCATGCGTGGCGCGCGGTGCGCTGCTGCGCGCTGCCGTCGCGGGACGGCTGCGTGTTGCGCTGGTGCGAGTCGTCGCTCCCGATGTACGGCCACGCGCGCTCGATCTGTTCACAGCCCTCGCGCCGCCGCCATTGCCGGCCCAGCGTCCATGCGCTGCAGCTTCACCACCGCCGCCGTTGTATCTTCCTCCGCCGCCTTCGGTGAACCGGTGCGAACCCCAGCCGTGGCCGTAGCCCCAGCCTGCCCACGGACCCATGCCCAGAAAGATGCCGTTATAGAAGTAGCCCGGCCCGTAAAACCCCACCGGAGCGCACTCATACGGCGCGTAGTCGTAATACCCATAACTACAAACCGGCTGAACGCCGATTACAACCGTCACTTGCGCACGAGCCGCTGGCGCCATCGCCATGCCCGCAACCAATGCTGAAGCTGATAGCAGAACTTTGAGTCCGCGCATCATTGACCCCCTTAAGGTGTCGTCGTTAACAGGAGGGACGTGGGATGCCGTGTCGCCGGCAAGAACAATCCAGCAAAGGCAGTCGCCATAAGGGGTGTTGGAAAATGTTTCTGGATAACTCGGGGTTACGCAGGAACCGGGGAGTGAGCCTACCCTTACTTGTTTAGGATATCGTGGGCAGTTAGGTCTGTCTGAGCAATAGGGGTCACATAAAGTGATTTGTTTGCACGATTTCGTGCCGCTCTCTGTGCAATAAAGATCGCTGCCCATACAACCAATCCAGATGTTCCCGGGATAACCAAAAACGTGACGACCAAAGGGCTCGTGGGTTCAGCGGTTAGTACATAAACGACGAAAGCGCTAAACAGCGGCCAAAAGATAAGTCGATATCTGCGGGATTTCACCGGTGCCGGCATGAACTACCTCTTCGGCAACTGGACGTTATCCGCTTGAGGAATGCTCAAATCTCCCACCGGCTCGCTGAATCGCACCGCAAAATCCTTCACGCCATGCAGCGAAAACACCGGCGCACCGCCAGTCGTCTGCGCCTTGATGCGGAATAAGTCCGCGCCCTCGACGTCATCCAAATAGATCGCCGGCCGCGCATCGGGGCTCTCCGTCTTCAGCTGAATATTGCTCATCGACAAACCCTTCATGTGCCGCACGTAGAATCCATACGCCGGCGTAGCGCCAAACATGCTCGGCTCCGGATACTTCGCCTCATTCTCCGGCAGCTGAATCGCCGCCTGCTCCGCGCTCGCTCCACCCTGGGAAATAATCAGAATGTCGTGCAGGCTCACGTCTTCGATCACACCGCCAGGGATGCCGCTGAGCACCGAGCAGTACTTCCCCTCCGTGTTCCAGCAAACAATGTTGCTGATGTTCACGCGCCGCAGCGTGCCCACTTTCGTCGAGTCCTTCGGCCCGCGCAATCGCGCGCCCAGCCGCATAAAAATCGGCGCCGTCACAATATTCCGCATGGTGATGTTGGTGATCGAGACGTCTTCGAGCAGCGCTCCGTCCACCGTCTCCAGCGCCAGACCCTGGCAGCCTTCAAAGACGCAGTTCGAAATCGCAATGTTAATAAACCCGCCATTCGATTCCGTCCCGAACTTGATTCGCCCGGTCCGCGACATGCGCGATTCCGGCGGATATTTCTTCCACGTCCCATCCAGCACCGACCCCAGTTCCCAATACCCGGAGAGATAGCAGTTCGTAATGGTCACGTTTTCTGTGGCCCGCGCATACCCAAGGGCATACGAACTCTTCAGGCAAATACCGTCGTCCCACGGCGAATTCACCGTGCAGTTCGACACGCGCACGTTGCGGCAGCAGTCAATGTCCATGCCGTCGCGATTGGTGTCGATGATCAGGTTGTCGATGGTGAAGTTGTCGACGCCGGTGGCGAGAATCCCGAACCATCCTCCCTGCAGGATCGAAAAGTCGCGCAGAATCACGTTGCGGCAATTCTTCAGTGCGATCGACTTGTCGCCCACGCCGGGCTTCTCGGCTTCCGGACCTGGCCCATACCCCTTGCTGAGCCCCTTGCCGTAAATCAGCCCCGGGCCGGTGATGGAAACATCGTGCAGATCCTCGCCCCAGATCAAACTGTTGTGCCAGTGATTGTGCCCGTAGTCCTGGTAGGCATCCCACGCCGTCTTCGGCTCGGCGGGATCGTACTGCGCGCCCTCGGCGGCCAGAATCGTCGCACCGCGCTCCAGATGCAGCTCGACGTTGCTCATCAAGTGGATCGAATAACAGGCATACGTCCCAGCGGGAAAGAGCACCGTTCCCCCGCCCGCCGTTGCAGCAGCGTCAATCGCCTTATTCACGGCCGGGGTGTCGATCGTGGTTCCATCGCCCTTCGCGCCGAAGTCATACACTGAGAAGGCGGAGGCCTTCTTCGGACCCTGCGGATCGGCCTGCAGCCTCGTTGCCGCTCCCGCGGTTTTGGCGAAGGCTGCACCGGTCACCCCGGCTCCTGCCAGTCGGAAAAAGTCTCTGCGCGTATCGGATTTTGAGGTAGACATCACAGCTCCTGAACGAATTTGAAGGGCTACCCTCCTTACGTTACCGCAGAGCAACGCAACCGCGGAGCCCGCACGCAACCACACACTCCAATGCGATGATGGAGCGTGCGCGTTTCGCTCTTCATCACCTGCTACAACGACACCCTGTTTCCCGCCACAGGTCAGGCCGTCGTCCGGTTGCTCGAGCGCATCGGCCACACGATCGACTTCCCTCTTGAACAAACCTGCTGCGGCCAGATGCACTACAACACCGGCTATCAGCGCGAAGCTCTGCCGCTGCTGCGCCGCTTCGTTGAGATTTTTCGTGACGCCGAGGCCATCTGCATTCCGTCTTCCTCGTGCGTCGCCATGATGCGTGATCACTATCCGAAGATGGCGGCCGAACAAAACGACCCAACCCTCATCCGCGCCGTCGACGAGTTACTGCCCCGCGTTTTTGAATTCACCGAATTGCTGGTGGATCGCCTCCGGGTCGAAGATGTGGGCGCTGTCTTCCCGCATCGCGTCACGTACCACGCCAGTTGTCATTCGCAGCGCAGCCTGCACCTCGGCAATTTGCCACTGCGGCTGTTAGGCAAAGTGCGCGGCATCGAGCTGGTCGACCTGCCCAATATCGATCGCTGCTGCGGATTCGGCGGCACCTTCTCGATCAAAATGCCCGACGTGTCGGAAGCCATGCTGGCCGACAAGATGAAAGACGTGGAGGAGACGCGCGCCGAGGTCATCACCGCTGTCGACAATTCCTGCCTTATGCACATCTTCGGCGGCCTGCACCACCAGAAGTCGAATGTACGCATGGCCCACATCGCGGAGATTCTCGCGTCGACAGGCGAAGAGGCGCTGGCATGACGAACCGCGTCGCCGATTCCGCCCACGCGCCCAGTTTTCAGAAGGCCGCGTTGCCGCTGCTGCACGACATACAGCTGCGTCAAAACGTTCGCCACGCTACCGACGTGATCCAGCGCAAACGCGCCCAGGTCGTCGGCGAAACGCCGGACTGGCAGGAATTGCGCACCGCCGCCAGCGACATCAAAGCGCAGACCATGGAGAGCCTTGATTGCTACCTGCTTCAGTTCGAAAAGGCCTGCACAGCAGCGGGCGGACAAGTGCACTGGGCCGCTGATGCCGACGACGCCAACCGCATCATCGCCGGCCTCGTACAACAGTACGGCGGCAAGGAAGTCATCAAGATCAAGACGATGACCTCCGACGAGACCGGCCTGAACGATGCACTCGCGCACGCCGGCATTCGCGCGCATGAAACGGACCTTGCAGAGCTGATCATCCAGCTGGGCCACGACAAGCCGTCCCACATTGTTGTTCCCGCGCTGCACAAAAATCGCCACCAGGTCCGCGAAATCTTTCGCGAGCAGATGAACTTGCCCGACCTCGGCGATCAGCCGGAAGATCTCACCGCGGCTGCCCGCCATTACCTCCGTCAAAAATTCCTCGATGTGAAGATCGGGGTCTGCGGCGCGAATTTCCTGGTCGCGGCAACCGGCGGCGTGGCCATCGTCGAGTCGGAAGGCAACGGCCGCATGTGCCTCACGCTGCCCAACGTGCTCATCGCGCTGGCCGGCATTGAGAAAATCATCCCCACCTTTCAGGATCTCGAAGTTTTTCTGCAACTGCTGCCGCGTTCCGCTACCGGCGAGCGCATGAATCCCTACACCTCGCTGTGGACGGGAGTGCACCCAGGCGACGGTCCGCAGCATTTTCACGTGGTCCTGCTCGACAACGGCCGCACCAGCATCCTCGCCGACGCGGAAGCGCGACCGACGCTGCACTGCATTCGCTGCGCCGCGTGCCTGAACACCTGCCCCGTCTACCGGCAAACCGGCGGCCACGCTTACGGATCCAGCTACGCTGGTCCCATCGGCGCCATCGTCACGCCCCAACTGCTCAATATGGAGCACGCGCAGTCGCTGCCTTATGCCTCCTCCCTCTGCGGCGCGTGTTACGAGGTGTGCCCGGTCAAAATCAACATCCCGGAAGTCCTCATCCATTTGCGCAACCGCGTCGTCCGCGAGCAGAAAAGCGCGCTCGCTCCGGAAGCGCTGTTGATGAAGACAGTCGCCGCGATCTTTACCAGCCGCACGCGTTTTGAAGCCGCGCAGCGCTTCGGCCGGCTCGGTCAGGCCCCGCTGGTTGCAAAGGGCTGGTTCAAACCGCTGCCCGGCATGCTGGGCAACTGGACGCGCGCTCGCGACCTCCGCGCACTGCCCAAACAAACCTTCCGCTCGTGGTGGAAAGAACGGGAGAAAAACAAGGGGAACAGCCATGAGTGATGCCCGCGAGACGATCCTGGCGCGCATTCGCTCGGCCACAGCTGGCCCCGAGTCCGAAATCGCACCTGCTCGCACGTATCGCCGCGCTGGGAGTCTCGACGCCGACAGCCGCCTGCACCTCTTCGTCGATCGTCTGCACGATTACGACGCAAACGTCGCCGAAAGCACCGCAGATGCCCTGCCCCAAACCATCGCGTCCATTCTCACCAGCCACGCGCAGAGAAACATCATCGCCGCCGACGGCCTGCCGCAGGAATGCCTGCCGCCGGGTTTTGCTTTCCATCCCGAACGCAACGCCGGCATCGACGACCTGAACCACTGCGACGGCATCGTGACCCAGTGCACGGTCGCCATTGCCTCAACGGGCACCATCGTCCTCACCCACGGCCCTGGCGAAGGCGCACGGCGGCTCTCGCTGCTGCCCGACCGCCATCTTTGCATTGTGCGTGCCCATCAGGTCGTCGAAACCGTGCCTGAGGCCTTCGAACGCCTCGCGCCCTTCGCGACCCATCCGCTCACCTTCATCTCCGGCCCGTCGGCCACCGCCGACATTGAAATGACCCGCATCCGCGGCGTCCACGGACCGCGGTGGATGGATGTCGTGCTGGTGCACTGAAGCGGCACGCACCGTCTGCATCAAACGCTCCCGAATCCAAAAAGATCTGCCGCTGGGGCTTCGTCTCCGTGCCAACCCCCGCCTTCTCCAATTTTTCGCTTCCCAAATCAGCACACGCTGACAGAAAATGCTCCGGTTGGCAGGCCAGACCGGTCCCGCGGCCCGAAATGGGAACGTTGGGAGATTTTTGTGCCTGCCATCACAGGATTTTTCTGCAAACGCTGCTATTGTCTGAAGTTCTCGCGCCGGGGCTATCTGCGTGCGCTCAGGCCAACCGAATGCGAACGAATAGAACAACATTGACGGAGGGTATGTGACGGTTTCAGGCTGGGTAGGCATTTTTCTTGTCGTGAGCGCGTTGTCGCTCGTTATGAAAAGCAGCATATTTTCCCGGCGCTGGGCAAAAGTCGCCGGGGCTCTGGTCTCCCTCAGCCTGCTCGGACAGGGCGCTGCGTTTGCGGAAGCGGCCGGAGGCGAAGCCAATCTGCATCTTCCCGATCTGTCGACCGTGAATTTCTTCGGCATGAACGGCCATGCCCTGCTCACCATCGGGTTGCTGTTCTGCGTCGGCGGCTTGCTCTTCGGCATGGCGATCTATGTGCAGTTGAAGAACCTGCCGGTGCACCGCACCATGCGCGAAATTTCCGAACTGATCTATGAGACCTGCAAAACGTATCTCATGACGCAGGCCAAGTTTATTCTGCTGCTTTGGGCTTTCATCGCCGTCGTGATCGGACTTTACTTCGGATGGCTGGCGCCGGTGCCCGGCAAATCAATTGCCGTAACGCTGCCGATTATCTTAGGATTCAGCGTCGTCGGCATCCTGGGCAGCTACGGCGTGGCGTGGTTCGGCATTCGCGTCAATACCTTCGCCAACTCGCGGACCGCCTTCGCCGGCCTGCGCGGCAAGCCGTATCCCCTCTTCGCCATTCCGCTGAAGGCCGGTATGAGCATCGGCATGTTGCTGATCTCGGTCGAACTGCTCATCATGCTCTTCATCCTCCTGTTCGTCCCGCGTGATTATGCGGGCGCCTGCTTCATCGGCTTCGCCATTGGCGAATCGCTCGGCGCTGCTGCCCTGCGTATTGCGGGCGGCATCTTCACCAAAATTGCCGATATCGGCTCCGACCTCATGAAAATCGTCTTCAAGATTAAGGAAGACGATGCGCGCAACCCCGGCGTGATCGCCGACTGCACGGGCGACAATGCGGGCGATTCAGTTGGCCCCAGCGCTGACGGTTTTGAAACCTACGGCGTGACCGGCGTGGCCCTGATCGTCTTCATCCTGCTTGCGGTCAAGGACCCCACCATCCAGGTGCAATTGCTGGTTTGGATCTTCGTCATGCGCGTGGGCATGCTGATCTCCAGTTCCGTGGCGTACTTCCTGAACGGCGCATTCGCGAAAGCCAAATATGCGAACTCCGACGAGATGGACTTTGAAACGCCACTCACCTCGCTGGTGTGGATCACCTCCATCATTTCCATCGTCCTCACCTACATCGTTTCTTACTTCATGCTGCCCACGCTCGGCGGTGACACAACGATCTGGTGGAGGCTGGCTTCCATCATCTCCTGCGGCACCCTGGCGGGTGCGCTCATCCCTGAACTGGTCAAAGTCTTCACCTCAACCAAGTCGAGCCACGTCAAAGAAGTCGTCAAGTCTGCCCAGGAGGGTGGAGCTTCGCTGGGAATCCTCTCAGGCTTCGTCGCCGGGAATTTCTCGGCTTACTGGCTGGGACTTTGCATGGTTGGGCTGATGGGCCTGGGCTACTACTTCAGCCTGGGCATTCCGGACCTGCAGCACAGCGCGGCGGGGTTGATGCTTGCTCCGGCGGTGTTCGCGTTTGGCCTGGTCGCCTTCGGCTTCCTCGGTATGGGCCCGGTCACCATCGCCGTCGATTCCTACGGCCCGGTTACTGACAATGCTCAATCCGTCTACGAACTGTCGCTGATTGAAAATGTTCCCGGCATCGAAGCTGAGTTGAAGAAAGACTTCAATATCGACGCCAACTTCGAGCGCGCCAAGCATCTGCTGGAAGCCAACGATGGAGCCGGCAATACCTTCAAGGCTACGGCCAAGCCGGTGTTGATCGGCACCGCTGTCGTCGGCGCAACCACGATGATTTTCTCCATCATCATGGCCCTCACCGGCGGCCTCACCCATGACGTACCGAAGCTCTCCCTGCTGCACGCTCCATTCCTGCTGGGATTGATCACCGGCGGCGCCATGATTTACTGGTTCACAGGCGCTTCCATGCAGGCGGTCACCACCGGCGCTTATCGCGCAGTCGAGTTCATCAAAGCCAACATCAAACTCGAAGGCGTGGAGAAAGCATCGGTCACCGACAGCAAGAAGGTGGTGGAGATATGCACGAAGTACGCGCAAAAGGGGATGCTCAACATCTTCCTCGCCGTCTTCTTCGCAACGCTCGCCTTCGCCTTCTTTGAGCCGTTCTTCTTTATCGGCTATCTCATCTCGATTGCAATCTTCGGTCTCTATCAGGCGATCTTTATGGCTAACGCCGGCGGCGCCTGGGACAATGCCAAGAAGGTGGTCGAGGTTGACCTGAAGCAGAAAGGCACGCCGCTGCACGACGCAACCGTCATCGGAGACACCGTGGGCGATCCCTTCAAAGACACTTCCTCGGTGGCCATGAACCCCATCATCAAGTTCACCACTCTGTTTGGATTGCTGGCGGTCGAGTTGGCCGTGACGCTGAGTCATGCCAAGCCCTTTTTGACCGAAGCACTCGCCGTTGCTTTCTTCGTGGTGTCGGTATTCTTCGTCCACAAATCGTTCTATGGGATGAGAATCGGCTCCAAAGACTAACCTCGGTCCTGGAATCAACGAAGGACGCCGCCCGGAAACGGGCGGCGTTTTTCTGCCTCGCGCAGCTTAAGGTGCAACTACCGTCTGGTAAGATTGTCTTACCATGGAAACGACCGTTTCTACAAAAGGCCAGGTGGTGCTTCCCGGCCCGCTGCGCCGCCGGCTCGGCATTCGCCCTGGCGATTCTCTCGATGCAACCGTCGTTGCCGATCGCATTGTCCTTGTCCCGCGTCGCAAACGAACCCGCCCCGCTCGGATTGTCAACGACCCGGTCAGCGGCTTGCCCGTCCTCACTGCCGGGCCCAACGTTCCCATTCTTAACAGTAAGCAAGTCCTCGAAGCACTCGCGGAATTCCCATGACGTGGCTCCTCGACGTTAATGCGCTGGTGGCCCTCGGATTCGCCCACCACGAATTTCATGCTCCCATTGCCTCCTGGGTCGCCGGTCAAACCACGCCGTCTCTGGCCACTTGTCCCATCACCGAGCTTGGCTTTGTGCGTGTCCTGGCGCAGGCGCGGGCGTACGGTATTTCCCTCGCCCAGGCCCGGACCATGCTCCTGCGCCTCAAATCGACCTCATCGTTTACTTTTCTCCCCGACCATCTGGACGTCGCTCAACTCCCCGGTTGGGTGAAGTCACCGGCTCAAACGACGGACGGGTATCTCGCCCGCCTCGCCCGTGCGCATGGAGCTACGCTGGCTACCTTCGACCGCAAGATTCCTGGCGCCTTCCTCATCCCCTCGGCATGAACCACATCTCCTCATCCCGCGAACTGTTGATACCCTCAAGTCATGATTAAAGGCATCACCTGGATTCGCCCGGTCGACGCGCCGGCCCAGTTCGACGAACTGGTCAGCTTCTTCTCCGCTCTCGGCTTTGAGCCAGGGCGCAGCTGGGATGTGCCTGCGCGTGAGCCGGGCTCCGCCAGCCGCGGACGTCCGTTTCTCGCTCCGCTCGGCAACCTCGAGCTCATCGACGGCCAGCCGCCCACGCTCAAAACAAATTTGCTCGTCGAGGTCACCAGCATCGACGCCGTCCATCAGGCCGCGCAGCGCTGGTTTGGAGCGCATCCCGCCCCTGGCGACGCAGACGCGCACCTCAGCGCAGTCGAAGACACGCACTGGAAGTCGCGCCTCTTCACCGCCGAACCGATTCCCGGTTTCCCGGTCGCCTTCTGGGAACATCGCGACCCTCTGCACGGCAAGCCCATCGCTCTGGAAGGCGATCTCAGCGCCGCAGGCGTGCGCTTCGCCATCGTCGTGGCGCGCTGGAACGCGGTCATCACCGAGCGCCTCCTGCAGGGTGCGCTCGATGCCCTGCTGCGCAGCGGCGCGCATCGCGACAGCATCGAAATCGCCCGCGTGCCTGGCTCGTGGGAAATTCCCGGCGCCGCGCGCCAACTCGCAGCCACGGGCAAATTCAACGCCATCATCTCTCTCGGCTGTCTCATTCGCGGAGAAACCGCGCACTACGAAGCCATCTATAACGAAGTTGCGCGCGGCATCGGCCAGTCACAGCAGGAAACCGGCGTGCCCCACTCATTCGGCGTGCTCACCTGCGAAACGCTCGAGCAGGCGCTGGATCGCGCCGGCCTTAAGAGCGGCAATAAGGGTTTTGAAGCAGCCGCGGCCGCCATCGAAATGGTCTCTCTCTATCGCAAAATCGAAGAAAAATCCCACGCAGGCCAGCCCGCATGACCCTCGTTGGCAAACGCCGCAAATCCCGCGAACTCGCCATGCAGATGCTCTTCCAGGCCGACGTCGGCCGCCAGAGCCCGGACGACGTGCGCAAAACCTTCTGGAACGCCCGCGAAGAAGTCGACACCGCCACGCGCGGATTTGCCGAAGACCTGTTTCGCGTAGCTACCGCGCGCGAAGCTGAGATCGACGCCCTGCTCGAGCAGCACTCCAAAAACTGGCGTGTCACCCGCATGGGGGCCGTTGATCGCAACGTCCTCCGCATGGCGGTCGCCGAACTTGCTCGGCTTCCCCGGCACGCCCACGCCCATCGTCATTGACGAGGCGCTCGAAATCGCGCGCCGCTATTCCGCCCCCGAGTCCATCGACTTCCTCAACGGCCTGCTCGATACCATTGCCCGATCGCGCTATTCTGACACCGCACCATGAAACTGCTCGCCTGGCTTACGGAGACGTTCATCACCACGTTCGGCATCACGCGCCCGCGTCCCGAACAGCAGCGCGCTACCCAGTTCATCATCGGCGGACTACTACTGGCGTTCTTCACCCTGGTCGCGGCCGTTACCATCTTCATGGTCATTGCCACGCGCACCAGCGCACCCCACTAGAGGGCGATCGGGACGAGAGTAAAAAGATTGCAGTGGCGCAGGGTGGTGACCCCGGGAAGACTCGAACTTCCGACACGCAGTTTAGGAAACTGCTGCTCTATCCACCTGAGCTACGGGGCCACATGATATAAATCGCTGTTATTAAGTGACTTATTTAGATTTTCTGCAACTTGTCGAGAATGGCGATTTTTACTGGTGACCGATTTAGTGACCAGTTCATTTTTGCATTTCGAGGCTTTTCTGATCTGGCGAGGCTCCGAAACAGGCACGAGCCGGTCCACGGCGGCGCGATTGTGCTGCGGCGCGAGGTGCGCGTAACGCATCGTCATCTGGATACTGCTGTGTCCCATCAGTTCGGCCACCGTGCGAAGATCAACTCCCGCCATAACCAGCCTACTTGCAAAGGTATGACGGTTGCAATGCCAGGAGTAGTCCTTGATCTTCGCTTCGGTCAGCGCCTCATTGAACCAGCGGCGGTAGTTGTGCTGCGGATCGCGCCCGGCGTCCCGAAACACATACACTTGGTCGGCGTGTTCCTTCCCCTTCTCTTTCAGTCGGGCCGCATGGTCCTGCTGCGCCCGTACGGCGGACAATTGCAGAGAAGCGGCGGATTGTTGAACTGAGTCTGGAGCCGGGAGCGAGTGTGGCGCGGATCGCGCAGGCCGAAGGCGTGAACGCGAACCAGATCTTTCAGTGAGATCGTCCTTCCAACGCTTCACAGATCCGCCTATTCATACCTCAGTGCAATCAATGGCTCAACTTTGGCCGCCCGTCGTGCCGGAATGTAACTGGCAATAATGGCCACAAATATGAGAAGCAGCGCCACGATTGCAAACGTCAGCGGGTCATTCGGCTTAACCCCATATAGCAGCGCCGAAAGAAATTGTGTCAGCCCAAACGCGCACCCAATTCCGATGCTTATACCAATCGCAGTCAGGACCATCCCCTGAGAGAGTACCAATCTCAAAACATCCCATCTCTGTGCGCCGAGGGCCATCCGAATACCGAGTTCGTGGGTGCGCTGAGACACTGAGTACGCAATAACTCCATAGAGCCCCACAATGCCAAGCAGCAATGACATACCGCCTGCAAGTGCCAGCATTACGAGAGCAAAAGAGGTGCGAGCCATCGATTTTGTGTAGTAGTAATCGAGCGTGTGTTCCTCCGCCAGCGGAAGACCGGAGTCAACAGACCACACAGCTTGCCGAATCTCATTCTCCAATCCCTTAGAGCCGGCACGAGGGCTGCGGAGGACATAAGCGACATCACGGTTCACACCATAATCCGCACTCCCCTCGAAGCTCGGCATATAGATCGGCCAATAAACAGCACTGGGAGGCTCACGGTCCATGCCGTCCTCATGAATGTTCCCTATGACGCCGACCACTTGACGCCAGTCGTCTTGAGGAAGTACGCGGACCTGCTTTCCCAGCGCATTGGCAGAACTACCCCAATATGCCTTTGCCAGCTTTTCCGAGACAAGAACCACAGGAATATTGTTGTAGATATCCCTCCAGGTGAAATCGCGGCCGGCTAGAAGAGGCGTACCCATTGTCTTGAAGAATCCGGGCGCAACACTCTCGAATCGAGCGACTGGAAATGCGCTGGGAGGATAAACATGATCCCTCGCGTAGAGAGGGTCGTCCCAGGAGCTTCCATCCATAGGAAGAGTCCTGGAAATGCTGGCGGCAGTAACTCCCGGGATCGACTCCAGCCTGCGCAATATTGCGTCTTCGAAATGAAGAACGTTAGGATTTGTTACCGCTTCATCGGGGATATAGACGCGCACAGTCTGAATCTGTGCGGGAGCGGCGAATCCGGGATCAGTCCTCGTGAGGGCCAGAAAAGTTCGAATCATGAGACCTGAGGCAACGAGCAAAACGAGCGCCAGCGCCACCTGAACGATCACCAGCAGGCCGCGTGACCGATGCCTGCCCCGGCCTCCACTCAGGGAACGTCCTCCCTCGCGCAATTTGGTCCCAAGCTCCTTTCCGGCGTATTTCAGAACAGGAAATAGGCCAAAGACAACGCTTGAAAACAGAGATACTGCGAGTGCAAACAAGACAGTTCTTCTGTCGATGCCAATCTCATTGAGACGGGGCAGCCCCGCGGGCGCCAGTCTCGTCAATATCTTCAAGGCTCCATAAGCCAGGCCCAGGCCCACAAAGCCACCCAGCAGAGCAAGGATCACGTTCTCCGCAAATACCCCTGAGGCAATATGACCTCGCCTTGCGCCCAGTGCGGAGCGTAGTGCGAATTCCTGCTGTCTCCCTTCTGACCGAAGCAGAAGCAGATTGGCAACATTTGCGCACGCGATCAGTAATACCAGGCCGATGGCACCCAGCAGCACCCAGACGACTGTGCCCGCCTTTCCGACTATTTCATCCTTCAAAGGAAGTACGTTAGGAGTGAGTCGCAGATCCTCGAACATCTTGATACTCGTGCCTGGCGGAGGAGGAAAGGTCCGCAGCACGATTGGGATCATACGAGCCACATCCGCGCGGGCTGCTGCAAGGGTTGCTCCGGGCTTCAATCGCGCAATCTCACCAAAGTAGTTGCCTCCCAGAGACGTTTCAGCGCGATTCAGTTTGAGTGGAAGCATAACGGCAATCCGCGGCCTGTCGAGGAATTCAAAACTCGTCGGTAGCACGCCAATGATGGCGTACGCTTTGCCATCTATGGTGATCGTCTTCCCTATCACTGATTTTTCGCTGCCAAACTGTTTACGCCAATACCCATACGTCAGCATTACCGTATCCACGCTGCCCGGCTGATCGTCTGAACTTGAGAAGGCACGTCCGAATAACGGCTTTATGCCGAGAAGAGGGAGCACACTGGCGCTTATGCTTTGCGATGGCACATGCTGAGGCTCGCCGAGACCGGTGATATTCACCGCATCGCCCTGAGCGTTGATTCCCAGTGTGTAGAGCCCGAGGTCAGCGAATGTGTGATTCTGTTCGCGAAAAACGAAGTAGTATGCCTGGGATATGCCCCAGTTCTTTTGACTGGTTGCATGTGGGCTAAGACGAACTTCCAAAAGTCTCCCAGAATTTGGATATGGGAGGGGTTTGAGAATGACACCATTTACGACGCTAAAGACGGCAGTCGCACCGCCAATTCCAAGCGCAAGCGTGAGAACAACAGTTGCAGTAAAGCCCGGTGTTTTGAGAAGACGACGCAGCGCGAGACGGCTGTCCTCTATAACCCGTTCGATTCCAGACCACTGCCACACCTCGCGACTGCGCTCTTCAATTCGCGCCACGTTGCCGAACTCGCGGCGGGCGGTGCTTTCTGCTTGCTCCCGCGTCATGCCGCGATCCATCAGATCCGCGATCTTTTCGTCGAGGTGTTCGCGGATTGTTTCTGAAAGCTCGTCATAGCGGCGGCGACGAGAGAACAACTGTTGGAGCCAGCCCATAAAACCTCCTACGGTCCTGCCAATGCAAGTACGCGGTTGAATCCGGCAAACATCTTCTCGACTTTCGCAAGCTCCTGCTCCAGATGTTTCCTTCCCGCCTCGGTCACCTTGAAGACCCGAACCGGACGGTTCCTGGCAGAAAGGCCCATCTCCGTTTCCAGCCAGCCGTTCTTCAGCATTCGTTGCAGGGCGGGATACAGAGAACCTTCTTCGATCAGCAGATAGTCTTCAGAAATATCCTTGAGCCGCTGCGTAAGCGCATAGCCGTGCATCGGCCTCCAACTCAGGGTTTTGAGGATCATCAGTTCCATTGCGCCGGGGAAGAGATCGCGGTATTGAGATTTCCTCATCATAATACCGACAATAGTATTTCAGAACGAGTATGTCAAGTACAGTATATGTACAGGGGCATACAGGCAGGTCTATGACCTGCTGGGCGGCTTTGCGGTCGTAGCAGTTACTGTGGACTAAGTTTGCGAGCGCGGCGCACCTCGCAATGGAGGATGAGACCCGTCACCGCAAAGAAGCTGCTTTCAGAATCATGGCAGCTGGGGCGGGGTTCCGCGACCCCGATTCTGATGGTGCGCACAAGTGCCCCCTGCGGATCAGAGCGGGATGATCCTGAATATCAAGGCAGCGGCTGTCATGAGCAGGGACGCGGCGAACAGCCAGGGGATAGAAAAGCGTTGATGTTGGGCCAGGGTGATGTCGGACATACCCACCACAAGAAACGTGGCCGGCGTCAGCGGGCTGACAGGGAACCCGGTGGTGTGGACGCCGAGCAGCGCCGCCTGAGCAACGGTGACCGGCGCGACGCCGAAGGCAGCGGAAGCCTTGGCCAGAACGGGTAACACGCCAAAGTAGAACGAGTCCGGATCGAAGAGCAGGCTGAGCGGCATGGAAGTCAGGCCGAGAGCGAGCGGGAGCGAGCGAACTCCATGCTGCGGCAGATGATGAACAACTGCGTTAGCCATAGCAGTCAGCATCCCGGTGCCCTTCATGATGCCAGTGAAAGATCCGGCGGCGAAAAGGATCCCGGCCATGAGAATCGCGGCAGGCGCATGTGCAGCGATGCGAGCCTGCTGATCGCTGACCGCCGGGAAGTTGATGGCCAGCGCGGCGATGGCGCCAAGCATGAAGACAACGGCTGGATCGGCTTTGCCGGTGAGCATGACGGCGAGCACGACGAGGGTGAGGAGCAGGTTGAGCCAGAAGTGGCGAGGTAGGCTGCGCGGCTGGTCATCTGTCGCCGGATGCGTTGCAATCGTTGCGCCGCCGAGTCTCCGTTCTTCGCGTCTGCCCAGATGCCACGCAGCGAAGAAAACAAAAGCGAGGCCCACAATCTGCACCGGAATCATCGGAAGGAATATCCGGGAGACTGGAATCTGTAATGCGGCGGAAGCGCGCAGAGTAGGCCCTGTCCAGGGAAGAAAATTGACCCCCGCGGCCATGCAGATGACGCAGGCCAGGACGCGCCGGTCGATGCCGACGCGATCGCAGAGAGGCAGCAGAGCCGGCACAGTAACCAGAAACACAACCGCTCCCGACCCATCGAGGTGAACCAGCAACGCGAGAAACGCCGCACCGGGAATAATGCGCGAGGGCCGGTTGCCAACCCGCCGCAGGATGCCGGTGACGATGGGCTCCAGCATGCCCGCATCGGTGAGTGTGCCGAAGAACAGAATGGCAAAGACGAACATGCCGATAACCCCGGCGATGTTCTGAATTCCCTGCAACATAAAGTGTCCCGTTTTCAGTCCGAAACCGCCAATGAGCGAAGCGGCCAGCGGGAATACGACCAGGGCGGTCAGCGGCGCTACCCGTCGACTGAGGATCGAGCCCAGCACAGCGAGAATGGTGAGCAACCCGAGCAGAGCCAGTGACATGTTGAATGGCGCGCACATCGGCGACGCGCAGAGAGCAAGTATAGGACATGGAACTGTGCTGTAGCATGAGATGTTCTGAACGCCATGAATGGAAACTCGCATGATTCATGACTTACGGCACATTCGGGCCTTTCTGGCGGCCGCACGCATTGGCAATTTCACGCGAGCAGCCGCGGAGATGCACATCTCGCAGTCGGCGTTCACCGTCCAGATACGGCAACTGGAAGACGCTCTCGGCGTGACGCTGTTCGACCGCAGCAAGCGACGCATCGCCCTGACCGCTGCCGGGCGGGATGTGTTGTTGCCCCTCGAACGTCTCGTGGTCGAGGCTGAAGCGGTGGTGGCGCAGACGCGGCAATTAGCCGGGCTGCGTCGAGGCATCGTCAGCATCGCCGTACTGCCTTCGGTGGCGGCGCGCCTGTTGCCGGAGGCAATCCGGCGGTTCAAGCAGCAGCATCCGGGAATTGTCGTGCAGATTTGTGACCTGGTCGCGGAAAAATTGATGGATGCGGTGCGCCACGGAGAAGTGGACTTCGGCGTGGGCACTCGCCTGCGAGCAGATCGCGAGATCAAAACGTCACCACTCCTCGTTGATCGACTCTGCGCGTTTGTCCCCCATCATCACTTGCTGGCAAGACAGGAATCGGTCGCGCTGCGTGAGCTCACTGCGCACCCGCTGGTTCTGACTGCCAAAGACAGCAGCGTGCGCGAGCTGCTGGAGCGGGCGCTGCGCCGCGAAAAGCTGCCGATCACCATTGCCTACGAGACGAATTACATGGCCACCGCGATCCATCTGGTGAGCGCGGGGCTGGGCATCGCCATTCTGCCCGAAGATGCAGTGGCAGGGATCGGCAGCGACAAAGTGCGCTGTGTCCCCGTGAGCCGGCCGGTTTTGAATCGAAAGATTGAAATTATCGAAAGAATCGACCGGTCGCTGTCTCCAGCGGCTGCAAAGATGGTGGAAACCCTAAAGGAAATTGTCTCGAAATAAGCGGGCCCTCGCTCTTCGGGGAATCCGATGCGTGTATTCGCAAGTTTCGATTGTACGAATTGGTTGTTCCTTCGGTAGACTCGACAACCGGGCGACGGTCGGTGCTCGCTCAAGCTGCTACACGCGGAAAAAGAGGATGCGGGAATGGCACAGATATCGAGGCGGGATGCTCTGAAGACGATGGTCCTCACAGCCGGAGCGGGGGCGCTGGCGACAGTCCCGGCGCACGGTCAGGCAGGGAGCGCGGGATATCCGGCGATTGCGCCGGCAGCGGGAGACACGATCGTTGTTTCCGATTCGGCCCCGGTGGTTGATACCGCGGCGGGCAAGGTCCGCGGCTACGTTCGCAAAGACATCTACACGTTTAAGGGCATTCCCTATGCGGATACGACGGCCGGGACAAATCGCTTCATGCCGCCGCAGAAGGCGAAACCATGGACCGGCGTCCGCAGTTCCATGCAGTTCGGAGATGTTTGTCCGCAGCCGGCTCGTTTCGGCTGGCACAACGATGAAGAAGCATGGATGTTCTCCTGGAACGATGGGATTCCAGGGGAAGACTGCCTGCGCGTGAACCTGTGGACGCCCGGCATCAACGACGGCAAAAAGCGCCCCGTGATGGTGTGGCTGCATGGCGGCGGATATACGGCGGGCTCGGGCCAGGAGCTACTCTCTTACGATGGCGAGAATCTTGCTCGGCGGGGCGATGTGGTTGTGGTGACTCTGAATCATCGGCTCAACGTATTTGGATTCCTGAATCTCGCGAAGTACGGCAGCAGGTATCAGGACTCGGCCAACGTGGGGATGCTGGATATTGTGGCTGCGCTCGAGTGGGTGCGCGACAATATTGCCGGCTTCGGCGGCGATCCGAACCTGGTGACCATCTTTGGCCAGTCCGGCGGCGGTGGCAAGGTAACGACGCTCATGGCCATGCCTTCCGCCAACGGCCTCTTCCATCGAGCCATCGTCGAGAGCGGCTCCCTGCTGACCGGACAGTCGGAAGAGAACTCCGCCAAACTGGCTGAACAACTGCTCACCAAACTGGGGCTCGATGAGTCCAGCGTGGACAAGTTACAGGAGATCCCGGTAGATCAACTGGAAGCGGCCGCAGTTGCGGTGACCACGCATCCGATGCCACCCGGAGGCATCATTGATTTTCGCCACATCGGCGCAATGCTCGGCTGGGCTCCGGTGGTCGACGGGCGCGTTCTGCCGCGTCAGCCCTTTTCCCCCGATGCGCCACCACAGTCAGCGGATATTCCCATGCTCATCGGCACCACTCTCAATGAGTTTGTCGCCGCCACCAATCATCCGGAATTCATGGAGATGTCGGACGCGATGCTGAAAGAGCGCGTCGGAGCCATCTTCCACGACCAGGCGGACAATGTGATCGCCGCGGCGAAAGAAGTCTATCCGAACGCGATTCCCTTCGAGCTTTGGTCGGTGATCGCGGTGAGCAATGTGCGCGGATCGGCCCTGAAGCAGGCCCAGCTCAAGGCCGCGCAGGGCAAGGCGCCCGCGTACTGCTATCAGTTCGTGTGGCAGACGCCAGTATTGAGCGGACGGCCCATGGCCTTTCACTGCTCTGAGATTGCCTTCGTCTTCGACAATACCGACCGCTGCGAAAATATGACCGGCGGCGGACCTGCAGCACGCGCGCTGGCCGCAAAAGTAAGCGAGGCGTGGATTCACTTTGCCCGCACTGGCGATCCGAATCATGCGGGCCTGCCCCATTGGACTCCTTTGAGTGCGGGGACCCACGCAACGATGATTTTCGACAACGCCTGCGAGTTGCGTAATAACTACGATAAGAAGCTGCAGGACGCCGTCAGCCAGACTTAAGGCAATGCATGGGACGGGGCGCGAAGCTCTCTGCCCCGGCTATTCCTGCGGAATTATCGTCGATTTTCCGAGATAGTGCAGGGTGACGAGGACAATATCATTGCTGCGCATAGGCACATGGATCGACAGGCTGCCATCCGAGCCAGCGCGCAGAACCCCGTCTTTTTCGGGAGCGTCCCGCGTCAGGTAATTCAGGTGAGCTATCTGTGACGGCGTCAGATTTTTGGGTGCACCCATTTCCAGATACGCGGAGAACGCATCATTGGCCTGGTATCCGGTGCGATGCACCTTAAGGCGATAGCTACCAGGCAAAAGATGCGTAACTTTTAGCGCCACCGGAGTTCCCGGAGTGGCGGGGATCACTTTTCTGTAGAAGGGGCGATCGCTGAGCTTTTGCACCGGCTGCTCAAAGTCCCACAGAACCGCGCTGAAATTGGGGCCATCCGCAGCGAGCATCGACTGCGGGTCGGATGATGGAACCGTATCGCCCTGCAGGGCATGGAGGTACCGGTAAGCAAAGAAGGCAGGCTTGCGGATACCATCGCGGGTGACCAGCCCGAATCCCCCATAGAACGCCGCCGGCGGTGGCCCTGACTCCTCAAACAAATCGGAGTAAGTCCAGTAACTCATCCCCTGCGCGAGACCCTGCGTCGCGCGCAGCTTACTCAGGATGTAAGCGGCGCTGATGTACGAGTCATGCACGGGGTCGGCGGGCGTATAACATGTGCTCCATTCGGTGATATAGAGAGGCAGGTGAGGAAAGGGCGACGCGGCGATCTGCTGGCGGACGCGGCGCACGTCGCCCACGATGGCATCCGGCGATGGCGATAGCTTCACATCGCTCTTGCCATTCTCGTCGAGGAAGCCGCCATCCACGCCGTAGGTGTGTGTGGAGACAAAGGCGACGGGAGCGCGGCTCTCTTTCACATGTTTGAGAAACTCCGGAATCCATGCGGCCCCTGCGGTCGCCGGGCCCCCCACGCGCAGTTGCGGATCGACGGATGCAATCGTTTTCGCGGTCAGATCGTAGAGCTGGAAATAGGCTTCCTGGTCCGCACCCTCCCAGAACCCCGACAGATTGGGTTCGTTCCATACCTCGAAAAACCAGGTGCGCACTTCTTCCTGACCGTAGCGCTGCTCGATGTGACTGATAAACGCGTTGATCAGCTTGCGCCAGCCTGCCGGGTCTGGATGAGAAGTATTGCCATGCCAGTAAAAAATGCTGTTCTTCGACGTGGCGAGCGCCTCAGGTGTGAATCCGAGCTCGACAAAGGGACGAATGTGCCTGGCGAGTAAGTCGTCGTACAACTGGTCGATCTTCGTCCAGTCATACGTGGTCGTCCCGTTCTCGACGCGGACCGTTCCCAGCACATCGTGAAAGATGGCGTGGAAACGGATATAGCGGAAGCCGAGCTCGTCGGTGACCATCTGCAGCTGATTCTGACTGTCATCGCGGATTAGCGTTCCGGGATAGTCGGAGCCTACGGACAAATCGAAGAAGTGGTCGACAGGGCCCGCGGTTTGCCGCACGTTCGCGACGATCACACGAGGCGACGCCTGCTGCGCATGCGCGTAAAGAGCGGTTATTGCAGCGGCAACAACAAGAACACTGCCAATACGCGCAAGATCGCGGATCATCTTCTGTCGTCCTGTGAGTGTCATCCCTATTCCGATAATGCAATCTGGCTGTCGATGTGAAAGTGGCCGGTAACCCCGGGCGCGCCCGTATCCGGCTGACCACCCCCGATGCTGATGGTGTAGTCTCCTGCGGCGATGATCGGCTGGCCGGAAGCAGTGACCATGCCAAGGTCGCGACGCTTCAGTTCGAATGTCACCGGCCGGCTCTCCCCTGGGGCGAGATGAATGCGTTGAAATCCGCGAAGCGCGAGGCGAGGCGCCCCGTCAACGGGCGGGAATTTCAGATAAAGCTCCACGACCTCGTCACCCGCAACCTTGCCGGTGTTGGTCACCGTCACCCCGGCGTTCACTTCCTCGCCGGCGTTCACGGGCGTTTGCGGCACGGTCAAGGCACTGTAGCTGAAGGTGGTGTAACTCAGTCCATAACCGAAAGGATAGAGCGGCTTGCCTGTGAAGTAGCGATAGGTGCGATTCTCCATCGAGTAATCTTCGAAGTTAGGCAACTGGCTGGTTTCTTTGTAGAAGGTGACCGGCAGCCGGCCGGCGGGGTTATTCTTGCCGCTCAGCGTATCGGCGATGGCGTTGCCACCTTCTTCTCCGGAGTACCACGCTTCGAGGACCGCATTCGCATGTTTGTCGA
Organism: uncultured Acidobacteriaceae bacterium; assembly: GCA_963817165.1. Classification (GTDB taxonomy): domain Bacteria; phylum Acidobacteriota; class Terriglobia; order Terriglobales; family Acidobacteriaceae; genus Palsa-343. The sequence continues at coordinate 139,558 of CAWFNL010000006.1, read as the reverse complement.
TCCAGTTGACCGCGAGTGCGCTGCCGTTCATCAGAACGACCACGAGCGGTTTGCCGGTAGCGGCAACCGCTTCCACCAGAGCTTCTTCGGGTTCCGGCAGATCGATGCTGGTGCGATCGCCGCCGAGGAAGCCCGGCTGGTTGACGGGCATCTCTTCGCCCTCCAGCTGGCTGGTGATGCCGACCACAGCGATGACCGCGTCAGCCTGCTTCGCGGCCGCGACCGCAGCAGGAGAGGGAGCGTTTTCGACGTGCGCCCAGATGAGTTGCGCAGAGGGCGTGGCGTTATTCATGGCGGCGTATCGGACTTCCAAAGCCGCTTTCTGGCCCTTTTCCAGATGCACGCGTCCGAGCTTGGCTTCCAGCCCAGTGGTTCCATATTGCAGCGCGATCATCTTGCCATCGACGGAAACAGCGCTGAATCCGTCGGCGCGAATCCCAATAAGGTAGTCGCCCGAATCCGGCGCGGTCAGGAATCCAGTCCACTCAACCCCGACCGATTTCTTCCCTGCGGTTTCGGAGGGCATCCCGTTCCTGCTCAGGTCGACATTCGACTCAACGCGATCCATGATGGGCTTTGGCTTCGCCCCAGGCCCCATTTGAATCCCCGTCCAGTCGCCGTATTCCGCTTTCAGCCCCGGCTTGCCGTCCGGAGTCGTAAGCCAGTTGTTCGGCACCGGATCGCCGTCGTTCCGCAAAAACTGCGTCCCAGGAACGTATGTGATCTTCGCATTCGGGTATTGCGCTTTCAGCCCTTCCAGAAAAGAAACCGTATGGGTCGGCGTTCCGTTGTAATTGCCCAGCAGCACGCGCGTCTGATCGGCCAGCGGTCCGACCACGGCGATGCTCCGAATCTCCGGATGCAGCGGCAGCGTTCCATCGTTCTTCAGCAGCACCATGGATTCATCCGCAAGCTTGCGCGCGAGAGCGCGGTGCTCAGGACTGCTGAGCTCGCTCTCGTCGATCTTCGAATACGGGTCTGTGCCGGAGGGATCGAACATGCCGAGGCGGATGCGCGCTGTAAACAGACGCACCAACGCCGTATCCATTGCCGCCTGGCTGAGGTAGCCCTGCTGCACCGCCTCGATGTACGGCTTGTAGTCGTGATCGTCTTTCACCGTCGCGTAGTCGAAGCACTCGTTGTCCATGCCGCGCTCGACAGAGATAGCCGAAGCCTCCGGCTGCGTAGGCCGGTAGCGATGGCCGTTGAAAATATCGCGAACCGCGCCGCAGTCGGAGACCACATAGCCCTGGAAGCCCCACTTCCCGCGCAATTGATCCTGCAGTAAAAACTCATTGGCGCAGGCGGGTTGGCCGTTGATGGCGTTGTAGGAGCACATTACCGATCCGGCTTTGCCGTCGACAACGGCGGCACGAAACGCGGGCTCGTAGGTGTCGAGCTCATCATGTTTGCTCACATCCACATCCGCAAAATGGCGCGTCGGCTCCGGGCCGCTGTGCACGTCGAAATGCTTGGGCGTGGAAATAACGCGGTAATAGTTTGGATCGTCGCCCTGCATGCCCGTGACAAACGCCACGCCCATGCGCCCAGTCAGAAACGGGTCTTCCCCGTAGGTTTCCTGGCCGCGTCCCCAGCGAGGATCGCGAAAAATGTTCAGGTTGGGAGCCCAGAAATCGAGGCCATGGAAAATAGTCGACTCTCCGGCTCGCACCGCTTGTTCGTGAATGATGCGTCCCTCGACGCCGATGTCCGTCGCCATGGCGTGAATGCCAGGCACATCGAAGGTCGCACCCAGGCCGATCGGCTCAGGAAATTCCGTGGTGCCGTTCACAGCGACGCCATGCAGCGCCTCGCTCCACCAGTTGTAGGCCGGCACCTTGAGGCGAGGAATCGCCCGCGACTGATTGACGAGTTGCGAAGCCTTTTCCTCCAGCGTCATGCGGCTGACGATGTCTTTCGCGCGGGTTTCGGGAGGCAGCGCCGGATTGAGATAAGGCGGCGTGGAATTCTCCTGAGCTGCTGCGCGAGGGACCGCGATGCCGCAGAAAACGATTCCCGCACAGATAGCAAGAATCCATGAAATTCGCGCTGACCTATCCTTCATACCTCTCCTCCCGTACAAGCGATCATCATACCGTGCGCGTGGTTCTCCGCGTGTGAGGCGGGCGCAGGAGAGAATCGATTTACTTCTGGTCTTCCGCCGCACGCAGGTTCCTGCTGAAGAACGGCATCACGTGATTTTGAAAACGGTCCGCGACGGCGCTGGTGTGCGTGCCGGAATAGATCTCAAAACTGTTTTGAATGCCGTAATTGTCAAGAATTTCGTGCAGCTTCGTTGCGTCGAAGCGCAGACCGTCCTGGTCGCCTACATCCATAGCAATGGCGCGGTATTGGCGGAGGTTGTCAATATACTGGTCAACGAAGGCCAGCGGCGCGTTGGCGGTCCACTTTGCCAGAACATCGGGCTGCGGCACACCGTCTTTCATCGGCAGATCGAAATACAGCGGCGGATTCTTCGGATCAGGCGACCACGCCGCCGCGGTGGCCAGCTGGGCTTTGGTGAAGAACGGCAGATCCGCTGCATCCGCCGGCGATTTCATTGCCGCCACATCCGCTTCAAACTTCTTCTGAGCGTCGGCAAACTTCGCCGCGTCCATGCCTGGGGGTGGTCCCCCCGGCCGCGGTGACATGCAGCACGGGCTCATGATGTAGAGGCTGCCAAATACGTCGGGATATTTCATCCCAATACGGCTGGCCCCGTAGCCGCCCATCGAATGTCCGACCAGGCCGCGGCTCTGCCGGTCCGCGATCGTGCGATAGTGCGCGTCGATGTAGGTGACAAGGTCCCGGGCGATGAATTTCTCGAAGTTGCCGGTGGTGACCGAACTCGAATACATCGAGCCGCCGTAGGCCGTCTTCGAATCAGGCAGCACGACGATCATCTCCTGCGCGCCCTCAGCGAACGCCCCCTCAATGGTCTGCGGCACATGGATCTCATGCGTCCACTGCTCCGCTCCGATCGAGAAACCGTGCAGAGCGTAGACCACGGGATAGCGGCGGTGCTTGTCTTTGGCGTAGCTGGGCGGCAGACAAACGATCACGTCGCGGTCAACGGCTTCGCCAGAGAGATTGCCCTCAAGGGAAGCGCCGTGGACTTTGATGTGCTCGACCGTTACTGGCCTGGCGGTGGGAATCACAGCGGGAACCTCAGTCTGAACCTGCGCTTCCATCGGCAGCGCAATGGCGGCCGAAAGCAAAAGTGTGATGAGGGCTGGAAATCTTGTGGTCATAGTTCTCTCTCCCTGATGGAATGGCTGCTCGCGGTCTCTGTCACTGGCAGGTAAAGTTGCTGGCGTCTTCCGTGCTCCCGTGCCCGCTGTACTGAGCATGTTTGGGCCACGCACAGAGCGGACGGGTGCGGCCTGGAAACGCCGATCCGCTGGCGACGACTTCGTCCGGGGCAATTCCCTTCTCCACCCAGTTCACCACGGCCCCGAGCATGTCGAAGCGGTCGAGCGACGGGCCTCCGCCGCAGTGGCTCATGCCCGGTACGAGAAAAAAGCGGCTCCACTCTGCGACCTTGTCCGCTCCGCCATTCGTCGCAGCCAGCGACTTGTAGTATCCGAGCGTGTCCAGAGCCGAGAACCACGGATCGCTGTCGCCGTGGAAGAACAAAAGCTTGCCGCCATTCTCGGAAAACGTGGAAAGATTCGTTGACTGCGGCTCAACCAGCGGGTCGGAAGCATGCAGAGCTGCTTTGTCTACATCGATCGTTGTCGCGGTGGTGTAGGGACCGAACAGACCGTTGGCGGAAAGGTGCAAAAGGCCCGGGATTCCTCGGGATTCCGCTATGCCTGCGTCGTAAAGGAAGCCTGGATACACCTGCGTGCCGTACGCATTCGCAGGTCCAGCGAATGCCTTTTTAATCGCGGCAATCTTTTCCGGCGCAATGCATCCATCGGTCCGCCCGGCCTGACAGGCTACTTCTGCAGGATCGAAATCGCAGCCGAGGGGATCGAAGATCATTCCATCCACCAAGCCATCTTTCCCATCGCATTTCTTCATCAGCGCATCCATGAAGAGCTTGCGCTCGTCGTGAGAGAGAAACTTCCCAATCTCTGGGCGCCCCGAGGCGTCTTTAGGCGAAGCCTGGTTGTAGGCCACCGGAATCCACTGGGCAATCGCAAGATTGGAAAGCCCCGTACGCATGGCAGGATCGCCCACAACAATGCCATTGAACAGCGTGGGGTAGCGCTGCGAAAGAATCATCCCCTCGCGTCCGCCCGTGGAGCAGCCGACGAAGTAGGAGTAGGCCGCCGGCTTTTCGTAGTAGCCGGAGATAATCTGCCGGGCAACTCCCGCCACTTCCGCATTCGCCTGATAGGCGAAATCAAGATACGCCTGCTGATCGCGCATGAAGGAGAAATCGAATGAGCCCGATTTGGCCGTGTGTCCCGCATCCGTGCTGGCCACGGCAAAGCCGCGCACCAGAGCCGGCTTGTCGCCGCTGTCCGAGACGCCGAGAGGATAGCCAACCACGCCGTCGCCGCCACCCCCACCCTGCATCATGAAGTCGCCATTCCAGGCGTCCTTCGCGGGCAACGCCAGCGCAAAACCGATCCCGAATTCCTCGCCTCCAACTCCCTTACGGCGATGGATCACGGCATCGACGCGGCAATGCTCGGGCAGCGGTCCAATGTTGCCCGCGTACGGAACAGGAACCATGGCCCCGGCAGCAACGGGCGACGCTTTGGTGATCTCGACGCCATCAAGCTTTATGTTGGCAATCTCTGCACAGGAAGTTGTCGACTGCGATTGGGCCGTTGCCACTGCACAGAGCGCAGCCGACAGGACGATCAGGAGCTTCGATTGCATGATTTGCTTGCCTTCTTTCCGAAGTGACTGAGTGAGCGACACTCGAGCGCCTGTACTTTACTGTTCCGCTGGAACCACAGCCCACCGATAAATGTCGATGCTCTTGGGCGCGGCTGTCATCGTCGACGCATTGCCCATCGGCGTTTGCTTCACCTCAACCTGCGGCGGCTGGCCAACGCGGTTCGTGGCCTCGAGGCTCTTACCCGTCATCTGCCACACTTCTCCATTGCCGCCCACACGAAGGCCTGCGACCTTCAGATCAAAGTGCTGCTCCGCATCTGTCGCGTTGACCACGGCCAGGGTGAGGTATTTGCGATCTGGCGTGAGCGCGGCAAACATGTCCAGCGGATACGTTGGGCTGCCTGAATTCGTCTCCGGCTGGTCGCCCCCTATCGGATATTGCGGCGCCGGCTGAGCAGAATTGCCGGACAGCGCCACCGGAATCGATCCCGCCCCGAAGTGCTCGCCATACAGCTTGAAGATGAGTCCCGTTGTGTTCAGCGTCGCTGCTGTGGGTGTGTAGTCGAGCGTTGAAACACCCATGGTGTGCGCGGACATCGTCAGAAAATCCGTGTGCCGCAGCATCTCGTTGAAGATCATCCCGTAGGCCAAAGCCAGCTTTAGATCCGGACTGCGATTGAAGCTGCCACCGAAGTAAGCGTACTCGTCGATCGACAGAAAAATGTTTTTAGCAGCCATCGCCGGGAATCGCTTCTGATAGTCCTGCCAGCGCTGGGCGTACAGGTGAACAATGTTGGCGGGATACCGGGCATAGTCGAGCGGCGTTTGCTCAACCTTGTCGAAACCGGCATCAGTGGGCGCATCCAGCGGCAGCTTTTTCGCCTTTTCGAGATCGAAGCGTCTGCCGGACTGGGCGTACCAGTGTTGCGTAATGCCGGCGAAGTTGCCCCAGCTATGCTCGATCAGTCCGCCGGTCCAGTCCTCAGGCGTCCCGTCAACCGCCTTCAAATTGTCGACATCCTGTGCGCGCATCTCGCCGGTCAGATCCATCCCGACCGGCATGTTGCCGGAAGCGAGCAGAGTGATGGATGGGTCGGCCTTGCGCATTGCTGCTGCGAATTCGTTGTGCTTGAGAACGTAATACTTTAGATCGGTGCGACCCAGTTGCCACACGCCGTACGGCTCGTTGCCAATGTCCCAGAACTTCACGTGGTACGGTTCAGGGTGTCCGTCACGCGCGCGCAGAGCGCCCAGTCGCGTCTGCACGGAGCCGTTCATGTACTCAACCTCCTCGGCGGCCGAGTGCGCGTCCCCGAAGCCGGCATTCACCGTGATGTACGGCTCCGTGCCGATGAGTTTGCAGAGCGTCATGAACTCGTCCATGGCGACGTCATTCGTCTGCATCGCGTTCCACGCATAATCGAACATGGGCGGACGCTTGTCACGGTCGCCGATCCCGTCGTACCAGTTCCAGTCAGAGAGGAAGTTCCCGCCCGGCAGGCGCCACATCCCTGAATGGAGCTGCCGCAGCAGAGCGATGGTATCCGGACGAAAGCCTTCCACGTTGTCTGCCGGCATCAGCGAAACGGTGCCGATGTGAAAGTTCCCCGACCCCGTCCCTGTGATTTCAAGTGCGCCGGTATTGGTGTCTGCCTGTGCCGTGACGCTGAACGGATATTTCGCGTATGCGGTTCCCACCGCTGGAATCGCAATCGTCTGCCGATCACTCGCACCTGGGCCCCAGATCAGCGTGACCTTTACGTGACTGCCCCCGCTGCTCCGCAGCCAGATATGGCCGACGTAGTGTTTGCCTTTGACCAGAGCAATGCCGGATTGCCCGACGCCATGTGGCACTGAGGCGTCGAGTGCAATGCGCGGGCTTTGCGCACCAACAAAAGGATCGGTTGCATCCATTGTCACAGATTCGTCCGACCCGACCGGCCGCCATTTGCGCAGCTGCATGCCTGGGAAACCTGCGCCGGCATGCGCGCCGGCCTCGCTATCCTGAGCAACGATCGGGAAATAAAACTTGCGATCGTCCAGCATTTCGGACCACAGGCTGCGGTAGATCAGGGAGCCGATGTGCTCAATGAACATGCCGTATTCGTACTTCGAAACGGGCGGCCTCGTCTGGCTCGCATCGACGTTCACCTCGATCTGCTGCGGAGCAGCAGGGGCGGCCTCCTGTGCTGTCCCTGTCGATGCAAAGGCCGCTCCAAACATCCCCGCTGCAAGCCATATCAGCCCTCTGTTCATGCCGTTCCCCTCCTGCGATCGCCTCGCTGCGTCTCCACTGGCTCGCGGTAATCGTTTTCCCGTGCTCGCTGACAAAACCAGCCTCGCTCGGGTCACGGCAATACTATCTGCGAGGAATCCCGACTGCATAGCCGGATTTTTGAAAACAAATGATCGAATTCCTGAATGCAATAACGAGTTCCGCCGTCCCGACGATCTTGACGGTGATTCGCCATCACGTCCGTTTCTTGCACTGCCGTTCCGTGGAGCGCCGACCCCTGTCGAGGGACAGTCAGGCCGCAGCGGGATCAGTTAGCGGTTTCGTTAAAGGTGACCGAAGCTCCTCCCAATGCAAACTGGTCCTGCGCGGTTACCGTCACCGTTCCCTTCGACGAAGGCAGCGTGAGAGTCACGGAAGCCGTTCCCGACGAATCAGTCGTCGCGATGACGCTGGTTCCGCTGGTTGTACCGTTGGACAACGTGCCGGCCGTTGCGGTGAACAGTATGGCCGCGCCGGCTGCTGTGCCGCCGGACTGGCCTGGGCTGAGCGTAACGGTGAGAGGCTGCGACAGAGCCGTTCCCGCGCTACCGCTTTGGTTATTGCCAGATTGCGTGAGCGTGGCGGCGGGATTGCCCACAACAATCCATCCGCCCTGGGTTTGCGTAGCGGTTCCGTCGCTGCCAGTGACTGTGTAGTGGCAGAAACCAGGAGTGCTGCCCGCGTTCACAGTGATGGTTCCAGGCTGCGTTGCTGTGACGGTCGCGTTGGTGAGCGTGAGAGAACCGCTGCAGGCCGGAGCCCCCTCCGAGGCGTTAAATACCGCCGAACCGAGTGTCACGTTGGCGCTGCCGCTGCTGATCGCCGGATGGAGCATCGCGGTCCCCGCAGCGGGAATCATCAGATCGTCAGGATTGAGATACCACTCCGACGCGGGTGTGGAGGCTTCTGTGCCTGTTACCACCAGCAACGTGATGCTGTAAGGCGCAAAGCTCTGGGTGGCGTTCCAGGCCGTGGAACCCGAGGCGGCGATCGCGCTGGAAGCGGTCGAGGACAGGGAGTAGGCAACGTAGCTGGATGCCGAAAAACCGGTGAGGTTGAAGGTGACCTGCGCAGCGTTGCTGGGATCCTTGTTGATGACCATAATCGTCATCGCCGTTCCCGTTGCATTGAGCGCGGCGAAGCTGGAAAACAGATTCGGATCTCCGGTATTCGTATCGGCAACTGAAACGGTTCCGAATTTGTGGTGCGCGCCGTCGTAATTGGTATATAGCTTCAGCGCCTGGTAGTTGGGATTGCCCAATGTCGGCGCTCCCCATCGAGTCGCAAACGACAGACCCTCGCGGCCGAAGATACCGTACGCGTCAGCATCGCCCAGCGCCGTCGAGAAGTCCGATTCTTTGTAGAAGGCGGCGCTCCACTCCGTGAAGGCGAGGGGCGTCCCAGGATAGATGGCGTTGACCATCGCCTTCATGCGTGGAATGCGGAAGGGGATGGTTCGGTTCGGCTGCATGCTGGTTGCATAGATCTGGTTGATCGTCCCGGAAGTGCTCACATACGCCGGATCCCAGTAATCGCGATAGACATCGGCAGCCACGGCCTGCAATTGTGCGGGGGACAGGCCTGAGGTGTTGGCATCCGGATACGCGTGAATATCAAAGACGTCCAGCGTGCGGGAGCCGTTGATCTGATCCAGCCAGTTGATCTGGTTCAGCCACCACGGCAGGAAGTCCACACCGGCATGGGCGGTTTTGTCGTCGCCGGTGGGGCCGACATTCCAGTAAAACCACCAGCAGCAGGAGACCGGGCCAAAGCGCACCGCGGCTGGGTCCCAGGTTTTCAGGTTGCCCGCCTCCGTTTCGAAATCGTTGGCCAATTCGTCGTATCCCGATGCGACGGGGTGAACGTCCCGGTGAGTCCCGCCCCATATGTCCACTTCATTATCCATGTCATAGAAGTGGCATGAAGTAATGGAGGAGTACGGCACCGCACACGTGTTGCTGGTGAACGCCCCCGCCAGCGCCTGCGCCCACGGCTTGCGATACACGCAGTTTCCCGTTGAACACGTCTGGCTGGCATCATCCAGCAGCGGATCGTACGCAGTCGTCACTGCAGAGGTGGTCACCGGCGTCTTGCAGTCTGCCATCAGCCCGTCACCGGCGTCAGTGTTGTATGGGTCGACAGCGCATTGCGCGCCATAGGTCGCTACAGAAAAACTCCAGTGGCCATTCGAGCTGTTCTCCGCGCTCTGCGCTACCCAGCCCAGCATCGGCATGGTCGTCACCACATTGGCGCCGGCATTCTGCACATCGGTAACGAACTGCACGGAGTCGTTATCGTCGCCGTTCTGGTTGCCGACTCCAAAGTCTTCAAAGTAGTAGTCATTGTCGGCATTGTAGGTATGCAGCTGCCAGTTGTACGTTGACGAGGCGTTGCCGCCCCAGCGGGCAAAGGGAAGCCCCATGTCCGCCACATCGGTGGGTCCGCTGACATTCCCGCCATACACGTACGGGCTGATCGCGTGCCGGTTCGCAAGAACGTCGACATTCACGGTGACAGGAGTTCCGCTCGATGCGGTAACCGTCACCGAGGCGGTCCCGGAAGCGGTGGTGTATATAGATGAGCTCGCGGAGTCGGGCGTGTACGTCGCGGTCAGCGTGTCAGAGCCCGTAACGAGCGACCCCGCGGGAATCGTCAAAGTAGCCGTACCGGAGCTGAGTGTTGTGGCGGCTGACGTGTAACTGCCGCTCGATAGAACCATGGCTCCCGTTGGCGTTCCGTTCGCGCCGGATACGGCAACCGTGACCTCAAGGCTCTGTCCGGTGTTAATGCTGCTCGCAGCCGGTGTGACGGTAACCGTGGGCTTCGCAGCAGGCTGGGTTACAGAGATCGCCGCCGTGCCGGAAGCGCTGGTGTATGTGGATGAGCTGGTCGCGTCAGGCGTGTACGCTGCGGTCAGCGTGTCGGCGCCGGCTGCCAGTGACCCTGCCGCAATCGTAATCGTTGCCGACCCCGAGGTGAGCGTCGTCGACGAGGATGTGTAACTGCCGCTGGAGAGAACCACAGAACCCGTCGCCGTGCCACTCGATCCGGAAACCACAATCGCAACAGACAAAGATTGTGCGGTGCTGATGCTGCTCGATGCTGGCGTGACGGTGACCGCCGGCGTCGTGGGATTCCGGGTCCCGCCTCCTCCCTGGCTTCCCCCGCCGCATGCGCCCACGGATAGTGCCAACGCGGCCAGGAGAAATACAAAGACTAAGCATGAAAATCGATTCCCCGGAGCGACTCTCTTGAATCCACCCGCCTCTGCCCCGTGCGCACGGTTCGTTTTCATAAGAGTCGATCCTTTCTAATTCGCCGGATGGTGCACAAGGACATCCGGCGCGACGAAACCGTCACCCGCGGCGCTCCTGTGAGTATCCGCCCCTGATTTCCCGGAATGAGGATTATAGGCCTGGCGTTCACAACGACGAACGAGCGCTGGTCAATTCACGTTCATCGCATAGCAGCCTCCGCACAAAGGCATCCCCGCTCTCCCCCGCAGCCTCTTACCTGTTAGCTGCGTAGTTTCTGCGGATCCCCTGAAATGATGAATTCATCGCCAGTTGTTGTCGTTACGGGCGCCTCGGCCGGGCTGGGCAGAGCAATCGCTCATGGCTACGCGAAACGCGGGGCGAAGCTGGGCCTCATCGCGCGCAACCCGGAAGCCCTCGATGCCGCCAAATCCGAGTGCGAGCAACTCGGCGGCACCGCTATTTGCGTTCCCACCGATGTATCCGACGCCTCCGCCGTGGAGCATGCCGCAACGATCATCGAAGAGCAACTCGGCCCTATCGACATCTGGGTGAACGATGCGATGGTGAGCGTCTTTTCTCCCGTGAAAGAAATGGAAGCTTCCGACTATCAGCGGGTCACTGAGGTTCTTTACCTCGGATTCGTATACGGAACCATGGCCGCTCTGCGGCGCATGCTGCCGCGCGATCGCGGCACGATTATCCAAATCGGCTCTGCCCTCAGTTACCGTTCGATTCCGCTGCAGTCCGCCTACTGCGCCGCCAAGCACGCCATCAATGGCTTTACTGACTCACTGCGCTGCGAGCTTTACCACGATAAAAGCAACGTGCGGCTGACCACGGTGCAAATGCCTGCCATGAACACGATCCAGTTCGATTGGGTGAAGAACCGCATGCCCAACATGACCCAGCCGGTGCCGCCCATCTTTGAGCCCGAGGTGGCCGCAGAAGTCGTGGTGGCCGCGGGCCTCGCGAAGAAACCGCGCCGCGAATACTGGGTGGGAACTCCGACGGCCAAAGCGATTGTCGCGCAGCGCCTGTTCCCCGGCCTTCTCGATCGATACCTCGGTAAAACCGGCTATCAGTCGCAGCAACTCCCCAACGAACCGCGCGACCCCGCCGCGCCCAATAATCTCTACCACTTTGTGCCAGGCAAACACGGCGCGCGCGGCAAATTCGACGACCGTTCGAAGCGTTCCAGTGCTGAGGTCTTCTTCGTGCTGCATCGGCAATGGTTTGCCTGGGCCGCCTTGTCGCTTGCCGGAACCGGAGCCGTGCTCCTGGGACTGCGAAACCGCCGATGAGTTCCGGATTGGCGACCGCTCCCCATCGGCATTCCCACTCCCTGCTCGTTGTGGCTAACTGCGCAGCGATGGCGACGCTCCTTCCTGTATCCGCGCATCAACTCGGCGCTCTCCCTCACCTGCCGGACCCTCCCGGCTCCCTCTTCGATTCCGACCGGATCACCGATTCTAAGGCCGCCCACCCGTTTGGACTTCCCGACGGGATCCTTGGGCTCGCCAGCTACAGCGCCACCCTCGCTCTCGTGTTGAGTGCGCAGAAGTCTTCCACGGCGCGGAAGCTGCTTGCGTTCAAGCTGGCCGGAGACGGCGCGCTCGCCGGCTTCAACGTAGTGCGCCAGGTCGTTTCCTTTCGCAAATTATGTTCCTGGTGCACCGCGACGGCGCTTTGCACGGGCGTGATGCTTTTGGCCGGACGTCGAATCATCGCTCAGCAAAACGGGATGGAAAAAGTATGGCGATAGACCCGGAACGCCGCGCCAGTCTTGTTGCAGCCATGCAGGCTTCGCAACTGCAGGCGTTAGCCTCCATCTCACCACCCGAAGTTCTGCTCCTCACCGGCTACTGGCCGGTCATGGGCGCCAGCCTGGCCATCGTCACGCGGGATGGCGAGGCTCTTGCGATTGTCCCCGAAGATGAGGCAGACCTGGCCCTGGCCACGTCCGATGCCAACGTAACTACCTACCGCCCCCATGACCTCGAGCGCCTGACAAAGTCTTCCGAAGCTCTCCTCGAACCACTGCAACAGCTCGCCGCGCATCTCCAAATCGCAACAGGCCAAATCGGCACTGATTCCGCAGAGAGTGTGCAGGCTGCCTCCTATCAGTCTTCGAGCCACTTCCGCGGGTCGCTCGCGGCCATGCTGCAGCTGGCGTTTCCCGGCGCGTCTGTCGTTTCCGCGGACACCGTGCTGACCAGCCTTATGTCCACGAAGACAGCGACGGAACTGGATCAAATGCGGCGGGCCTCACAACTCACCGCGGCCGCGTTCAAAGAGGCGGAGCAGGCAATCCGCGCCGGCCGTCGTGAAGACGAAGTCGCTGCCGACATTCAGTCCGCCTTTTCGCGCACTGCCAACGACGGCTTCGAGCGCGGCAACGGCTACTTCTTCTGCATGTCCGGTCCCAATGCGGCGAAAGCCGCAGCGGCTTATGCACGAACCCGAAAGCGCGTGCTCGAAGAGGGCGACTGGGTCATGATTCACGCCAACACGGTGGGCGACGGATTCTGGACGGACATCACGCGAACCTTCATCGCGGGAAATCCTTCCGATCAGCAGAAGAAAATGCGCGAGGCGATCGACGAAGCGCGCACCGCGGCACTCAACGCGATCGCGCCCCAGGCACACGCGCATGCCGTCGATCAGGCGGCGCGCGACGTGCTGAAGAAGCACGGATTCGGCGCCGAGTTTAAGCATGCCACCGGTCACGGCGTGGGATTTGCGGCCACCAATCCTGACGCGCTTGCCGCGTATTCACCCCCGTTCGCCCGACGTTCTGGCGGCGGGCATGACCTTCAACATCGAACCGGCCATCTACATCGACGGCGTTGGCGGCATGCGCCACTGCGATGTAGTGGCCTGCACCGAATCCGGAGCCGAAGTGCTCACAGATTTTTAGCTGGAAGGATTGCACCAGACGTATGAGCCAGGAGTTTTCCATCACGGACGGATCGGTCAGCTTCTTATACGATCCCGACGGACGCGCCGGAGGCCGACGGCACATTCTCGTGGGACAGCACCTCGATGGTGCTGGTGCAGCTGGAGTGCGGAACCACGCGAGGCGCTCGGTTACACCTATGCCGATGCCGGCACCGCAGCCGCTGCGCAGAAGCTTCTGAAGAGATCGTCGTATCGGCTCCGATCCTCTCTGCCACGCCGCCACGCTGCAAAAGATGCTGCGCCAGTATTCGCAATCTGGGCGAAACCGGAATCGCGATGATGGCTGTTTCCGCCATCGACAACGCGATCTGGGATCTTCGCGCGCGGCTGCTTGATTTTGCCGCTCGTATCTCTGCTGGGACAGGTTCGCGACCGGCATTCCCGTCTACGGCAGCGGCGGTTTCACCACCTATTCCGACCGGCAGCTTTCCGACCAGCTCGGCGGCTGGGCACGAGCGGGATTCGCCAGCGTCAAGATGAAGATCGGCACACATCCCGACAGGATCCGGCCCGCGTCGAGACGGCGCGCAAGGCGATTGGCGACGCCTGCAATCTGTTTGTCGATGCCAACGGCGCATACACCGTCACGCAGGCCATCGATCTCGCGCAGCGCTTCGCCGATCAGGGCGTTCGCTGGTTTGAAGAGCCGGTCAGTTCCGATCATCTTATCGGTCTGCAGCAGATCCGCGAGCGCGCTCCGCTCGGCATGGATATCGCCGCCGGCGAGTACGGCTACACCGCCTGGTATTTCCGCTCCATGCTGGATGCGGAGGCGGTCACCGTTCTGCAGGCAGACTGCACGCGCTGCGGCGGCATCAGCGGCTTTCTGGATGCGGCTGCGCTCTGCTGGGCGCATAACATTCCGCTCTCCTCGCACTGCGGGCCGAGCATGCATCTGCATGTCTGCTGTGCCGTGCCCAGAGCGGTGCACATGGAGTTTTTTCACGATCACGCGCGCATCGAGCGGATGTTCTTCGACGGATTTTGCGAACCGGTCGACGGGTGCATGATTCCCGACCTCTCGCGCCCGGGAATGGGTCTCGAATTGAAGGAAAAAGATGCGGCGCGCTATCCGAGCGTAGCCGAGACAGATTTGCAAACTGAGCGCTCGTTGCGGCGCTCCGACAACATAGAAGGGCAGGAGTGAACAATGGCAAAACAGGTTTCGGATCTGATCGTTGAACGGCTCGATCGAGTGGGGCGTCGATACCATCTTCGGCTTTCCCGGAGACGGCGTCGATGGCTTCTTTGAGTCGCTGCGCACGCACCAGGACAAGCTGCGCTTCATTCAGGTGCGGCATGAAGAAGCTGCCGCCTTTGCCGCCGTCGGCTACGCGAAGTACACCGGCCGCCTCGGCGTATGCTGCGCCACTTCCGGGCCAGGCGGCATTCATCTTCTCAACGGACTCTACGACGCCAAGTGCGATCTGCAGCCGGTGCTCGCCATCACCGGACACACCTTCCACGACCTCATCGGCATGGACTACCAGCAGGACGTCGATCTGGACAAGCTCTACATGGACGTTGCCGTCTTCAACGAGCGCGTCATGGGCCCGGCCCACGCGGTCAATGTCGTCGACATGGCGGTCCGCACCGCATACGGCCGCCGAGGCGTCGCTCACATCTGCATTCCCAAAGGACATTCAGGAATGGCCTGTCTCCGACAAGATGCGCAGCAACGCCAATATCGCGGGCCACAGCGGCGACTGGGCTACGCCTTCGACGGCGCGGCCCGCAGATACTCTCCTCCGCAAAGCAGCCTCGATCATCAACGACGGCTCGCGGGTCACGATCATGGTGGGACGCGGCGCTCTGGGCGCACGCGAAGAAGTCGCGCAGCTGGCCGAGACGGTCGGTGGCCCGGTCGTCAAAGCGCTGCTCGGCAAAGCGGTCCTTCCCGATCGCAGCCCCTACACCACCGGCGGCATCGGCCTGCTCGGCACCGCGCCGTCGGTCGATGCCATGGAAGAGTGCGACACGCTCATCATGATCGGCACCAGCTATCCGTATATGGAATTCCTCCCCAAGCCGGGCCAGGCGAAGTGCGTGCAGATCGAGCTCGACCCCACGCGCATCGGCCTGCGTCACCAGGTCGATGCGGCCCTGGTCGGCGATGCCAAGACCATCCTGCAGGCGCTGCTGCCGCTGCTGAAACGCAAGAACAATAAGTTCCTCAAGAAAGCCCAGGAGCGGATGAAGACCTGGAATGAGCTGATGGAAGAGCGCGGCACGCGCACAGGACATGCCGATGAAGCCGCAGGTCGTCACCCACACGCTCAACCGGCTGCTCGATGACGACGCCATCGTCTCCTCCGACAGCGGCACCATCGCGACCTGGACAGCGCGCTACATCGAGATGCGCGGCACCATGCAGTTCTCGCTCTCCGGCTCGCTGGCCACCATGGCCAACGGACTGCCCTACAGCATTGGCGCAGCCGTCGCCTATCCCGGACGCCAGGTCGTCTGCGTCGTCGGCGATGGCGGCCTCACCATGCTGATGGGCGAGATCGCGACGCTGGTCAAATACAAGCTGCGCGTCACCGTCATCGTCATCAAGAACAACGTTCTCGGCCAGATCAAGTGGGAGCAGATGATCCTCGAAGGCAATCCGGAGTTCGGCGTCGAGCTTGAGCCCATCGACTTCGCCATGGTGGCGAAGGCCTGCGGCGCGCGCGGCTTCACCATCGAGCGTCCCGAGGATGCGGAGCGCGTTCTCCGCGAGGCGCTGCAGCCACGACGGACCTACCGTGGTGCAGGCCGTCGTCGATCCGAACGAGCCGCCCATGCCCGGCAAGGTCACCACCGAACAGGCCTACAAGTTTGCCAAGTCTCTCGCTGCGCGGGCAGAAGGATGCAATCAAGATCCTCAAGACCGTCGCCGAAGATCAGGTCCGCGAGGTCGTCTAGAGCAAATGGAAACCGCAGCCGGATCGCTGACGCTGGCGCACCCGGTGCAGGATGCCGAGAACGATCGCCAACTCATCCGCGAAGGGCGCTTTCAGCGCAGCCTCGCGCTGCTCACCGCCGGCACCAGCATCATCAGCGGTCTCGAAGTAGCCTACGAGCACTATCGCGGCAGCTACAGCCGCCGCGTGATGTATACACCGGTCATCCTGAGCGCGGTGCTCTGGCGCTGCCGCGATCGCGGGTTTCTTCAGCCGCCGCGCGGCGCGCGAGCATGCTGCGGCTGGCTGCTATCGATCACGCTCGTCGATGCCGCCGTGGGCTTCTACTTTCACGTCCGCGGCATTCACCGCAAACCCGGCGGATGGCGGCTGCCGATGACGAACATGATCATGGGACCGCCGATCTTCGCGCCGCTTCTCTTCGGCACCAGCGCCTATCTCGGCCTGATTGCTTCGTACCTGCAGCGTGAAGATGCGAACCAGCTCATCGCAGGCGACGCCATCGGCGATCAGAATCAGACGACCGGTGGCTGGCTCGCCCGGCTCCTGCCCGCCGCGCGCCGGCCGCGATCTCATCTCCGCCGAGCAGGACATTCGCGAAGGAAAATTTCAGCGCCAGGTTGCGATCGTCGCCGGCATCAGTGCGCTGCTCAGCGGATTTGAGGCGTACTACTCGCACTACAAAAATAATTTTCGCTACAAGGTCCAGTGGAGTCCGGTGGTTATTGCTCCGTTGCTGGCGGCCGCTGCCTTTATCTCCGTCAAAAAGCGCAGCGTGGCCACGAACAGCTCTGCCTGCGCTTTCCGCCGTCGCCGGCGCGGACGCCGCCGTCGGCTTCTACTACCACGCGCGCGGCGTGCTTCGGCGGCCAGGCGGACGCAAAGCATCTCCTCTACAACATCATGTACGGGCCGCCCATCTTTGCTCCTCTGCTGTTTGGAGCCGCAGGCATGCTGGGAATTCTGGCCAGCCTGCTGCGGCGCAGGAAGGGATGAACGCTAACAGCTCATCCATCTTCGGAGACCTCATGAATCCCAACGACGCTCCTGATTCAGCGCTGCTGCCGCGCGATCCGGCAACCGGCGAAGCGCTGCCGCAGAAACCGCAGCCTGGCTACTATCCGGGCTTCCATACCATGTCGCAGAAAGCATTCTGGGATGAGGCCACCCGCGACGTCGTCACGATGCGCGTCGAGCAGACGCCGCCCATTCGCTACTTCACCCCGGATCAGGCGAAATTCTGGCGAGCGGTCTTCGATCACCTCATTCCCCAGCACGACCGCACCCCGGACCGCCGCATTCCCATCGTCGAACCGCTCGATGAGCGCCTCTATCAGAACAAGGGGATCGGATATCGCTACGAATCGATGCCTCCCGACCGCGAGGCCTATCGCCTCGGAGAGGAGGCGATCGATGCGGAAGCGCAGCAGCGTTTCGGCGGAGCCTTCCTCGACCTTCCTCAGCGTCAGCAGGACCTTGTCCTGCAAGCCATCCACGACAAGAAGCCCAAAGCTGCGCACGGCGATCTGGAAGCAGATGTCCATCGGACGCTTCTGGCAGTTGCTCATGCAGGATGCGCTCGAGGGCTACTACTGCGCATCCGTGGGCGTGGGACGAAATCGGCTTCGGCGGCCCCGCCTATCCCCGCGCCTACACCCGCCTCGAGCGCGGCGAACCGGAGCCGTGGGAAGTCGAGCCACAGCCGCTACGAATGGGATGCGCCTCGTTATGCCGTCTCCGACACCACCGAAGTCGACCCATCATCTCCACCTGGAATCCGATCAGATCGGTTAAGAACCGTCTGACGAGGTCTCATGGAGAAGCCACTTCTCGGCGCGTTTGAGAATCGCAGTGACGCAGGCCCACATGCTTGGGCCGCTGCAGAAGATCCATCTCCCCATGCGCCGCTTCAAGGAAAACGACGAAGTCGACTACGTGATCGTCGGTTGCGGTGCAGCCGGCGGCGTGCTGCTGCAGCGGCTCGCGCGCGCGGGCTTTCGCGTGGTCGCGCTCGAAGCCGGTCCTTTCTGGGATACGGAACGCGACTGGGTCTCCGATGAATCCGGATCGCACCAACTCTACTGGGAAGATCCGCGCGTCACCGGCGGAAAGAATCCCCTCGCGCTCGGCGCCAATAACTGCGGCCGCGGCGTCGGTGGCGGCTCCGTGCACTGGGCGGCTTTTACGCCGCGCCTCCATCCATCCGATTTCGAAATCTACACGCGCGACGGCGTCGGCGTGGACTGGCCCATCTCCTACGAAATTCTCCGCCCCTACTACGAACAGCTCGAACTGGAGATGCCCGTTGCCGGGCCGGCTTATTATCCGTGGGGACATCCGCACGGCTATGCCTACGGCCCGCATCCGATGGGCGGCGTCGGCAATGCGCTCATCAAAGGCTGCTCCGCGCTCAACATTCCGGTCTCGATTGGCGGCCCCGTCGCCATCCTTTCCGGCTCGCACGGAGATCGCCCGCACTGCATCTATCGCGGCTTCTGCATTCAGGGCTGCAAGGTCGGAGCGAAGGCCAGCACTCTCATCACTCACGTTCCCGATGCTCTCGAGAGCGGTGCGGAAATTCGCGATCACTCCATGGCGTCGCGCATTGAGCTGGGCAGCAATCGCCGCGTCACCGGAGTCCACTATTTCGACGACAACGGCGATCGCTCATTTCCAGCGCGCCAAAGCCGTCATCATCGCCGGCTATTCGATTGAGACGCCGCGCCTGCTGCTCAACTCCGCATGTCCCGGATTCGAAAATGGTCTCGCGAATTCCAGCGGCACCGTCGGCCGCTATCTGATGGCCCAGGCCGGCAACGTCGTCCTCGGCCGCTTCGATCAGCCGGTGCGCATGTACAAGGCTCCGCCGGCGCACGCGCTCACCGAGGAGTTCTACGAGACAAATCCGAAGAATGACTTCGCGCGCGGCTTCGCCATTCAGACCGTCGGGCCGCTCCCCATCGCCTTCGGCAAGCAAATGGTGGCCGCGAAGAAAGCCTGGGGCTGGGGCCTGCGCCGCGAAATGATGGACTACAACCACTGGGCCACCTTTGGTCTGCTCGGTGAGATCCTCCCCTGGGCCGATAACCGCGTCACGCTCGCCGACGAGACCGACCGCTTCGGACTGCGCGTCGCACACGTCACCTTCAATCTGCATGACAACGACAAGAAGCTCATCAAAGGCGCCAAAGAGAAAACGATGGAAGTGATGTCACGCAGCCGGCGCGACGGAAGTGATTCAGGAAGCCCGCTACGCTCACCTTGTCGGCGCAGCCCGCATGGGTGCGGACCCCGAATCTTCGGTCGTCGACAAGTTCGGTCGCACCCACGATATCGCCAATCTATTTGTCTGCGATGGATCGATCCTCCCGACGCAGGGATCGGCCAATCCCGGCCTGACCATCCAGGCTCTCGCAGCCCGCACCGCAGACTATCTCATCTCCCAGGGCGACGCCATTTTTACGAGCGAGCGCCGCGACATGGCCGAGCCACCCCTGCGCGCCCAACTCGCTCCGCCCGGAACCTACGGCCGCGGCGTGCCGCGCATGAAGTAATTCACACCGATTCTTCTGCGGCGCAATTTGTCTTCCGCGCATCCCCGCGCCAGGCGTGTCCTCACTCATCGCATTCCGCAGCGCCTCGGGCGCGGGTTGGATTCGCCAAAAAAGCAACGGTTTTCCCTTCCCTTTCTTCCTGCTCAACCTATAAGGTAGTGCGCACCCACGCAGAACATTGGAGCCTTATGAAAAAGCTTTTCGTTCTGGCTTGTCTCCTGCTCGTCTCCATCGCAGGGACGGCGCAAAACACCGCATCTTCCTGGCAAAACCTCAATACGCTCACCGCTGGCGAAAGAATTCAGGTGAGCTCCACCAGCGCGAAGAAAATCACCGGAACCTTCGTCAGCGTTTCTGACGCCGAGCTCACTCTGCAGACCGGCGCCGGTCAGCAGACCCTTGCGAAGCCCGAGGTGCGCACCGTGAAGCGCATGAAGTCCGGTCACCGCCTGCGCAACACGGCCATTGGAGCCGCTATCGGCGCCGGAGCGGGAGCCGGCATCGTCGCCGGCGCCTGGGAAAACCATGGGTTTGCCGGAGGAAAAGGAGCTGGCGCCGCTGTCGGAGCGGTGATCGGTGGATTGGCGGGGGCCGTCGTCGGAGCCTTGCTGCCCGTTCACGCCACCATCTACAGCGTGGCCGCGCACTAGCCGCCGCCAAAGTTTCAATCTCGTGAACTCTGCCCCTGCCTCTCGCCAATGCACAACTGGCGGTGGTAGTGTTCTGTGGTGCAAAATCCGGCACGCGGCGGTCCCGTCGAAGCCTCAGCTTCCCCGGGAATCCAGTGAAAAGCCTCCCCGTAGCGTGACCGGCCGCACCCCGAGGTCAACCTATGGCAACCCTCACCGTCGATCCCCGCGTTAGCGGCGTAACCTCAGAATTCGTTTCCGGCCGCCACCTCATGTATGTCGATGGCCGCTTCGTGAACGCAGCCTCCGGCAAGACGTTCCCCGTCTACAACCCCGCTACCGGCGATGTCCTCACCCACGTTCCCGAAGCCGAGGAGGAAGACGTCAATCGCGCTGTCCTCGCCGCCCGCCGCGCCTTTGACGACGGCCAGTGGGTGCGATTGGCGCCCTCGGCGCGCGGCAAGCTGCTCTGGAAACTCGCCGACCTGCTCGAGAAAAATCTCGAAGAGTTCGCCGAACTGGAATCGCTCGACAACGGCAAGCCGTATTCCATCGCTCGCGTCGCCGACGTTCCGCTTGCCGTCGACATGTTCCGCTACATGGCCGGCTGGGCCACTAAAATCACCGGCTCCACGCTGCCGCTTTCCGCCGGATACGACTTCCACTCCTACACCGTGCGCGAGCCCATCGGCGTGGTCGCGCAAATTATTCCGTGGAATTTCCCGCTGCTCATGGCCGCGTGGAAACTGGCTCCCGCGCTTGCTGCGGGCTGCACCGTCGTCCTCAAACTCGCGGAGCAGACGCCGCTCTCCGGCCTCCGTCTCGCGCAACTCATCGACGAAGCCGGATTCCCCGCGGGCGTCGTCAACGTCCTCACCGGCTACGGCGAAGGCGCCGGCGCGCCGCTCGCCAAGCATGACCTCGTCGACAAGGTCGCCTTCACCGGCTCAACCGAAGTCGGCAAGCTCATCGTGAAAGCCGCTACGGGCAATCTGAAAAAAGTCACGCTCGAGCTCGGCGGCAAATCGCCCGCCATCGTCTTCCCCGACGCCGCGATTGACAAGGCCGTCTCCGGCACCGCCAGCGCCATCTTCTTCAATCACGGACAGTGCTGCTGCGCCGGCTCACGCCTCTACATTCACGAAAAAGTCTTCGACGAAGTCGTCGATGGCGTTAGCAAGATCGCGTCCGATATCAAGCTCGCCCCGGGCCTCGATCCCTCCTGCCAGATGGGACCGCTGGTCAGCGACGAACAGTATGCGAAGGTGGTCGGCTACATCGAGTCCGGTATCAACGAAGGCGCGAAGGTCGCCGCCGGCGGCCCTGTCTCCGGCTTTGAGCGCGGCTACTTCGTGCGCCCCACCGTGCTCACCAACACCAACCCCCGCATGAAGGTCGTGCAGGAAGAGATCTTCGGTCCCGTGGTCTGCGCCGTTCCTTTCTCTGACGACGATGTCGACCGCATCGTGAAGCGCGCCAACGATACCGTCTTTGGCCTGGCCGCCTCCGTGTGGACGCAGAACCTCTCGCTCGCCCACAAAGTCGCGCGCGGCCTGCGCGCCGGCACCGTGTGGGTTAACTGCCACAACGTCTTCGACGCCTCCCTGCCCTTCGGCGGATACAAACAGTCCGGATGGGGCCGAGAGATGGGCGAGGAAGTCTTCCACAACTACACCGAGGTCAAAGCCGTCACCGTGGCTCTCTGATCTCCGAATCGCAAACCAGCGGGCAGATGCGATCCTTCGCTTCTGCCCGTTGCCGTTTCCGCGCCATGGCCAGATACTGGATTGTCCTATGGCCATCACTCGCAGACGCTTCGTACTTTCCTCGCTCGGATCCGCCATCGCCGCCCGGAACCTCCCGGCCTGGCTCTCAGATCCGTCTCAGTCGGAATCTCCATCCTCCGCAAAGCCCTATGGCTCCGGATATTTCGGCGAGTGGATGGACGACGAATACGGCCTGCCGGCCTTTCGCTACACCTGCGATCAAATCAACGATCCCCAAGCGCACACCGCCGTCTCGCCCGGCCTGCTCGGTCCCACTGAGCACATTCATCAGGTCGGCAACGATCGCATCATCGCGCTTGCCAATAACTACGGATACGTGCGCGTCCGCCAGGATGAAGGCTGCCCAAAATTCCTCAACGACTACGATCCGGAAACCAGCCAGTATGCAGGCGGCATTGGCTGGCTCACCGACGGCCACGAGAATCTGTCGACACTATACTCCGGCAATCCTGCCACTTTCGAGCGCGTCTTCGGCATTGGCTATTTCCGCAAAAAAGTTTCCAGCCATAACTACTCCGTCGATCAAAACCTCTCCGCGCCCTTTGGCGACGACCCCGTGCTGCTTTCCCAGGTCACCATCACGAATCACTCCACGGCGCCCGCGTCTCTGCGCTGGATCGAATACTGGGGCTGCCAAACGTATGAGTTCTCCTTCCGCGACTTCATCCAGTCCTGGACCGGCATCGGCAGTCCGAATCAATTGCGCCGTCGCGCTGGGCGCAATGCCAGCCACAAAGTGCAGCAGGTCGACGGCCTGCGCGGCCTCATCGAATCCCGCCACTTCCTCGGCCACACACCCCAGGAAGATGCAGCCTGGCAGGGCATGCGCGCCTCGTTAGCGGCCCATCCCAACGGCTTCATCAGCCCCGTGAACGATCCCGCGCCCGGCACCTGGTACGAAAGCAGCGCTCCTCCGCAAACTTTTCTCGTTTCGCTCGACGCCCCAGCGTCGGCCTTCACCACCGACGCAGCATCATTCTTCGGCTCCGGCGGCGTAGCGCAACCCAGCGGCCTCGATCAATCGCTCAACGGCAACCTGACCAGCGAAGGCCAGCACACCGCGCTGCTGCTTGAGCGCAAATTCGAACTCAAGCCCGGCGAATCGCAAACGCTGTCCTTCCTCTACGGCTATCTCCCCGCCGGCGTTGAACTCAACGCACTCATCACCCGCTATCAGCAGCGGCCCGAGTCCGCAGCCCTCGTGTCCAGCGCATTCTGGAAGCGCGCCGGCCTGCACTTCTCCGTCGACTCCGCCCCGTGGGTCCATCGCGAAACCATCTGGAATCATTACTACCTGCGCAGCAGCCTCACCTTCGACGACTACTTCGGCCAGCACATACTCAACCAGAACGGCTTCTACCAATACGTGATGGGCTTCCAGGGCGCAGCCCGCGATCCCCTGCAACATTGCCTGCCCTTCCTCTTCAGCAATCCTGAAATCGTGCGCAGCGTCCTGCGCTACACCCTCAGCGAAGTGCGCGACAACGGCTCCGTTCCCTACGGACTCACCGGCCACGGCGTCATCGCGCCCATGGTCGCCGACAACGGCAGCGATCTGCCGCTCTGGCTCCTCTGGGCCGTCAGCGAGTACGTCCTCGCCACGCGTGACACCGATTTTCTCAGCGAGAAAATTACCGCCCACTACAGCGCCACGCCCGGCCGCACGGATACCGTCGCCAATCTCCTCGCCCGCTGCTTCCACCACCAGATGGACGATGTCGGCTTTGGTCAGCACGGCCTCTGTCGCATGCTCTCCGACGACTGGAACGACGGCCTGCTCGGCACGTGGGCCGGCGCAGACCTCGCCGAAGCCACCGCCCAGGGCGAAAGCGTTCTCAACTCCGCCATGTCCGCGTGGGTCTTCGACGAATACGCGCGCCTGCTCAACTACGCCGGCATCAGCGCCGACATGCAGACCCAAGCCAAACAAGCTGCCGACAAGCATCGCACCGCCGCGCGTTCTCAGTGGAACGGCCAATGGCTCAAACGCTGCTGGCTTGGCCCCAAACTCGGCTGGCTCGGCGAGTCGACGCTCTGGATCGAGCCGCAACCCTGGGCCATCCTCGGCGGCGTCACCACGCCGGAGCAAAGCCGCCAGCTCGTCGCCACCATGAACACACTGCTGCGTCAGGGCCCCATCGGCGCAGCGCAAATGAGCGACGGCCCCGACCTCACCACCAAAGGCATGTTCGCTCCCGGCACCATCGTGCGCGGCGGCATCTGGCCCTCGCTCAACCAAACCCTCGTCTGGGCGCTCGCCGGCGTCGACCCTGCCATGGCCTGGGATGAATGGAAGAAGAATTCCTTCGCCGTCCACGCTGACGCCTATCCTGACGTCTGGTACGGCGTGTGGAGCGGCACCGATTCCTACAATTCAACCCTCAGCAAAACCCCAGGCGAAACCGGCGCCGATCCCGCATTCCATGGCATCGATTTCCCCGTCCTCAATCTCCACGCTCACGCCTGCTTCCTCTATTCCGCCAGCAAAGTGGCCGGGATTGAATTTACGGAGCACGGGCTCAACCTGAAACCGGCCATCCCCGAAAAATCCTTCCGCTTCGAATCGCCCCTGGTCGGCGTCATCCGCGCGGCCGACGGCCGCTTCGAAGGCTGGTACGCGCCCATGCGCCCCGGCACGTGGACCCTCCAGATCGATCTGCCCGCGGACCTCGCGCAACAAATCGTCCACGCGGAAATCAACGGCGTCGCCGCCCCCCTCAAAAAACTCCCCAGCGGCGCCTTCGAGCTTTCCGGCCCCAGCGCGCTCGGCAAACCACTGCGCTGGGCGCTGCGCACATCCTGATCCGTGAATCCCCAGGCGTGCTTATGCCATCCTGTTAATGCAGATGCCCACCGAGCGCACGCATCGACTCTCGTTTGAGCGCACCCTGGCCAGCGCGCGCCAGACCATGGTGCTCAGCGAAATCGCGCATCTCGCCATCGACAGCTTCCGCGCCGCCAAAGTTCGCTTTGCCCTCACCGCTCTCGGCATGGGTATCGGCACCGCGTCGCTCATTCTCGTCGTCGCCATCTCTGCCACCGGACGCCAGTACATCCTCAGCGAAATTCAGGGAATCGGCACCAACCTTGTCTATCTTGAATACGCCGGCGGCGGATCGGGCGCCGTCACCAACACCCAGTCCGACTTTCTCACTTACGACGACGAGCGCTCCATCGACGAAGACGTTCCCGCCATCGCCTCCTCTTCCGTCGTCCTCGAGATGCACCAGGAAATTACCGTCAACGGATCAACGCACCAGGTGCTGGTGCTCGGCGTCGAACCGCAATATCGCCGCGTCCGCAACCTCGTCTCGCTCTCCGGGCGTTTCTTCGACGAAGAAGATGAAACCGCCCACGCCAAAGTAGCCGACGTCACCGTGCCTTTCGCCATCGCCATGTACGGCAGCGCCGATGCCGCTCTGGGCCGCAGCTTTCAGATCAACGGCATCCCCTTCACCATCATCGGAACCTTTAAGGAAAAGGTAGAAACCTTCGGCGAAACCGAAATCGCCGATCAGACCATCCTCATTCCCTACTTCGTCGCCCGCTATTTCATCGGAACCGACAACGTCAACGAGATGTACTTCACCATTCGCGACCCCGGCGAAGTGGATAACGCCGCCAAACAGATCGTCGCCGCCGTGCACAGCGACGGCCGCCATCAGCCCAACTCGGTCTACGATACCCAGACCATGACCGCGCTCATCAGTCTTGGCGGAGTCATCGTCAACGCGCTCACCGTCATGCTGATCCTGGTCGCAGGCGTCACCCTCGCCGTCGGCGGCGTCGGCATCATGAACATCATGCTGGCCACCGTTCGCGCCCGCACCCGCGAAATCGGCATTCGCAAAGCACTCGGCGCCACAGCCCGAGAAATCCAGCTCCAGTTCCTCATGGAAGCCGTCTTCGTCTCTCTCTTCGGCGGCGTCATCGGCGCCATCATCGGTCTCGGCCTGCCCTTCTCCGTGCGCTTCTTCACCAGCTATCGCGTCCCCGTCTCCGGGTGGTCCGCCGTCATCGGCCTGGTCGCCTCCTGCATCGTCGGCATCGTCTTTGGAACCCTCCCCGCCAAACGCGCCGCCGCCATGGACCCCATCGAATCCCTCCGCTACGAATAAAAAACCCCACCATGCCAAACCGGCATGATGGGGGTTTTCTTTTGCGGTCAGCGAAGCCCTGTTACGGAACCCGCACGCCCGCCGGGACCACCGTGATCGCTACCTGCATCTGCGTTCCGTCAGGAACATGCACATTCCGTCCCTTCGAGGTCAGCGTCGCCGATGCATGCTGATGAATGCTGCTCGTCAGCTGCACGTCGGGAACGCCCCCACTCTGTGCCTGTCCGTTCTGCGCCTGTTCCATTCCGCTGTTCGTTGCTCCCGGGTTCATCGCCGGCTGACTCTCGCTGCGGCTGCTCGCCATGCCCGCGGACGAACCGCCACCCCCTGCACCCGCCATACTTCCAGACGGAGCGCCGCCACCCGCAGGAGCACCGCCGCCCGCAGGCATCGCGCCCCCTGCCGGCATGCCGCCGCCTGCCTGATCTGCGGCCAGGGCCGGCTCCGAGAGCCCAATGACCGTCGCTTTAATCGGAAGCTCCTGCCCATCCTTCAGCTTCGCTTTATCAAACGTGACCACCATCGTTGAATCGCCCTTGTTCTCCGACGGAGTTACCTGATCCACATGCCCTTCCAGCACGGTATTCTTCGGCAAGTCCTGCGCGTTCGGAATCTGCACGTTCTCCACCAGCTTCGCTGTCACCGCCTCGCCCTGCTTCGCTTTCTTGGCGTCCAGCGACGTCTTCAACTCAGCCTGCGCCCGGACCATCTGGAGCTTTTGCTGCGTCGGCGCAGTTTGCGTTTGTGGTGTAGCACTCGGTGAACTATTCTGCGATTGCGCCAAAACAGCCGCGCCTCCGCCCATGGCCAGCGCAACGCCAGCCCCCGTCGCCAAACATTGGCGCACGAATATCTTCATAAATCCCTCCTGATTCGTCGCCGCGCAATCGTTCCCCTCTCTTATCGGGACGCCCTCTCCGCCAACCGCGTTGCCCATCACTGGTAAACTGGAAAGGAAGCTGTTTGCACCTCAGATTTTCCCTTGACCTCGTCAGAGCCGGGAAATGCTGAGATTTGCGCCAGCAGATATTGCTGGCTGTCCGCTTCTGAGCGGCCTCGCGGCTGCCGTACCTCCTTCAAACCATTGAGAAAACAGGACTTCTTCCTTTGAGCAAGATTCGCAATATCGCCATCATCGCCCACGTCGACCACGGCAAAACCACCCTCGTCGACGCTCTCCTCCGCCAGGCCGGGACCTTCCGCGCCAATGAAGCTGTCGCCGAGCGCGTCATGGATTCCAACGAGCTTGAGCGCGAGCGCGGCATCACCATCCTCGCCAAAAACACCGCCATCTTCTTCCAGGGCGAGAAAATCAACATCGTCGACACCCCGGGCCACGCCGACTTTGGCGGCGAAGTCGAGCGCGCCCTCAAAATGGTCGACGGCGTCATGCTCCTCGTCGACGCCTCCGAAGGCCCCCTGCCGCAGACCCGCTACGTCCTCTCCAAAGCTCTCGAAGCGCGCCTGCCTCCCATCCTCGTCATCAACAAGATCGATCGCCCCGACGCGCGCCCCCAGGAAGTTCTGAACGAGGTCTACGACCTCTTCATCGATCTCGACGCCACCGAAGATCAGCTCGACTTCCCCGTGCTCTACACCAACGCGAAACTCGGCCAGGCCAGCTACGACCCCAAAGTTCCCGGCGAAAATCTTCAGCCTCTCTTCCAGGCCATCATCGACAACACGCCCCTCGGCAAAGGCGATCCCGACGGCATCCTCCAGATCCTCGTGACCAATCTCGATTACTCCGACTACCTTGGCCGCCTCGCCATCGCCCGCGTCTTTCAGGGAACGCTCCGCACCGGCGACGACGTCGCCATCTCCAGGGTCGACGGCACGCTGCACAAAACCCGCATCACCAAGATGTTCAGTTTCAGCGGCCTCAAGCGCGTCGACATCGAAGCCACCGAGATTGACGACATCGTGGCCATCGCCGGCGTTGAGGGCATCACCATCGGCGAAACCATCACCAGTGCCGAAACGCCTTCGCCGCTGCCGCCCATCCACATCGATGAGCCCACCATCGCCATGCAGTTCTCCGTCAACAATTCGCCCATGGCGGGACGCGAAGGCCAGTGGGTCACCTCGCGCAATCTCCGCGAGCGTCTCGACAAAGAACTGCTCACCAACGTTTCTATTCGCGTGGAAGAAACCGGCAGCCCCGACAGCTTCAAAGTTCTTGGCCGCGGCGAACTGCAGCTCGCCATTTTGATCGAGATGATGCGTCGCGAAGGCTTCGAGCTCATGGTCGGCCGCCCTGAAATCGTCACCAAGGAAGTCAACGGCAAGCTGATGGAGCCGGTCGAACACCTCACCATCGATATTCCCGAAGCCTTCATCGGAACCGTCATCGAACGCCTCGGGCCCCGCAAGGGCGAGATGGTCAAAATGCACAACCACGGCTACGGCCGCGTCCGTCTTGAATTCCGCGTTCCTTCTCGCGGCTTGATCGGGCTCCGCAGCGATCTGCTCACGGAGACTCGCGGCACCATGGTCATGAATTCCCTGCTCGACGGCTACATCCCGCATCAGGGACAGATCCCCCAGCGGCCCACCGGCGCACTCATCGCCGACCGTACAGGCACTACCACCGCTTATGCGCTCGAAGGCCTCGAGGATCGCGGCATTCTCTTCACTCCGCCCGGCGTGGAAGTCTACGAAGGCATGATCATCGGCGAGCATAACCGCGACAACGATCTCGACGTCAACGTCGTGCGCGAAAA
This sequence comes from uncultured Acidobacteriaceae bacterium, assembly GCA_963817165.1. Taxonomy (GTDB): domain Bacteria; phylum Acidobacteriota; class Terriglobia; order Terriglobales; family Acidobacteriaceae; genus Palsa-343. The sequence goes on along the minus strand of CAWFNL010000006.1, from coordinate 110,554 downwards.
GAAGCTCACCAATATGCGCGCCTCCTCCGCCGACGACGCGATTCGCCTCACCCCGCCGCGCCTGCTCAACCTCGAACAGGCGATCGAGTTCATCGCCGACGAAGAGATGGTCGAAGTCACGCCCAAATCTCTCCGCCTGCGCAAAAAAATCCTGCAGGCGAATCGCCGGCCGCGGCGCAACCCGACGGTTCCGGCTTAACAATTTCCGGAATGGGCGGTACACGTATAATACGTGCAGCACGTATTACACGTGAGGGTGCGAAATTATGCCTCAAGCAACCCGAAAGCAAAACATTACCGTCAGCCTCAGCACTGAAGTCATCCAAAAGGCGCGCGTACTGGCGGCCAGACGGTCCACTTCAATCAGCGGATTGCTCGCGGAACAAATCGAGGCCCTTACCGGGAAGGACGAAGCCTACGAGCGGGCGAAACGCTCAGCGATAGCCTTGATGAGGAGAGGATTTCATCTCGGTGGAGTCATCTCTGCCAGTCGGGACGAGTTACATGAGCGTTAAGACGTTCGTCGACTCGAATATCCTGATTTACGCTCATGATCTGGATGCAGGCCCGAAGAACACCAAAGCAGCGAACATCCTGGAATCGCTTTGGGAAGAAAATCTCGGCGTCCTGAGTACACAGATCCTTCAGGAGTTCTACGTTAACGCTACCCGGAAAATCGCGCATCCGCTCCCGCGAAAATCTGCGCGGGCAGTTGTTGAGCTCTATTCCGTCTGGTGCGTAGAAACTACGCCCGCTGAACTTGCCTCCGCATTTCGCATTGAGGACGACGCCCGCATCAGCTTCTGGGACGCGCTCATCGTCGCTGCTGCGCTGAAATCCCGTGCGGAGCGCATCCTTTCGGAAGACCTGAATCCCGGCCAACGCATTACAGGCTTACGCATCGAAAATCCGTTCAAGAAGTGAAAAGGCCGGACTCAAAGTCCGGCCTTTCGCTCTGTAACCTTTCACCTGCCTGCTACGCCGCCTTCTCCGCATACGGATTCACGCGGTTCGAAATCTCAGTCAGCAGCTTGTCCGCGTGTCCCTCTTCCTTAATCGTCTTATCCAGCAGCTCGGCATGCGCCTTCTCGCCGAGCAGTTGCGCCCAGTGCCGCACCGCGCCATACGACGCGATCTCGTAGTGCTCCACTCTCTGCGCCGCCGCAATCAGCGCCGCATCGCGAACGCTCTCGTCCGCCGAATCCTTCACCATATCTTCCGTCTCCGTCACCAGCGCGGCCATCACCTTGCACTTCACTTTGCTGGCTTCGCCCGTCGCTGCGTTCAGAATCTTCTCCAGCCGCGTCACATGCTCGCGCGTCTCCTGCAAATGCGACTGGAAGGCCTGCTGCAGCTGCACGTCCGTCGCCTTGTCGATCATCTTCGGCAGCGCTTCCGTAATCTGCTGCTCCGTCGACAACAACATCTGCAGTTGGTTCACGTACAGCTTGCGTAGATTATCGAGATTCGCGGAAAAAACTTTCATGGAGTTCTCCTTGGTTTTTGATTCGAGGTCTGCGCGGCGCAACAGCCTGCCCCGCTTCCACGCGGAGAGGCCCGGCGCGCTAATCTTGTCGATCTCTCTAATAGGATGCGCGTACCCTCCCCGCCGGGTAGCCAGCCTTCTGCAGCAATGCGCCTGCATCCTAATTTTGTGAATCGAGCCCGTGCCCACCCCTCGCCAATCCGAATCAGTTTCTGCCGCCGGCTTCCTCCCCCAGCGCCGCACCCTCAAATCCTTGCGTGAGGCTGCGCGCGATTGCCGCGGATGTCCCCTCTACCAGCACGCAACGCAAACCGTCTTCGGCGCAGGCGCTGCGCACGCCCGCCTCATCCTCGTCGGCGAACAGCCCGGCGACCGCGAAGATATCGAAGGCCAGCCCTTCGTCGGCCCCGCCGGTCTGCTCCTCGACCGCTGCCTCGTCGAGGCCGGCATCGATCGCGACGCCGTCTACATCACGAATGCCGTCAAGCATTTCAAATGGGAGCCGCGTGGCAAGCGGCGCATTCATAAGAAGCCCAGCGCTCGCGAAGTGGCCGCCTGCCGCCCCTGGTTCGATGCCGAAGTTGAAGCCGTCCATCCAGCGCTCATCGTCTGCCTCGGCGCCACGGCCGCCCAGGCGCTGCTCGGCCGCGCATTCCGCGTCACCCAGGATCACGGCAAAATCCTCAACCCACCGGACCTGCCGCCCATCCTCGCTACTATCCATCCCTCGTCCATCCTCCGCGCACCCGACCAGCCAGCCCGCGAAGAAGCCCGCGCAGGCTTCATCCGCGATCTCCGCGCAGCCGCCGCCTTTCTCCGCGCCCAAAAATAAAAAGGCGAAGGCCGCACCGCGACCCTCGCCTTTTCTTTTCCCTGATCTTAAGCCGCGATCGCTTCGTCAAAACGGATCAGGATCTTGTTGTACCCTTCCACACGCTTATCGAACTTCGCATAAGCATCCGGCGCGTCCTGGATCTTGATGTGGTGGCTCACAATTTTTCCCGGATGCGCTTTGCCCTGAATGATCAGGTCCCGCAGGTACTCGTTGTATTTCTTCACCGGGCATTGCCCCATCCCAATCGTCACCGCCTTGTCGAACAGCTCGCCAATCGGCAGCGGCAAGATTCCCTGCTTCGCCTGCGCATCTTTCGCGCCCGGATCGGGCGCCATGTACACGCCGATCAGGCAAATGTTCCCCGCCGGATTCACGATCTTCGCGCAATACTCGATCGCCTGCGTCGGATTTTCTTTATCGGGATGTTTCTGGTCGTGCGCCTGGTAGCCGATTGCGTCGATTGCACAATCCACCCCGGCCAGTTTTTCCGCTTCGCCTGGCCGCAGGCTCGCCTCATGCAGCTTGTTCTGCTTGCGCAGCTTCTCAATCTGCTTCACCGGATCGCCGTCTTCGAAGTCCACCGGCGTCGCACCCAGTTCCTTCGCCTTATCCAGGCGGCTCTTCACGCGATCTACCACGTAGACTTCCGACGCGCCTCGCAGCAACGCACAATGCGCCGCCACCAGCCCTACCGGGCCCGCGCCAAAAATCGCCACCGTCTTTCCCGGTGTCACCGCAGCCAGTTCCGTCGCGTGATACGCCGTCGGGAACACGTCCGACAGCAGCACAAAGTCGTCTTCGAACTGATCGCCGGGCTTTCCAGGCAGCTTCAGGCAGTTGAAATCCGCAAACGGTACCAGCACATACTCCGCCTGCCCGCCCTGATAGGGCCCCATGCCCGCATACCCGTACGCCGCATGCGGCTGCTTGTTCATCGTCAGGCAGGCATGCGTGTTGCCGCGATAACAGTTGTGGCAGATACCGCATGAGACATTGAACGGCAGCACCACGCGGTCGCCCTTTTGAATGCTGGTAACCGCCTCGCCCACCTGCTCGATCACGCCCATAATCTCGTGTCCCACCACCGTTCCCTTTTCGAGCGCGGTGCGCCCGTCGTACATGTGCAGATCGCTGCCGCAAATACCTGAGGTCGTCACCCGCAGGATCGCATCCGTCGGCGCGTGCAATTTCGGCTTCGGACGCTCCGATACTTCCATGCGGCGTTCGCCTTCATAGCTGATGGCTTTCATCGCAAGACTCCTTCGATTTTTTGGATTCGACGTGCGTGCGTGCGCGGAAGAGCCTCGCTCGGCCAAAGCCCGGCAGCAAGGCCCAAAAATTATGCGCACGTTCGGTAGGATGCCGCGTAGACCGCGTTAGCAGACGTGGAAAAGAAGGGCCTGCAACGGCTTGCCACAAGCTGCCGCGTGGAGGCGGGAATTCGAGCCAAATGATTTGGCGCCGGCGCGTTCGCTTCTACGTCATCCGCGCAAACTTCTGCCGCCGCACTTCCCATTCTTCCGTCGAGAACAGGCGCGGCCCCACCTCAATCAGACGCGGAATCATGGTGAACACCGTCACCGGGTTCCACCGCTTCCCGTCCCGCGTGCGAAACCCCTTTTCGTTCAGATCGCTCGCGATGCTCGAGAAGGGGAAATCCTGCACCAGCATTTCCATCATCTGCAGCATGGCCTGATTCTCCCCGGGTTCCTCGACCAACCGCTGGCAATCGTCGGAGATGCGCAGCCCGTACGGAATCTCTTCCGGGTACGCCCCATCCGTCGGCTTCTCGGAGTCCGGCAGTTCCCGGCGCCACTCCACCGAAACCAGTTGCCATCCCGACGCCACCCGCTGGCGCACAATCTCTTCCAGCAAAGGCCCGGTGATCATGTCCCGCATCCGCTCGATATACGCCATGCGCCGCCTCCTGAGTGGCACCCTTAGATGCACGCGCAGGTCCATGCAATCCCGAACGCCGGAATGGCGCTAAATGATTGAATTTAAGGATTAAACCTTAGTTTGGCGACAGGGCGAAAACCGCAAAATCGTGTCCGTTTCCAGAGATTCCTGTCCACAACCGAACAAAGCCTGGGAGCGGGCGGCATTTCCGCTAACCGGACCCTGGCTAACCGCTTTTTAGCTGACCGGACTTCCGCTGACCGCTTCTTAGCTCCGGCGATCACCCAACCAGCACCGCCCGGTACCGCACCTGGTTCTTCCGCACCCGCGCCAGCGCCTGGTTCGCCTCTGCCATGCGGAAGGTCTCCGTCCTGGCCGCCACTTTGTGCCGCGCCGCCACGTCCAGCATCTCCGCAATCCGCCCTGGACCGCCGGTATTCGATCCGCAAACGCACCGCGCTCCGGAAATCAGCGGAAACGCCGCCACACTCACCGGCTCGGGAGGCACACCCACCAGGCAAAGCGTTCCATGCGGACGCAGCGCCGCCACGTAAGCGCCCCACTCCTGCTCGGCATTGATGGTGGAAATAATCAGGTCCTGCGATCCTTCCACCGCCTTCAGCATTTTGTTGTCGCGCGAATTCACAAATCGGTGCGCCCCCAACGCCAGCGCTTCCTCTTCTTTCGCCGCAGACGACGAGAACGCCGTCACCTCCGCCCCAAACGCCCGCGCAAACTGCAATGCCAGGTGTCCCAGGCCGCCAATGCCAATCACGCCCACCCGCGACGCCGGCGTCACGCCAAAAGTCCGCAGTGGTGTATAGACTGTGATGCCCGCACACAGCAGCGGCGCAGCATTCTCGCTCTTCAGCGACTCCGGCAGCTTCACGGCAAACCGCGCATTCACCCGCACCGCGTCCGCGTAGCCGCCATGGCGTCCCACACAGGTGGGCTGCGCCTGGGCGCACAGATTCTCTTCCCCGCGCCGGCACCATTCGCAGAATCCGCAGCTGTCGGCCTGCCAGCCAATGCCCACGCGATCGCCCGGCGCAAAGTGCTTCACCGCCGCGCCTACCTGGCGCACCGTGCCCACAATCTCATGCCCTGGGATGAACGGATACTGGCTAATGCCCCAGTCGTTGTCGATCAGGTTCACATCGCTGCGGCAAACGCCGCAATGGGTAATCCGCACCTCAACGTCCTGTGGACGCAAATCGCCTGGATCATACTTCAGCGGCAGCAACTCGGCCCCCGCCGCGTGTACTCCAAAACCCTGAATGCTTGCCATGAATTCGCAGTCCCTCGGACCAAGGTCGGTCAGTATGTGCCAGCGGAATCTCTATCTTACTCGCCCCGATCCTGCCTGCCCGGCCTGAACCGGCTATTGATCTTCCACCTGCAGGGTCACCAACTGCTGTCCGCTGATCACCGCATCCATCGGCACCGCCGCCATCGGCACCGCCGACTCCCCATTCAGCGCCATCCCCTTATTCTCCTTCAGGGGCGCCAGCACATTCGCCATCGACATCGGAATCGCCGTCAGCGTCCGTCCATCCACCGCGGCCTGCGCTTCCGGCGCCAGCAGCGTCACATACAGCCGGTCGCTCGGATGCATGCTGTTCAGCTGAGTAATCGTCGCCGCCATATCCAGCGGCTGCGCGTTGAACTGCGGCGGCTGCAGCAGCCGGTCCAGCGTTCCCCCGTCGCTTACCAGCAGCCGCACCGGGCCTGCCGGCAGATTCGCCGGCAGCGTCACCGGCACACGCACATTCCGCGGATCTCCATGCCACGGCCGGATTGTCGCTTCCAGCATCACCGTGTCCCCGGCATGAATCTCCACCTTGCTCGCCTGCGCGCTCTCAATCTCTGCCGTGAGCCGCCGCGGAATCGCCGCCACTTCCAGGTCCACGCTCTCAATCGCCGTCCGCCGCGCCGCATTGTCGTAGAGCTTCGCAAACCGCTCGCCCAGCGCCAGCGCCGTCTGAATGTTCGCCGGCATCGTGTCCGTCGGCGCCACCAGGCTGTTCAGCTTCACCGTCGGATACCCATTCAGCTTCACCGCGCCCTGCACCCGGTACGTCGTCAGCGCCGAATACGCATTCTCCTGCATCAGCCCCTGATACACGGCCACCATCACCGCCATCGGCGTCACCTGCGGCTGGTCGATCACCTCAAAATGCAGCGCATCGTCCCCGCCACCATGTCCCGCCGGCTCGCCCGTCACATGCAGCGTCACCGGAATCATCCGCGCCGTCTTGCCAAATTCGCCCAGAATCGCCGACTGCCGGTCCTCCGTAATCGACCCCATCGTCTCCGTCGTATTGATGATCTTGAACGCATCCAGCGGCGACGGCCAGCGTCGCCACCACGTCCGCCTTGGTCATCGGCATCGATACCGGCCCAAACTGCGTAATCGGATGCCCGCACGCCAGCATCCGCTTCGGATCCACATACGTCACCGTGCAGGTCGCCGCAATATCCAGATCCCCGCGCACCAGCACCGCGCTCACCGCCGATCCCGGTTCCAGAGGATCCGGCTGCTTCTCGTCGCTCGCCGATCCGCCCACCCCCGCCACCGGATCCAGCCCCGCTGGCGCGTGATCTTTCCAGAACTGCAAACGCCGCCGGACTGAACCCGCTGAACACCAGCGGCGTGTCCATCGGCTGCATCATGGATTTATCGAAGGTTCCAACCGAACCCGGCGCACTCACCGCCGCCGCGTCAGAGGGATCAGAAGCAGCGCTCTTCAATCCCGCAATCTCATTTTCCGGCTCGGCTCCCTGATCCTCCACCCCCAGCATCTGCTGGATCGGCGTAATCCCCGCAATCGGCTCCTTGCTGAACTGCCCAATGCGAAACGCCAGCGCCCCCACCAGCTGCCCGTCGATATACACGGGGCTCCCGCTCATGCCCGCCACCACGCCGGTATATTCCGGTTTCGTCCCTTCGAGGCGCACCAGAATCATGTCCTGCCGCGGCCCAATGGCGTTGTGCAGCACGCCCAGCATCTCCAGCCCCATCGGCTCCGGCTTCGTCCCCTCGAACACCGTGTACGCCACGCCCTGCTGGCCGCGGCGAATCTCGCTGAGCGGAAAGAATTTCGTTACAACCGGAGGGTTTGGTGGCAGATTCAACGTCGTTGCCGCTTCCGTCGCAGGGCTCTGCGCCCACGCGCCAGCCAACCCCATACTGAGGACGGCCACCGCCGCGACTCCCCTTTGGATATCTTTCAGGCGTGTATACACGTCCATAGACTAAGCTGCTCTCGTGCTTGCCGCCAAGGCGCGCCCGGCTCGAAAATCGTTCGAGAGGTTTTTTCCATGGGAATCTCCCGCTTCTGCTACCCGGCTCTTGCCGCCGCCCTGCTGCTTTCTCAGACGCTGATTCCCGCCCGATCGTTACAGGCGCAGAACACAACGACCCCGCAGCAGCAGCAAACCGCGCCTGCCCAGCAGACGCCCGATCAGTCTGCCCCGGAAGCCGGCGGTCCCGGCAACGACAATGGCCCCATCGCCATTCCCAGGAAAACCGCGCCCGCGCCGCCCCCGCCGCCGCCCCCCGCCGTCAAGAACCCTCCCGGGCTGAGCAATTATTCACTCCGCGTCGACGTCCCGGTGGTCAATGTCGACGTAGGCGTCATCGCGGAAAAAACCCACACCTTCATCCCCAACCTCCAGCAGGCCAATTTCCGCGTTTTTGAAGACGGCATCCCTCAGGACATCGTCGGCTTCCACCAGGTCAAAGCCCCCATCACCGCCGTTCTCCTTCTCGAATTCGCCGCCAACAGCTACTACTTCATTCAGGACATGTGGAACGCGGCTGTCTCCTTCACCCAGCAGCTCCAGCCCAATGACTACATCGCCGTCGTCACCTACGACATGCACACCACCATCCTTACCGACTTCACCCAAAACAAAATGCAGGTGGAGCAGGCGATTGAGTCTCTCCAGATGCCCACCTGGAATGAGACCAACGAATTCGACGCGCTCTACGAAACCCTTGATCGCCTTTCCCGCGTCGATGGCCGCAAATACATCGTCCTCGTCTCCTCGGGCCGCGACACGTTTTCCAAAATCACTCTCGACAAGATTCTCCAAAAGATCAAAGCCACGCCCAACGTCACCATCTTCACCATCGGCACCGGCGGCTACGCGCGCGCCATGGGCGGTATGGGTGGCATGGGCATGGGTCGCGGCATGGGCGGCGGCATCGGCATGCTCCAGAACGATAACGAACTGCAGACCTTCGCCCGCATGACCGGCGGCATGTGGTTCCAGCCCCGCTTCCAGGCCGAGTTCCCCGACATCTTCACCCAGATCAACGACTCCATCCGCAACCAGTACCAGCTCACCTACAAGCCCTCCAACAACAAAATGGACGGCACCTATCGCCGCATCCGTGTCGAGCTCGTCGATCAGGAAGGTCACCCCCTGCGCATGGAGGATGAGAAACACAAGAACCTGAAGTACGACATCATCGCCCGCGACGGCTACAAAGCCAAAGACCAGGTGGAATAAACTCCGCACCTTCGCCACCTGCTACTCTGACTCCAACAGCCCTATGGAGCCACTCCTCGTCGCCCTGCTCGGACCCACCGGCAGCGGTAAGACTGCTCTTTCCCTCGCGCTCGCCCAGCGCTTCCACGGCGAAATCGTCAACTGCGATTCCGTCGCCGTTTATCGCGGCATGGAACTGGGCACCGCTAAGCCCACGCTTGCCGAACGCGCACTCGCTCCGCACCACCTCATCGATATTCTGCCGCCCGGCCACTTCTGCACCGCAGGAGACTACAGCCGCTTCGCCCGCAAAGCCATCGCAGAAATTACCGGCCGCCACCATCTCCCCATCGTTACCGGCGGCACCGGCCTCTACCTGCGCGCCCTGCTCGACGGCCTCTTCGCTGGTCCACAGCGTTCCGAAGAGTTGCGCGAGCGCCTCCGCCGCAGCGCGCAAACGCACAGCCCCGCGTGGCTCCATCGTCTCCTCCGCCGCCTTGATCCCATAGCTGCCGCGCGCATCCACGCCAACGACCACCCCAAGCTCATCCGCGCCATCGAAGTCTGCCTCGCCGCCGGCCAGCCCCTCACTGAGGCGTGGCAAGCAGGACGCGATCCCCTCACCGGCTATCGCATCCTCCGCATCGGCCTCGATCCGCCGCGCCCCATGCTCTACCAGCGCCTCGATGCCCGCGCCGAGCAAATGCTCCTGAATGGTTTAGTCGAAGAAACCCGCGTCCTTCTCAGCCAGTACGGCGAAGAACCCCGCGCCTTCGATGCTCTCGGCTATCGCCAGGCCCGCGCTGTTCTCCGCGGCGAAGCCACCGAAGCCGAAGCCATCGCCGCCACCCGCCAGGCACATCGCAACTACGCCAAACGCCAACTCACATGGTTCCGCAAGGAGCCGGAGGTCCACTGGATCCACGGATTCGGCGACGACCCCGCAGTCAGCGTGCAAGCCGCCGAACTCGTCGCCCAGAACCTCGTCTCACAACATTCAGCAAGCCAGAATTAATGACCCGTCCCCGCACGACCATCCTCGTCCCCATCCTGCTCACCCCGCTCGTCCTCCTCATCAGCGGCTACCACCCCTTCGCCGGAGACGCCGGCATCTACATCGCCTCTGTACTCCACATTCTCCATCCCGCCCTTTACCCGCTCAACGCCGTCTTCGTCGCCGCCTTCACGCGCCTCTCCCTCTTTCCGTGGACGCTCGCCACCCTCATCCGCCTCGCTCACTTGCCGTTCGCGTGGGCCCTCCTCCTCATCCACCTGTTTTCCATTTATCTATTCCTCGAAGCCGCCCGCCAGCTCGCGCTCCGCCTCTTCCCCAGCGAATCCGCGACTGTCTTCGCCGTTCTTCTCGTCGCCGCCACCTGCGGCCTGCCCGTCGCCGGAACCGCGCTCGTCGTCATGGATCCCTACCTCACCGCGCGTTCCTTCTCCACGCCCCTCACCCTCCTTGCCATCGCCGCCTGTCTCGACGCTGTTCAAAATCAATCCGCAAAAGCCTGGCTCCGCACCGCGCTGCTTCTGCTCCTCACCGTACTCATCCATCCGCTCATGGGCGCGTATGCTCTCGCCCTTGTCGTTCTCCTCGCGCTCATCGCCTCCGGACGCGCCCGTCTCGCCATCACTCTGTGCACCGCGGCCTTTGCCCTCGCCGGAATCGCCTTCGTCATCGCCCATTTCCTGCCCGCTTCCGCCGCGTATCAGCAGGCGGTCTCGCTCCCACAGCGCTCTTTCCTCTTCCTCGGGCGCTGGCACTGGTACGAAATCCTCGGCCTCATCCTTCCGCTGCTCCTCTTCGACGCTGCCGTGCGCCGCTTCTCCCGCGAATCGCCTGTCGGTGCCATCTGTTTCGCGTCCGTCCTCGCCGGATCCACCGCCCTGATAATCGCCGCCCTCTTTATCCCGTCTGCCGGACCTTATCTGCTTGTCCCGCTCCAGCCCCTGCGCGTCTTCCACATCCTCTACGTCTGCGGAATCATCCTCAGCGCCGGCCTGCTCGCCGCTCTCCACCGCCGCTCTCGCTTCGCTGCAGCCGCGGTCCTCACGGTCCTCATCGCCAGCATGTTCGCAGCGCAGAGCGCCACCTGGCCCGGCAGTCCGCGCCTCGAACTGCCCGGCCGTCCATCCTCTAACCCCTACCAGCAAGCCTTTGTCTGGATCCGCACCCACACCCCCGCCGACGCCGTCTTCGCCTTCGATCCCCAACTCGTCTACCAGCCCGGCGAAGACGAACAGGGCTTCCGCGTCCTCTCCGAGCGCGACCCATTAGCCGACGACAAAGATGCCGGCATCGTCGCCGTCATTCCGCACCTGGCCGATCGCTGGGCCACGCAGCGCAACGCTGAAGCAGGCATCAACACCATGTCCGACGATCAGCGAAAAGCTGCGCTCGTTCCCCAGGGCGCAACCTGGCTTCTGCTCTCACCGGCCGCCCCCACCACCCAACCCTGCCCCTGGGAAAACAGCGTAGTGAAAATCTGCAAACTAAGCCCCTGATCCCTCAAACTTCCAACCCAAACAGAAAAAGGCCCAGGCAAAAGCCCGAGCCTTTCGTTCTTGTTTTTCTACACCCTAAACCCTACCCCCTACACCCTCGCTCTTCTCACTTCACCGTCAGCGCAATACACGTAGCTCCCGAGCAGTTCGTATCGGAAGAAGTCGCATACGTAATCGCGGTTCCATCCGACGAATACGCCGAGATTGTAATCGTGTAATTCCCCGCCGTCGTTCCCACGTTCGGCGACGGATGGTAATGCTCATAGCTGTACCGCGCATTGCAGGCGCTCAGCCCCAGCGATCCCGCCGCCAGCAGCATCACCAGGCCCAGCACGCGCAGCGCGCCAAAATGCTTCCGCCGCAGCGCACCCACGCCAGCCAAAGCCAGCACGCCCGGAATCACCAGCGCGTAAGCTGTGCCGGACTGCCCAAACAGCCCGTTGTTCTTCGAATTGATCCCCGAAGGCGCCGTCGTCGTAATCTGCATCGGCGTGATCACCGAGCCGTTCGCCGAAGGCGTCACCACGGCCGGATTGAAATTGCACTGCGAGGCATCCGGCAATCCCGAGCAGGACAAATTCACCTGCTCCGCAAACCCGTTCTGCGAGGTCACCGTCAGGTTCACTGTGCTGAAGTCGCCCGGCGACAGGCTCAGCGTGCCCGGACTCGCCGTCACCGTGAACCCCGGCAGGTCCGACGTATCCGGCGTCACTGTCGCGCCCGCGGACGAGGCCGCAAACGCCGTGTCCCCGTGATACACCGCCGTCACAGTCCGCGCCCACGCGGGCGGATTCTTCAGGTTCAGCGTCGCCGCTCCATCCTGTACAAAGACCGATCCCAGCGACCCCTTCGCCGTCTCAAAGCTCACGGCGCCTTCGCTGATCGGCGCGCCTTCCACATCGGCCACTTTTGCCGTCAGCGTCAGCACGCCCCCATCCTGCTGGGTCGCGAGCTGCGTCCGCGTGGCCACCTGCGCCCCCGCCGATGCGGTCCCCATCAACAGACAGGAACAGGAAACAATCCCGCCCAGAACAGCCAGCTTCAGGGCCGGCCGCAATACGATGTACTTCCGGAACAGCGAAATCATTCGTGAGGAACTCTCTTCAGTTAGACCGTCCGCGCCCGACGTTGGCTCCCTCCCGACACAAAATTTCTTATGCCCGGATCAACCCAACCGCTCCTGCGCTGGAAACTTTATTGTATCCGACCCACCCCAGCCCCGGCACGGCTCCCTTTGCGCCTGGACCCCACCCCATCGTCCACAGTCCCCCCGTCCTCGTCGTTTCTCCTCACCGGGATTAGGATCAAAGGTTAACCATCCGCTTTCTTCCGAGGCACACCACCATGGACACCACGCTCTCCCGGCGCCCCCAGCTCCAGTACCTCACCGCTCAAATCGAAGACCTCAAGCAGCGCGGCACGCACTTCCGCCTCCGCATTCTCGACGACGCCCAGGCCCCCGTCTGCACCTACGACGGCAAGCGCGTCATCAATCTCGCCTCCAATAACTACCTCGGCCTCTGCGACCATCCCAAGCTCCGCGAAGCCGCCACCCACGCCGTCAAATACTTCGGCGTCGGCTCCGGCGCCGTCCGCACCATCGCCGGCACCATGAAAATCCACATGGTTCTGGAAGAGAAAATCGCCGCCTTCAAAAATGTTGAAGCCTGCGTCGTCTTCCAAAGCGGATTCACTGCCAACTCCGGGACCGTTTCCGCCATCCTCGGCAAAGAAGACTTCATCATCTCCGACGAGTTGAACCACGCCTCCATCATTGACGGCGCGCGCCTCTCCCGCGCCAAAATCAAAGTCTTCCGCCACAAAGATGTCGCCCACGCCGAAGAAATTCTCAAGGAAATTCAGAACGAGCCAGGCCACAAGCTCCTTATCACCGACGGCGTCTTCTCCATGGATGGCGACATCGGCCCCGTCGACAAACTCGCCGACCTGGCCGAAAAATACGGCGCCATCATGATGGTCGACGATGCGCACGCTTCCGGCGTCCTCGGCCGCAACGGGCGCGGAAGCATCGACCACTTCAACTGCCACGGCCGGGTCGATATCCAGGTCGGCACCCTCTCGAAAGCCATCGGCGCCATCGGCGGCTACGTCTGCGGGTCCAAAGACCTCATCGACTTCCTCTACCACCGCGCGCGGCCGTTCCTCTTCTCAACCTCGCATCCGCCATCGGTCACCGCGACGTGCATCGCAGCCTTCGACCTGCTTGAAGCCGAGCCCGAACGCATCGAGCGCCTGTGGGACAACACCCGCTACTTCAAGAAAGAACTGGGCCGCGCCGGCTTCAACATCGGCGGCGTCAACACTCCCGCCAGCGAAACCCCCATCACCCCCATCATCATCGGCGACGGCCGCCTGACCATGGAGTTCTCCCGCGCCCTCTTCGACGCCGGCGTCCTCGGCACCGGCATCGCCTTCCCAACGGTTCCTGAAGGCAAAGCCCGCATCCGCACCATCATCACCAGCGAACACACCAGAGATCAGCTCAACCAGGCGTTAGAGATCCTCGAAAAAACCGCAAAAACAATGGGGATTCTGGCCTAACCGTCGGACTCACATCAACCGGGTGCCCCCTATCTGCCCGACTTTGGCAGATGTGGGAAACGCGCGAAGCGCTTCCGCATTTTTTGAGTTCAATGTTCTGAGCTCTGGTGAGGACATGAACTTCCCGCCTGTGACCTTTAACCTTTAACCTGCTTCTCTCAGTCCATCCAGCTCGAAAACACAATCATCGCCAGCCCGATCATCGTCACTTCATGCCGCCCGGTGATCGCCGCGCCAAAGCACATCAGCACCACGCCCAGTCCCATCACGTAGTGTGAATCGGGCCGATGATAACGAACCGCCGCCGGCTGCGCAGCCGGACCTGGATACTGATTCGGAACCTGATTCGGATATTGATTGTTGGGGGTTTCCATAACTTCCTCCTGCCACAACCAGCATCGCCCCAATCCACCCCCAACTGCAGTGCCGATCGTCAGCAATCGCGCATGACAAATGTCAGCATCCCTGAGCGTTCGGGTGCCCCATATCTGCCCGGTGTTGGCAGATGTGGGAGACGCGCGAAGCGCGTCCGCATCTCCTGTCCCCCGCACCCTGCACCCTGTACCCTCCCCCTGCTCGATATACTTGACCGAGGAGCCACCCGCCCTGCTGCACCTCGACCGCATCCTCGCCCAAACCCGCGCCGATCTCGCCGAGCGCCGCAAACGCGCCCCCCTGTCCCTGCTCGAAAAATTCGCCGCGGGCCACACGCCTCGCGGGTTCGCCCAGGCCCTCCGCCATCACTCCACCCACCGCCCCGCCATCATCGCCGAGCTCAAAAAGGCATCCCCCTCCAAAGGCCTCATCCGCGCCGATTTTGAACCCGCATCCCTGGCGCGCGAACTCCAATCCGCCGGCGCCACAGCCCTTTCTGTCCTCACCGACGAGCCTTTCTTCCAGGGCAGCCTCACCAATCTCGACCTCGCCTCCGCCTCCACCAACCTTCCCTGCCTCCGCAAAGACTTCATCGTCGACGAATATCAAATCGTTGAAGCCCGCGCCCATCACGCCGACGCCATCCTCCTCATCGCCGCAGCGCTTACCGACGAAGAGCTAACCCGCTTCACCGCCTTCGCGCATCAGCACCAGCTGGACGTCCTCTGCGAAGTCCACACCGCCGAGGAACTAGCCCGAGTTCGCGACCTGGGCTGCGACGCCTGTGGCGTCAACAACCGTGACCTCCGCACCTTCGAGGTCACCCTCGAAACTTCCCTGCGCCTCGCCGCCAGCCTTCCCGCCAACGCCGTCCACGTCGCCGAAAGCGGCATCCACACCGCCGCCGACATCCGCGCCCTCCGCGACGCCGGCTTCCACGCCTTCCTCATCGGTGAATCCCTCATGCGCCAGCCTCACCCCGGCTCCGCTCTCGCTGCTCTCCTCCAGTCCGTCGCATCCCGCGAACCCGCCTCCGCAACGGCCCAGGGCTAATCTCCATGTGGATCAAAATCTGCGCCAACACCACCCTCCGCGACGCTCTCCGGGCAGCGGAATCCGGCGCCGACGCTGTCGGCTTCGTCTTCGCCCCCAGCCCGCGCCAGGTCGTGCCCCATCAGGTCGGCGCCATCACGCCGGAGCTGCCCTACGACCTCACCCAAATCGGCGTCTTTGTCACGCACGACTTTGAGGAAATTACGGCCACCGTCCGCACCGCGGGCCTGCATGGGATCCAGCTCCACGGCGGACTCGATCTGCCCCTCCTCGAAAAACTTCGCTGCGAATGCGGCCACGATTATTTCCTCATCCAGACCCTGCACTGGGATCTCGACGCTGATCCCGCCGTATCCGCGCAGCATCTCCTCGACGAATATCGCGCCGTCGCCCGCAAAGGCCTCGTCGACGCCGTCCTCATCGACGCGAAAACCGCCTACGCCTCCGGGGGCACCGGCCGCACCGTCGACTGGACCCGCATCCGCGAAGTCCTCTTCCCGGAAGCCATGCCCGCCGCCGCTGGAGGCCCGCGCATCATCCTCGCCGGCGGCCTCACCCCCGAGAATGTTGCTGAAGCCATCACGACTCTGCGCCCCTGGGGCGTCGACGTCGCCAGCGGCGTCGAAGAGCGCCCCGGCAAAAAAGATCCTGCGAAAATCAACGCCTTCCTCCGCAACGCCCGCGCCGCCTTCGCAACAATCGAAAAGCCACCAGTACCCTTCCCGCCCTCGCTCTAACGCACCGCACTCTGTACCCTGAACCCTGTACCCTGTACGCTGAATACATGCCAGCCACCGTGGCCAATTCCATCGCCGGACGCTTCGGCGCTTACGGCGGACGTTACGTCCCGGAGACGCTCGTCGCCGCGCTCGACGAACTCGAGCACGCGTACGCCGAAGCCCAGGCCGACCCCGACTTCCATCTGAAACTCGACGGGCTCCTGCGCGACTTCGCCGGACGCCCCACGCCGCTCTACCACGCCGCGCGCCTCACGGAATCGCTGGGCGGCGCCAAGATCTACCTCAAGCGCGAAGACCTGCTCCACACCGGCGCGCACAAAATCAATAACTGCCTCGGCCAGGCGCTGCTCGCGATCCGCATGGGCAAGAAACGCATCATCGCGGAAACCGGAGCCGGTCAGCACGGCGTCGCCACCGCCACCGTTTGCGCCCTCTTCGGACTCGAATGCGTCGTCTACATGGGCGACGAGGACATGAGCCGCCAGCAGCTCAACGTCGCCCGCATGAAAATGCTCGGCGCGGAAGTCCGCGGGGTTTCCTCCGGCTCACGCACCCTCAAAGACGCCATCAACGAGGCCATGCGCGACTGGGTCACCAATGTCCGCACCACCCATTACCTCCTCGGCAGCGTCCTCGGCGCGCACCCTTACCCCACCATGGTCCGCGACTTCCATCGCGTCATCAGCCGCGAAGCCCGCGCCCAGATCCTCGAAAAAGAAAACCGCCTGCCTGCCGCCATCATTGCCTGCGTTGGCGGCGGCTCCAACGCCATTGGCGCGTTTTTTGAATTCATCCCCGATAAAGAAGTCCGCCTCATCGGCGTGGAAGCCGGAGGCCGCGGCGCGCTCCTCGGCGAACACGCCGCCCGCTTCGCAGGAGGAGCCCCCGGCGTTCTGCAGGGAACCTATTCCTACGTCCTCCAGGACGACGCTGGCCAGATCGCACTCACCCACTCCGTCTCCGCTGGACTCGACTACGCCTCCATCGGCCCCGAGCACGCCGCGCTCCATGATTCCGGCCGCGCCGAGTACACTTTCGCCACCGATGCCGAAGCGCTCGACGCGGCCCTCCGCCTCGCCCGCACAGAAGGCATCATTCCCGCGCTTGAAAGCGCACACGCCATCGCGGAATGTATCCGCTTCGCGCCCACACTCTCCCCGCACGACATCGTCATCGTGAACGTCTCCGGCCGCGGCGATAAAGACATGGGCATTCTCACCCGCGAATTGAATCTGGGAGCGTAGCCGCGATGCCCATCCGTTTCCCCAACAAACCCGGCCTCGTCGCTTACCTCACCATTGGCGACCCCGACCTCGCCACCTCACACGACATCGCCCTCGCCGCCATTGATGCCGGCGCTGACGTCCTCGAGCTCGGCGTCCCCTTCAGCGATCCCGTCGCCGACGGCCCCGTCATCCAGCGCGCCAGCGAACGCGCCGTCGCCAACGGCACGCGCCTCGCAGACGTCCTCACCCTCGCCGCATCGCTCCGCACTGCGCGTCCTGCGGTGGGCCTCGTCATTTTTTCCTACTTCAATCCCATCCTCCGCTTCGGCCTTGAGAATTTCTGCGCAGCCGCGGAACAGGCCGGCGTCGACGGCGTCCTCGTCACCGACATGATCGTCGAAGAAGCTGCCGACTACCTCGACGCCATGCACCGCCACCACCTCGCGCCCATCTTTCTCGCCGCGCCCACCAGCCCCGACGCACGCCTGGAACGCATCGCCGCCGCCTCTGAAGGCTTTGTCTACGCCATCTCCCGCACCGGCATCACCGGCACCCGCGCCTCGCTGGAGAGTGACGCTGAGCAGCTCGTCCGCCGCCTGCGCAAATTCACGAAACTGCCCATCGCCGTCGGCTTCGGCATTTCGAACCCCGATCACTTCGCCGCCGTCGGTGAATTCGCGGACGCAGCGGCCATCGGGAGCGCGATCGTCGCTACCATCGAGCAGGCCGGCCGCAAAGACGCCCCCAGTTCCATCGCACGATTTATTCAGGGTCTGCGCGGCGGCGTTCAAGAGCCTGCCGTGCCGGCCCGTTAAGTTCTCCGCTCGTATACGGTTGTTGTTTCCGATTTTCTCCATGCCCCGGCCGCTCTGCGCGCCGGATGACAAGGAAGACCATGGATATCGAAACGTTCCGACGCGAAATCGATGAGCTCGATCGCGATATCGTCAGGCTCATCAGCAAGCGCGCTGCTGCCGCCCAGGAAATCGGCCGCCTCAAGCGCGCCACATCGCTGCCCGTCTACGAGCCCAATCGCGAGCGCGTCATTTTTGACAACGTGCGCTCGCACAATCCCGGGCCGCTGCCCGACGCAGAGCTCGTCCACATCTACGAGCGCATCGTCGACGTCATGCGCGCCCTCCAGCGGAACGAGCTGGCTTCGCGGACCATTCCGCCTACCGAGACAGGAAAAGAAAAATGATCGTTGCGATGCAGGACCGCGCCACCGAGGAAGAAATTCAGTCCGTCGTTGAGCGCATGATGGAAATCGGCTTCAACGTCCACCGCACCACCGGCGCTGTGCAAACCATTCTTGCCGGCGTTGGCACACCCGGCGCCTTCAGTCACGACGACTTCGCCGTCCTCCCTGGCGTCTCTGAAGTCATCCGCATCTCCTCGCCGTACAAACTCGCCGGCCGCAGCTTCCGCCCGGAAGGCACCATCGTCCGCTTTCCCAACGGCGTCAGCATCGGCGGCGAAGAAGTCGTCGTCATGGCCGGACCCTGCTCCGTCGAAAGCCGCGAGCAAATTCTCGCCTGCGCCACCATCGTCAAAAATGCCGGAGCCAAATTCCTCCGCGGCGGCGCTTTCAAACCGCGCAGCTCGCCCTACTCCTTCCAGGGCATGGGTCTCGAAGCCCTCAAGCTTCTCCGCGAAGCCAGCGACGCCTCCGGCCTCCTCATCGTCAGCGAGGTCATGGAGATTTCGCAGATCGAGCTGATGCTCCCCTATGTCGACCTTTTCCAGGTTGGCGCGCGCAACATGCAAAACTTCAACCTGCTGCGCGAACTCGGAGCCGTCCGCAAACCCGTCATGCTCAAACGCGGCATCGCCGCCACCATCGAAGAGCTGCTCCTTTCCGCCGAATATCTCCTCGCCGGCGGCAACTACGACGTCATCCTCTGCGAACGCGGCATCCGCACCTTCGAAACCTACACCCGCAACACCATGGACATCTCCGCCATCCCCGTCGTCAAAAAACTTTCGCACCTGCCCATCCTCGGCGATCCCTCGCACGGCACCGGCCGCCGCGACAAAGTCCCCGCCATGGCCCGCGCCACGGTGGCTGCCGGCGGCGATGGCCTCCTCATCGAAGTCCACCCTAACCCCGACAAAGCTCTCTCCGACGGCGCGCAATCCCTCTTCCCGGATCAATTCGCGCAGCTCATGGATTCGCTCCGCATCATCGCCCCCGCGGTCGGTCGTACTATTTAACCAACGTGTCCATCGAACGAATAGCAATCCTCGGCACCGGCCTCATCGGATCTTCCGTGGGGCTGGCGCTGCGTTCGCATGGCTTCCCCGGCTCCATCACCGGATGGGATCCTGATCCGCACCAATTGCACACCGCCCTCAGCACGGGCGCCATCACCGTCATCGCGGACGACCCTCTCACGGCCGCAGCGGAGAGCGATCTCATCCTCCTCGCCGGACCCGTCTTCACCATCCTCGAAAATCTTGATCGCCTCGCACCCATCCTGCGCGAAGATCAGCTCGTCACCGACGTCGGTTCGGTCAAAGGCGCCATCTGTAACCATGCTCGTGGCAAATTTAACGGGACAAACGCAGACGGGTCCGGTCA
Source organism: uncultured Acidobacteriaceae bacterium (assembly GCA_963817165.1). GTDB lineage: Bacteria > Acidobacteriota > Terriglobia > Terriglobales > Acidobacteriaceae > Palsa-343. The sequence goes on along the minus strand of CAWFNL010000006.1, from coordinate 90,792 downwards.
GCCAGGATTTCTCCCCGGTCACCCCATGGCCGGCAAAGAAGTCTCCGGCGCAGCCAACGCCGATGCTTCACTCTTCCTCGGCTCCGTCTGGCTATTCACCCCATGCAGCTTAGGAGAAGCCGTATCGCCGACCGCGCAGGCCTGGCGCGCCTGGGTCTCTAAATTCGGCTGCCGCACGATCGATCTCTCACCCGAACGCCACGACGTTCTCTGCGCCTGGATTAGCCACCTGCCGCAATTCGTCTCCACCGCCATGGCCGCCCTTCTCGAAGAAGAATTCGCCGCCAACCCCGACCTGCTTCCCATCGGCGGCCGCGCTCTTCGCGAGATGACGCGTCTCGGCGCCAGCCCCTTTTCCATGTGGCGCGACATCGCCCACACCAACTCCGAAGCCGTCGCAGCCGCCCTCCACGCCCTCGAACAGCGCCTCGCCCACCTCCGCGAAAATCTCAAAACTCCCGAGCTCCGCGACGAATTCGAACAAGCCAATCGCTTCCGCCTCCGCACCCCCCGGCAATAAACCCTCGCTGCGGTTTACCATGTTGGCCATGCGTGTCCTGTGCCGACTCACCCCGCTGTGCTTCCTTCTTCTGGCCTTTTCGCTCGCTGCTCACACCCAGCAAACCACTCTGCTCGTCGACGTCGACCACCGCCCCCAAACTTCGCTCAACGGCCCCTGGCACTTCATGGCCGACCCCTACCACGACGGATGGGGCAACAATCCTGATCACCCCAGCCCCAACGGCTACGCGAAGAACGCGCACTATGTGCCCGGCGGCCCGCTCCAGCAATATGACTTCTCCCGCTCGCCCACCCTCAACGTCCCGGGCGACTGGAACACCCAAAAAGATTCGCTCTTCTACTACGAAAATCTTCTCTGGTATCAGCGAGATTTCGTTGCTCACCCCCATCCGCACACGCATCTCTTTCTGCACTTCAGCGCCGTCAATTACGCGGCTTACATCTTCGTCAACGATGTGCCCGTCTGTAGCCACCAGGGCGGCTTCACCCCCTTTGACTGCGACATCTCTTCCGCTGTGAAAGATGGCGACAACTCTATCGTCGCCGCCGTCGACAACCAGCGCGAAGTTCCCCGCGTTCCCACCCTCAAAACCGACTGGTGGAATTACGGCGGCCTCACCGGCGACGTCTCCCTCGTCGAAGTTCCCGACACCTACATTGATGACTACTCGCTCCAACTCCAGCGCGGCACCACCAACCACATCGAAGGCTACGTTCACGTCATCGGCGCCGACGCCGGAGCCCACGTAACCGTGCGCATTTCCGATCTCCACATCGAAAAAGATGCCGTCACAGATACAAATGGCCGCGCCGCTTTCGCCTTTGACGCCAACGGCCTCGAGCGCTGGTCCCCCGACCATCCCCGCCTCTACAAAATTGATATCGCCGCCGGCCCCGACCACCTCTCCGACGACATCGGCTTCCGCACCATCGAAGTAAAAGGCGACCAGATCCTGCTCAACGGCCAGCCCATCTTCCTGCGCGGCATCAGCTTCCACGACGAAGCGCCTTTCCGCTCCGGCCGCGCCTGGTCTGAACAGGATTCCACCACCCTCCTCAACTGGGCCCACGACCTCCACTGCAACTTCGTTCGCATGGCCCACTACCCCCACGTCGAAAGCGAATATCGCCTCGCCGACAAGCTCGGCATCATGGTCTGGACCGAGGTCCCCGTCTATTGGGCCATCGACTGGACCAATCCCGCGACCCTCGACAGCGCGAAGCAGCAACTCTCAGAATTAATTCGTCGCGACCACAATCACGCCGCCGTCATCATGTGGTCGCTCTCCAACGAAACGCCCGAAAGCGCCGACCGCAACGCCTTCCTCCACCAACTTGCCGTTGAAGCGCGCGCCGAAGACCCGACGCGCCTCATCACCTCCGCCATCGTCACCCACTTTCACGGCCACACCGCCGTCCTCGACGATCCCCTCGGCAACGACCTCGACGTCCTCGGCTACAACGAATATTTAGGCTGGTATCAGGGCTCCGCGGCCGATATCCCCAACTACACCTGGCAAAATCCCATGGGCAAGCCGGTCATCATCAGCGAATTCGGCGCCGGTGCCAAAGCCGGCCTCCACGGCCCTGACACGGAGTATTTCACCGAGGAATATCAGGACTACGTCTTCCGTCAGCAATTCAAAATGCTCGCGAACATGCCGTTCCTGCGCGGCATGACTCCGTGGGTTCTCATGGATTTCCGCTCGCCCCTGCGCCCGCTCCCCGGCATCCAGGACGACTACAACCGCAAAGGCCTCATCTCCGACAAAGGCGAAAAGAAGAAGGCCTTCTACACCCTCCAGGATTACTACGCCAAAATGCAGAAGTGATTGTTACGAATACCAAGGCCAGCGGCGAGGCAACAGGCCGCCTCATCGCTGGCCGCAGTATCGCTGACCGCTTCTTAGCTGCCCTCAGGCCCCCAAATGCCCCAGCCAAATCCCAATCACATACGTAGCCGCGCCTTCCAGCGCCCCCACCAGCGTCATCTCCAGGCCTGACGCCCACCATGAACGCACCGTGATCAGCGACTTCGCCGCGCCCACCGCGAAATGCGCGATCAGCGAAATAATCGCAGACACAATCACCGCCGGATACCCGCTCATAAAGAAGAACGGCAGAATCGGAATAAACGCGCCCACCGCCGTCGACAGCGCGCCCGACCACGCCGAAATGAAAGGCTTGCTCAGCCCTTCTTCCGACATGTTCAGCCGCTCCGCGGCCAGCGCCCGCGTGAACTGCGCCGTATCCTCCGCCAAATGCTCCACCACATGGTCGGCATCGTCCCGCGGAATCCCCTTCACCTGGTAATACAGCGACAGCATCTCCCGCGCTTCCGGCCCGTTCATCTCAATGGCCTCACGTTCGCGTTTCAGCTCCGCTTCATAAATCTCGCGCTCGCTTTTCGCCGCCAGATACGCGCCCGACCCCATCGACAGCGCGCTCGCGATCATCCCCGCCAGGCCCGACAACAGCACCCACTTGCTGTTGCCCAGCGTAGCGCCCGACACGCCCGACACGATGCCAAAAATCGCGCCCAGCCCGTCGTTCACTCCATAAATCGCGTCGCCAATCCATCCCGCTGCCTGCCGCCCGGATTTATTCCGCTGCATCAGCAGCTCGTCCAACTCTTTGCGCGCACCTTCTGAGTTTGCCGCAGGCTTCGGATACCGGTGCCGGATCAACTCGCTCAACTCGCGGTAGTGGTCCTGCTCCTCCACAATCACTTGATTCAGAATCGCGATGCTCGGCTCGTCTCCCAGTTCCTTCAACTGCATCCCGTAGCGCGCAATGGCCCGGCTCTCGTCAATCTCCAGTCGCCGCAGCGCCATCGCCGGGCCGCCCACGCGATTCACCAGCGTGTCCGCATCCCCCGTATCTTTGCCGTCGTATTTCGGCACCTCCGCGCCCAGTTCGCGAATGCGCTTCGCCCACAGTGCCGCGTGGTGCGCCTCGGCTTCCGCCATGTGCCTCAGCGTCTTCTTCCGTATCGGATCGTCATCACGCTCCGCCAGTGTGGCGTACGTGTGGAAGCCGCGCATCTCCTCCTGCCAGTTCTCACTCAGCGCGTCCAGCACCCTCTGTTCCTTTGGCGATACCGCCATCCTTCGCTACCCTCCAATCTGATAACTAAATCCGAAGCGCCCAATCTGGATCACCGACCGGTCGCCCGGCGGCCAGATGCGAAATTGTTCGACCCGCGTCACGCCCGGAATCTGCGCCGCCACCACGTCGCCCACCGGCTTCCCCGTCGCCGCTTCGTAAAAATGCACTGCCAGGCCCTGGTCGCTGTGTTCGTATCCAATCACATATTCGCCGGGCGCCAGTTCAAACGCATTGCCAATCTTCAGCGGAACCTGCGTCAGAAAAAAATGCGAGTATTTCCCCTCCGCCGAATAGCCCGCCGTAATCAGCACCACCCCGGCAATCGTCTTCCCATGCCCGTTGCGAATCCCCGAAGCCGAACGCATCTCCGTCTCAATTCGCTCCGTCACCACCGGAGCCCGCGCCGGAATCACCGCCTTCAGCTCCGCATCCGTAGCCACCCGCCAGTCATGGTCGCGCGTCTCCTGCGCGCCTGCGCAGCACACCACCGCCAGCAGCATCGCCGCCACCAACCACCGCATTTTCATTCGATCAATCCGCATCCCAAACCTCAAATCCCCGTCACTCGCCACCAGCTACCGGCTACCAGCTTCTCTCAATCCAAATGCACCAACCCCCGCTGCAGCGCCGTCGTCGCGGCCTGCGTGCGATCTTCCACGCCCATCTTGCTCAGCAAACTGTTCACGTGCGTTTTTACAGTTGCCTCGCTGATGAAGAGCGCATTCCCAATATCCTTATTGCTCTTGCCCGCCACAATCAGCCGCAGCACTTCCATTTCGCGCGCCGTCAGCGTCGCTCCGCTCATCCGTTCCGCCAGCTTCTCTGCCACCCGTGGCGGAATGCGCGTCCGCCCCGCATGCACGGTGCGAATCGCATCCGAAAGCTCCGCCAGATCCATCCCCTTCAGCAAATAACCCTTGGCGCCCGCCTGCAACGCGCGATAAATATCCTCATCGCCATCAAACGTGGTCAGCACCACAATGCGCGCCGCCGGAAGATCCGCGCGAATTCGCGTAATTGCCTCCACCCCGTTCATCTTCGGCAGCCGCAGATCCATCAGCGTTACATCTGGCTTATGTTTGCGGTGCAGTTCCACCGCCTGCTCGCCATCCGAGGCTTCGCCCACCACCTCAAACCCGGTCACCGTCTTCAGCAGCGCTGCAAGCCCCTGCCGAACAATGTGGTGATCTTCGACGATCAGGATCTTTATCGTATCGGTCATAGTTACGTATTTACCCTTGCAGCTTTTCCCAGCGGAACTTCCAGCCTTACCGCTGTTCCCTGGCCGGCGCTGCTTTCCACTGTAAGCGATCCGTTGATCGCCGCGGCACGCTCCCGCATTCCCGTCAGCCCAAAATGGCCGCTGCGCCCATCCGCCGGCGTCCCCGCAAATCCCCGCCCGTCGTCGCGAATCTCCATCCCAAACGCCTCTTCATCGAATTCCAGCCTCACCCAAATATTCTCCGGCTCCCCATGCCGCACCGCGTTCACCACCGCCTCCCGCGCAATGCGCAGCACCTCGCGCTCCACGCCTCCATCCAGCGGATGATACGTGCCGTTCACCTGCATCGCCGCCCGTGCCCGCGATCCTCCGTGCGCCACCGTCTCCTCGGTCAGCCGCAGCAACCGCGCCGCCAAATCTTCGCGTTCCGCCGTCTGCGAACGCAGTTCCCAGATCGAGCTCCGCGCGTCATCCAGGCTGCTCCGCACCAAATTCCGGGCCTGGTCCAGTTGCTCCCGCGCCGCATCCGCCGATGTATGCATCAGCTGCGCAATCAGCTCCAGCTGCACGCTCACCGCAACAAATCCCTGTGCCAGCGTATCGTGAATCTCCCGCGCAATGCGCGCCCGCTCGCCCAGCACCGCCTGGAACTGCCGCTCCACCCCCAGCAACCGCCGCCGCCAAACGGCATACCCCAGCCCTAACAACGCCAGCGCTGCCAGCAGCTCAAACCACAGTGTCTGGTAATAATGCGGCTCAATCGTCAACTCCGCCGTGGCCGCCGCATCGCTCCACACTCCATCGTTATTCCGCGCCCGCACGCGAAACGTATACCGCCCGTGCGGCAAATTCGTGTAGTACGCCACCCGCCGCGTCCCCGCATCCACCCATGCGTGGTCGAACCCCTCCAGCAGATACTTGTATTCCACTTTCTGCGGCGCCACAAAGCTCAACCCCGCATAGTCAAATTCGTAATGGCTGCGCCCCGGCGGAATCTTCAAATCGGTCAACCCGCCTTGCGGCCCTCGAGGGGCGTCCTGCGCCACATCGTCCACGCTGACCCGCTCCAGCGCCACCTGCGGCGCCACGCGATTCACCGGCATGTGCTCCGGGGCCACCCGCGCAATCCCCTTCAGCGTCGCAAACCACAGCGTCCCATCCTTCAGCCGCACTGCCGCCGGATGCCCCCCGCTCGAACACTCGCTGATTCGCATCCCATCCGCCACGCCGAATCGCATCACGGACGGCGACGCCGCGCTCGCATCCGCCACGCGATACACCCCGCTCGTCGAACTAATCCACAAATCTCCGCCCGCATCCTCCAGAATCCCAATCACCCGCTCCGGCAGTTCCGCGCTCGCCACCCGCGTGATCGTCCCAGCCTGCATGCGGTCCAAACCGCCATCGTTCGTCCCAATCCAAAGCGTTCCGTCTCCGCCCAGGTGAAGCGCCGTCACCACGTTGCTGCTCAGCCCATCCTTCGTCGTGTAGTTCCTGAATTTCCCGCCGCGAAAACTCGTCAGCCCCCCCAGCGTTCCGATCCAGAGCGTACCGTCCGCGTCCTCCGCAATCGCGCCCACCAGATCGCTGCCCAGCCCATCCGCGCGCGTCCACGTCGCGAATTGCCCATTTTCATACCGCGATAACCCATGCCGCGTTCCAATCCACAACGCGCCCTGCCGCCCCACATACAGCGACCGGACAAAATCGTCAGCCAGCCCGTCCGCCGTGGTGAACGCCCGCGTCATCTCGCCATCGTGCAGCAGGTCCAGCCCATCCGGCGTGCCCACCCACACATCGCCGTTCGCTTCCGCCGCCACGGCCAGCACCACATTGCTGCTCAAGCCCTGCGCCGTCGTCAGCGCGCGAAACTGCCCATCGTGAAATACATTCAGCCCGCCACCCTTGGTGCCCACGGCCACATGCCCGTTCGGCGCCTGAGCCAGCGCCAGCACATATTCATCTGACAGTCCCTCCGCCGCCCCCAACGTTGAAAACTTCCGGTCGCGCAGCACCTGCAATCCGCCCGACTCCGTCCCCAGCCACAAATCGCCTTCGCGATCCTCCGTCGCGGCTAAGTAAACATCGCCGCCCGCGGAGCAACTCCTGCGATTTCCATCCGCCGTCACGCGCATCAGCCCCTGCGCCGTTCCCGCCCACACCATGCCCTGCCGATCCGTACCAGAGAAATCCACGCGCCCGGCAGGACCGCACTTTTCGGATCTCGCTCTTGAGAACCGCAACAGACCCGCATCGGTTCCCACCCACATGTCCCTCGGCATCGCGGACCACCGCATGAACGCTTCCTGCACCTTCGGAATCGCGACGGTATGGCAGTCGCCGCCATCGGCGCACACTTCCAGCCGAAGCTCTGTGGCTCGCCCATCGCGCGCCCGCTCCATCCACCGCCAGAGCCTTCACCTCACCCGACCCACCCACCGCATGGAACACCCCATCCGCCCGCGGCCCGCAGCAATCCCTCCTGCGTCCCCAGCCAAAGCGCCCCGTCCGGGCCCTGCGCCATGGTGCTGTTCTCGGCCAAATCGGCATCCAGAGTCACCCGCGAAGCCCGTTCGCCCTTTACGCGAAACAATCCCGACGCCGTCAGCGCCCACACCACGCCAGCCTCATCCTCAAACGTCCGCCAAACCTGCGTCGCCGGAATGCCCCCAACTCCCTCAACCTGCTCATCCCGCATCCGCGCCAGACCGCCCGAGGTGCTGATCCAAAGCGCCCCCGCCCGATCCTCCATCAGCCCATCAATCAAATCGCTCGGCAACCGCGGCGTATTCGCGTGGGTCAGCACCGCGAAATCCACGCCGTCGAAACGCACCAGGCCGCCCTCCGTGGCGATCCACAGAAAACCATCGCGCCCCTGCACAATGGCGTGCACCGTGTTCTGCGGAAGGCCCGAATCCGTCTGCCACGACTGGAAGCCATAGCCCGTCACCGCCGTATGCGGATCGAGCGCCCGCACCGGCATCGCCGCCAGCGCGATCCCCGCCTCCACCACCGCGAACGCAGCACGCAGCCTGAACATGATTGGAGGTTCCGTTTGAATGCTAAATCGCCAGCGCGCCCCTCGCTCGCCTTTATGCGGGAATCAGCGTGGCCGCTTCGTTCCTCGCGCTGGCTCCGCCGCCCGCTTTACCTGCACCTTATCCGCAGCCGCCGGCCCAATCGTGAATTCGCCCCATCGCCGTCTCAATCGCCACCGTCTGGTCGTAGTTCCGCTTCAGCACCCGCACTGTTCCGCCCGGCTCAATCCCCGTCTGGTGCAGAAACCGCAGCAGCTTCGGGTCGCGCTCGTACAAGCTGGTCACCGTGCAGCGCGTCCCCTGCGCCGCATCCGCCAGCGCCCGCACCCCGCGCTTCTGCCGCTTCTCGGGATTCTCCGGCAACACCGCATTCCCATGCGGACACGTTCCCTTTTCCCCCAGCTTCTTCATCAGCAGCGCTTCAAACGCCGGCGAAACCGCGTGCTCGAGCCGCTCCGCCTCGTCATGCACCTCGTACCACGGCATCCCAAACATCTCAGAGAGCATGCGCTCGATCAAGTGATGCCGCAGAGCCGTCTTGTACGCCGCCTGATGCCCATCCGCCGTCAGCCGGATCACCCCATCGGCCTTCACATCCACAAAGCCATCCCGCTTGAGCCGCCGCAGCGCCATCGACACCGCCGGCGCCGACACCCCCAGCCAGTGCGCCAGAGTCGCCGCAATCACCGTCTGCCCCTCGCTCTCGGCCTCCAAAATCGCCTTGAGATAGTCTTCCTTCGAAACTGTAATCGCCACGGTCACACGGATTCCTGCATTCAGCTTACCGCCACCGGCCGCCCCGCAGCGTTCGGAACATGTGCCGCAACCAGCGCCCGAAACTCACTCTGCTGCTCCGGCGTCATCGCTCGCTTGGGAATCGGGATGAACTGCACCTTATTGGGAAGAAGCACCCATAATTCCCTGACTTCAAGGCTCTTTTCAATCGCTGACCATCCGAATCGCGTCTCTGCATCCCGCTGCAAACGCTTCACCACCAATCCCTCGCACGTTGACGGTGACGGAGATTTCCTGATCGAGATTCGCCAGTCGAAACTGCTTTCGAACCCCACGCCGAAAGCGAAGAGGGGCTGACAGCGCAAGCACACCGAAAGCCAGAAGAATAATCAGCAGGGGCACATCCACCCCCGCAACGAAGAGCAGAAGCGTCCCGCACCCAATAATGATCAATCCCATCACTGGGCCCAGCCATGTATAGACCCAGTAGTGAAACTTGTATCGAAGAATCGAATTGCGCAACATCAGCCCGTACGCATCTCGAAATTCCTTAGCGGTCAGTGTGAAGCGAATCTCCATACAGGTCCCTCGTGATCTCGCCTGGACAGTCAGCCGTATCCTATCCGACCGGCTGTGCCCGAGCACTCAAAATCCTTAGTCCCCGTCTCGCGATCTCCCCCGAGCCCATCCCGTACAATATCCAAAGCATTTTCCCAGCGAAGGATTCCGTGTCGAATACCCCAATCTTTGGCCGTAAGCGCGTCCTCTCCGGCATGCGCCCCACCGGCAAAATCCATCTCGGCAACTACATGGGCGCCCTCCACAACTGGGTCCGTCTCCAGAACACGAACGAATACGAGTGCTACTTCTTCATTGCCGACTGGCACGCCCTCACCACCGACTACGCCGATCCCTCGCAGATTAAGCAGAACACCGTCGATGTCGCCCTCGACTACCTCGCCGCCGGCCTCGACCCCGAAAGATCCGTCCTCTTCGTCCAGAGCGACGCCAAATCCCACGCCGAGCTCCACCTGCTCCTCTCCATGATCACCTCCATCGGCTGGCTCGAGCGCGTCCCCAGCTACAAAGAGCAGCAGGAAAACCTGCAGGACAAGGACCTCTCCACCTACGGCTTCCTCGGCTACCCGCTCCTGCAGTCCGCCGACATCCTCATCTATCAGCCGCACTTTGTCCCCGTCGGTCAGGATCAGGCCGCGCACGTGGAGCTCACCCGGGCGAAATTTCGCCGCGCCGCTTCAACCAGTTCTTACAAGCGTCCCGCAGACGGCGCCGAAATCCTCCCTGAGCCCCAGGTCCTGCTCACCCCATCGCCCAAACTCCCCGGTACCGACGGCCGCAAAATGTCCAAGAGTTACGGCAACACGATCATGCTCTCCGACCCCGAGCCGGACGTGCGCAAAAAGCTAAAGACCATGGTCACCGACCCGGCCCGCGTCCGCCGTACCGATCCCGGCAGCCCTGACAAATGCCCCGTCGGCGACCTTCACAAAGTATTCTCCTCAGCGGAAACCCTGGCGAAGGTCTACCAGGGCTGCACCACCGCCGGCATCGGCTGCATCGAGTGCAAAGGCTGGGTCGCGGACGCCATCGTTGAACACCTCGCCCCCATCCAGCAGCGCCGCGTCCACTTCGAAAAAAACCCCGGCCTCGTGAAAGAAATCTTCTCCGCCGGCGCCCAGCGTGCCACCGCCCGCGCCGAACAAACCATGCACGAAGTCCGTTCCGCCATGGGCCTCACCAGCGTCTTCATGTCCGGAGCCACGCAATGACCGACGAAACGCGCAATCCCTCGGACGCCACGGCATCTTCGCAACCCGCGCCTGGCGAAGAGACGAGGCGCGAAGCGCATGTCGCTAACCGCGAAGGTTCCCCCTTTTCCGTCACCGTCGGCCAGGTCTACGACGGTCCCTACGATCTCCTGCTCGACCTCGTCCGCAAGCAGAACATCGATATCTACGACATCCCCATCGCCAAAATCACCGCGCAGTTCCTCGCCTACGTCGAACACATCAAAGCCTCCGACGTCGATGCCGCCGGTGATTTCATTTACATGTCGGCGCTGCTCATCCACATCAAGAGCAAGATGCTGCTGCCCCGCTCGCCCGCCGACTCGCCTGAAGAAGCCGAAGATCCCCGCCGCGAGCTGGTCGAGCGCCTGCTCGAGCACGAGCGCTTCCGCAACGCCGCGCAAATGCTCCAGCAAAAGCGCCAGCTCGAAGAAGCCACCTGGACCAATCCCGGCATGCGCGAATTCCGCGAGATCGCCGACTCCGATCAGGACATCGCCGCCGACACCCTCGACCTCGTCCGCGTCTTCCGCGAAGTTCTCGAGCGCGCCAAAAATCGCCCCGTCCTCGACGTCTCCGAAGACGCCATCACCGTCCGTCAGATGATCGACTTCGTTCGCCGCCGCCTCATGATGGAAGAGCGCCCCGTCGCCCTCTCGAAAATCCTCGCCAACACCCGCTCCCCCAGCGCCGTCATCGCCATGTTCCTCGCGCTACTCGAGCTGGTCCGCCTCCAGGCCATCCTTTTGCGCCAGGATCGCGGCTTCAGCGAAATCTTTATCAAGAAAAATGAGCGCTTCGAAGAAGTGATGAACGACCGCCTCAGCGTCCAGGACGACTGGAGCTAGACGCAGAAACGACTCCGGGTGCCCCTCGATAAGAACGAAGGCATTGTCAAGGCACAGTTCACCTGTGCGGTGCGTGAGCACCGCGATCGTTGCCAGAGAGGCTGAGGACCAGAGCTCCGGTTAGATTCACGCTGCATCACCAAACGGTGGAGTTAGTCGCCCCACCAACCATCGATACGGCCTTCAGCAACAGGCCATGATGCTTCCATGCGGACATCCGGCCTGCTGCCGGATGCGAGAGCGCTCATTCAATAACGCGACCTGGCTTTGAGCCGGTCAGGGGCACCCGCGAGCTGCTCTCGATATGGGCGATCTCCGGATAACCAACGTTCTGCCGCAACATCCAGTAGAGTCGCACCGCCAACTTCCGGGCCGCCGCCACCTTGGCCACGCCTTTGGCCTTGTGGTGGCAGCGAGCCGCATACTGCCTGCGAAATCCTTCATCCAGCCGGTTCACTGTCTGGACCGATTCGACCAGCAACTGGCGCATGAACCGGTTGCCCTGCTTGCTGATGGCGCCCAGCCGCTGCCGGCCTCCCGAACTGTGCTCGCGCGGAATCAGGCCCAGATAGCTGGCCACCTGGTTGCTGTGCCTGAACCGGCCTGCATCCCCGATGGTCAGCACAAACGCCAGTGAGGTGATCGGACCCACGCCCGGCTGCGTCATCAGCAGACGCGCCTGGGGATGTTCCCGCGCTGCCTGATCCACCGCCTGGTCCAGTTCCCCCAGGTGCCGGTCCAGTTCCCCCAGCAGCTGCAGCAAATCTTCACGCCGCCGCGCCGTCCAGCCGGTCAGGGGAAGTTTTTCCAGACAAGCCCTCCCCCGAACGCTCCACAGGCCGCTCTTCTTCTGTAAGCCACGGTTCAGCGCCAGGTGCTGCAACCCATTTTTTACCCGAGTCCGGATCTCCACCAGATATCTGCCCGGTTTTGGCAGATATGGGGCGATGCGCGAGGCGCATCCCGCGACGTATCAGGGCACGGCGTCAGCCGCGCCCCACACGCTACCCGCTACCAGCGACAAGCTACCCGCTGCTCTTTAGAAATCAAACCGCAGCGAGAACTGCTGCTCTCGCGACTGCACCAGCTGCGAACTATAAATCCCAAAGCCCGCCCCACTGGTCACCGCCTCGTTCAACCCGCCGTTGCTGCTGATCGGGCTGGTGTCGAATCGCGCCGAGTTCGACACGTTGAATACTTCCCAGTCGAACCGCGCGGCCATACCTTCGCGCGACTTCCAGATGATCTTTGCCAAACTCGCATCCGGTTCGAAATACCCGTCGCCTCGGAACGCGTTGCGGCTTCCACCTTCTCCCGGGTACGCATACCGCAACGGGCTGCCGTTCCCGATGCCATTGTTCAGAGCATTCGGATCCGCAAACACTTCCGGCAATCCGCCCACCAGATGCTTGTGAATCTTGATTGGCCCCGTCACTACGGCCGGCGTGACGTTCTGGTAGTTCGTTACGTAGGCCAGCGGCGGCTGTACGCTGAACGGCAATCCGCTGCTGATCCGCAGAATCCCCGACAGCGTCCATCCTCCAATCACCGCGTTCTCCGCCCAATTCGCATCGGAGGCGAACCGCGCTCCCCTCCCAAACGGCAATTGATAGATCGCATCTCCCGTCAGCAGGTGCCGCGTGTCGAAGTCCGATACCGCGCGATTCGACCTCGGATTAAAACTATTCGTAATGAACCCAAAGCTGTTCGTCGTGAACTCGCTCGCCCGTTCCGTGTCCGACCCAATATCAATCGAATTCGCATACGTGTAGCTCACGTCCAGATCCAGCCCCGAACCCGTCTGCTTGCGCAGGGTCAGCTGCCCGGCGTTGTAACTGCTCGATCCAATCGACGACCATGCGTACAGCGACGAGAATTGCCGCTGGTAGTAGCGTGTCGCCACGTTGCCGTTCGAATCCTCATACGGCCCGCAGCCCAGGCCGCCCTCGTTCGGATCGCAATACGCATCCAGCACCACAAGCGCATACGAGTCGTTCCCCACCACCGCATTCGGCGCATAAACGTTGGTGTAAATGTTCTGCGTCGCGCTCACACCCCCGCCCGCCAGATAGGGAAACATGTCTTCCCAGTACGGATCGGTCGTTACGGTCGAAAGCCCTGCGTAAGTCGCCTGCGACAGTTTTGCTGCCGCCTTGAAGTAATCCTCTCCCGACTTCGGATCCACCAGGTCCAGCGGCTCCGCCAGATCCAACTGCTGCAGCAAATGACGCCCGAAGGTCCCGACGTAATCCGCCTCCACCGAAAATCCGTGCGGCAGCTCGCGTTGCACCGACGTAATCGAATGCAATCGTGTAGGGCGTCTTGATCTTGCTATCGACACCCCACGTAATCGCCAGTCCGGTATTCACATTGTTCGGCGGCGTATACGGATACTGGATCGTCGATGGAATGTTTACGCCCGAGAGCGGCGGAATCGCCGTCGCGCTCGTGTAGCGCGGCGCGTTGTCCACCGAATACTGCCCGGCCGGATTCGTGATCGACGTGGTCAGCCCGAACGATCCATGCTGCGCAAACGTGTCCACAATCCCCTGCCCGAAGTGGTCGAAGTACATTCCGGCGCCCACCCGGATCGACGTCTTGCTGTCCGGCGAGTACGCCAGCGCAATGCGCGGCGCGAAATTCGTATCCTGCATGCTCCAGTACGATGCCTTCCCGTTCGCCTTCCCTGACGGCGCAAACGAAAGATCCGGCTGATCCGTTACGCCCTTGTCCGTCTCCGCCGCCCGCGTCTGGAACCACTTGTGCGTGTCGATCGTCGGCTGCACCTGCTCGCCATGCGTCTCATACGGCGGCTGCAACAGCACCTGTCGCACACCCACCGTCAATATCAGATTCTTTCTGAGCTTCCACTGATCCTGGATGTAGTACTCAAATTCCTTTGAAAAGTAATTCAACGCCACCGGCGTTCCAGCGGGCTGCGTCACGCCCGTCGCGCCCCCGTGCTGCACGCTGAAGTTGTATTGCCCGGCGATAAAGGGAATCAGCCCCACCAGCGTTCCGACCGCCTGGCTGTAGTTCGTCGCGTCCCCTGGATCTACCGCCGGCTGACCAAACGCCCCCGGATCGAGATCGCTCCCCGAATCCGCAATCGACCCGCCGCCCGCCAGCCACTGGATATTCGTGTCCGCGTTGCCGTACGACGCTGCATCCGAATCCGCATAGTTCGTGATCAGCCGCAGGTCCCCGCCAAACGACACCGTGTGGTTCCCGTGGTTCCAGCTCACGTTGTCGATAAAGTTCTGCACCGGCACGTGCACGATCGAGCTGCATGTCTCCGGCGTCGGCGTCGAAAGCGTCCGGAACGACGTTACATACGCCCCGCATCCGTTCCCGGACTGGCTGTACCCCTGCCGGATATAGCCATACCGGAAATCGTTCACCAGGTTGTTCGTGATCTCCCACGTGTCACCCACAGCCAGGCCCTTCGTGTTATCGCGGGTCACCGTGGATGGCTTCTGCCCCGGAAACCAGATGATCCCGTCCGTCGTGTCGTCCTGCAAATCGGCCCGCAGAAATACCTGGTTCCGCGATATCGGATTCCAGTCCAGCCGCGCAATCGTTGTGTTCAGATTGGTTGGGTTCGGCGACGAGAAGCTGTACGACCCGTTGTTCAGCCCATCGCCCAGCGCCGCTCCGTTGGCCGTTGGATAGGTGTTCAGCAGCGCCAAAATATTTGGATCCACGCCCGGCCCCCACGGGCACGTCCCGTTCGCCGTGCATTTCGGATCCGTCAACGCCAGTTCCGCCGGCGTCTGCGTCACATTGTTGCCCCCGCTGGTGTAGATCAGATTTCCGGCCTTCCAGCTCGTCGTCGGCACCAGTTGCTCCACCTGCTGGTTTTCGCGAATGTGCGAAGCTTCGTAATTCCCGAAGAAGAAGAACTTGCTGATGAATCACCGGTCCGCCCACGTCGGCCCCGTACGTGTTGCGAATGTATTCGCCCGGCTTGTTCGGCAATCCGCTGGAGGCCTCTGCATTCTTGTTGAAGAAGTTGTTCGCCGCCGTGTCCGTATTGCGGTTGTACTCGTACACCCCGCCGTGAAAATGGTCCGCTCCCGCTCTTCGTCACCAGGTTTACCTGCGCTCCGGCCGAGCGGCCCTCGTCGGAATTCGCCATCCCGGTCACCACGCGAAACTCGTCGATCGAATCCATCGTCTCCCGCAGCACTCCCGTGAACGCAGTACCCGCTCCGCTGATCGTTGTCGTCCAGCCCATCCATCGTGACATTGTCCTGGTCGGACCGTACGCCGTTCACCGTCCCCGTCCGGCTGTCGCTGTCCGTATCCACGATATGGCCCAAATACAGAACACCCGGCTGCAGGCTCAGCAGATCCGGCACGTTCCGGTCGATCATCGGCAACGACTGGATCGTCCTGTTCCCAATCGCATCGCCCAGCGACGCGTCCGAGGTATTCAGCGTCTCCGTCTCCGCCGACACGTTCACCGTCTGATTCACCGCCTGCACGCTCATCGTGAACGCAATCGTCGCCGGCTGGCTCACCAGCAGGTTGCCCACCTTACTCTGATCGGCAAACCCCTTGGCCTTCACCGTCACCGTCCAGGTGCCAGGCGCCAATTGCGAGAACTGATACTCGCCCCGCCCATTCGTCGTTTCCTGCAGCGCCTGCCCCGTCGCCCCGCGCGTAATGGTCACCGATGCGCCCGGTACCACCCCGCCGCTCGAATCCGTCACCACCCCATTCAGCGAGGTGGTCGCCTGCTGTGCCGTTAAACCTGCCGGAAAAAACAAAAGCGCCGCAATCGTTGCCGCCGCAACCGCCGTCAAAATGAACTTTTTCACCTGTGGCCCCCCAGGAGTTTTCGGATTTTCGTTGTCCATAACAGGAAAGGACCAATGCCCGGGGACTGCCAGATATCGGTCGCTGCGAACGGTCTGCTCTGTGCGCGGGAGACTCTGCTCTTCGGAACAGCTGAGGCTGTCCCCTGTCATCGCCATCTCGCCGTTTTCCGGTCTCTCGCCGGGGTTTGGAAAGATTTCAAAAGTATGAACAGAATTCGGGATGGAGTCAAACCAGCCCATTCCACCCCCACCGTGCCAATAGCTCCGTAACCCATTACGGACGAACTGTTTACAGCGTGCCTCGCGCCGTGTGGCCCGCTGGCTCGCTCCGATTGCTCATCTGCCATCCGGTCGAACCCGAAACTCCCCCCCCAGCCACAGATTCATCGTCTGTTGACCGGACGTTCATGCGCCTCTTTCACCGCCATTGGTAGCCTCGCTCCACACCACCCCCCGATCTCAATTACGGAGCCACCATTCCCATGGATGAAGGCGTAGCAGTAGCAATCAATCCCGCTGACCTCTCAAGCGACTCCCTCCTTGACCGAAAAATGAAGAAGTCCCCGGGCCGGCTCGGACTGATCATCTTCGGCGTCGTCCTCGTCGCCGGTCTCGGTTATGCCGGCTCCCAGCTTGCCAACGACCTCTCCGGCGTCCACATCATCTCCGCGTGGCCTTACATCCTCCTCGGCATCGCGCTCCTCATCGCGCTCGGCTTTGAGTTCGTCAACGGTTTCCACGACACCGCCAACGCCGTCGCCACCGTCATCTACACCCACTCCCTCGATCCCAACATCGCGGTCGTCTGGTCCGGCATGTGGAACCTCATCGGCGTCCTCACTTCTTCCGGCGCCGTCGCGTTCTCCATCCTCTCCCTCCTGCCCGTCGAGCTCATCCTCCAGGTCGGCAAGGGCGCCGGATTCGCCATGGTCTTCTCGCTGCTCATCGCTGCCATTCTCTGGAACCTCAGCACCTGGTGGTTCGGCCTGCCCGCCTCCAGTTCCCATACCCTCATCGGTTCCATCATCGGCGTTGGCATCGCCAACCAGATCCTCGGAGGCCACAACGGCACCAGCGGTGTTGACTGGGGCCAGGCCGCCAACGTTTTCAAGGTCCTCCTCATTTCTCCGCTGGTCGGATTCGGCGGCGCCGCGCTGCTCCTCCTTATTCTCAAATTCACCGTGAAGAACAAGGCTCTCTACGAGTCGCCCAAAGGCGAAGAGCCGCCCCCGTTCTGGATCCGCTGCCTCCTCATCCTCACCTGCACGGGCGTCAGCTTCGGCCATGGCTCCAACGACGGACAGAAGGGTATGGGCCTCATCATGCTCATCCTCATCGGCACCGTTCCCACCGCCTACGCCCTCAACCACGCCATGGGCGCCAACAAGGTGCAGGACTTCGCCGCCGTCTCCGAGCAAACCGTCGGCGTCCTCAATCCCTATGTCCCCGGCGATGCCCGCATCGCTGGCGACGCCCGCGTCGACCTCACCGACTACATCAAGTCGAAGAACTTTACCCCCAACACCATGCTCGCCCTCCGCCAGATGGTCGAGGAAATCGAACGCGAAATCACCACCTACAAAACCCTCGCTGGCGTCCCCGCCGGCCAGCAGCAAAACGTCCGCAACAACATGTACGTCGTCAGCGAAGCCATGCGCATCATGGCCAAATCCAACAACCCCAAATTCGCCCCCGCCGACACCAAAGTCCTGACCAATTACAAAAAGTATCTGGACGACTCCACTCGCTTCATTCCCTCCTGGGTCAAAGTCGCCGTCGCTCTCGCGCTCGGCCTCGGCACCATGGTTGGATGGAAGCGCATCGTCGTCACCGTCGGCGAAAAAATCGGCAAAACCCACCTCACCTACGCGCAGGGAGCTGCCGCCGAAATCGTTGCCGCCGTCACCATCATCGCCGCCGACCAGTTCCACATGCCCGTCTCCACCACCCACGTCCTTTCCTCCGGCGTGGCCGGCACCATGCTGGCCAATGGCAGCGGCCTCCAGCTGTCCACCATCCGCAACATCGCGCTGGCGTGGGTCTTCACCCTCCCCGCCGCTGCCCTGCTTGCCGGCGGACTCTTTTGGGTCATGCGCCAGTTCGTCTAGCCGGAATACCCACAACCCGATGAACGGCGCTTTCTGTACTATCGTGAAAGCGCCGTTTTCGTTTGTGCGGCCCGTGTCACCCACCCATCGATGAGTCTGAAAGCACGCATTGAAGCCGTTATCTACGCCGCCGAAGAGCCAGTCACGCTCCAGCAGCTAGCCGCCCTCTTCCGCGAAGAAGCCCTCCTCCGCCGCGCCGAGCGCCTTGCACCCCAGGCCGATCCCGAAGCGCCGTCCGAAGACGACGAGGACGAGGGATCCTTTCTCGACGACCTCGACGATGAGGATTCGCCAGCACCGCTTCCCCCAGCCACCGAGACCCTCGAGCCCGAAGTCCCGCCCATGGCCACCACCAGCGTGGAGCCGGCGACCACCGCCGATCCATCCGCACCGGCCTCTGAACCCGAATCATCCCTCGACGACGAAAAACGTGCCGCCCGCCAGCGTGAACGCGAAGTCCGCGACGAACTCCGCGCCATCGTCGACGAGCTCATCGCCGACTACAACGGCGCTGACCGCGGCCTCGAAATTCGCGAAGTCGCCGGCGGCTTCCGCCTCGCCACCCGCGCCGAATACCACGACGCCGTCCGCTCCTTCATCAAGAGCCTCAAGCCCCCCTTGAAGCTCTCGCTCCAGGCCCTCGAAACCCTCGCCGTCATTGCCTACAAACAACCCGTCACCGCCCCTGAAATCAGCGAAATCCGCGGCGTCGACTCCGGCGGTGTCCTCGGCTCCCTCATCGCCCGCAAGCTCATCAACACCGCTGGCCGCAAACAGGTCATCGGCCGCCCCATCCTCTACAAAACCACCAAAGAATTCCTCCTCCGCTTCGGCCTCAAAGACATCAACGAACTCCCCTCCATCGAAGAGTTCGAAAAAATGGCGACAGAATTAGCCGAATCCGAAGAGGACGCCGCGGCCATCGCTCCCTCAGAAACCGAACTCCCCTTCGCCCAAAACGAAATCGCCGACCTCGAAGAAGACGCTGTCGAAACCAGGGCCGAAGCCGAGCCTCCATCCGAAGAGGCCACGACCGAAAACGACGCCGCATCCACGCAAGAGTGATCGCGGCGGAACGGCTCCGGGTGCCCCCTAACCTGGCCTGAGCAAAGCCAAAGGCTCTCGCTGCTTTTGCGAGATGTGGGACAGCGCGGGAGCGCCCGCCTTTGCCTTTCCTGAAACCTGTAACCTAAAACCTGTAACCTCTAACCTGTGCCCATGACCAACGACCCCGAACAAAATCCCAACCAACAGCGCCTGCAAAAAATCATCGCCGCCGCCGGCATCGCCTCGCGCCGCAAAGCCGAAGAACTCATCACTGGCGGACGCGTCCAGGTCAACGGCCAAATTGTCACCGAGCTCGGCACAAAAGCAGACCCCGCCACCGACCACATCCGCGTCGACGGCAAACTCCTCCAGGGTCCCGAGCGCCCCCGCTACTTCGTCGTCAACAAGCCCAAAGGCTACGTCACCACGGCCTCCGATCCTGAAGGCCGCCCCACCGTCATGGCCCTCATCAAGGGCGGCGAGCGCGTTTTCCCCGTTGGCCGCCTCGACTACTCCAGCGAAGGCCTGCTGCTCATGACCAACGACGGCGACCTCGCCAACGCCCTTACCCGCGCCGCCGCCCGCATCGAGAAAACCTACCTCGTCAAAGTCAGCGGCAAGCCCACCGACTCCGCCATCAATCAGCTCCGCCACGGCGTCATGATCGATCGCGACACGCAAATCAAGCCGCGCCTCGGCAAAGACGGCGCGCTCCCCGACAAGCCCATCCGCCGCAGCGATGCCCGCGTCATGACAGCGCCCGCGCGCATCCGCCTCATCCGCGACGTCGACAATCCGTGGTATGAAATGGTCCTCATCGAGGGCCGCAATCGCGAGATCCGCAAAATGTTTGAAGAGGTCGGCTACCACGTCGAAAAAATTCGCCGCGTCGGCTACGGCCCGCTCATCCTCGACCTCGAGCCAGGCCGCCATCGCGAGCTCACCCTCGAAGAAGTCGAGCAGCTCCGCCGCGCCGCCGCCGGCAAAACCGAAAAACCCGCCCGCAGAATGCCGCGCCCCGGCCGCAGCCGCCCCGTGCGCTCCACCGACCGCGTCAAAGCTCCCCGCTCCCCCCACGGCAAACCGCGCACCGGAGCCAAACGCGCTCCATCCCGCCGTTCGTCTCCGCGCAGCAAATAGCGCAGCCTCAAAACTCGCTCGTATTCGGACCCGCGAACATGCTCAGCGACCAGTAAACCTCACAAGGCTTTCCGTCGATCAGCGCAGGATGCCATCGGTCCTTGATCATGGAAAGAACCATCTCCCTCGCCGTCTCGGTCACCACGCCCAGATCCTGGCGGCTGGGTGGTTGGCCGTAAGCTTCCATTGCACTGACTTCAATGTCGCGCGGCATTCCCTGCCGGTCGATCACAGCGATCACCACCGTTTTCACGCCAGCTGGATACCGTCCCCCCTGAAATGCCTTGGGCATCTCAAAGTGGATCGACTTCGAACCAGAGACATCCGTTTCTACATTCTCGATAGGACTGAGCGTCATGCCCGGATCAGCCGCCGCCCCCGGAAGCTGCGCGATCGCGCTGTCCGCCGGCCCGGCAGCGACCAGACTGACATCAGCCGTCACCATCGGTCCCGGAAGCCCTGCGCCCTGCACCGCAATGTGACGAGGCACCAGCTTGCCGGAAAAAACTTGCCCGTCCTCCCAACTCGTCAGCAGTCCCAGATACTGCTCCTCACGCCGAATCAGGACCCCGTTCGGCAGAAAATCGTAACCGAGCACCTCGGGAGTGGAATAGGCAGCCGCGTGGCGAAAACTGATCCGCACCTACGGCAGTTTGCCCGCCGTCAGGTGCTCCACCTTCCAGTGCATCTTTGCCTCGTCCAGTTCCGGCTCCAGAATGGATCGCGGAATCGGCGCCAGCACCGCACTCAGCAGCATCAACACTCGGCTCGGCTCATAGTCTGAACTCGACTGCATCTTGCGCACCCCATCGGCGCGCACCTCGACAGCATGATAGCTGCCGAACGTAATCTCGCGACGCCACCTCTGCGGCGAGAGCCAGACCTCCTCATACACGCCGTCGCCACTCTGAATGAGCGACTGCCCAGGCTTCGAAAATCGATCCCTGGATACGCATGAAAAGTCACGTTCATGCGAAACGGCGCCGAACCCGGCAGCCGAAGGTTGGTGGCGTCATCGGCGCGCCGGAACCAGTCAATCGGCCGCTGCACCGCAGCAGGCTCCGTTGGCGAACCGCCCGGAACATGCATTTGCGCCTGCGGCAAGCAGACAGGCGCCGCGAAAAAAACCAGCCAACCACAACACGACTCTCATCGTCGCTCCAGGGCCTCAACCGTGGGAATCCGCTGAACAGGGATCCGAACCAGCGCATCCATCATCCCCCTCCCCGATAAATTTCACCAGCCCATGATTGAACCCTTCCGCAATTCCCGTACGATCTCTATCAACATCAAGCGCTGCCAGCGCCGCTTCCTTCCACATCCCCGGGGATCTGCACTCAGTAACCTGTAACCTTTAACCTTTAACCTCGGCCCTGTACCCTGCACCCTGCACCCTGTACCCTGTTTTAAGAGGTCTTCCCCAATGGCCAAAGCCACATTTGCCGCAGGTTGTTTCTGGGGCGTCGAAGCCCGTTTCCAGCAACTCCCAGGCGTCACCGCCACCGCCGTCGGCTACGAAGGCGGCCAGCTCGACAAGCCCACCTATCACGACGTCTGCACCGACCAGACTGGCCACGCCGAAGCCGTCGAGATCGACTACGACCCCGCGCAAATCGGCTACACCCAGCTTCTCGAAGCCTTCTTCGCGCTCCACGATCCCACCCAGCTCAACCGCCAGGGACCCGACTGGGGCAGCCAATACCGCAGCGCCATCTTCTTCCACTCCCCCGAGCAGGAAGAAGAAGCGAAGCAGTTCATCGTCCGCCTCACCGCGGAAAAACGCTTCGCCAAACCCATCGTCACGCAGGTCGTCCCCGCCGAAACCTTCTGGCGCGCCGAAGAATACCACCAAAAATATTTAGAGAAGCGCGGCGCCCTCAGCTGCCACATCTAGATCAATCCCATCCATAACCAATAAAGAGGCCGCGCGAATGTCCCGCGCGGCCACCGGCTTTTCTACACGCTATACGCTACACACTGCCTTCAGATCCACTCCCCGCGCCTCAACACCGGCTCCGCCTTCCCCGCCGCCGTAATCCCATCCACATCGATCTCGCCCGACCCAATCATCCAGTCCACATGGATCAAGCTGTCATTCGCGCCCTTCGCCGCCAGTTGCTCCGGCGTCAGCTTGTCCCCATCCTTCAAACAAGTCGAGTAAGCCTGCCCCAGCGCAATGTGGCAAGCCGCATTTTCATCGAACAGCGTATTCAGAAACAGCAACCCGCTCGCGGAAATCGGCGACGAGTGCGGCACCAGCGACACTTCTCCAAGCCGCCGCGCTCCCTCATCCGTCTCAATCATCCGCTGCAGCACAATCTCGCCCTTCGCCGCATGCGCTTCCACAATCTTCCCGCCTTCGAACCGCACACGAATGTCCTCAATCAGCGTTCCCTGGTATGACAGCGGCTTCGTGCTCCGCACCGTCCCATCCACGCGATCTTTATGCGGCGTCGTGAAGACTTCTTCCGTCGGCATATTCGGAATGCAATAGTTCCCATTGCCCGCCGTCGTCCCGCCTCCCAGCCACAAATGATCGTCCGCCAGCCCCACCTTCAAATCCGTTCCCGGACCCTTAAAGTGCAGCGCGGAGTACCGCTTCTCGTTCAGCCACTCAGCGCGCGTATGTAGATGCGCATCGTGCGCCTTCCACGCCGCCACCGGATCCGCCTGGTCCGCCCGGCTGGCCGCAAAAATCGCATTCCACAGCTTGGCCAACGCCTCATCCGCCGGCAGTTCCGGAAACATCGCCGCCGCCCACACTGGCGTTCCCGCGCTCACAATCGTCCAGTTAATGTCGTGCCGCGTAATCAGCTCCAGCGCCGGCCGGTACGCCTTCGAGAGCGCGCGGTTCGCCCGGCTCACCTTCTCCGGATCTTCCTTCGACAGCAGCGATGGATTCGCGCTCGTAATCGCCAGCCGCGCCGCGCCATTCTTGTACGCCGCCGCCATCCCCTCATACAGCCAGTTCGCGGCCTTGTCGAAGCCAGCATCGGAAGAGTACTTGTACCGCAGCAGCGCCGACGCATCGTCCGTAAAGAATGTCGTCACCAGCGACGCGCCCGCCTTATACGCGTGCTCCGTAATCTTCCGCGCCAGCGGCAGCGCGTCCACCGACGCGGTCATCACCATTTCCTGCCCCGGCGCTAATCCCAGCCCGGACTGCACCGCAACCTGCGCCAGCCGGTCCAGCTTCTCTTCAAAATTCTCGACGCCCGCAGGCGCATCCACAACAGCCGTCAGTGTGCTCATCGGTTTCAGTTCTCCAATCCCTATTGTCAACTCGCCCGCCGTGCGATGGCAACGCGCGGAATCCCCTGCAAATCCGCCGCAAACTCAACCTCATCCCAATCCTCGAGCAGCCGCGCCACAGCGTCCCGTTGCCCTTGCCCCATCTCCAGCAGCAACCATCCCTGCGGCACCAAAGCCTGCCACGCCTGCGGAATCAGCCGCTCATAAACCTCCAGCCCCGTCGGCCCCGCAACCAGCGCGCCCCGCGGCTCATACTCCCGCACCTGCGCCTCCAGCGCCTCACCCTCCGCCACATAAGGAGGATTCGACACCACTGCAAAAAATCGCTCGCCCCGCACCGCGCTCAGCAAATCCGATTCCAGAAACCGCACGCGCCCCTGAGCACCATCACGATCAGCCACGCCATGCCGCTCCGCATTGCCTCGCGCCACATCGAGCGCCGCCGCAGAAATGTCGAGGCCCGTCACCCGCGCCAGCGGCAGCGCATGCGCCAACGCCACAGCAATCGCCCCCGACCCCGTCCCCACATCCGCAATCTGCACCGCGGCCCCGCGAGGAACCCGCGTGATCAGCGCCTCCACCAGATGCTCCGTCTCGGGACGAGGAATCAGCACATCCGCCGTAACCCGCATCGCGAAGCCATAAAACTCCTGCTCGCCAAGAATGTACTGCACCGGCTCCTGCGCCGCCCGTCGCGTAACCCACGCCTCAAACTGCGCCGCCTGCTCAGCCGTTAGCTCCTCATCCCCATGGGTCAACAACCAAGCCCGATCTCGCCCCAATACCCGCAGCAACAACAACTCCGCATCCCGCCGAGCGGTCGACAGATGCGCCAGCCGCGCACTCGCATCGTCCAAAAATTGGCGAAGAAACTTCGCAGACATGCCGGACGAACCTGTCACTCCGCCGCCGCACACAGCACAGTCAGATCCCGCCAACCAAACGCCACTTCCGGCAGCAGCACTCCGCCAATCTCAATCATCTTGTCGGCCACCCGCACGCCTCCCAGCCGCTCATAAAATCCGCACGCCCGATTTTCCCTGAGCGCCCACACCAATAAGCTCTGCACGCCCTGCTCGCGCAGCGTCTCCGCCACGCGCCGCACCAGCGCCCGTCCCGCACCCTGGCCCTGATGCGTGGCCAGCAAATAAATTGCGCTCAGCTCCCCGTCAAATCCTTCCACCGGATGCAGCGGCGCGCCGCCCGCCGAAAATCCAAAAATCCCATCCGCATCCTCGGCCACAAACACCTGCGCGTTTCCCGGCTGCAGCCACGCCGTCCACCGCGCTTCGCCATGCTCCACGCGGAGCCCATCGATATATTCCTGCGGAATCAATCCCGGATACGTAGTCTTCCAACTCGCTAAGTGAACCTCAGCGATCGCCCGCGCATCCCCCACCACAGCCTCACGAACATTCACGCCGGAATCCTCTCGTCACCGGGTACCCCATATCTGCCACCTTTCGGCAGATGTGGGCCGGCGCGAAGCGCCAGTATTTTCGCTCCGTGCTTTCAGCTTCGGGCTGCTGTTTGCTGCCTTTCGCTGCGGTTCGCTCTTCCTGCCCGCTACACCCTACCCCCGACACCCTGTTCCTCCGACTCACTCTTCAGCCGCTCCGCATTAAAGTGCGCCGTCAGCGCATCAATCACCGGCTGCAGCCGTCCTTCCATAATCTCCGCCAGCTGGTGGATCGTCAGCCCAATCCGGTGATCCGTCAGCCGGTTCTGCGGAAAGTTATAGGTCCGGATCTTTTCGCTGCGGTCGCCCGTTCCCACCTGCTGCTTGCGCTCCTTCGCCAGCGCCTGCTGCTGCCGGTCCATCTCTACTTCATACAGCCGCGCCCGCAGCACGCGCATCCCCTTCTCGCGGTTTTTGATCTGGGATTTTTCATCCTGGCAGCTCACCACCGTCCCCGTCGGAATATGCGTAATCCGTACCGCCGAGTACGTCGTGTTCACGCTTTGCCCACCCGGCCCCGACGAGCAAAACGTATCGATGCGCAGATCCTTCGCCTCAATCTTCACGTCCACTTCCTCAGCCTCGGGCAACACCGCCACCGTCACCGCGCTGGTGTGGACGCGCCCCTGCGTTTCCGTTGCCGGAACCCGCTGCACCCGGTGCACGCCGCTCTCATACTTCATCTGCGAATACACGCGCGCCCCTTCAATAATCGCGATCACTTCCTTCAACCCGCCCACCGTCGACTCCGAAGCCGACAGCACTTCCACCCGCCAGCGGTGCTGCTCGGCAAATCGCGAATACATCCGGAACATTTCCGACGCGAACAGCGAAGCCTCATCCCCGCCCGTTCCCGCGCGAATTTCCAGCACCACGTTCTTCTCATCGTTCGGATCCTTAGGCAGCAGCAACAACTTCAGCTCTTCCTCAATCTTCGGCGCGCGCGCCTCCAGCAATGACAGCTCTTCCACCGCCATCGCCTTCATCTCCGGATCGTCCTCGGTCATCATGGCACGCGCATCGGCAATGCCTGTCTTCACCTCGGTATATTCGCGCACCTTGTCGACCAGTTCCGCCATGTCGCGATGCTGCTTCGCCACCTTCTGATATTTCTGCTGGTCGCCCAACACCGCCGGATCGGCCAATTGCCGCCCCAACTCCTCATACCGCGCAACAATCTGTTCCAAACGATCAAACATAAAATCCTCCCGGCAAATGGCCGGCTCTGGTGCAACTCAAGTGAATTAGGGAATCGGGGACGCAGCAAGGCGATGGCGGCGGGAGCCGCTAGAGAAGAACGCCGATGGGAAACAGTCGCCGCATTGCTTCTATGGTATCGCGTCTCTCGGTGCCGCACCCTTCTAAAAGCTGCACTCTATTGATTCGCCTGCGTCCTCCCGGGACGCTCGCTCATCGAAATCTCCATGAGTTCGCTCATCCCCACCCTCAGCCTGCTGGTTACCGGCCTCCTCACCGGCAATGAGCTCGCCACGGCTCTCGAGACCTGACGGCGAATCAGTTCTGCACGTAGCCGAACTTCCGGCTCAACTGTTGACCAGGCGCAAGGTAAATGAGCCGCTCCGGCTGGTCGTCCCCGAAAAGTTCCGCCCCGGCCTCCCCAAAGAACCAAAGTGCGGCCAGGGCTGTGCCCGCGGCGCATAGCGGGCAAGCCGCCGCCAGCACCACTGAGCCCCAGATCGCTGCGCCCATGCCCCCATTGAATCCGACCATCAAGGCAATCTTCGTCACCAAATCGCGCGGAACGATGAGTGCCAGAATTTGCTGCGAAAGGTAAGTCCGAGGACTTCCAACGGCGCGGGAACAAACGATCTCTTCCGCTGTGAAAATCTGAACGTGGCAGCTTTGGCGGCGCTCAGGTTGGTCGATCGTGACCACAAAAAGCCTGCCCCCCGCGTACCGGTCCATTTCCGCATCCTGCCACGTGTGGTGACCGGATACGCCAATGACTTCCGTTGAATCCCCGGATTGGCCGAGAGCAATGTTTGCAGACGCTAGAGTGAGCGCAACGAAAGTAAGGGTGCGGCAAATGTTTCGTACGGACATGGACAGCCTCCTGAGTAACGCTGCGTCGATGAGACATCCACGCAAGCGCCCATCGGGCTGAACTTAGGTCAGTTTCGCAAGTGTCCCATGCAGCAACGGCAGAGCTGGACGAGCGAGCGCGATCCCCACTTAAAACGCTGTACTCTGATCGAAATCGGGCTATACGCTACCCGCTACACGCTGTATGTCCCTCTTCCTCCAATTCGCCGAGCTCAACGACGCCCTCGCCGCGACCACCAAGAAACTCGAAAAACGCGCTTTAATCGCCGACTATCTCCGCACCATCCCAATTGAAGACGCCGGCCGCGCCGCCCTCTGGCTCTCCGGCACACCCTTCGCGGAAACCGATCGCCGCACCCTCAACATCGGCGGGTCCCTGCTCTCCAAAGCCATCGCCCAATTAGCCGCCACCAATCCCGCCGCCCTCAGCGCCGCCTATCGCCGCCACGGCGACATTGGAGCAGCCGCCGCCGACCTGCTCGCACACGGAAAGCAGGGGCACGCCCTCGAACCACCCACCCTCACTCTCGCCGACGTCGAAGCTGCCTTCACCGCGCTCGCCGCAGCTCGCGGCCCCGCGCCCAAACTCCGCCTCCTCCTCGATCTCCTCGCCCGCGCCACGCCCGTCGAAGCCAAATACCTCATCAAGCTCGCCACCGGCGACATGCGTACCGGCGTCCAACAATCCCTCGTCGAAGAAGCCATCGCGGCAGCCTGGCCCCCGCCTGCAGAGTCAACTCAAAGCGGATCTCCGTCCAAAGGTCTGCCCGCGGCCCGGGAAGTAAGAAGGGCATCCATGCTCCTCGGCGACCTCCGCCAGGTCGTCGCCCTCGCCGCCGCCGGCCAGATCGACCAGGCCCGCATGAACCTCTTCCACCCACTCGGCTTCATGCTCGCCAGCCCTGTCGCCTCCACCGCAGAAGCCTTATCCCGCTTCACCAAAGAAATCGTCTCGGAAAAAACAAATGTCATCCTGAGCGAAGATCGCGCAGCGATCGTAGTCGAAGGACCTGCGGTTTCTTCCGCCCTACGCGCCGCCCAATTAGAAGACAAATTCGACGGCATCCGCGCCCAACTCCACATTCAGAATTCCCGCGCAGCCCTCTACTCCCGCAATCGCGAAGACCTCTCCGCCTCGTTCCCCGAACTCACCGAAGCCTTCGCGACCATCAACGAATCCGCCATCCTCGACGGCGAAATCCTCGCCTGGAATCCCGCCACCCACCGCGCTCTTCCCTTCTCCGCCCTTCAGCAGCGCCTCGGTCGCAAACGCGTGCCCCTTGCCCTCCGCCGCGAAGTCCCCGTGGTACTCATCGTCTTCGACATTCTTTATCGAGACGGCGAACTCCTCCTCGAACAACCCCTCGCCGAACGCCGCCGTCACCTCGAAGAATTCGCCGCCCGCTGGTCCTCCGCAACCGCCGCCTCTCACTCAAATTCCCAGCCCAATCTTTTCGAGAGCCAGACCGAACAGGCCTATCCGCGCCTCATCGTCGCCAACGCCACCCGTCTCAGCACCGCCGCTCAGCTCGACCAGGCCTACACCGACGCCCGCGCTCGCGGCAACGAAGGCGTCATGATCAAATCCCTCGCCTCGCCCTACCAGCCCGGACGCCGCGGCCTCGTGTGGCTCAAACTCAAACGCGAACTCGCGACTTTGGATGTCGTGGTCACCGCCGTCGAATTCGGCAACGGCCGACGCGCCCGCGTCCTCAGCGACTACACCTTCGCCATTCGCGACACGGACGCCATCGACTCCGCCGATCCCGAAGCCCCCGTCTACAAAAACGTCGGCAAAGCCTACTCCGGCCTCAGCGATCAGGAAATCGCCAACCTCACCACCTGGTTCAAGGCCCACACCCTCCAGGACAACGGACACTTCCGCACCGTAGAGCCAACCATCGTTCTCGAAGTCGCATTCAACAACGTCATGCGCTCCACCCGCCACGCCAGCGGCTTCGCCCTCCGCTTCCCGCGCATCCTGAGAATCCGCACCGACAAACCCGTCGAAGAAATCGACACCCTCGCCCGCGTCGAAGAAATCTACAACACCCAACCCGACAAACCCATCGACCCTTACTCGCCGTCCTGACGAAAGTGACCCCGAAACCTGTAACCTCCAACCTGCAACCTGTCTCTCTGCACCCTGCACCCTCTACCCTGCTCTCTGAATCCAACAAAAAGAGGAGATCCCCATGCCCACATCCGTCGAAACCCCCAACGCCTCCGCAGCCGGAACCGTCAACCTCGGCGACCTCACCGTCAACCGCCTCGGCTACGGCGCCATGCGCCTCACCGGCAAAGGCATCTGGGGACCTCCTGCCGACCACGACGCCTCCATCAAAACCCTGCGCCGCGCTGTTGAACTCGGCGTCAACTTCATCGACACCGCCGACTCCTACGGCCCCAACGTTTCTGAAGAATTGATCGCCGAAGCTCTCCACCCCTACCCCAAAGATCTGGTCATCGCCACCAAGGGCGGATGGGAGCGCGTCGGTCCCGGCCAGTGGGTTCACAACGCCAGCCCCAAACATCTGCGCGAAGCCGTCGACGGCAGCCTCAAGCGCCTCAAACTCGATCGCATCGACGTCTACCAGCTCCACATCCCCGACCCCGCCGTCTCCTTTGACGCTTCCATGGAAACCCTGGCCGACCTGCAGGCGCAGGGCAAAATCCGCCACGTCGCCCTCTCCAACGTCACCCTCGAACACCTCGAGCGCGCCCGCAAAATCGTCCCCATCGTTTCCGTGCAGAATCGCTACAGCTTCGCCGACCGCGAGTGGGATTACCTCCTCGACCACTGCGAGAAAAACGGCATCGCCTTCATTCCCTGGGCGCCCCTCGGCCAAAATCGCGAAGCCCACGACCTCCTCGACAAAATCGCCAAAAATCTCCTGGCCACGCCTCTGCAGGTCGCCCTCGCCTGGCTCCTCCGCCGCTCGCCCGTCATCCTCCCCATCCCCGGCACGAGCTCGCCCACGCACGTCGAAGAAAACATCGCCGCCGCCGCCCTCAAACTCCCCGACGCCGCCTTCAAACAACTCAGCGCGGTCATCCCACCCCCCGCCAGCCTGCGGTAATGGACTTTGATAGACCGCACTGCGTATGATCCTGGCTGCGTGCGGCAGCCCTCACCGTTGTTGGTAGATGAGTGAACGGCGCGCAGCGCGGTTGCCTGGACGGCTAGTCCCTGCTAATCTAGCCCGTTTTCGCATCTACTCCCTTCGGAGACTCCATGACCGCCATCGCCGAACAGGCCGCCAGCACCTTCCCCTTCACTCTCACTGACGATCAGGAGCAGCTCCGCCGCGAAATCCGCGACTTCGCCGCCCGCGAAATCGCTCCCAACGTCTCCCGCTGGGACGAAGCCTCCGAGTTCCCCCACGACGTCGTCCGCCAGCTCGGACAAATGGGCCTCCTCGGCGTCATCTTCCCGCCCGAACTCGGCGGCGCCGGCCTCGGCTATGTCGACTACATGCTAGCCATTGAAGAACTCTCCGCCGTCGATGGCTCGATCGGCATCATCGTCGCTGCGCACAATTCCCTCTGCACCAACCACATCTTCCTCGCCGGCTCCGACGTCCAGCGCGAAAAATATATTCCCCGCCTCGCTACCGGCCAGCACCTCGGCGCCTGGGGACTCACCGAGCCAGGCTCCGGCTCCGATGCCGGCGCCGCGCGCACCTCCGCCACCCGCACCGGCAAAGGCTGGGTCCTCAACGGCAACAAAACTTTCATCACCAACGGCCACTATGCCGACGTATCTGTCATCATCGCGGTTACAGATAAATCCCAGGGCACCAAGGGCCTCTCTGCCTTCATCGTCGAAAAGGACACGCCCGGCTTCCGCCCCGGCAAAAAAGAAAACAAATTAGGCCTCCGCGCGTCAGACACCTCCGAGCTCATCTTCGAAGACTGCGAAATCCCCGCGGAAAACCTGCTCGGCAAAGAAGGTGAAGGCTTCGTCGACGCCATGCGCACCCTCGACGGCGGCCGCATCTCCATCGCCGCCCTGTCCCTGGGCATCGCCAAAGGCGCCCTCGACGCCAGCGTGAAATATGTGAAGGAACGCCGTCAGTTCGGCAAAGCCATCGCGGAATTCCAGGGCATCCAGTGGAAGCTCGCCGACATGGCCACCGAGCTCGAAGCCGCGCGCCTTCTCACCCTCCGCGCCGCCGTCCTCAAAGACGCGGGCCATCGCGTCACTCAGGAATCCGCCATGGCCAAGCTCTACGCGTCCGAAGTTGCCGTCAAAATCTGCAACGAAGCCGTCCAGCTCCACGGCGGCTACGGATTCATCAAGGACTACCCCGTCGAAAAGTTCTACCGTGACGTCAAACTCTGCACCATCGGCGAAGGCACCAGCGAAATTCAAAGGATGGTCATCGCCCGCGAAATCCTGAAAGTGCACCCCTCGCGCGGGTGACGCTCCGAGTGCCCATCCCCCCGCCGTGTACCGCTCTGGCACCATTGGGGGATGCCCATGGTAACGGACATCGCCTTACTCTTCCGGCATGGCGAGGTTGTCCGAAACTAATCAGCAAGATCTCCGGCGGGAGAGTTCTCCGGGTCCAACCCGGCACGAGTGCCTGGCGGTCATCATTCTCAGAGACGGCACACGCAGGGAAGTCCCCTTCGCCGTAACTCGGAATCCCATTGTTTCTTTCGATCTCCAGCCTGGCCCCAACTCCAGGCCCACCGGGAGGCAAGCGTGACCACACCAGCCGCCACTGTCCAACAACTATCCGAGTTGAGCATCCGCATGCAGAATGTGCTGCTCGACTCGTCGCGTCCGCGGCGGGTGAGAATCGACGAATTTCGCCGCTTAATCCGCGAGTCACGACTCTGCGCCGCCAGTGCCGACACCATCTGGAAATCGCTCGAGGACAGTTTCTAAGCCACTCGGCGCTGGCAGACAACGAACCGGACGGACGTAAACAGCAGAAACGCAACCCACACCCCCACCACGAGTACCACGTTTCTCTTCGCCCTCCTGAAATCGCGCTTCTGTGTACGCAGCGCTCTAAACCCTATACCCTACCTCTCGATTTTCTTGTCAACCCCGACACCTCTTCACCAAAGTAACCCCTCCTCATAACAAACCACTTACAACCCGACTTACCCAAAAATAATTGGCGGAGTTAGTCGCTCAACTTGATATACTGAACTTAGGTAGAAAAAACAAAGAGGTCCGCCTTGAGCGGGCCCTTTTCTTTGCTCTCAGGAGAAAATCCCATGGTCGCCCAATGCGCTTACGTCTACGAGAACGATCACCGCTGCGGCCGCATCCCGCGCCGCGGCGAAACCCTCTGCCGCGACCATCGCAATCGCCTCCCGCCCCGCGCCCGCATCGACGAAGATGCCTTCGAACGCGCTATGGACGATGTTGCCGACCGCTTCGACCTCCTTCCGCTGCCGCAACTCCTCGATGAGTGCGCGACCGCCATCGCCGCGCTCCACCCCCTTGTCGAAAACAAGGCCTCTGCCGAAGAACGCGCCGCCTGGGGCCGCGCCTCCATCGCCATCACCGGCGCCATCGATCGCTTCCCGCTCGAAACGGTTCCCGTCGACCCCTCCCTCTCCACTGCCGGCTTAGGGAATCAGCCCCCTCCCCTACCCACCAGAGAACAGCTATTTGTCTCGGCGCAACAACTCGTCGATCGACTCCAGCAGAAGCTCGCCCAACAGACAGCCGCCGTTTCCCTCTACAATGGAAACCCGCAGGCACCAAACGGTCGCCTATGCATTTGAAAACAAAGTGCATACCCACAAGCACTTTAGAATCAAATACATGGCCCGCGCGCTCAGGGGCTGATTCGAATGGAATCAAATACTTACCCAAATCGACCCCAGGGGGGCTCCCCCCACGAAATTGCGATAGCCGCTCTGGTCGACCGCCTTCGCACAGGCGACCCGCGCGCCTTGGCCCGCGCCATCTCGCTCATCGAAAACGAAGCCCCTGAAGCGCCAGCCCTGCTCTCGGCCTGCTTCCCGCACACCGGCCATGCGCTCCGCATCGGCATCACCGGCGCACCAGGAGCCGGCAAAAGCACCCTGGTGGATCGCCTCGCCCAACACTTCCGCCACGCCAACCGCACCGTCGGCGCACTCGCCGTCGACCCCAGCAGTCCCTTCAGCGGAGGCGCGATCCTCGGTGACCGCATCCGCCTGCGCGAACACGCCAGCGACCCTGATTTCTACTTCCGCAGCATGGCCACGCGCGGCTCGCTCGGCGGTCTCGCTCTCGCCACCGCCGACGTCGCGCTCGTCCTCGAAGCCGCCGGCAAAGACGTCATCCTCATTGAAACCGTCGGCGTCGGCCAGGACGAAATCGAGATCTCGCGCCTCGCCGACATCACCCTCGTCGTCCTTGTGCCTGGCATGGGCGACGACGTCCAGAGCCTCAAAGCCGGCGTCATGGAAATCGCCGACATCTACGTCATCAACAAGGCCGACCGCGACGGCGCCGACCGCGTCGAACAGGAAATTCGCGCCCTGCAATCCCTCGCGACCACCCACACCGCGTGGACGCCGCCCATCGTCCGCACCAACGCCACCACCGGCGACGGCGTCGACAAACTCGCCGCCACCCTCGCCGAACTGCAACAATGGATGGGCCAGGAAAACCGCCTCGCTGAACGCCGTACGCGCCACTGGCAGCTACGCATCGACGCGATGCTCCGCGCCGAGCTCATGCGCCGCGCCCGGCGCCACGGCCTCAGCGAATCCCAACTCACCAACCACGCTGCAGAAGTAGCTAACGGCAACGAAGACCCCTGGAAGACTCGTCGCGCAACTAACCAACCAACTCCTGAAGGAAGAGAATTAACCCAGCTACCGGCACCAGCCACCAGCTAACAGCTATGCCCGAAATCGATCACATCGGAATCGCCGTCAAAAGCATCGCCCAGGCGCGCCAGCTCTACGAAGCCCTCGGCCTGCGCGTCGTCCACGAAGAAACCGTCGAGCACGAACACGTCCGCACCGCCATGATCCCAGCCGGTGAATCGCGCATTGAACTGCTCGAGCCCACTACGCCCGATTCGCCCGTCGGCCGCTTCCTCGCGAAGCGCGGCGAAGGCCTTCACCACCTCGCGCTCCACGTCGACGACATTTCGGAAGCCCTCGAAACTCTCAAAACCCAGGGCACGCGCCTCATTTCCGACGACATTCAAACCGGAGCCGGTGGACACCTCTACTTCTTCGTCCACCCATCCAGCACCGGCGGCGTCTTATTAGAAATCTGCCAGGATCCCATCAGCGATGTCTAGCCACACCACTGTCATCCTGAGCCCAGCGAAGAGCCTGGCCTGAGCCAGGTCGAAGGCACCTTGCGGTCGTTTCTGTACCCTGCCCTACCCGCTACCCGCTACCCTGCACCCTGAAAATGCTTCTCTCCATCGACACCAGCGGCTCAACCGGCACCGTCGCACTCGCTCGCTTATCGGACGGCGATTCTGCGCGTTTCCAAAACGACCAGCTCGAAATCCTCGCCCAAACTCGCTTACCCGGCAAAACCTATTCAGCCCAGCTGATTCCCACCATCGTCGATCTCCTGAAAACCCACAGGAGCACAATCGCCGACCTCGAAGCCATCATCGTCACCGGCGGACCCGGCAGCTTCACCGGAATCCGCATCGCGCTCAGCACAGCCAAAGGTCTGGCAGAAGCCCACGGCACGCCGATCCTCGCTGTCTCGCGCCTCGCCGTTCTCGCCTACAAAGCAGCCACAACCGCCGCAGTCCTCGACGCCAGCCGCCACGAATTCTACCTGGGCGACTTCTCCAGCCCAACGCCGCGAGAATCGCTTGTCTCGGCCGATCTGCTCCTCGCGCAAGCCCAGCGACTCGCCCAAAACCTCGCCGTCTGCGAAGCTTCCGTTCACGCCATCGCGTCCGCCGCAATCCTCGTCGAACCACCCACCGCTGCCGACGCCCTTCAATTCGCCCTGCCGCGTCTCCGCACCCGCGACTTCGACAACGCCGTCACCCTCGACGGCAATTACCTGCGCCGCTCCGACGCTGAAATTTTCTCAAAACCGCACCCATGACCGACGCCCCAATCCACCAGTCGGCCCAGCCAGCAATCCGGCGCATGACGGGCGCCGACCTCGACGCGGTTCTGGCCATTGCCGCCAGTTCACCGGAAGCGCCCAACTGGAAACCGTCCGGTTACCACGCTTACCTGGTGCCCAATCCGCATCCGCCGCTGCTGCGCGCCGCCTTCGTCGCCGACGCGGGCCAGCAGACCGGCGAACCAATCCTGGGCTTCGCCGCCGCCACTCTGCTCCTGGATCAGCAGGAAAACCGCTGCGAACTCGACTCCATCGCCGTCCACCCAGCCGCTCGTCGCCACGGTGTGGGCTCTGCCCTGCTCCGCGCCGTTCTCGACTGGGCTGCCCAACAGGGCGCCAACCACCTCGCCCTCGAAGTCCGTGCCGGCAACGCCGCCGCCATTCGCCTCTACCAGCGTCTCGGCCTCCAAATCGAAGGCGTTCGCCCGCGTTACTACACTCACCCGGAAGAAGATGCGGTGCTCCTGGGCATCCCAGTTACTCCCGTGTGCCAAAGCTTTTCTCGTTTTCCACCGATAAAGATGTTGAAGGATAAGCGACCGCGGTGCTAGCGTGGTACGTCTTATTGGTATCAAGCAATTCGCCCGGCGCAGCGCAAGCCGGCTCCGCCAGGTATCTCAACCGCGGAGGTGTCGTCTATGGACCTTGAAGCGAACGGTCAGCCGGATAGTGAAGCAATTCGTCAGCTGGAAGAACAGCATCGTCACTATTCGGAGAAGCTCGAAGCCCTGCTTCAAAAACCCTGGCTATCCGAAGATGAGCAACTCGAGGAAGTTCGCCTGAAGAAACTCAAACTCCACATCAAAGATCAGCTGGCCTTCCGAAAAGGCCAGACTCGCGCCTTTAGCGCCGCCTAGCCCTAACCAGGCAAGCCGCGGCCTCACAATCTGTCCCTTCGCGACGCGCCCGCACCGTCCGTGTGAGGATTATGCCTCCGGTGCATCCAGCCCAATTCGCTCGATCTCGCCGTTGCCGCGTCTCCATCTCTTTCTGTTTCAGCGTTCACCCACTAGAATGGGGAAGGCCCGCCAAAAAGCGGGCGTTGTCCTTTTTCTCTTATGGTGCGTGACGGATATTTCTACGGGCTGGCGCTGATCGCAGTGGCCATCGTTCTCTGGCTGGTCACCGGCAGCTGGATCTGGGCCGTTCCGGCTCTGCTGCTCGCCGCGTTCTTTCTCTGGTTCTTTCGCGATCCCGAGCGTGCCATCCCGCAGCAGCCAGGCCTCGTCGTCTCGCCAGCCGATGGCAAAGTCACCGAAGTCGCCCGCATCGCCACTCCTGACGGCGAATGTTTCCGCATCAGCATCTTTCTCAGCGTCTTCGATGTCCATGTCAATCGTTCGCCGGTCGCCGGAGTCCTGCGCGACGTCCGCTATCGCAAGGGCGAATTCCTGAACGCCATGAACCCAGTCTGCGCCGAGCGAAACGAGCAAAACCAGGCCATCGTCGACGCCGCTGATGGCTATCTGGTCGCCTTCACCCAGATCGCCGGACTTCTCGCTCGCCGCATTGTCTTCAACAAGCGCCCAGGCGACACCCTGGCGCGCGGTGAACGCGTCGGACTGATCAAATTCGGGTCCCGCACCGACACTCTCTTGCCCGGCAATGCCGAGGTACTCGTAAAAGTCGGCGATCGTGTCCGCGGCGGAGCCAGCATTCTCGCCCGCATGCCCGCAACCGATTCCGAATCCCTGCTCGCCGGCACAGGCGCGGAGCTACCGTCTTGAGCGCGGGCGAGCACCAGCCGTTTCCGCCTGCCGCACCGCGCCGGCCACGCCCCAAACAACGCTCGCGCGGCATGTTCATCCTTCCGTCTCTTTTTACCGCAGTCAACATCGCCGCCGGCTTTTTCGCCATTACCCAAAGCCTCGCCGGCTCGCGCAGCGATCCGCGCCCGTTTGACTACGCCGCGCTCGCTATCGGCCTGGCCATCCCGTTTGACGCACTCGACGGCCGTATCGCCCGCATGACTGGAACCGAGAGCGACTTTGGACGCGAACTCGATTCCCTTGCCGACGTCATTACCTTCGGCGTCGCGCCCAGCATCCTCGCTTTCGCCTGGGGCTTTCGCACTCTGCCGATGTCCATCGACTCAGACGTGCGCATCAAGCTGATCCAGTTCGGCGCCTTCGTCTGCTTCCTCTTTCTGCTGTGC
Source organism: uncultured Acidobacteriaceae bacterium (assembly GCA_963817165.1). Taxonomy (GTDB): domain Bacteria; phylum Acidobacteriota; class Terriglobia; order Terriglobales; family Acidobacteriaceae; genus Palsa-343. The sequence continues at coordinate 53,389 of CAWFNL010000006.1, read as the reverse complement.
GGAGCCGCGCGTCTCGCCCGCTTCAACGTCAGCGTCAACCCCGTTCCTAAAAATCCCGGCAAGCCCGACCGCAAATATTTTGTCGGCATGCCGATTCCTGCCGCTGCCGGCATCGTCGCGGCCGTCGTTCACGCGTTCATCGGATGGCCCATCTCCACGTGGTGGGTCGCCGTCATCTGGATTCTCCTGGTCGGCTTCATCGGCTTCCTCATGGTCAGCACCTGGCGCTTCTGGAGCGGCAAAGAAATCAATCTCACCGGCCGCCAGCCCTTTCGCCTCTTTATCCTCGTCGGCATCATCATTTATCTTCTCGCCTTTTTCTCCCGCGAAGTCCTGCTGCTCATCGCACTTGTCTACATGTTCTCAGGCGTCATCGCCCGCATCGCTTATTCCTGGCGCCGGCACCACAAACCCTCTGCGCACTCGCTCCCTGCTTCCCCTTAAGGCCCAATCGGATGACGGAAATATCGAAAATTGCAATTGTCGGCGCCGGCTCCCTGCGCGGCAGAGAAATCAACGACGCCCTCGCGGACTCGCCCTTTGGCGCGGCCGATTTTGTGCTCATGGACGACGAGTCCGAGCTCGGCACCCTCGAAGCCGTCGGCGATGAGGTCACCTTCATCCAGCGCATCGAGCCCGGCTCCTTCAACCGCTGCGACTTCGCCTTCTTTGCCGGCGAAGAGCAGGTCACCCGCAAACACTGGCAGACTGCGCTCAAAATCGGCGCCAGCATCGTGGACGCTTCCGGCGCCCTCGAGGGCGAAAAGGGTGTGCTCGTCCGTGCTCCGTGGGTTAACGGTGAAGTGGCCAGCGATGACGCTCAGCCGCCCACTGCGCCCAATCCGCCTGATCTTGAAACCGGCGCCGTCGTCCCCGCGCACGCAGTATCCGTAGCTCTCGCCTTGCTGCTCGGCCGCGCCGCTTCGCTGGCCCCAGTGCGCAGCGCCTCTGCCACCGTGCTCGAGCCCGCTTCAGAATATGGCCGCGCCGCGATGGACGAACTCCATCAGCAGACTGTGAAGTTGCTCAGCTTTCAGGATTTGCCCAGGCAGTTCTACGACACCCAGGTCGCCTTCAACGCCACGCCCGCCTTTGGCGAAGCAGCCAAGGTCAATCTCGCCGCCAGCGAATCGCGCATGCGCCGGCACTATGCGCTGCTATCGGCAGGCCGTCTGCCCGACGTCGGCATTCAGGTCGTCCACGCGCCGGTCTTCCATGGCTACACCATCTCGCTCGCCATCGAACTCGCGCAGGCCGCCACGCTCGACCAGATCGAAACCGCGCTCGCTGGTGAACACGTCGAAATGGTCACAGCCGACGCCGATCCGCCTACGAATCTCTCCGTCGCCGGTCAGCCCAATATCCTCACCCGCGTCCGCGCGCAATCCGGTACAAACGGTGAAGCGAAATCAACGCAGTTTTGGATTTGGGCCGGCTTCGATAACTTGCGCTTTGCCGCTCTCAACGCCGTCGCCTGCGCTCTTGAACTCAACCGCCTGCGTCCTCACGGTGAAGTTCAGTAGTTCGGATCGGAGTCGAAGCGCTCGAGCATGCGGTAAGCGCGCAGCAGCCTGGTCTATTTGGCCAGCGAAATCGCCGGCTTTCCCGCCAGCCTCTCGCTGATGTGCTCGCCAAGCCGGTCCGCAAAGCTGCCATTCGGCCCCAGCGTCGTGTTGAACAGAACCACCGCGGCATAGTCGCCCTTTGGATTAAAGAACGCGTAGGAACTAAAGCCTCCTGTTCCGCCGTTGTGCCAATAGTTTCCCGACTCGGCCTGCCACAGCCACGCAAGCGCAATTCGCATGCCGGGGGAAACATCGGCGCGAAGCTCCTGCTGAAAGCCGATGGCGCTATCCAGTGTCGCTGCAGGCGTGCCGGGCGCGCCGGGCGCGGGCTGCTCGTGGTGCAGCTCTGCCTCAAGGTAGGTCAGCATATCCGGCGCAGTCGACCGAATCGCTCCAGCTCCCGCCAATGCGCCGAGATCCCACGCGTGCGCGGGATGGTGCTCTGCATCGTGGCCCTGAATGAATCGCGCCTGCTGCTCAGGAGTCAGCGTGACCACCGTATCGTGAAGACCCAGCGGATCAGTGACCTGCAACTTGAGCAATGCGGGATATGGCATCCCTTCCTTCACCGACAGCGCCTGACCGAGCAAGCCGAAACCCAGATTGGAGTAGAGAAACCCGGCATCCGGCGGTTTGGCCACGCCGTGCCCGCGCATGTATGCGTAAAGATTGGCAGCGCCATAATCGGCATAGGGATTGGCCTGATCGGCCGGATGGAAATTGTCCGGCATGCGCGGTAGCCCGGAATGTTGCGTGGCCAGATCGAAAAGCGTGATTTCCGGACCCGCCGGCTTCTCGACCGTTCCGGCAGGAAGCAGCGCGCGCACCGGGTCATCAAGATGCACCTTTCCCTGCTCCACCAGTTGCGACAGGATCAGCCCGGTGAATGTCTTGGTGATGGATCCAATTTCGAAAATCGAGTCAGGCTTCGCCGCACCGTAACTGAAGGTCCGGCGCACGCCATGCTCAACCACGCCGATCGAAACGCCTGCGCCAGTCCCGGGCGCGAGTTGGCCGGACTGCAGCGCCTCGGCCATATCCTTGTCGAGAACGGATTGCAAGTCCGCCACGGAGACAGGCGCCATGGCGGGATCGTAGCTGGGCGGCGCGATAGCTGGAGCGGTTAAGGCAGTCATCTGCCGGGTGAAATTCAATTGCATCGGAACTCCCTGGTTCAGGGTGCCGCTCAGCGAATTGCCCTCCGCAGAGAGCTTCCCTTCCCAATGGCCATGAACGCTCGGCACATCGAAGGAGAAATCCGGCGCCGCGAAAACGACGTTGTCGCAGGGCAGCCCCATCACATGTTGATCGAGCGAATCAACGCTGCAAAACTCCTTGCCCGCAGTATCGGACTTAACAATCACCTGGACGCGAAGCGCCCCGTTGAGCGTTCCCAGCCAGATTCCATCCACCGGCGATGGCTTGGCCGCAGCCACGAATGTGTCGCGCGCGAAGTTGAGCGGCTGCGGCGTGCCCTGCTGGATCCACGTGCCCTGCAGACCATCGGACGTGACCGTCCCGTTCCATTTGCCGTGCACGGCGGAAACAGTGAACGTGAGGGTCTGGCCATCGAGGTGAAAATCGGCGCAAGGGATGCCCATCGATCCCTGATCCGTGCTGTCCAGCGTACCGGTGATCGCTCCGGCAGCGTCGACTTTCATATGCAGTTGAATGTGCAGCGGTCCCAGCATCCCGGCATAGTTACCCGCCACGTTGGGAGCTTGCTGCGCCAATGCCGGCTGCAGGGCACCGCCGACCAACAGCAGACTCACCGAAACAACACACATGGACATGAATCGCCTGGATCTGAGGGAATACCGATTGGATTTCATAGGAATCCCGTCGCTTTCTGGCTCATCAGCCGATCTTCGCTATCGTCCCCGCGACGCTGGGCCCGTCGACCGGCGCACCACCATCGTCGGCTGTACCGTGAATTCGCCGCCTTTGCCGCCGTCCCGGCTCGCATAGAGCGCGCGAAACGCCAGGCGCGCAATTTCCTCGCGGGACAATTTCACGGTGGTCAACGCAGGCTGCGTGAACGCGCTGATGGCAATATCGTCGAACCCCACAATCGAAATATCTTCCGGAACCCGCAACCCTCGCTCGTGAATCGCACCCAGCGCTCCAATCGCCGTCATGTCATTCGACGCCAGCACCGCCGTCAGCGCTCGCGGACCATCCAGCAGCCGCGCCATCGCTTCATGCCCGCCATCCACCTGGTGATTGCCTTCTTCCACCTCGCCCCAGGCAGCCCTCTGCGCTCCAGGCATTGAGCGAACGCCTCGCGCCGGATGCGCGCCGAGCGCAGCGTCGCCGGTCCTGCAATGAACGCAATCTCCGTGTGCCCGAGCGCTCCACGATGCTCCACTGCGGCCTCCACGCCCGCCGCATAATCCACCACGATGTTGCTCGCCAGCGCGCGCACATGTCCCGTATCCAGAAACACCAGAGGGATTTCGCGGCTCTCGAACTCCGTAATCAGCCGCTCCTCCATCTCCGATGTCATGATCGCCACGCCGTCCACCTTGCGCTGCAGCATGCGGCTCACGCACACTTCCATGCGCGCCGGATCGTAGTTGGTGTTCGCCACCAGCACTTCCTGGCCGTGCTGCACCGCGATGTCCTCGAAGCTCTTCACCAACTCCGGGAAAAATGGATTGGTGATGTCGGAAATGATGAGCCCGTACAGACTGCTTCTTCCCGATCCCAGAGCGCGCGCCCAGGTGTTCGGGTAGAACTTCAATTCCTCGATCGCGCGCTGCACGCGTTCCTTCGTCTTCGGCGTCACCTTGTCCGATCCGTTGATCGTTCGCGACACCGTCGCCGTCGAAACCTTTGCCAGCCGCGCAACTTCCCTGATGTTCATATCTTTTCCGTGACGAAATCCCGTTATATTCGATTTGCCGACTACAAGGGAAATCGCTACCGCCCGCGAAGAAGCCGAATCTTTCCGCAAAACCGCATCATCGAACTCCCATACCAGGAGGATCGATCCTATGGCTGCATTTTGTGGATGCTGCGGCGCCGAAATCACGCTGAAAGCGGAAGCCTGTCCGGTCTGTGGCACGCCTCGGCATGGAATGGCCAGCCGGACCCTCCCCTTGATTCTTCGCTCAGAGAACCCGGCCCAACGTCTGCGACGTCGCCGAAACATCTTCGCCTGCGAATCGCGCAAAGAAACCCGCCGATCGAAGGGCATTGCTGGCTGACAAAATTCCGGTTGCGTTACCGATCGTCAGGAGAGTTTATGAAAATTGCAGTTCTGATCTGCCGTCTTCTTCTCGGACTCGCATTCCTTGTCTTCGGGCTGAATAAGCTCCACCCATTTATCCCAGCGCAGATGCCCCCAGGCGATGCAGGTGTGTGGTCCGTGCTCATGGTCAATCATCATTGGATGGCCCTGGTCGGCATCTTCGAGGCCGCTGGCGGACTGTTGCTGCTCATTGGAAGATTCGTTCCTCTCGGACTGGTCTTCCTCGCGCCGGTCTGCGTGAACATCCTCGCCTTCTCGGTCTTTTTCGCGCCTGCAGGCATCGTTTCGGGCATCGTCGTCTCGACCCTTGAACTCTTCCTGATCTTCGCGTACCGCAACTACTTCGCCGGGCTTTTCACCGCAAAAGCCAGAGTCTCCTGACGACGCTACGTCGGTCTCACTTCAACTGTGGCGAGTCGACTGAGTCCCCTTGCCTTCTTCAATGGTGAAGATTCGATCCACCGCCAGCAATTGCACCTTCTCCATCGCTCCATCCGGCCAGTGAATCTCCACGCCATCCACCTTGGTCGCGTCGCCCAACCCGAAATGCACGCGCGGATCGTTCGACGATAAATAGCTTCCTCCGCTCAGCACGTCGCCGCGCTGGCGCAGTGCCGCCTGCAGTCAGATACACCGTCGCTCCCACCGCATCCCGCGGACTCTTCGGGCCACCGACCAGCTTCAACTCCACCCAGTGATGATGATCGGGATTCACATTCCGCAGCAGCACCGGAACGCCGTCCATATTGTTCATCACCACGTCGATCTTCCCGTCGTTGAACAAATCGCCGAACGCCGCGCCGCGTCCCACCACCACCACCGCTAATCCCGTCCCTTCCGTAGCCGGCACCAGCGCAAACTTTCCGTTCTTCACGTTGTGAAACAGCAGCGGCCGCTCCGCGTACGTCGTGCCCCAGTCCGGATGCGCATCGACCTGCGGGTACACGTGCCCGTTCGCGATGAACAAATCCTTCCAGCCATCGTTGTCGTAGTCCAGAAACCCATCGCCAAAGCCCACAAACGGAATCGTCGGCGCGGCAATGCCGGCCTGATAGCTCACATCCGTAAAATTCCCCTTGCCGTCGTTCTGAAAAAGAATGTCGTAATCGTCGGAGAACGTCGTGCTCACAATATCCATGTGGCCGTTGTTCTCGTAATCGCCGGCCGCCAGCCCCATGTTGGCCGCCTCGCGCCCATCCGCATTCAGCGCGAGCCCGCTCAGATAGCTGTCGTCCTCAAACGTCCCGTTGCCCTTGTTGATGTAGAGATAATTCGGCGTCGAATCGTTCGCCACAATCAGATCCGGCTTGCCGTCTCCATTCACATCCACAAACAGCGCGCCCAGTCCGTAATATCCAGCCTTGTTCTCGACGCCCAGTTTCTCGCTCACATCCGTAAACGTCCCATCGCCGTTGTTGTGAAACAGATGATCCCGCTCGCCCGGCAATCCTCGCGGACCGCACATCGTCTCCGCGCCGCGAAACTGGCAGTTCGCGTAATTCACCGTTCGCGATCCCGACACCGGCGGATGCACAAAATCGAAATGCAATGTACCCCGCCACAAATAAATCCAGCCGTCCGTCGCCGTCGTAATCGCCAAACGTCGCGCCCGTCGACCATGTCCCCAGCGTCACGCCCGCCTTCTCGCCAACGTCCGTAAACGTGCCGTCGTGATTGTTGTGGTACAGCCGATTCTTCCCGTAGTTCGTGACGTAAATGTCCGGCCAGCCATCGTTGTCGTAATCCGCCACCGCGCAGCCATAGCCCCAGCGCTCGTTCGCCACGCCCGCCTTGTCCGTCACATCCGTAAACGTGCCGTCGTGATTGTTGTGGAACAGCGCAGCATGCGGTGCCGTCGTCTTCCCGTTCATCGCATCCAGCGTCGAGCCGTTCACCAGGTAAATGTCCATCCACCCATCGTTGTCGTAGTCCAGCAAACAGACGCCCGGGCCCCTTGGCCTCCACGATGTATGGCTTGTCCGGAGTGCCGGAGATGTGGTGCCACGACGTCAGCCCCGCCGCCTTCGCAATGTCCTCGAAGACCACCGGGCCGTTCTTCACGAATCCGCCCGCCGTAATCGGCCGATGCTCCGCGTCGTAGACCGCCTGATGCGCGCCGCCCGTCGCCATGCCCCCGTGCATGCGGCTCGGCTGTCGCCGCTTGTGGAGACCTCTGCGCGCTCATCGTCACCGTCAGAACCATCACACCCGCCGCCAAACATCCCAAACCGTCCATCCCCACCCAATCCGCGATGTCCGGCCACCAACCCCGCTTGCTCTCACCCGATTCACTCTCCCGCGCCACGCACGCCTACCATTCTCGCTGCTCGAAGCCGCGAATGGAAAGCAATTCCCTGCCCCAGGGCGATACTATCTTTGCCATGCGATCTGTCCTTCTGCTCGCGTTCTTATCCGCCTCACTCCCGCTCGTTCCCGTATCGTCCGCCCAGCAACCGCCAGCCGCTGTCTCCGTCGCGCCCTCAGTTCTCAGACAGCTACGTTGGCCAATACCGCCAGCACGACGAGCCTGACATCGTCCTCTCCGTCTTCCGCGATCACGACCGCCTCTACTTCGAAGGCGCGCGGACACCCCGCACTGATCTTCACGCCAAATCCGCCACCGTCTTCACCCCCGACAACGGCTCGACGTTCATTACCTTCATCACCGACAGTAACGGCGCAGTCACTGCCGCCGAGGTTTCCGGCCCTCCGCCGCAGACGTTCGACAAAATCTCCTCGCAGCCCGTTCCCAACCACTTCCGCCCCTATTCGCGCCAGGAAGTCATGATCCCCATGCGCGACGGCGTTAAGCTTCACGCCATCATCCTTCGCCCCAAAGACACGAAGGACCCGCTGCCCTTCCTCATGCAGCGCACGCCCTACGGCGTTGACGACTCCTCCTCCGACTCCATCAATGGCCGAATACACCGAGCTTGCCCGAGAGCGGCTACATCTTCGTGATGGAAGACATCCGCGGCCGTTACAAATCCGAAGGCACCTTCGTCATGATGCGTCCCCTCGCCGACCATCATGACCCGCATGCCATCGACGAGAGCACCGACACCTACGACACCGTCGCCTGGCTCCTCACGCACGTCCGCAACAACAACGGCCGCGTCGGCGTCGTCGGCGTTTCTTATCCTGGGTTCCTGGCTGCCGAAGCCGGCATCGATCCGCATCCGGCCGTTCGCGCCATTTCGCCGCAAGCCCCCATGACCGACGTCTGGCTCGGCGACGACTTCTTCCACAACGGCGCTTTCCGCCAGACCTATGGCTACGACTACGTCCTCGGCATGGAGTCCAGTAAAGAGAACACCTTCGCCCCCATGAAGGAAGACGCCTACACCTTCTTCCTCAACGCCGGCTCCTTCACCGCCGCCGGCAAAGGCACCGTCGATGATCTGCCCACCGGCAAGGCCTTCCTCGCCCACCCTGCCTACGACGACTTCTGGCGAAGCCGCGCCGTGCAGGACCACCTCACCACCGTCGCTGTGCCCACCCTGGAAGTCGGCGGCTGGTGGGATCAGGAAGATCTCTGGGGTCCGCAAGCTGAATACGCCGCGCTCGAACCCCACAACCAGCCCGCCGACCCCGCGCATCGCGTCTACATGGTTCTCGGCCCCTGGCGTCACGGTAGCTGGGTAGCCACCCAGCGCCATCTCGGGCCGCTCGACTTCGGCGAATCCGTCGGCGACGAATTCCGCTCCCGCATCGAAGCCCCATTCTTCGCCTACTACCTCAAAGATCAGCCCGGCTTCAGCGTCGACAACACCGCCACCTACCAAACCGGCACCGATCGCTGGATGCACTATGCCGAGTGGCCTCCTAAGAATGTATCAAACCATGATCTTTATTTAGACGCCGACGGCACCCTCAGCTTCGCCAGGCCCGCCGATCCTCACGCCTTCAAGGCCTGGACCGCCGACCCCGCCAACCCCATCCCCTATCGCGAGCGTCCCATCCAGGCCACCTACGCGCCCGGCTCCCACTGGTATACCTGGCTGGTGCAGGATCAGCGTTTCGCCGCGGAACGCAGCGACGTCGCCACCTTCTCCACACCGCCGCTCGACCACGACGTCACCGTCACCGGCAACGTCGTCGCCGATCTCATCGCCGCCACCTCAGGCACGGACAGCGACTGGATCGTCAAGCTCATCGACGTCTTTCCCGACCAGCCCACGCCCGACGCCAATTGCGGACTCACTTGTCTGACCATCGATCCCGCCGCGCAGCCCTGGTCGAAACCCGACCCCTCCGGCTACCAGCTCATGATTGCCGACGAAATCTTCCGCGGCCGCTATCGCACCAGCTTCTCGCAGCCCGAAGCCATCCCCGCCAACACGCCTGAGGAATACAAATTCTCCCTGCACGCCGCCGACCACGTCTTCCTCAAAGGCCATCGCATCATGGTCCAGGTGCAGAGCAGCTGGTTCCCGCTCTACGACCGCAACCCGCAAACCTTCGTGCCCAGCATCATGACCGCACAGCCCTCGGACTATAAAGCCTCCGAGCAGCGCATCTACGCCGGGTCGTACATCGATGCTGCCCGAACCGCAGTAGACTGGCTCGTCGCTATTTTCAAGGAGTTCCCGTGCGCCTGTTTCGTAATTCCTTCCTCGCCTGTGCTGTCGCCACCATTTTCTTTGCTCTGCCAATGGAGCGCCGCCGCGCAGTCCGCCGAGCCTCTGCCGCCCGCGCCCGCACGCCGTGCAAACCCATCTCAAGCACGTCCTCGTCATCGGCCAAACCAAAGGCTGGGAGCACGAATCCATCTCCGACGCTATGGTCGCCATCTACGAGATGGGCAAACAGAGTGGTCTGTGGGATACCGAGCTGCGCACCGACACCGAACTGCTCACCAAAAAAGACCTGGGCCGCAACGCAAAAAACCTGAACTACTTCGACCTCATCGTCTTCGCCAGCACCACCGGCGAGCTCGATATGGACGACAGCCAGAAGCAGGACATGATGTCCTTCATCCACGACGACGGCAAAGGCTTCGTCGGCATCCACGCCGCGCTCGACACCAATTACAACTGGCCGGAGTACGGCGAGATGATCGGTGGCTGGTTCGACCAGCATCCCTGGATGACCTTCGAGGCGCCCATCATCAACGAAGCGCCCGACTTCCCTGCCGTCCGCCACTTCCCGCATGAATTCGTGAAGTACGACGAGATCTATCAACCCAAAGCCTGGTCGCGCGACAAGGTCAACGTCCTGCTCAGCCTCGACCCATCGCGCCTCAACTACTCCAACAACCCGCGCATCCATCGCGCCGATCACGACTTCCCCGTCGCCTGGAGCAAGATGTACGGCAAGGGCCGCGTCTTCTACTCCACCCTCGGCCACACGCCGGAGTCCTGGCAGGACCCCGACATCCGCACCATGTACTTTGAAGCCATCAAGTGGGCCTTGTGGATGACCGACGGCTCGACGGCCTCGCACCCGCGTCCCTCGACAACTCCTTAGGCCGCAAAAGCTACCAGATTCAATTCCGAGGAACCCACCCGCGCACAGCTTTTCGACCGGCTCCAGACGTTATGATTTCCTCCTGATGAGAATTGCGCGTTTTCTCCTGATCGTTGTTTCCCTGCAACTGGCGTTGGTGGGGTACGGACAAGGAACGGCCCCGACCTACCGCTACAACACCCCCCATGGCCCGGTAACGCTGCCGGGAAGAGATCCGGCGCAGGGCGGAACCACGGTGATTCCAACAGTGTTGGTCCCGGTGCGTTTGCAGTTCGACGCACGACGGGTCGCAGGCCACCGACTGACGCTGGACGCCGCGGGCGATATTCGCCAGGTATTGCATTCTCCGGTCTTCTCGAAAATGACATTCGGAGCGGACGAGAGAACGCAATATCTAGACGCCATGCTCCGCGCCACAGCAGCAAAACCCTCCGGCTGGCACACGCTGCTGGGGCAGCCGAAAGTGCGGCCGATGACGGTGGAGATTCCCGTGGGCTACGGGTACGTGCTCACGTCGAAACGGACCGGAACGTTGCTGGCCATGGTGGACGTGGAGTACCTGCAGCGGCAAATCTTCAAACAGATTCCGCGGCAGGATGGGCAGTTGGTGATCGCGGTGACGCGGAACACGGCGTACTACACCTACGGCGACGCAACCGTGTGCTGCACATGGGGCACGCACGGCGTAGACGAGGCGACGGGAAATTCGTTCGTGCTGGCGTCGTATTTGGGCACGGCCCCGCCGATTGTGACCGAGCGCGACGTGCAGCCGCTGACCGAGCAACTCGCGGAGTGGGCGAACGATCCGCTGCACGATCCCTTGTTTCATCTGGCCTACGACAAGCCGCTGCCGGCGGCCGAGAATGTGGTGCCGAGATGGAAGTGGCCGCCAGCGCCTGGCTCCCAGGATCGCGGCTGTGGCGGGGATAGTCCGGCAACGCGCTACACACTTGAAGATCCGCTGGATACGAACGATCGCAGCAACTTGCCGACAGGGCAGGCATGGGTCGGCTCCGGAACGTCGTGGCATTTGGCTGACGTGGCGCTGATGGGCTGGTACACGGGAGGCGTGGGACCGTACAGTTTTCCCGACAGCAAAATCCTGAATGTGGCCGCGACTCCATGTCCGGTATTCAATCAGCCGGCCGCAGCAGCCGCACGACAGGCGGCGCCTCCGCCGGCGGTCGCGGCCGTTCCGTCAGCGGGAGCGAAAAACGACCACGAGTTGATTGGCTACTGGACCGGGAGCGGACCCGGTGGATCCATTCTGCGATTGCGCGACGTGTCCCCGCAGTGGGATGTGATCATCGTGGCCTTTGCCGATGTGAACCATCAGGCTCCGGAAGGCACGCTGAAGCTGCACGTGCGGCCAGGCCTCGACCTGGCGCAGATGAAGGACGACATTGCCTGGCTGAAGAGCCAGGGCAAAAAGGTCCTGATTTCGCTGGGCGGCGGCGGAGAGTATTTCACGCTGGCGCAGGCGGCGAGCATCCCCAACTTCGTGAACTCGGTCACGCAGATCGTGACGGACTATGGCTTCGACGGCATCGATCTGGACTTCGAGTCTCCGTCTCTGACGCTCGATCCAGGAGACACCGACTTCCGGCATCCGAAGACGCCCTCCGTGGTGAACCTTCTGGCGGGCCTGCACCAACTGCGAGCGCACTTCGGGCCGAACTTCATGCTGACGCTGGTGCCCGAAGGGACGCAGATTCCGGCTGGGTATCCGAGCTACGGCGGTCAGTTCGGGACCTATCTGCCGCTGCTGTGGGGCGTGCGCGACATCCTCTCCTTCGTCGACGTGCAGGATTACAACACGCCGCCGCTGCAAGGACTGGATGGAGAGATTTATCAAATGGGATCGGTGAATTACGACGCGGCGATGACGGAGCTGCTGTTGCATGGATTTGCCGTGGGCGGACGCACAGGAGATTTCTTTCCTCCGCTGCCTGCGGACAAGGTGGCCGTGGGATTTCTGGTGGGAACGGCTACGCCCAAGCTGGTTAGCGAGGCAATGCAATATCTGATCACCGGCAAGGCTCCGCCGGAAGTCACTTACAAGTTGCGCCGCCCGGGCGGCTATCCAGGGATGATTGGCGCGATGTTCTGGACCATTGACGCCGATCAAAGTGAGAACTACGACTTTTCTAACCTGGTGGGACCGCAGTTGCACGGATATCCAGGCGCGCAGAGCTCAAAATGATGGAGAGAAGGCGACAAACGGTCGGGACGCGCTCCCTGCTTTGAGGCTTGACGCATCAGCCGATGAGGTCGAGACGATGCAGCCGCAGGTTAATTTGGCGCTGCATTGCGCTGATGGCCGCTTCCTGTGAGTCGGTGAGAGGAAGTGCGGGGAGGAACCCTCTGGCCGTCGCGTACGCCGCTTGTGCCTCACGACAGCATTGGGTTCGCTTTTCAATCGCGAACGATGTGCCGGCAACGTAGAGAAGCGACAACGCCTTGTCCAGTTCTCCCATCACGAATCGGACACCGGCTTCGTTCGGATCGCTTTCCGATTTCCCGCGCATCAAGGCCATTCTGTCTCCCGGACCCATGGATGCATGCGGACCTCATTCTGGCGACCGCTCTGCCGCAGCCAATGATTCACTCATTGTCCGGGAAACTTCTGGCGGCCGGAACGCCATGTCGCGCCACCATCACAGCTTCGCCTGCAGCAAACTCACGCGCCATAACAAAAAGGGACTGCCCCTGGGGCAGTCCCTCGAAATGCACAAAGACCCGAGCCTTTAGTTCGTGTAGATTTTCACGTACTGCACCTGCATCGTCGCGGGGAAGGTTGTGCTGGAGTTGACGTCACCCGGCCAGTCGCCGCCGACCGCCAGATTCAGGATGAGGAACATTGGCCCCTGGTCGAAGGGCCAGGTGCCCGGGAAGTTGGTCGTGTTGTCGGTTGCGTAGACGTTGCTGGGGCTGTCCACGTAGTACTGAATCTGCCCTTTGGACCAGATCATCCCGTAGGTGTGCCATGTGGCTGCGGAAAATCCATTGGCGACTGAGGTTGGGTAATCGTTGCCGAGGCTGACCTCGGCGCTGCTGGTGCCGCCATGAGTGGATCCTGCGATCCAGTCGTATCCCGGCGCTGGCGGGTAAGCGGGGCCGCCAAACGGCGTGTTAGCGCCGTCGATGTGTTCCATGATGTCCGCCTCACCGCAAGCGGGCCAGTTGATCGTAGAAATGCTGTTACCCAGCATCCAGAACGCAGGCCACATGCCCTGCTCCTCCGGCAACTTCATCATTGCCTCGATCCGGCCGTATTGGAAGCTGAAAAGCCCCTGCGTCTTCATCCGCGCCGAGGTGTACGTTCCGCTGGTGGGCTGCTCCGCCACAATGTTGAGTCCTGCGGTCGCGGTTCCGCTCGGACCGATGAAAGCATTCGGATTGGAAGGATCGCAGGGGCTGGTGCTGGAGCCAGCCGCGCAGTAGTTTTCCTGCTCATCATTTCCGCAGCAATTCGGTCCGGTGTCATACGTCCAGTTCGTCGCACTCGGCAATGCGTTCGTGGTGCCAGTATTGCTGAACTCATCGCTCCATACCAGCGTTCCGGACGCAATGTTGGGCGCGAAGGCCTGTGTGGCCACGCTGCTGGCCGTATCACCGGTCGCGGTCGCAATCACGTTCAGCGTTTCATTCGCCGCCACGAGAAAGGGCGCAATGTATTGGGTCGAACTGCTGCTAGGCGCGCTGCCATCAACCGTGAAGTAAATGCTGGCGCCTGATGTCGTGTCTGCCAGCGTAACGATTTGTGCGCCACCCAGCGCTGCGGCCATCGTGATTGTCGGTGTGGCGACAACGGTTGGCTGAGTCCCGCCACCACCGCCGCCGCAAGTCCCGCAGGTGCTCGTTCCGCCGCCGCCGCATCCGGCAAACGCCGCCAAAGCCAACCCCAATCCCGCACCCAACATCAGTTTCCCGCAGGGAAACGCAAGCCTCGTATGCATATGCTGCCTCATCGTCGCCGACCTTCTTTCAGCCCTCATTCCGAACAGGGGGAATTAATCGATTGCGCCCACCAATTTACCCCTTTCAACACAGGCCGTGGAAGCGAAATCTACTCCTTCCAGAGCACTCTGGTAAGCTCCTGAAATGCCGAGCCCTTTCCGGACTCTGACGTCGCGGCAGAAGCATGCATTTACCGCCTGTTTCCTCGGCTGGTCGCTCGATTCCTTCGACTTTTTCATCCTGGTGCTCTGCCTCTCCGCGGTATCCGCGGACTTCCACGTCACCCACTCCGCGGTGGCGATCGCCGTATCCATCACGCTTTTCTTTCGGCCGGTCGGAGCGTTCCTGTTCGGCATGATCGCCGACCGTTTCGGACGCCGCCCCACCCTGATGATCAACATCGCCTGCTACTCGCTGCTCGAGCTGGCGTGTGCATTCGCTGGATCGATGCACACCCTCATCATCCTGCGCGCACTGTTTGGGATCGCGATGGGCGGCGAATGGGGTGTGGGCGCTGCTTTGGCCTTTGAGACTTTGCCGAAGGAGAATCGCGGATTCTTCTCCGGCTTGCTGCAGGAGGGTTACGCATTTGGCTATTTGGTAGCCGCTGCGGCTTATGGGCTGCTGTTTCCCTGGTTCAGCCATTTCACCTGGCACGGCCATGCCTTTGGCTGGCGCGGCATGTTCCTGGTGGGCGCAGCGCCGGCTCTGCTGGTCTTTTATATCGGCGGCAAGGTAGAGGAATCACCAGCCTGGAAAGAAGGCAGAACCCTTGAGACACGAACCCTTCCACGCATGGGACTGATGCAGGGGCTGAAACAGTTCGCTCCAACCTTCTTCTTTCTTGTTTTGCTGATGACGGGATTCAACGCTTTTTCGCACGGTACGCAGGATCTGTATCCGACCTTTCTGCAGGCGCAGCATGGTTTTTCGCCGCGCATTACCAGCATCATCGCCGTCGTCTACAACATCGGAGCTATTCTGGGCGGCATGCTGTTCGGCACCGTGTCGGAGCGGATCGGTCGGAAGAAGGCGATCATCTGTGCGTCGTTGCTCGCGCTCCCGGCGATTCCGCTCTATGCCTTCGGACACTCAGCGTGGGTATTGGCCGGTGGCGCGTTCCTAATGCAGTTCATGGTGCAGGGCGCATGGGGCGTGATCCCGGCGTGGCTCACGGAACTCTCGCCTGGGCCGGTGCGCGCCACTTTCCCGGGGCTCGCGTATCAGCTGGGAAATCTGATCGCCTCGTTCAATTTGGCGATCCAGACGAAGGCTGTCGAGCATTTTGGCAGCTACGGCATCGTGCTGGCAGTGACCGTGGCCGTTGTCGCCTGCTACATCGCGCTGGTCGCATCCTTTGGGCGCGAGTCGCAGGGAGCTGAACTCGCGCCGACCTAGCGGGCTCGCGCCTGGAGAATCGCTTCGACCGCCCGCAAATCCTCTTCCGTGTCCACGCCGATCGTGTCCCCCGGCGCTGGAGCCACATAGATATTGACGCCGTTATCGAGCAGCCGCAGCTGCTCCAGCCGCTCCACACTCTCCAGCCACGACGGCGGCAGAGAAGCAAATTTTTCCAGCGCGGCCTTTCTATACGCATAGACCCCAAGGTGCTTGCGATACCCGGCAAAGCCGCTGGCGTCGCGATCGAACGGGATCGTAGCCCGCGAAAAATAAAGTGCGCGGTCGTCCGCCGCCGTCACCACCTTCACTGCATTGGGATTGGCAACATCATGGGCCAGGCACCGCACTGCCAGCGTCGCCACCTGGACCTCAGGCCGATGAAACAGCTCCAGCATCGGCGTGAAATGCTCCGGCGTCAGCAGCGGCTCGTCTCCCTGAATGTTGACGTAAATGTCTGCAGGAATGGACTGAGCTACGGCGTGGACGCGATCCGTCCCGCTCGCGCAATCGACTGGGGTGAACACCGCGGGCAGCCCGAGGGCCTGGGCAAGGTCCATCACTTCCTGCGAATCCGTCGCGATCAGCACGTGGTCCAGCAGCGGGCATGCCCGCGCCGCCCGATAGACCCAGGCAATCATCGGCTCACCGGCAATCTCGCGCAATACCTTGCGCGGCAGGCGCGTGGAGCCCAGGCGCGCCGGAATCACACCCAGAATGTGTCCAAGTTCAGAAGGCAAAGATCGTTTCCTCTTACGAAAGTGTATCCAGGGAACAGCCCGTCGACCCTGCCGGTTGCACACGCGGCGCGCCAACCTTTACTGTGTTGCCTGACGGAGATTGCATGGCATCGGAAACAACCATCAACCTGAATTTAGATTCCACCCTGCGCGAAAACCGCGTTTTTCCCCCTCCTGAGGAGTTTGCGCAGCGCGCGCACATCAAGAGCCTCGCCGAATACGAGCAGATGTACCAGCGCTCCGTTACCGATCCTGACGCCTTCTGGGGCCAGATCGCCAGCGAACTGCACTGGTTCACGCCCTGGCAAAAGGTGCTGGACTGGAATCTGCCGTGGGCGAAGTGGTTTGTCGGAGGCAAGCTCAATCTCTGCTACAACTGCGTCGATCGGCACGTCGAAAATGGACGTGCCGACAAGACGGCCATCCTGTGGGAAGGCGAGCCTGGCGAAATTCGGCGTCTCACCTATCGCGATCTCCTTGCCGAGGTCCAGCGATTTGCGAATGCTCTGAAAGGCCTTGGAATCAAGAAGGGCGATCGCGTCGCCGTCTACATGGGCATGACGCCGGAACTCGCCGTTGCCATTCTGGCCTGTGCTCGCATTGGCGCCGTCCACTCCGTCATCTTCGGCGGATTTGCCGCCAACGCCATCATCGATCGCGTCAACGATTCGCAGTGTGTCGCCATCCTCACTCAGGACACCTCGTATCGCCGCGGCAACGAAGTGAAGCTCAAGGCCACCGTCGACGAAGCCGTCGGCCAATGTCCGTCTGTCAAGAATGTTGTCGTCTACCGTCGGTCCGGATCGCCCGTGGATATGCAAGGCCGGCCGCGACCACTGGTGGCACGATCTGGTCGAGAAGGCCGATGCCGTCTGCCCCGCCGAGCCGCTCGATTCCGAAGATCCGCTCTACATCCTCTACACCTCGGGCACCACCGGCAAGCCGAAGGGTCTGGTCCACACCACCGGCGGTTATTCGGTGCACACCTACCTCACCAGCAAGATACATCTTCGACCTCAAAGAAGACGACGTTTATTGGTGCACCGCTGATATCGGATGGGTAACGGGTCATTCCTATGTGGTCTATGGCATTCTGCAAAACGGCGCCACCACGGTAATGTACGAAGGCGCGCCGAATCATCCGCAGCCGGACCGCTTCTGGCAGATCATCGACGACCACAAGGTGACGATGTTTCTATACCGCGCCCACAGCGATTCGCGCCTTCATCAAGTGGGGCGACGCGCACGTGGAGAAGCACGACCTGAGCTCGCTGCGCCTGCTGGGAACAGTCGGCGAACCCATCAATCCTGAAGCCTGGATGTGGTATCGCGAGACCATCGGCAAAGGGCGCTGTCCTATCGTCGACACCTGGTGGCAAACGGAAACCGGCGGCATCATGATCTCGCCGGTTCCCGGAGCGGTGGCGGCCAAACCAGGCTCAGCGACGCGGCCCTTCTTCGGAATTGTGCCTGAAGTGGTTACAAAAGAAGGTCAGCCGGTCCCTGCCGGACAAGGCGGCTTGCTGGTCATTCGCAAACCGTGGCCCGGCATGGCGCGGACCATCTTTGGCGATCCGGATCGCTACATGAAGCAGTACTGGACCGAGATTCCCGGCTCCTACTTCACCGGCGACGGCGCGCGCATGGATCAGGATGGCTACTTCTGGCTCATGGGCCGTGTCGACGACGTCATCAACGTCAGCGGGCACCGGCTCGGCACCATGGAAGTGGAGTCCGCGCTGGTGGCACACAGCAAAGTCGCGGAAGCCGCGGTCGTTGGGCGTCCTGATGAGCTGAAAGGCCAGGCGATTTCCGCCTTCGTCACGCTCGAGGGTGGCTACGAGCCGACGAAAGAGTTAAAAGACGAGCTGCGCGCCTGGGTGGCGAAGGAAATTGGCGCGCTCGCGCGTCCTGACGATATTCGCTTCACCGATCAGCTGCCAAAGACGCGTTCCGGCAAAATCATGCGGCGTCTGCTGCGCGAAATGGCAACCCACGGCGAAATCAAGGGCGACATGACGACGCTCGAAGACTTCAGCGTGATCGCCAAACTGCGCGAGCAGGATGAATAAAGGCAGCGAAGAAGCGGTTAGCTGATCAAGCGGTCAGCGAAACGCCCCAGCCAGGTGCTTCAACTGCGCCAACTTTGTTCCTGATTCTGGCTGGTGAAAGCCTGGAAATCAGCGCGAGTTACTTTGGATTTGGAGATGGGGGATTGACTGTTATTCGGGCGTGAACCCTGGGGAGCGCTCACGGGCGCGGGTCAAGGCTTGTGCGCAGGTCCTTTCGCCATCCAGCGATCCATCATGGTGTGCACGCAGCGGGCGCCGCACAAGTGGCGGATTTCCGCGGAATGGCCGAGAAAGCTGTTCCAGGCAGTCACTTTGACGACGCGCTGCGTCGGCTCACCTGAGGCGGCCGAGACCGTTTCCGTCCACGCCAGCCACCAGTCTTCGGCTTCTTCGCTTTTCTCTTTGTTGCAGACGTCGCAGCGGAATGTTTCGGTCCACGCCATGGAAAACGCTCCGTGCCGGGGCCGGAGACGGAGGGTCTCTCCTGCCGGTTTGCCGGAACCCGTGCTCAGGAAGGTAACATACTGAAAGAGGTTGAGGGGTTCGATTCCCTTCTCCGGAGAACTTCGGTCATGTTTGCAGGAATTGTGAAGAATCGGAGAAGTCCGGCGAGCGTTTGTCTCTCCGCCGTAATGCATGCAGCGGTGATCGGCGCGATCTATTTCGGCCTGCATGCAGGGCGCACGCGGCCCATCACTCTCGAAGCCCGCTGTTGTTCGACGGCACTCTACTATTCGTCCAATGTGGGCGGAGGCAGTCCGAAGGCGGCAGCGCCGAAGAAAAAGCGCACTGCCATGGCGCCGGCTCCAGTGAGTCAGCCTGCCATCGCAGCTCCGGCTCCCACCGCTACCACCGCGCAGACGCAGACGGGTCTGGTATCGCAACAACAATTGCCGACGCAGGGCAACGGTGACGGATCGGACGATGCCGAGCCGGCGCTGCCACTCTTCCATCCGCATCCGCCCATCGCGGACCGCTCGCTGTTGCCCGCGAAGGAGCAGGACGTGGTGGTGGATGTAGCGATCAGCGCGCTGGGCGACGTGACCGACGAAAAACTGATCCACGGCCTCGGCAACAACCTCGATCAGGTGGTGCTGGCCACGGTGAAGAGCTGGAGGTTCCATCCCGCCACGCTGAATGGAACGGCCGTCGCGTCGATGGAGGAGATTGTGATTCCCCTGAGCCACGACACCGAAGCGACAGCCGGTTAGAAGCCGAAATAAAGGGATAAGGGATAAGACAGCGGCGGGTCGCTTCGTACTTTGGCCTGCATCCCAAAGCTTCAGAAGCACCCCGGACCCAAATTCCTCAGTCGCTGCAGTGACAGTCTTCCTGCCCACAGTATGAGCAGCAATGACAGTCACCTCGTTGCGCGAAGCGCGTGTCGCCGTCCGCGAAGGACCCGCCGGCAATCGACGGGATCACCAACACTTCATCGCCATCCTGAAACGCGTACTTCTCGTTGCCGAGGAAGCGAATGTCTTCCTCGTTCACGTAGAAGTTGATGAAGCGGCGCACCTGGCCCTGATCGTCGCGCAGATGCGAGCGCAGCGCCGGAAACGTGGTCTCGATCTCCGTGATCAGCTGGGGCAGATTGCCCGCGGTGGACTGAATCTCCCGCGTGCCATTGGTGTGCTTCTGAAAAGCGTTCGGCAAAAGGACTCTAACGGACAAGGGAACCTCCCAGTTCCAGCGCGTCTTCTTCGCTGCGTTCTTCAAGATAGTTTTCGAAATCGCCAAGGCGCGGGCGAATCGCCGCATGCTGCTCGTACGCTCCGGCGAGGACGTCGGTGGTCTTGAGACCGTTGCCGGTGATGCAGGTGACGGTGAGTTCGTCTGGATGAATGCGGCCGTGCGCGTAAAGACGAGCGGTGACCGCGGTAGTAACGCCGCCGGCTGTTTCCGTAAACACGCCTTCCGTCTCGGCGAGTTCCTGGATGGCGGAGACGATTTCAACGTCGGAAACATCTTCCGCCCAGCCACCGCTCTCGCGAATGGCGCGCGC
This sequence comes from uncultured Acidobacteriaceae bacterium, assembly GCA_963817165.1. Classification (GTDB taxonomy): domain Bacteria; phylum Acidobacteriota; class Terriglobia; order Terriglobales; family Acidobacteriaceae; genus Palsa-343. The sequence goes on along the minus strand of CAWFNL010000006.1, from coordinate 32,927 downwards.
CGCGTACACGCCATCAGCCGGGATTGCCGATGGCCAGCGAGCGCGCGATCGTCGAAGGCCGCTGCGGCTCGATGTGATCCGCGCCGGTTTTCACGGCGACGGAGATGGGCGAGCATCCAGTGGCTTGCGCTCCGAAGAAGCGAACCGGCTTATCTTCGACCAGACCGAGTGCGATGAGTTCTTTGAAGGCTTTGCGGATTTTCACGATCAGCGAGCCGCCGGCCATGGGGACGACGACGTTATCCGGCAGACGCCAGCCCAGTTGCTCGGCGATTTCAAAGCCGACGGTCTTGGAACCCTCGGCGTAATAGGGCCGCAGGTTCACGTTGACGAAACCCCAGTTGTAGCGATCGGCGATCTGCGAGCAGAGGCGGTTCACGTGATCGTAGTTGCCGTCGATGCGCACCAGCGTTGCGCCGTAGACCTGGGTGTTGAGAATCTTGGCAGCTTCGAGATCGGAGGGGACGAGGATGTAGGTCTTCAGGCCGAGGCGCGCGGCCTGCGCGGCCACGGCATTCGCAAGGTTGCCGGTGGACGAGCAGCCGACGGTGTCGAACCCGAACGTCTGCGCATTGGCCAGCGCGACCGCGACCACGCGATCTTTGAAGCTGAGCGTGGGCAGGCAAACGGCGTCGTTCTTGATGTAGAGATTCTTCGCGCCGATGTGCTCGGCGAGCCGCGGCGCGCGCATCAGCGGCGTCCAGCCCGCGGGGGTGGTGGGGATGTAATCGTCCGGAACGGGGAGCAGCGCCTGGTAGCGCCACATGCTGGACGGCCCGGCGGCAATCGCCTCACGGGTAAACGTCCGCTTCGCCGCATCCAGATCGCAAACTACTTCCAGCGGGGAGAAGCACTCGTCGCAAATCGACAGCGGAGCGTTCGCGTAACGCTTTCCGCATTCCCGGCAACACAGTTCGTAAGCAGCAGCCATATCAGCCCTCGTGTTTTGAGAGCAGCGTCGGCAACAACAAATACGGGCGCGTGACGACTTCGCAACAACTTCAGGTACTAGCAATGGATTGCGCGAGATGCGATACAGCCTGCACCCCGAATCTCATGTCCCTCGCCTCACGGCGAGCGAGAGTTGACACCGATGTCCCGAATTGCTCAGGCCGGTTGTCGTGGCGTCACAGGGCCCGTCCCTCAGCCACTCTGCATGAAATCCAGGCTCGCTCTTTCGGAGCAAACTTGAATAATCATTTGATACCACAGGCGGGAACGGGATGCAAATGGCGGATGGGTTCTATCCAGAGACAGGGTTTGCAAGAGTCAGGTGTAGGCCTACTCCAGCTATCACTATCTAAACAACTTACACCCCGCCATGGAATCCACGGAATTGGCCGAATTCTGCATCGATTGGCAGGCCTTGCGCGTCCAATACACAGGTCTCCTATGACATCGATTGCGGCCCCAGTTGTACCAGCAACGCTCGGCATCCGGCCCCCTGCTTATGAACTGCCCAGCGTCGGCCCATGTGGGCGCGTACGCCTGGCTGTGTCGAGCCTCGAGCGTTCGCTGGCGTTCTACAACGAGCTTCTGGGGCTGACGGTTCTTGTCTCGCACCGCACAGTTCGCCGAGTTGGGCGCCGGCAGACAAAGTACTGCTGGAACTGGACGAGCAACCGGGGCTGCGTCCGCTGGGCCGGGCGAAACGCATCGGTTTGTATCACACGGCGTTCCTGCTCCCCACGCAGCGGGACCTTGCGCTCCTGATCGCGCATTTGCAACGCAGGGGCATTCCGTTTGCAGCCAGCGATCACGGGGTGAGCCTGGCGCTTTACCTGACCGACCCGGATGGTCTCGATGTTGAAGTTTACGCCGATCGCGACCGCGACGGAATGGATCACGGACGGGCCGGAGTTGGTGATGGAAACCAGGGCGCTGCGCTTTACGGATCTGCCGCCGGTGGGCAAAGACCAGTGGCAGGGCGCTCCTGCCGGGAACCAGCGTCGGCCACATGCATTTCTATGTCGAAGACCTGGCGGCGGCTGCGCGCGTTCTATCACGCAGCATTGGGCATGGCGGTGACGACGTGGCGGTATCCGGGCGCGCTGTTTCTTTCCGCCGGCGGCTATCACCACCACGTGGGCGTGAACCTGTGGGCGGCTGGATCGCCGGTTGCGTCGGAAACCGATCCCGCGGCTTCTCTTTTGGGAGCTGGTGCTTCCGACTGCTGACGATGTGCAGCGCGCTGCGGAGAGCTTGCGGGCCTGCGGGATTCTCTGGCGATCCCGCGGACGCAGATTCGTTTACGGATTCTTCGGGGATTCGCCTGAATCTCAGGGCTGCTCACTGACTGGAATTTCTTGCGTCGCTGGCGCGCCACTGAAAGCACAATCCGAAGCCGTCGGGATCGTTGAAATACATTTGCTTCATGCCGTAGGGCGCAACCTTCGGCTCGCGATCGATCTTCACGCCACGCGCTAACAGCTCAGCGTACGCGCCGTCGACATCCGGACAGCCGAAGAAGAGGCATGCCTCGCGGGGCCGCGCAGCCGCATGTGTTCTTCGCGGGGCGGACGCTCGTCGTCGAATTCGTACACGTCGTTCAGCATGACTCCGCTTCGCCGAGCCGCAGCAGACCCAGTGGTAGCGGTAGGGGTCGCCACCGAGATGCGGCGAGTGCTCGACGATCGTGAATCCGAGCTGGTCGATATAGAAACGCAGCGAGGTCGGCATGTCGTAGACCTCGAAGTAGGGACAAACACCTTTGATGTCAAATGCCATCGTGCACCTCGCACGGATTCCGGGTCCGAAAATTTAGAACGGAAATTCAGAACGGAAATTCGAACAAGGTTCTGCGTGCCGCCAGCAATCGCTCGCGTACCTGCGCATTCGTCGCCATATCGATGCAGGTCCACGCCATGGCCAGCGCTCCGTCGATCAGCGCCTTGTCGGCGTCCGCGGTGATGCAGTGCGCGGTGAATTCCGGCTGATGATTCACCGCAGGCAGGCAGTTGATGCCGATCATGGGATGAATCGACGGCATGGCGCGAGAGACATTGCCCATATCGGTTGAGCCGGTGGGCCGCCTGCCGAGTTCGCCGAGATCGGGAAAGGGACGGCCCAGCGCTTCAGAGTTGGCGCGATAAAGCGCGGCCATATCCGCGTCGTGATGCATTTCGGCGTAGGGCTTGTCGCCGCCGCTGATCTCGACCTTTGCGCCGGTCGCGAGCCCGCCGGCTTCAAAGCAGCGATAGACCTTGGGACGCAGCTCGTTGAGCTGATCGAGCGTCTCCGAGCGCACGATGTAGCGCGCCGACGTGTGCGCCGGAATCACATTCGGCGCGGAGCCGCCGTTGGTGACGTATCCGTGAATGCGATCGCTGGCGCGAATGTGCTGGCGCAACAGGCCAATCGCCGTCTGCGCGATCGTGAGCGCGTCGGCGGCGTTGACGCCGAGTTCCGGAAACGCCGAGGCATGCGATTCCTTGCCGGTGCAGTGCACGTCGAACATCGAGGCGGCGATGATCTTCGCCTGCAGCATATCCATGGGCGCGGGATGGACCATCATGGCGGCGTGAATGCCGTCAAAGCCGCCGCGCTCGAGCATCAGGATCTTTCCGCCTGCGTTGCCGACTTCTTCAGCGGGGGTACCGATCACGGTAATGGTCATCCCCAACTTCGTCGGCCACTTTCGCGGCGGCGATGCGCGGCACCCAGCGCGGAGGCAGCGATGATGTTGTGGCCGCAGGCGTGCCCGATGTCGGGCAGCGCATCGTATTCCGCGCAAATCCCGATGTGGAGCGGGCCCGAGCCGGCGCGGCGCGAAAGGCCGTGGGCAGATCGCAGATGCCCTTTTTCCACGGAGAAGCCGGCTTCATCGAGTGCGTCGCACAGCCATGCCGAGGCCTTTTCTTCCTCGAAACCAAGTTCCGGATTCGCATGAATGCGGCGGCTGAGGGCGATCAGATCGTCGCGCGCCCCGTCAAAACGTTCCCGTGCTCCGTCTTTTGCATGCATGGCTGCCCCCATTTCCAGAAAGATACCGCAGAAAGATAGCACGCGTGCTGCATCGCGGCTGCAGGGTGTGATATCCAATCCATGATCCCGGAGGATTCCCCATGAAAGCCGCCGTCGTTCATTCATATTCCGCTCCGCCTCAGTACGCAGACTTCGACGACCCGACGCCCGGCGAAGGCGAGGTCCTCGTCGCCGTCACCGCGGCCGGCCTGCACCCCATCGTCAAGGCGCTGGCGGACGGAACCCATTACGGCAGCACAGGAAATTTTCCGTTTGTCCCCGGCGTCGACGGCGTGGGCAAGCTGCCCGACGGCCAGCGCGTCTTTTTTGGCGCGGCTCGCAGTCCTTTCGGAACGATGGCCGAGCGCACGCGTCGTCGGGCAGAATCGCTGCCTTCCTGATTCCCGATGGCAGTTGATGATGTCACGGCCGCGGCCATGATGAATCCCGGCATGTCGTCGTGGGCCGCGCTGGCGGAACGCGCTGCAGTTTGTCTCCGGCGAAAGCGTCCTCATTCTCGGAGCGACGGGCAGCGCCGGACAGATGGCTGTGCAAATCGCCAAAGCGATTCGGCGCGCGGCGCATCGTCGCCGCCGGGCGCGATCCCGAAGCCCTGGAGCAGACGAAAGCACTCGGCGCCGATGCAACCATTTCGCTGCAGCCAGGACCACGACGCTCTGGTCGCCGCGTTCCGCGAAGAGATTGCCGGGAACAAAATCGACGTGATCCTCGACTATCTGTGGGGCGCGCCCGCGGAAGCCGCGCTGGCCGCCATCGCGAAGAAGGGCCTCGACCACGCCTCGGCGCGCATTCGCTACATCCAGATCGGCAACAGCGCGGGTCCCAACATCTCGCTTCCGGCAGCGATTCTGCGCAGCTCCGGCCTCGAACTGCTGGGCAGCGGATTCGGCAGCGTCGAACATGGAGCGCCTCTTCGCTTCCATGGCGGCGATTCTGCAGGAAGCAGCGCAAAAGCCGTTCGAGATTGCCATTACCGCCCGCCCCACTCCGCGACGTCGAGTCGCTGTGGACTGTCGAAGACCGACGCGCGGCTGGTCTTTCAGCCCTGACCCGGATCCGTCCATCGCTGAACGCATTTGTTCATTCCCGGACACCTGCTCCTCCTCGGAAGCGCTCCAGATACATCCTAACCCGATGCAAAATAAGGCTCTTGCGCGCCGCGACCGGGTGGCCGATCATGTGCTGCATACGTGGTCGGATTTCCCGAGGTCACCCATGGCCAATTTCACGCAGGACCTGCGCTACAGCGTCCGCAGTCTACGCAAATCTCCTGGATTTGCGCTCACCGCCATTCTCACGCTCGCACTGGGTATTGGTGCGGTCACCGCCATTTTCAGCGTCGTCAATTCGGTGCTGCTGCGGCCGTTTGCCTTTCCCGATCCTGGCCGTCTGGTAATGCTGCGCGAAACGCATCGCCCAGCTCAGCCCTGATCCTCTGCCCGTCAATCCAAGCACTTTTCTCAACTGGCAGGCGAATGCGAAGACGCTTTCCGGCATGGCGCTCTTCCAAAATCACGCCGTCAGCTTGTCGGTTGGAACCGATCACCCGGAAATCGTGAATGGGCTCGGCGTGGCTTCCAATTTCTTCTCGGTGCTGGGCGTGCATCCGATGCTAGGCCGTGACTTTTTGCCGGCCGAGACCACGAAGGGACGCGATAACGAAATCATCCTGTCGTGGGACGCGTGGCAGCGCTATTTTCACGGCGATCCCGGTGCGATCGGACAGACGCTGCGCCTCGGTGGAACGCCGCAGACGGTGGTGGGCGTGCTACCGCGGGATTTCAGCCTGCCGCACCTGAACGAGTTGCCGGGTTCGACTCCCAATGGGCCGGCGATGCCGTACGAAGTGTTTGGCCCTCTGGTCTACGGGAATGAATTCACCGACCTCGGCGATTTCAACTACATGGCGATTGGCCGGCTCCGCGTCGGCGCATCGGAGCAGCAGGCCCAGGCGGAACTTGTTGCCATCCAATCGGGGTTCAACCAGGCGAGACACCTTCCGGTGTCGCCATCGGTGGTTGTGATTCCACTGCTCAGCGAAGTTGCCGGACACGTCAGCACCGCCTTGTGGCTGCTGCTGGCGGCCGTCGGCGCGGTGCTGCTGATCGGCTGCGCCAATCTGGCGAATCTGCAACTGGCGCGCGCTGTCTCCCGGGAGCGGGAATTTGCCATCCGGGCCGCGCTGGGAGCGGGACGCGATCGTCTGCTGTGGTCTGCGCTCGCGGACAGTCTCGTGCTGGCGGCAGTCGGCGGCTCGCTGGGCATTCTGCTTTCCTTTGCGGGAGTTCGCGCGTTTGTCGCCGCTGCTCCGCAAAATCTGCCGCGCGTGGGCGGAATTGAAGTGAGCTGGCCGGTGCTCGCCGGAGCCGCCGCGCTGTCGATGTTCACAGCTTTGCTTTTCGGGGTTCTTCCGGCGCTGCGCTCCATGCGCGTTGATCCGCAATCCGCGATGCAAACCAGCACCCAGCGGGTTTCCGCCTCGCGCGAGAGCCGGAGCACGCGTCAAGTGCTGGTGGCAGCCGAAGTAGCCTGCACGGTGGCGCTGTTGATCGTAACCGGCTTACTGGTGCGCAGCTTTTCAACGCTGCTGACGCAGAACCGCGATTTTGATTCGAGCCACCTGACGCTGGCGTCGGTATTTCTCTACGCGCCGCAGTATGGCGATCAGAGTCCGAAATCCCAGGCGGTACGCGCTGCGTTCATGGACCGCGCGATTGCGGATCTGGGACACATTCCGGGCGTGCAATCCGTGGCCTCGACCAGCGAGCAGCCGATGGCAGGCGCCACGTGGATCGACGAAGTCGTTCGTCCCGACCATCCCTTACCGGATGGGCAAAACCCGGACGCCAACATTCGCTGGATCAGCCCTGGCTATGCGTCGACGCTGCGGATTCCCGTGCTCGCCGGTCGCGATTTCACCCCCGACGAAAAGAATCATGTGACGAACGCGCTGATTTCGCAGCAGGCGGCGCGTACCATATGGCCGGGAGAGAACCCGATCGGCAAAACAGTTCAAGCTCGGCGACGTGACCACCTACACCGTGGTGGGCGTACTCGCAGATGCCCGCATCAACGACCTGAAACATGTGGCCAACATGGTCTACCTGCCCTATTGGGAAAACCCGTGGTGGCGCGTAAACTTCCTGATCCGCAGCTCGCAATCCAGCATGCGCTCTGGCGTCGTCGATCCAGCGCACCATCTGGAACATCGACCCGCAGGTTGCGATTCCAACCCTCACTTCGATGGACGAGCAAGTGTCCGCATCCGTCGCCACGGAGCGCTTCCAGACGCTGCCTGCTGACCAGTTTTGGCGGCGCGGCACTGCTGCTGGCCCTGCTGGGGATTTACGGCGTTCTCGCGTATTCCGTTTCGCTGCGGCAGCAGGAATTCGGCATCCGCATCGCGCTGGGTTGCGAGAAGACAGCGCTGATGGGATTTGTAGCGCGCCAGGCGATGGTCCCCGTGCTCGCCGGAATCGTCGCGGGCCTGGTGCTGGCCTTCGTTGCCAGCCGCTGGGTGCACAGCATGCTGTATGAAACCAGCGCGGCCGATCCCGTAGCGATTACCGGCAGCATCGCGCTGCTGCTGGCTACGGCGCTGCTCGCGTCACTGCTGCCGGCGCGACGGGCCGCACAGGTGGACCCCGCTCAGGTGTCTGCGCAACGAATAAGCCTCAGGGTTCGTGGCTGAAGTCCACGTGAATCCTGCGTCCCTGGCCGCTGCTCTCGCGTGCCAGCTCGATAAGCCGCGTGGTGCGCCACGCCTGTTCCGGCTTGACGGCAAGCTCCGCTTTGCCGCGGAGCGTATCGCGAACATTTGCGTAGAAGCCCCGATAGTCGCCGGCTTTGGTGGGAATGCGGCGCGTGATCGGGCCGGAGCGCCCGGGCCCGGCATCGCCGCAAAGCCGCAGTTCGCCCCACGCGGACTTCCGGCTCTTCGCCAAAACCGGGATCGCCGAAGTGCATACCGGATTTCAGCTGATCTTCCTGCGGGTCGATGCCCCTATTTGATGAAACTGCCCTGCGTTCCGTGGATTGCATAGCGCGGACCAGGTGTGCAGGCGGTGAGGGTGGATCGCAGCAGCACAGTGAACGAATGTTGTCCTGCGTACTCCAGCCGCAGGTCCCACGCGTCGTCCACCACGGCGTTGTCGCGCTCGATCCGGATGCTGGCCGTGATCGCCTGCCGGTGCGCCGAAAAGTGTCAGCGCCTGATCGACGCAGTGCGGTCCGAGGTCGAACAGGATGCCGCCGCCTGGGACCGCCATTCTCGCGCCAGACATCGCGGCGGGGCTCGGCGCGAAACCGATCGTAATGCGACTCAAACGAAACCAGCCGCCCCAGTTCCCCGCTGGCGATGACTCTCGCGCACCGTCTGGAAATCGCCATCCCATCGGCGGCTTTGATAGGCCGTAAGCAGCAGCTTGCGCTGGCGCGCCATCTGAATCAGATCGGCCGCCTCCGCCGACGTGAGCGTGAACGGTTTGTCGATGACCACATTGCGCTGCTCGCGCAGGCATTGCCGGGCCAGCTCAAAGTGGGAGTAGCTGGGAGTGGCGATCACCACGAGCTGGATACCGACGTCGCCCAACATCTCCTCGACGGAGCGCGCCTGGTCGGATGCCTGGGTATGCCAGCGCCGCGTCGTCACCGCTGCGCTGCACGACGCAGGCCAGCTCCAATCCCGGCGTCGCGTGCACCACGGAGGTGTGAAAAATCCTCCCGCCAGCCCGAAGCCCACCACGCCGACACGTATCGGTCCACTCATGATCTTCATTATGACGATCGCGTTTCGATTCAGTCACGGCAGTCCGAGAAACGAGATAGCTGGGACGGTTAAATGACAAGAAAGAGATACCTTCCCTTCACTAACCGCGGTTATACTGGCTCGCACCCCCGGTACGGCACGGAACGGCAATTGAACGGGACGATGACCTTTCTCTACGGACGTCCTACCGTACCGGATGGTTCCCCAGCACATTCGACCTCTGGGAATGTTGTCTTGTTTGTCACGACCCTGCTCCCATGATCTGCCTGGATCGCAATTCCGGCCCAGTCAGCGAACCCTTCCCTTCACCATGGTTCCCAGGATATTTACGGCCATGAAAATCAGCGCCCTTCGTTTTCTCGTTGTCGCCGCGGCATCGGTCTGCCTCTCTCTGCCGCTTGCCGCCCAGTCTTCCACCGCGGTCAACCGTATCGTTGCGCCCATTGACGAAACCAACCTGGTCACGCTGAAGGGCAATGTGCACCCGCTGGCGCAGGCACGGTACGATCGCGGCCCGCCCCGGTTTCCACGCCCACCGGCCGCGTGATGCTGGTCCTGCAGCGGAGCGCCACCCAGCAACAGGCGCTGACCCAGTATCTGGCCGATCTGCAGAATCCGTCGTCGCCGAACTACCACAAGTGGCTGACGCCAGCGCAGTATGGCGCGCAATTCGGCATCTCCGACTCCGATCTGCAGACCGTGCAATCGTGGCTGCAGGCCCATGGCTTCAAGATTGAGAAGATTCCGCAGGGCCGCAACGTGATCCTGTTCTCCGGGAACTTCGAACAGCTGCAAACGGCCTTTCACACGTCGATCCACAGCCTGCTCGTGAATGGCGAAAACCATTTCGCCAACATGACGGACCCGCAGATCCCCGCGGCTCTGGCGCCGGTAGTTGCCGGAGTCGGTCCGCTGAATGATTTTCATCCCAAAGCGCCGGTCGAGATGGGACCTCGCGGCCATTTCGACGCGTCGACGAAACGCATCGTTCCTGATTTCACCGCTGACGCAACGGCGTCGACATCCGTTCTGTACCTCGATCCGGCGGACGCGGCGACGATTTATGACACTCCAAATACAAGCCTGAACGCCAACTACAAGAGCGGAACCACCTACGACGGCACCGGCGTGAACATCGGCATCGGCGGCACGTCGGATATTAACCTGACAGACGTTACGAATTACCGCACCGGCATTTCTGGGAGAAACCACTGCCAATCTGCCCACGGTGATTGTGGACGGCAACGACCCGGGCCTGGTGAGCGGCTGGGATGTGGAAGGTCTGCTCGACGTCGAGGTCTCCGGTGGTCTGGCTCCGAAGGCAAAGGTGTACTTCTATACCGCCGCAGACACCGATCTGACTTCTGGATTTGAGGATGCGGTTTTCCGCGCGGTCGACGACAACTACGTCAGCATTCTGAGCATGAGCATTGGCGAGTGCGAAGCGGGGTTGGGTAACTCCGGCAATGTCGAGGTCCTGGAAGGCACGGAACAGGCCGCCGCTCAGGGCATCACCGTGGTGGTAGCAGCCAGCGACAACGGTTCGGCGGGCTGCGACGACTTCGACACGGAAACGGCTGCTCAATATGGGTTGCAGGTGAACGGATTCGCCTCCACACCCTACGACATCGCAGTTGGCGGCACAGACTTCGACGCTCTCACGAATGCCTTTTCCACGTATGCCAGCGGCGAATCCACCGAAGGTCCTCCTTACTGGGGCACCGCGCTCAAATACATCCCGGAAAACCCCTGGAATGATTCGACGACAGGGAACGGCCTGCTTTCCGCGAATGTGGCTGCCACGGACAGCAATGGCAACACCAACATCGTGGCCGGGAGCGGCGGACTCAGCAGCTGTGTGACGCAAACCAATGCGGGCGACTGCGAATCCGGATACGCTAAGCCATCCTTCCAGACCTCGCTCACCCCAAAGGACACCGTGCGCGATTTGCCCGACGTTGCCTTCTTCGCGGGCAACGGCGATTACGACGCGGCGTGGGTACTGTGCTCCGATCCCGCCTCCGATGGCATTGTGCCCGTAGGCGATACGGAATGCGTGAACACGAACGGTGAATTCTCCAGCAGCACATACTTCCTCGGAGTGGGCGGCACGTCTGCGGCCGCGCCTGCCTTTGCGGGCATGCTGGCGCTGGTGGCACAGGCGCATGGGTCCGCCTCGGACAACTACCGTCTGGGCCAGGCCGATTCGATCCTTTACCAGCTGGCAGCGAACGCGACCACTTACTCCTCGGTTTTCCACGACATCAAGGTGGGAAATAACTCGGTGGTTTGCGCAAGCGGTTCGCCCAACTGTGCAACCAACGGATTCCTGACTGGATATAACGCCGGGGCCGGCTACGATTACGCATCCGGACTGGGCAGCGTGGACGTCAAGAACCTGATCGCTGACTGGACGAACATAAGTTTGAAGGGGACTACCACCACCTTCAACATTGGCGGCTCGACCGCTGCTTACACCGGAACACACGGTGCCACGCTGACCTTTAACACCAACGTCAACCCCACATCCGCAACCGGCGTGGTGGCCATCGTCGATAACGCCGATGAAACCGCGGGCGGAACCACCGCCGGCTCGCAAAACAACGGCCAACTGGCGATCACGCTGGCCGGCGGCGCGGGTTCGAAGACCTACAACGGGCTGCCGGGCGGCAAATACACAGTGATGGCTCGCTATGGCGGCGATACATCCAACGCAGCCAGCACCTCAACCGGCATCAGCGTCGACATCTCGGCGGAACCAAGCACGACCACGCAGGAAGTGAATGCCTACGATCCCCAGACCGGGAACACGCTTGCCAGTACCGGCATTCCCTACGGCTCTGAGGTCTTTGCCGATGCGGTGATCACCGGGACTGCGGAAGGCTCCAACACCCAGGGCATCGCCACCGGCACGGTGACGTTTAAAAACGGCACCGCGGCGTTTGGCACGGCAAGCGTGAACACCGGCAACCTGGCCTCGTATCCTCCGATCAGCGGCGGCACCCTGCTTGCCTTCGCGCCGGGGTCGTACAACCTGACAGCCAGCTATTCGGGCGATGCCAGCTTCGCCGCCAGCTCCACTTCGACAGGGGGCGCGTTCACCATCGTTAAGGCTTCGACGAGCATGACAGCCGGCGCAAACCCCACCACGGTGGCCAGCGGCAGTTCCACCACGGCGACCGCAACGATCACGTCGTATGCCAACGCTGGGAATCCCCCGACAGGATCGGTGGCATTTAGCCTTGGTGGCACGACGCTGGCAACGGCAACCAACCTCAGCACCACTTACGCGCAGTCCGGCAATACGGCGTACGCCCTCACTACGGCATCGGCCACCATCTCGGCCAGTCAACTGGCGGCGGGGAGCAACTCCATTACGGCCACCTACAGCGGCGACGCCAACTACGCCACATCGACAACAACACTAACAATTACGGGGCCGTCGGGAACGTCCGGATCGCCGAGTATTGCGCTGACCAACAGCGGCACTATCTCCGTGCCCCAGGGATCGACATCGAATAATACGTCGACGATCACGGTAACGCCGGGCGGCGGCTTCGCGGGAGCCGTGAATCTGTCGTGCGCGGTCACGACCACACTCACGAATCCCGACTATCCGCCCACCTGCAGTCTGCCTGGGTCAGTCACGATTAGCGGGACCACGGCAGCCACGGCCACCTTGACCGTCACCACAACAGCGCCCACCACCAGTGCTCTCCAGTCGCCACTGGATAAATTCTTCCTGGGCGGCGGAACAACGCTGGCGCTGGTGTTCTTCTTTGGGGTTCCGGGACGGCGTCGGGCGTGGCGCACATCCCTGAGCATCACGGCGCTGGGCATCGTAGCCCTGATCGCCATCGCTGGAACCACCGGCTGCGGCGGCGGTGGCGGCGGTGGCGGCGGCGGACACACCACCCCCGGCACGACCACCGGCGACGTATACCGTGACCGTGACGGGTGCTGATACCGCAACCGCGAAGGTCACCAGCACGACAGCCGTTACGGTGACGGTCTCGGCTAGATATTACCGTAGCCAGTCGTCCACCACGAGGTCATTGAGGCCTGGCGGGATAGCCGGACGTGTACACTGACCGATGAAGCCCGGGAGAAATTTCGCAGACCGCGAAAACTCTCCCGGGCTTTTCTTTTTTTTACGGAGGTGTACTACGGATGAAGCGACAGCTTTTTCTTGACTGCGACGGGGTGCTGGCCGATTTTGACAAGGCCGCTGAGAAGATTCTCGGGATGCCGCCGCGGGAGGCGGAGGAACGAATCGGAACGCCGCAATTCTGGGCGAAGATCCGTCAGCAGCGGGCCTTCTACCGGCATCTCGAACTGATGCCGGACGCGCGCGAACTCTTCAACGCGGTCGCGCACCTGAACCCCGTGATCCTGACCGGCTGTCCCTCGGTGGATGGGCCGAGAGGCAAAAGGATGAAGTGGGCCGCCGAACATTTTCCCGGCACGAAGATGATCACCTGTCTCTCCGCCGAGAAGCGCGAGCACATGCAGCCCGGCGACGTGCTGGTGGATGACTATCTGAAATACCGTTCGCGCTGGGAAGAAGCGGGCGGCATCTTTATCCATCACACCTCAGCGCAGACCACGCTCGCTGCGCTGGAGCAGATTGGGATGCTGAGCCCGCAGGCGTCCGTTATGCAGCGTCCCGTTGACTAGCGGCGATGCCCGCCGCCGCCGTGTCCGCCGCCCGAGTGGCCTCCACCGAAATGTCCTCCACCGCCGGAATGACGCCGCCTCCGAAATGACTGCCTCCGCCGCCAAGTTCTTTCGACCGCCCTACCGCCAAACGAACGCGGCGCGGAAAAAGAGCGGGGCTGCGAGAACGAGCGCGGCGCTGAGCCACCAAAGCCGCGCGATGAGCCTCCGGCAAAACCCCGATTCTCAAACCCTGATCCACGAAACGCCTGCCCTCCACCGCGGAAGCTCTGCGCGGGAGCGCGATAACTTCCTCCCAATCCCCGAGCATTGGGCACTTCGCCCCGATAGCCGCTCATTCCCTGGGAGCGGCCATACCCCATCGCGCCCTCGTTGCGGGCGATGGTCTGCGGCCTTGCGTAGTTTTGCCCGTAACCAGACGTGCGTCCGGAAGCGTTCATGTTGCCGTAGCCGCGGCCTGCTGCGGAATAGCCTCTATTGAGGCTTTGCGGCGCGCGGTTGTAGGCTTGCGGCATGCGGCCCCTGTTTCCAGCGTATTCGCCACCTGAGTATCGGCCTCCACCGTATCCGCCACGCGCGTATCCGCCGCCAGCATAACCGCCTCGGCCTTCCTGCGCGCGTTCTGCGTTCAGGCGCGCCGGCCCTGCCCCGTATTCGTGAAATCCGCCTTCGCGGTAGCCATTACCGTAGCCGCCGCGATTCCCGGCATATCCTCCTGGACGGCCCTCATACCCTCGGCCGTAACCGGCGCGATCTCCAAAGCCGCGATTGCCGTAGCCGCCACCATATCCGCGATCCCCGTAGCCGCCGCGGCCGCCAAAGAACCGCGCACCACCGTGGGGCAATCCCCAGTCCGCCACCATCATGCCGTGCGAATAGTAGCCGCCGCCATGAAACAGCAGCGCGTCTCCAATCCAGTTCAGACCCCACATGGGGAAGCCCCAGCCCATGTGCATAAATCCGGACATCGCGATTCCCATACCGAACTGGAGACCCTCGCCGATGAACGATCCCACGCCATCCCACGCCGAATAGCCCGGATACGGAGCGATGGGCGCGCCATACGCCATCCATGGATTGTATTCAGGCACATAAACTACCTCCGGATTGGCCGGAGCCAGAGCGATGTATCCCTGATCGTCGTCGACGGTTTCCTGCGGCGAGGTGCGTAGCGTGCCCGAAGCCTCAGCGCGTTCGCGCATGGACTGGACAGCGTTCATCACATCCTGCGGCTGGTTGTAATACGCATTGCCAAGCTCAGTAGTCCACGAAAGGTTTTGCGCCAGTTGCTGCAGCACCTGAGGAAACGCGGTCAGGCCCTTCACGCTGGGATCCCACGGCTGGGCGTCGGCCTCCTGCGCAATTTGATCCGGAGGCGCTCCCCCCATGGATGCAGACCACCTGCTGGCATCGATGACCTGCTCAGGAAATGTGGAAGCGGCTAATACTTGTGCGAGCAGCGCATCGGGATAGAGCGCAACGGGTGCAACCAACTGTGCAAGTTGGTCAGGCGCAAGCGCCTGAGGCTGGCCAACCTGCTGCGGGTCGCCCGGTTGCGAATCACCTTGCTGCGGGTAATTCTGTGCCTGGTAGTTGGGATCGTCGGGCGGCGGTGGGACCTGGTCGTCCTGCTGCTGCGGGTAGCCAGGCTGCTGCTCGTAGTTCGGGTCCTGCTGCGGATATCCCTGCGGTGGGGCGGCCTGCGGCTGATTGTAGGTCGGATCAGGAGGCGGCGGCGGAGCCTGCTGCGCGTGCAGCGGGATCGCGGTGAGTGGCAGGACGCAAGCCGCCAGGGCGAGCGCGAGCAGCGAACGGCGGTTTTTGCGACTCGTGGCGGGTGAACTTGCAGGCAGGAACTCGTGAGTTTTCATGATCCCCTTCAGTGGCCCGGAAAGCCCTTGCGCATGCGGACAGGCGGATGGCCCGTCGTCTGCCGTTTTATCCCCGCCGCGCTCGGAGAGAGCTGGGCTCCATGCGCACCTGCGGAGGGTCTTCTTTTGGTTCCAACCCGGCCCGGGAAAAATGGTTCTGCGCAGCGACGCGATAACCGGACGAATTGCCGAAACCGGCGGCGTTGGGCTATTTCCTGGGGATTTGCGCGGCGGGGATTGTTTTATTGCGGGACGGCCCGGATCACGGAATTGGGCGCGGGGACATGCTATTCTTCCGTGGCTTTCGTAACCGGCTGAACCTAAGAAGGATAACGATGCGCATTTTCCCCGCAATTCTGCTGTTTGCCGTCTTCTCCGCCACTTCCCTGCACGCCAAAGTCGTTGTGTTTGCAGAGCCTGCCTTCCCGACGGTGGACAGCCAGCCAGTGAGCCAGGCCACGCTGACCATGGCGCTGGGATCGGATGCCGTTTTCGTCGGGATCGACGCGCTCAACCAGCCCAACACACTGCAGGGTGCCGACCTGTTAGTACTGCCGTATGGATCGGCGGTGCCCGTCGCGGCATGGTCGGCCATCGAAACGTATCTGCACGGCGGCGGCAATTTGTTGATTTTGGGCGGTCAGCCGCTGCATGTACCCGTTGCGGGCCACGCCGCTGAGTTCCATCAGGAATTCCCCCAGGATACCTTTGCGCGCACTCTGGATTTTCGCCATACGTATGCAATCCCAGGGGTCGACGGGGGCATGTTCTTCTGGCGCGACGGTTACGACTTCCTGCCCAAAGTGTCGATCAGGGCGCAGCGGTTCTTTGCGGTCGAAGGCCATCTGAACGGCCTGGGCTATGTGAAGGACGCCAGCGGCGACACGGTGGCCGCGCCAGTCATCGATTCCGATCATTCCGGCGGCCGGATCGTTGCGCTGGATTTCGACCCGCAGCCCGGCTACTGGGAATCCACCGATGGAATCGCGCTGATTCGCGCAGCCGCCGGCTACGCTGCAGCGGGCGCAACGCATTTCTGGATCGAAGAACAATACTGCGCGCTACGGCCGGGCGAGACGCCGCAGATTACGCTGCATTTGAGCCGCCCTCATCACGAATCGACAAATGCCCACGGCGAGGCGCAGGTGGATTTGCTCTCCGGCTCTCAGCAAATCGATGCGCAGACCATTGCGCTGGATGATGGCGACGCTGCCGTGACTTTTAGCAGGCCACTGTCAGCCGGCTTTTACACGGTGCGTGCGACGTGGTCCTCGGGAGGGCAGCCGCGCGAAGCGTATGCCAATGGATTTCGTGTGGAGGACATTGCGGATTTGGAGCATGGGCCAGCGCTCGGGGTCGACAAGGATTTTCTGACTCGCGGCGGTAAGCCCTTTCTCCCGGTGGGTACGAATTACTTCAGCACCGAAGCGAATGGATGGGATTTCTCCGGGCCGCGCAACGCGCAGGTCTGGGAAGACGATTTTGCCGATATGGAACGCCACGGCGTTTCCTTCGTGCGCACCGGCGTGTGGATGTCCAACGCAAAGTTCGTCGAGCCAGAGACGGGCGAAGTGAACGAGCGCTTCCTGCGCAACGTCGAAGCGTTTCTCGCAGCGGCGCAGCATCATCACATCGCCGTCAATTTCACGTTCTTCGCCTTTGTGCCGCGCATGGGCGAACAGTCCCGGCGCCCCAGTGGCTATGGGCCAGAGCCCACGCCCCCGAATCCTTATCTCAATTCGGAGATGGTGCGATCGGAGCAGCAATACGTGCTCTCGGTGGTGCGCCGTTTCGCGCGCGTGCCCTATCTGTCGTACGACCTCATCAACGAGCCGAGCTTCTCCAATCCCCGCGTTATCTTTCACGGCAATGTGCCGAATGGCGATCCCTCGGAGGTAGCGGCGTGGCATCGCTGGCTGCGCGAGCACTACACGAACCTCGCAGCGCTGTCCGAAGCATGGTCCGTGCCGCCCAATCAGCTGGGCAGCTTCGACAACATTCCGCTGCCCGAGCCGGCCGACCTAAATTACTCCCGCTACGGTAATCCGAACGAAGTGCGTGCACTCGATTACAACCTGTTCGCGCAGGACATGTTTTCGCGGTGGGTACGCGGAATGGTGGAGGCCATCCACAGCGCGGGCAGGACGCAACTCGTCAACGTTGGCCAGGACGAAGGCAGTGTGACCAACCGCGTGCTGAACCAGTTCTACGCAACCAGCGGCGTTGCGTTCACCACCAACCACACCTATTGGCAGGACGACGCGCTGCTGTGGGATTCCGTGGCGGCGAAGCACCCGGGCATCCCAAACATTACCGGTGAAACGGGTTATCAACCGGTGTGGGCTCCGGACGGAAGCTGGCGTTACGACGAACTGACCGGCACGGCGCTCGAAGAGCGGAAGTGGGCGCTCGGGTTTGCTGCGGGATCCAGCGGCGCGATGCAGTGGGACTGGGATCGTGAAGTGGACTTCGGCATCGAGCGCAGCGACGGCTCCGCCAAAGTGTGGGAAAACATGATGCGCGACCTCGGACAATTTGCGACGGAAGCCGCGCCCTACGCCACCGGGATTACCGAACCGCAGGTGGCGATCGTGCTGCCGCAGTCGCTGCAGCTCTCGGTCTACAACGCAGAGGCGCTGGAAGCGCAGCAGGCCGCGGTGCGCGCGCTCTATAACTACGATCACACGCCCGCCTATGCAGTCGGCGAATACCAAATCGATCTCCTGAGTTCGCCAAAGCTGATCATTCTGCCCTCAGCGTATGGACTGACGGACGCAGCGTGGAAGGCCCTTGAGGCGCATGTGCGCGACGGCGCAGTGCTCCTGATTTCCGGGCCCTTCGACGCAGATGCACATTTGCATCCGACAGACCGCGCTGCACACATCGGCCTCAGCTACAAAACGGTTCCGCTGGAATTGCGCGATCAAATATTCCAGGGTGCCGGCCAGACGTTACCTCTGATTTATGGCAGCTCGAAGACGACCACGCTGAGCGAGGCGCAACTCCCTGACGGAAAGAACTGGGTCGAGCTTCCGCTCGGCAAAGGAAAAATTCTTTTCTCGGCGCTGCCGCTGGAATTGAACGACCGCCTTGACTCCGTCGCCGCGGTTTATGCGTTTGCCATCAAAGCCGCGGGCGTTCAACCCACTTACACGACCACCGTCACCGATCCCGGCATCCTGATCTGTCCCACGCTGCTGCCGCACGCAACCTTATATGTACTCGCTTCGGAGACGACTCAGACGGCCGTCTCATTTCGCGATGAGCGCAGCGGTAAAACGTTCGCCGGAACGCTCGACCCCGGCCACGCGGCACTGCTGCTGGTGGGCGAAGACGGCAAGCTGATCACGAATTATCGCTGGTACAGTCGCTGATCTCTGCCCCTTACTGCGTCGGCGATGTGCCGTAGAGCCGCAACCCGCGCGCTGCTGCGTCGGCAATGTTGGAGCGCAGGGTCAGAATGTGCGTCGGGCCATTCGGATGCACAGCATTCGTCAGCACGACCACGTACGTATCGCTCTTAGGATCGATCCACAGCGAAGTTCCCGTGAACCCGGTGTGTCCGAAAGATCCGATCGGAAAGATTTTGCCGCGATTGCTCGAGTAGGGCGAATTGATGTCCCACCCGAAGCCGCGCACTGCCTTGCCGCCAGCCGGTTGCTCGGGCGACACCATTTTGCGCAGCGTGGTGCGCGTCAGCGGGAAGCGGCTTGGTTTGCCGGCAAGCCGATCGAGCAGGTTCTGCGCGTAAACAGCCACATCATCCGCTGAGCTGAACAACCCCGCATGTCCTGCCACGCCGCCCATGCGCCGTGAAGTGGGATCGTGCACCACGCCGCGCAGCACTACATCGCCCGGCCCTGTGCGCTGATTCGGAATACCTGAAGCCGACAACCCGTGCTCATACTGCGTGGGCGCGATGAGCGGAATCCAGGACTCCGGCGGAAGAAAGCGCGTGTGCTTCAATCCCAGCGGTTCGATGATGTACCGCTGCGTGTATATCTCCAGCGGCAGGCCGGAAAGATGTTCAACCAGCGCGCCCAGCACAATGAAGTTGATATCGCTGTAGACGAACTTGACGCCCGGCGGCCCAGCCGGCACGCACGCGTAGGCAAGCTTGTACGCTTCAGCACGGCCTTCCCACGGATCGGCCAGGCTCAAATCCGGCGGCAGGCCGGAGTAGTGTGTCAGCAGGTCGCGAATCGTAATATCGCCTTTGCCGTTTGCGGCAAATTCCGGCAAATACTTCGCCACCGGCTCGTCGAAACCGATCTTGCCCTTCTCGTAAAGCTGCATCACCGCGACGGCCGTCATCATCGGCTTAGTCAGCGATGCCATGTCGAAGATGGTGTTCTCCGTCATCGCTTCCCGCGTCGGCACCAGCGATCGTGAGCCGTACGCTCTGTGAAACACGACACGCTCGTTGTGCCCCACCACTACAACCGCACCAGGAATCAAATGGTCAGTGATCGCCTGATGCACAAGCTCGTCGATCCTTGAGAACTGTTTCTGTGCCTGCGCCGGAACAGCGCATACCGGCAGCAACAGCAACGCACACAGGCGAAACAACACACGCATCCTAATAGCTCCTCACTTCCGAAATGCTCTGCTCAGGAAAAATAAAGCTCGCTGTATAGCCAACTCCGCACGTGACCAATGAGCCGATCAGCACCCACCAGGTCCATGCAATTCCTGGCACGCCAAACACGTGGCCATCCCAGACCAGCGCCAGCCAGCGCGGCTGTATCCATAAGAGCAGATTCACGACCACTCCAGCGACCATTCCGGCGAGTGCTCCACTTTCTGTGGCGCGGCGGCTGAGCGTCCCCAGCAGAAAGACGCCCAGCATCGCGCCCCACAACACCGAGGCAATCGACAAGCCAATCTCGACGACATGTCCGCCGTTGCGCGAGAACATGGCGAGCACGAAGAGCACGACCGCCCAAATCACCGTCAACATCCGCGACAGCCGCGTGCGCAGCCATTCCGGCATGTCGGGATGGCGCGGCAAATAGAAGTCAACCACGGAAGTCGACGCGAGCGAATTGAGCGCCGCGCTCAGGTTCGACATGGCCGCCGCCAAAATCGCCGCCACCATCAGCCCGGCAATGCCCACCGGCATCTGTTGCACAATGAACTGCGGAAAAATGCGATCCGCGCTCAGTCCGGCCGGCGCGCCGGTCCTGCCGTAATAAACCCAGAGACCCGCACCGATGAAAAGAAACAACGTGAACTGAAAGAAGACCACGGCGCCGCTCACCAACAATGCCAGCCGCGATTCGCGCAGGTTTTTCGCGGCCAGCAAACGCTGCACCATCAGCTGATCCGTTCCGTGGCTGGCCATAGTCAGGAAGCATCCGCCAATCACGCCTGCCTGGAAGGTATACGTCTCGGCAATCGACCAGGAGAAGTGCAGCACCGTGAGCTTGTGCGCCGCTCCGGCAGCCGCAACCAGCGTGCCCCAACCCCCGGGAATCCGATGACACACCGTGGCCAGCGCCACCAGCGATCCCACCACGTAGAGAAACATCTGCACCACATCGGTCCAGATCACGGCAGCCATGCCGCCCTCAAACGTATAGAGAAGCGTGAGCGCAGAAAGAATCGCAATGGACGCAAAGTCACCGGTCCCAATGGCAACGCCCACCACAATGGCCACGGCAAACACACGCACGCCCTCGGCCGCTGCGCGCATAGCCAGGAACAGCATCGCGGTAAAGCGATGCAGGCGCCGTCCGAAGCGTTCACCGATCAGCTGATAGGCGGTCAGCATCTCCCCGCGAAAATAGCGAGGCAAAAAGATAATGCAGATCACCATGCGGCCGAGCAGATAACCCATGGCGAGTTGCAGAAATCCAAAATCGCCGGTGAAGGCCAGGCCCGGCACGCTGATGATCGTAAGCGTGCTGGTCTCCGCTGCGACGATCGACAGCGAAATCGCCCACCACGGCAGATTGCGATCCGCCAGAAAATACGAGCGCAGCGACCGCTCTCCCGATTTGCGAAAGCGCAGGCCAAAGAGCGTAATGCCCGCCAGGTAGATCGCGACCAGCACCAGGTCAATCGCGCGCAGATGGGTGGGATGAGCAAGCAATGGGGACATCTGCGAGATTCAGCTCCTGGCTGGCATCAGCATCAGACCGGCATCAACCTGCAAAGCCTGAGCCATCTGCCCATCCTCCAACGGCACAGCAAAAAAGTCCAACAGGCTGGCGCGCAAAAGCAAATCCTACCGCTCATGCAGCGTCCGCATTCGGCCAACGGAAAAAGTAAAAAGCCGCCGTTCTCCTGGCTCTGAGCGGTTCCTTCCGGGTCGCCGTATTGCCCAAAATATCCAAATAAGTTCGAAAGGCAACGTGACCACGCGGTAAAACGATTCTGCTATGGTGTTCAGGGTGGCCGGACTGACGCTGAGGCAGCTCGTTCTGGAGTTCGAGCCGAAAACGAAGCTAAGACTAACGATGCCAACTCGCAGCGAAGAGCCCGCCTACAAGCGGATCCAGGGCGCGATCCGCCGCCGTATCGACTCCGGTCAGCTCAAGCCCGGCAATGTGGTTCCCTCGGAACGGGAACTGGCGAAACTCCATCGCGTCAGCCTCATGACCGCGCGGCATGCTCTGACGGACCTGGCGCGCGATGGCATCGTGGAGCGCCGTCACGGAGCCGGCACCTTCGTTGCGCCGCCTAAAGTCCATTTCAACAAGCTGCTGGGTTACACCGAACAGATGGCGAGCCTCGGCCTCACCGCCCACTCGCGGATTGTCTCGTCCGCCATTGTGAACCGTGAACACGAAATTGCCGCCCGGCTCGGTCTGCAGCCCACCAGCCGCCTGGGCCGCCTCGAACGCGTCCGCCTGGTGGCTACTGAACCCGTTGCTCTCGAGATCTGCTACTGGTCGGCCGACGACTTCCCGGCCCTGATTGCAGCGCCGCTGGACCGTGTGTCGCTCTTCAAACTGATCGAACGCGATTGCGGTATCGAAATGGCCTATGCCGATGAGGAAATCGACGCGACCGATGCCGACCAGCGCACGGCCGACCTGCTGTCGATACCTCGCGGAGCACCCCTGCTGCGCATGCGCCAACTGATTTTTTCTACGTCCGGACGCGCCACCGTCTACGTCACCGGCTTTTATCGCTCCGGGCGGCACACTCTAAGGATTCGCCGCTTCCGCTAATCCACATGCAAAAAGAAAAAGGCAGCCGGCATCGTGCACCGGCTGCCTTTTCCGTTTTTTGACCCCGGGTTAGCCCTGGGCTGCAGGATGGAGAACGCGGAAGGTGTCCCCGCCATTCGACCACACCAGCAGCAGAGCATCCTGTCCGGCCGGCACGCTGGAAAGAGCCTGTGCCACATCCGAGGCGCTCCGCACCGGCTTGCGATCGACCGAAACAATCACGTCGCCCTGCTGGAGTTGCGCGTAATCGGCCGGGCTGCCGGAGACGCACGTTCTCAACCACGGCGCCCTCGACACTCTTCGGAGCCTGAATCTGGCTGCGCACGTCGGGCGTCAGGTCGGCCAGGCCAAGGCCCCACTTCCCTTTCCCGTTGCCGTTCTGAGCCACTTCCTGCGCCGAGTGGCCATTCATCGATTCCAGCGTAACCGGCACGTTCATCGTCTTGCCATCGCGCGAAACCTCAAGATGAATGGTCGTTCCCGGCTCCTGCTGACCAACTCGCATCTGCAGTTCCCCGGCATCCGTTACCGGCTGGTCGTTGAGCGCCGTAATCACGTCGCCGGTTTTCAGGCCGGCTTTTTCGCCCGGCGCATCGGGCGTCACATTCGTAACCACCGCACCTTCCGCCTTCGTCATGTTGAAGAACTTCGCATTCTCCGGCGTAACGTCCGCTGATGGTCACGCCCATCATGCCGTGGTTCACATGGCCGTCTTTGATGAGCTCATTCACGATCGGTTCCGCCACTTCCGTCGGAATCGCGAATCCCATCCCGGAGAAGGAACCTGTCGGCGAAATCAGGAAAGTGTTGATGCCGATCAACTGTCCGCGCGCATCCACCAGCGCTCCGCCCGAGTTGCCAGGATTGATTGCGGCATCCGTCTGAATAAATTCGCCGGGCTTGCGCGCATCCGCTTCAGGATTCGGCCGGTTCAGCGCGCTGATAATGCCGCGCGTCACTGTGAATCGGAATCCATAAGGATTGCCGAAGGCCAGCACCATTTCCCCCGGATGCAGTTGCGGCGTTGCGCCCCAGGAAACGCTGGGCAGGTTCGTCGCGTCGATCTTGATGACTGCCAGGTCGGTGAGCGGATCGGTCCCGATCAGCTTCGCCGAGTACACATCGCGGTTGCTCATCGTCACATGGATATCAATCGCACCCTGCACCACGTGGTTGTTGGTCACAATGTAGCCGTCCGGCGAGATGATGACGCCGCTGCCCAGGCCCTTTTCAATCTGCGGACCTTGTTGTTGTTGCATCGGTCCCTGAAAGAATTGGCCGAAGGGTGAGCCCGGTCCGAAAAACTGCTGCATCTGCTGCTGCTGTTGTTGCCGCTGCGGACTGTTGCCGCCATCGTCCTCGGCCATTTCCTGCTGGTTCACCTTCGACGTGACCGTCACATTCACCACGGCTGGCGTCACACGTGCCGCCAGCGCTTCCATCGCCTGGTCGAGCGCCAGCAGTGCGTTATTTTCATCCGGTGGCGCCGGCGCTGGGGCTGCGATAGCCGCCGAAGCGGGCCGCGCAAATTCCCACGCTCCAGCGCCCACCAGTATTCCGGCGGCAAGCACCGGCACCACCATCCGACGTGCCAACAACGATTGCAATTTCATGTTCGTTTCTCCTTTTGCAACTAATTATTTAGTTGGTTGATTCAAAAAAAGTCGCCTAAATCGCCGACTGCATCGATCCAGCTTCTGCCGCGGGAACCACCGTCACCACGCGATAAATCCGCACGTGCCACGATCCTGTTGCGTCCTGCTCTAACACCTGTAGCGTGTGAATCTCAACGACCCCCGCAATGCTTGCCGGGACTGCGGTGGGATGGGCCGCGCTTGTCGGCGTCGCTTGAGCTGACGAGCCCACAATCACCGGAGCCGCCGCCTCATCGCCGGTTTCCGCCGTCTCCACCACCATCAGCATCTGCAACTCGGGAACGGAAGCCATGCGCTGCTTCCCGGCCTGCTTACGGGTGGGCTCATTGAATTTCGCCATGATTACGGGAACTCGAGAATGCTCTGGCTTCTGCGCTACCGTCTGCTCAGGAACCCGGCTTATAGCTGCGACGGCAAGATTCGGCCCTGTTGCCTTGCGCATCCGCGGCGAATGTTGCTGCGACTGCGGACGGTAAATGGCCGGAACGACCGCAGGCGCGCCGAAACCGCCCGGCACAGAATGGATGGCATGATCCTGAATTGCGGTGAGCCTCGGCGATGTACCCGGCTCCGGCGCGAACTCAACCAATTGCGGCGTAAAGGCCAGCACGCCGCAACACGTCACGCAGAGAGCTGCAGCCAGTCCCAGAGCGCCTCGGCCCACCCGCGTAGTCGCCGCCGGCTTCCCTTCGAGAATCCTGGCAATCCGCACCGCGGCGTCTCTCGCCCGAGCCACTGCAGCCTGAGCCATGGTCCATCCGCGGCGTGTGCAACTGCGCTCCAGCAAGCCAATCAGCGTGCCCGCATAAGCACGCGGATTCCCAGTCGCCGCCAGCACCGCATCGTCGCAAGCCATTTCGCGTTCCACGGCCAGGCGCGCGTCGATCCACCACACGGCGGGATGGAAAAACAGCACCGCGCGCACCGCTTTCTGCAGCAGATTGGTCCAGTCATCGCGGCGGCGCAGGTGCGCGAGCTCATGAATCAGAATCGGCTTCAGTTCTTCCGCCCTCATCTCGCGCAGGCACCACGCAGGCAGAACGATGGCCGCATGGAAAAATCCAATGGCCGCCGGTACGCGCGCGTCTTCCGACGTCAACAGGCGAACGCGCCGCTGCTTTCCTGCACCAGAGGCTGGCTGCAGAACATCCTGCAAAACAGGATCCAGCGCAGCAACCTCAACCTCTGTGCACTTCCTGCGAATCGCGCCCACCTGCCGCACGCCAGCAACAACGCGCGCAAGAGCCAAACACGCCACCGGCATCCACAGCGCGACAAAGAGCACAGCCCAAAATCCAGGCACGTCATTTCTGCGTGGCCTGCCCCGATCGCAGCGTGGCCCGCGACCAGCGCCCGCCGGCCCATGGCAAAACTGCTCAGCAGCGGCAGTCCAGCCACGCCCACCAGCGCAACCAGCCACACCGCAAACCGAGTCCCGGCATTCTGGCGGCCCAGCATGCGCAGCAAAATCCAGGCGCACAGAGCAATCAGCAATCCTTCAGGAAGCGAATTGAGCACGCGCGAGAGAGCGATTTGCGCGAAGCTCTCGATGCCGGGCAGGTTCATCATTCCGGTCATAGCGCTTCACTCCGCATCTTGCCGCTGCGCTCACTCGCTTCCAGCATTTTGCGCAGCCGCTCCAGTTCCGTCGGAGCGATGCCGCGATCCTCAAGGATGTTCAGCACCAGGTCTTCATGCGAATCGCGGAAGAACCGGCTGACCAGATGGCGAATCTCCAGCCGGCTTACCGCCTCCCGGCCCACCGCTGGGCGGTAGATATGAGCGCGGCCATCTTTCACGTGCTCGATGTATCCCTTGCGCTCAAGAATTCGGATGGTGGTCAGCACCGTGTTGTACGCAAGCGCGGGCTGGGCGGGCAGCGCATCCAGAATCTGCTGGACGGTCCCCGATTCCTTCTGCCACAGCACCTGCATGATGGGCAGCTCAGCTTCGGTCAGCGTTTCTGACGTTTTCCGTGGCACCGGAGAATCACCTTCCACTTCATTAGACCCATTCCTGAGAGAAAAGTAACTAATTTTATAGTTGCTACGCAAGGTCCCGGCCATCCCTTCAGTAAGCACAACATTTAATTGTGTTTACTCCCTTGCCCGGGTATGAGCCGAAGCGATTTCAGCAGACCGGCAAAACGGCAAACACGGCTGAAGTACAGCGCCTCACGTCCTGGTCGTTTTCCGCAAGGTACAATCCTGGACAGTTTCAGCCGATTGCAAACACTTTCGCCTCGCCGGGTGTGGCTTCTCTCTTTACACGCCGGCACGGGCATCGGATCACGGAGGTGTTGAGCCTGCCGGGGTCGTGGTCCAAATCCTGCGGAGGGCTGGGGGAAGGCCAAATGGCGAGCACCGAAGAGAGAGTCGGGAAGTTCCTTCGCCGCCTGCTGCAGAACAAGTCGGCCCTTGAGATTGCGCAGTCGCTGGTGGGCGAACCAAAGCCACTGCCGCCGCGGATCCCCGGCGCCAGCTCGACCTCACCCATTGCCATCGAGAAGCGCTGGCAGCTCCTGAATCTACTCGAAGCTCGCCACGAGCTCCTGGACCCCTACACCGTGGAGCAGGCCGACAAATACCAGAACAATATAGAGAACCTACCATGTGCTGCCCGGCTATTTGCAGGGCGTTGGCGATGCTGAGACCAAGTTCGACGTTGCCGGCATTCGCTGGCATCGCACCGGCGACCTGGGCCGCATTGATGCGCAGGGGCGGCTGTGGCTCCTGGGGCGCGCCTCCGCAAAGCTTCGCGACGATCGCGGCGTTCTCTATCCGTTTGCCGTGGAGTGCGCGGCGCAACAGATCGCGGGCGTCCGGCGCGCGGCCCTCCTGCAATTTCGGAACCAGCGCGTACTGGTGGTAGAAGGAGTTCCCGCAACGATGCAGCCCGCAATTGTTCAAGCGTTGTCGTGGGCGCAACTCGATCGAGTTAGCATTCTCCCGTCCATTCCCGTCGATAAGCGCCACAATGCGAAGGTGGATTACGCAGCACTGCGCACAAAGCTCTCTTCGGGCAGATGACCCCACGCGCACCTTTGGTTGAAGATGGTTTCAGGTCATTTCCGATGCGCTCACAGGACCTGACGTTTACCGCAGCCGTGACTGGAATCAGCCGCGCGCTGATCGCACGGGATCGCCTGCTCGGCCGCATTGGCAGAACCAGCACTGCCGATCCGGCTTACGCGAAGATTGCGCGCCACGTGATCCCTTGCGGCGAATTCACTCTCCATGCAGTCTTCGTCGCGCCACGCGACGCGCCTGCCCGAGCCGCCATCCTGATCTGTCACGGAATTGGCGAAACCGTCGACCATTGGGCGGCCGCGCAGGCATTTCTCGCCGAGCGCGGCGTGGCCACGCTGGTCTTCGATTACTCCGGCTATGGCAGAAGCACTGGTGCGATCGCCTGGACTCGTTGCGAACAAAATGCGGTCTCTGCGTACGAATTCCTCAAAGCGCTGGTCGCCGGAGTTCCCATTTCTCTTCTCGGCTTCTCGATGGGCAGCGGGATCGCCGCAGCCATTGCCGCGCGCGTGCAGCCAGTCCGCCTGATTCTCTGCTCCGCGTTCACCTCATTCCGCGATGCCGCCTGCGCTCTCGGGCTACCGCGCTTCCTGGCTTCGTCATTGCCGCGAATCTGGAGCGCCCAGGAATCCCTTCGGCCATTCTCCTGCCCCATCCTGGTCGTGCATTGCGAGCGGGATCGCGCCTTTCCGGTGCGCATGGGCCGTGAGCTCGCCGCCACTTGCGGCCCGAACGTCGAGTTCGTCGAGGTTGCCAATCAAGCGCACAACGAAGCGTTCTATCGGCCCCAATCATCGTTTTGGGATCACATCCTTACCCGGCTCGCTCCGCACAGGAACGCTCGGCCTTTGTAAATCGCAAGTCGCATCGCGGTCGCCATCGCCCTCGCGACACTCCCTTACACTGCCGGGCGGGAGCCGTTTGCGTTTCGAGTTCCTGCTGACGAAAGTTACGCCAATTCCGTACAATGCAATCGAGTTTCATTCTCTTTCGTTTGGAAGGGGCATCGTGGCGCGCACACCGAAGGATCGAAATACCGAGCACGACTCCATGCTGATTGACGAGCGACGGCGCCATATCCTTCTTCAGATCCAGAACCATGGTCGCGTCGTGGTGCAGGAACTCGCGCAAACGCTGGGCATCTCGCAGATCACCATCCGCAAAGACCTGGAGCATCTGCAGTCGAAGGGCCTGGTGCAGCGCACCCATGGCGGAGCGCTCCCCGTGCTCACCGGCGCCCTCTTCGATCCGACCCTCCACGAAAAGGAAACCCAGCACTCGCAGGAAAAGCAACGCATCGCCACTGCAGCCGCCCGCCTGGTCCAGGAGGGACAGTGCGTGATGCTCGACTCCGGAACCACAACCACCGCCGTGGCCCACGCGTTGCGCCGTTTCACCCGTCTCACGGTCATTACGAATGCCATCAACATCGCCGCCGACCTTACTGGCACCGAGTTTGAAGTGATCGTGGTGGGCGGAACCCTGCGCAAGAACTCCTTCTCCCTGGTGGGTCCGCTCGCCGAAGACGTGCTGGACGAGATGCATGCCGACATTCTGTTTCTCGGAGTCGACGGCTTCGATCCGGAGGGCGGGTTGACCACCCCCAACGTCCTGGAGTCGCGCGTCAATCGCAGCATGGTACGCGCCGCTAAGCGAGTCGTAGTGGTTTGCGACTCCACCAAATTTGGGCGGCGCAGCCTGTCCCGCATTGTGCCTGCCACCCAGGTGCACTGCGTCATCACCGATCGCGGCCTCTCCGAGAAGAACGCGGAAATCCTGCGCGGCGAAGGTATTGATCTGATCCTGGTTTGACGATGCCGTCGAGAGCGTACCAGCTGCAACCTGAGCATCGCTCAGTTACGAGTCTGCACCCTTATTGACGATTTCTTTCGTATTGATTTACAAGGAAGGGTGCGGCCTGACCCGCGGCCGCCGGGAGCGTACCGCGCGTGTTTGACGTCACCATCGCCGGCGAAATCAACCTCGACCTGATTCTTTACGGATTGCCGGAGAGTCTTCCCCTGGAACGCGAATTGCTGGCCAGCGATTTTCAAGTGACTCTGGGCAGTTCCTCGGCCATCGTCGCGCATAACCTGGCGATCCTGGGCGCGCACGTCGGATTCGTCACCCGCCTCGGAAACGATGAGTTGGGAGCCACGGCTCTGGAGCGGCTGGTCGTACCAGTGGAGTCGACGTAAGCCGCACCGTCATCGATCAAGAACGAATCACCGGCGTCACCGTCCTGCTGCAGCATGGGCCGTCGCGCCGCATTCTTACCTATCCCGGCACCATGAGCGAGATGACGGTTGCCGACCTCGACGTTTCGTATTTGAGCGCGAGCCGGCACTTCCATTTGTCCTCGCTGTTTCTGCAGCGGAAGCTGGCGCCCGATCTGCCCGTACTGTTCCGCAAACTAAAGGATGCGGGATTGACGCTCTCGCTGGATACCAACGACGATCCGGACGATCAGTGGGGCGGCGTGCTCGATGAGCTGCTCGACCTGGTCGATATTTTGCTGCCGAATGAAGCGGAGCTTTGCCGTATTGCAAAACGTGCAACTCTGGATGAATCCCTCGCAGCACTCGCTGCGCGGATTCCCTGCATCGCGGTGAAATGCGGCCAGCGCGGTGCGGTCATCCAGCGGGGCGACAAACGCTGGGACGTGCCTGGATTTCCAGTCGAGCCGATGGATAGCATTGGCGCAGGCGACAGCTTCGATGCAGGCTTCCTGTTTGCGTGGCTGCAGGGGCTGGATTTAGAAACATGCGCCCGCGCCGGTAATATTACGGGGGCGCTCTCGACGCTTCGGCCCGGCGGCACCGAGGCATTTCGCGACGCCGCAATTGGTGGATAGCTTTCTGAGCGAGCACGCTTTCCCGCCGCGCGGCCCCATATCCGATCGGACAATCTCAATGACCGCACCCCAGGGTAAAAAGGGGCAGGACAAATTCGTTGCCATGGTCACGGCGAAGGCCGAGATCCTGCTCCCTCTCGGATCGGCCGCGGCCAGCTCGCGCGGATGGTAATCCACGTAGTAATAGCCGCACCCCATCACGATGTGGACGCCAGTGGCACGAGAGATCTTGGCAAGGGCTGTTGGGTCGCGACCGAGCCCGACGCTGGTGACATCCACGATCGTTCCGCCGCCCGCGTCCCGGTACGCGGTCAGTTCCTCGATTGCTACAGCTGCGTCAGTCAGCCGCAGGTCGTCGCGGCTGTGGTGACGACGCGACCAGTAGTAATTGTCGAGCCGGAGCGGCTCGAGGTAGCGGGGCGCGTCGGCGTCGCTGGCCGACGCGGGCACGCCCTTCAGAGGTCGATGACCATGTGTTCGTGCATCTGCACGTGACCGAGCCGGTCAGGTGCGATGTCTCCGAGGACCGTCCGTACCGATCCACGCATGTGGCCACCCTTCCCCTATTCGGCGAACGCGCGCCGGATGTTGGCCGAGGTAAGGCAGGCAATCTCATCGGCGTTCAATCCGGCCTTGCGCAGTCGCGGCAGGAAATCTCGCACAAGGAATGCGTAACCATGGCCACCAGTGGCGTGCAGGTGCGATCGGAGACAAACGTCATGGGACAGTAGGACCTGCGTGAGGTAGCCTGCGCGCACGAGTGACATCACCCACTCGACGCGCACCTGTGAGTCGTATTCAGACTCCCCGCGTATGGTGTCGAACTCCACGAAGGCGCCCCGCTGTGCGACCGCCAGGTGGTAGTGGGGTATCGGCGCCATCTTCACAGTGCCCAATGATTACCTTCGCCAGCTTCGACCCCCTCGGCCTCAAGGATGTCGAGTTGGTCGGTTCCGACCGGCCAGCGTGCGGCGTGCGTAGTAATCGGCACGCCGAGCCAGACATGGGCGCGCCCGGCCGCCCGGAACGATCGCTCCTCCGCTGCCGAGATAGATTTCTTATCTGAGCCAATCTCCCCCGATAATTCCAGACCGAACTGATGTGCTACCGACGCCCTCGGTAATGTCACGCACGATCTCGTCGGCGAGGCGGTCGGCGGACGTGCGGTCGATGTACGCCTGCTCGAGATAGGGGTCTCGGTAATACCCGGAGCCCATGACGATGTTGAGCCCGAGGGACTGCGACATCCGCCGCAGTCCCTCGGCGTCACGGCCGATGTCATCGCTGGTGCAGTCGATCAGCGTGCGGCCGCCCGCCTGTACGAATTCGGACAGCTCAGCGCGCAGCAAGGCCTCGTCGTTCAGCAGGCCGTCGGCACGGTACTCGCGGACAAGGTTGATGAAAATGTGCTCGTGAGGCAGAGTTAGCCCAAGCTCATCGAGCGCGATCGGTCCTGTCACTGTCTGAATCACCGGCGCACCTTCTTGATCCAGGTGGGCGGAGCGGCGATGTCTTATCCGGCGCTGACCGCGTTCTGCCGCAGACAGGGCATCGGGCAAACGCCGGCTGTGCCCGCGGGCCAGTATCATTTCGAGCCCGGCGTGGAGATGCAGCACGACACCTCGCCGCATGAAGTGGAAGTGGGCGGCAGGAAGTATAAAGCGCAGACCGCGTCCGCGGTGCTGTGTCTTCGCGCATGCTGTTTCCAGATCCATCCCACGTTCCAGCGCTTCGACTGCAAGGTGTTTCTCACCGATGCGGTGCGCTATACCAACGGCGCCCCGGAGCGCGTCATGATCGACAACACGCACGTGGTGGTGCTGCGCGGCACGGGACGCGAGATGATCCCGGTGCCCGAGATGGAGGCGTTCGCCGACCGCCTCGGGTTCCGTTTCGTGGCGCACGAACGCGGCGACGCCAATCGGTCGGCGCGGGTGGAACGTCCGTTTTCATTCATCGAAAACAACTTTCTGGCGGGCCGCACGTTCACCAGCTGGCAGGATCTGAACCGGCAGGCGCGCGAATGGTGCGACAAAGTCAACTCGACTTACAAGAAGCACCTGCGCGCCGTGCCGCGCGAGCTGTTCGCCATCGAGCGGTTGCATCTGAAGCCACTGCCGGCATGGATTCCCGAGGTGTACCGGCTGCACCAGCGCATGGTGGACACCGAAGGCTATGTCTCGGTAAACTCCATTCGTTACTCGGTTCCGGTTTCCTGGATCGGCAGGCGCGTGGAGATTCGCGAGACGCGCGACAGGGTCGCCATCGAACTCGACCCGCGCCGTATCGTTCAGCACGACCGCGTTCTGACGCCTCTGTCGCAGCGGATCACGCTGGCTGAGCACAGGCCGCCGCGCGGGGAGGGCGTGAAGCGAAGCGATCCGCATCCGGAAGAACAAGCGCTCATCGAGGCCGCTCCCGCCATTGCCGCCTATATCGCGGAACTGAAACAGAGAGGCCGCAAAGTGCCGGCGCTTGCCCTGCGGCAACTGCTGCGGCTGCTGCGCGAGTATCCGCGCGAAGCGTTCCTCGCGGCCGTGGCCGAAGCCGGCCGTTATGGGCTTTACGACCTCGACCGGCTGGAGCGCATGATTCTGCGGCGCGTGGCCCGCGATTATTTTCTGATTCGTGAACAGGAGCCGGAAGGCGATGACTGAGGAACTGGAACAGCTGCTGAAGAATCTCAAGCTGAAACGCATGCTGAAGGTTTATGACGAGCAGTTGCAGGCGGCGGAGAAAGCGGACATCCCGTACTCCGATTTCGTCGCCGGATTATTGCGGGCGCAATGGCACGAACGGCAGGAGAGTGCGCTGGAATGGCGCATTCAAGAGCGAATCTGCCGGAACGCTGGTCGCTCGAAACGTTCCCGTGGCCGCGCCAGCCGGGCGTGAACCGCAAACAGATGCGCAC
>CAWFNL010000005.1:0-55293 GCA_963817165.1 uncultured Acidobacteriaceae bacterium | reverse complement strand
CGCGGCCATCAGCCTGGTCACCAAGCCGCGTCCCGAAAAAGAATTGGTCGGCCTCGTTTACTCGCTCACGCCCAAGCCCGTCGAACACCACATGGCGTGGTATGCCAAGCCCAGCGTTATCGCCGTCATCCTGATCGCGATGGGCGTCACGCTGAACATCATCTTCCGCTAGAGGAGAAACTCCGATGACCCTCGATCTCCGCGTCCCCATGGGCCTGATGTTCACCATCGTCGGCTTCATCCTCACCCTGTACGGGGCCATCACGCATGGCAGCGCGATCTACCAGCGCTCCGCCGGCATGGACATCAACCTGGTCTGGGGCGTGGTCATGCTCGTCTTCGGCCTGAGCATGTTTCTGATGGGCCGCCGCGCCGACAAACAGCCGAAACCGCCCGTAGTGGAAGGTTCAGACCGCCCGCTGGGCCACGGTCACTGAGTACTCACCGCAGCTTCGAAAGGAAATCGTTCATCGCCCGCTCCACCACCTCCGGATTCGACACGAACACGTGATGGTTCGCATTAGGAATCCGCACCACCGGAGCCCACGGCATCGCTGCTCCAAATGCAGTTGATTGCGACCTGCAATGCTGCAAATCGTCGACCTCCATGGCCTTCTGTGCAGCAGCATCGTGCTCCAGCGGCCCGCGAAACATCGGCGTCATGTCGTGCGGACACGCCACGATATCCATCGCGGCCGTGTGAATGCCGGTGAACTTCTCTTCGCCGAACAGCACCGCCAGCGGAATCGGCGGGGGCGCGGGGCCCACAGGCAGATTCGGCAGAGCAGCGTCGCGCGCGGCCTCCGCATGCAGATCGCGGCTCAGCTGATCGATGGCCGCGGTCAATCCCTCGCGGTAGGCCGTGTCGTATACCGCGCCGCCACGCAATGCCTCGATCCGATGGCGCACATCAAGCATGTCGATCCAGTTGTCGCCGCGGGCCTTGTCGTAGAAGCCCGGGCCCCAGTCGGCATCAAGATAGATGAGTCCCGCAACCCTTTGCGGATCGTGATTGCCAATCCAGCTCAGCTCTTCGCCGGCGATCGAGTGACCGGCCACTACAGGGCGGTCCAGCTTCAATGCGTCGATGACCGCAACCACGTCCTCGCCCAGACGATCGGCTGAGTAATTCGCATCCGTGGGCTCCGGCTTGCTCGAATTGCCGAAGCCACGCCGCGTGATGCCATACACGCGATACTTCGCCGTGAACTGCGGTGCGAAGTTGTCGAAGATGTGCGCCGTGTCGCCCAGCCCCGCAAGAAATACCAGCGGCCGCGCATTTGCGGGGCCACCCCAATCCAGCACTTCCAGCTTCACACCCGGCTGCACGGTAACCAACTGCGCCGTTGGCTGAACGGAAGCGGCCTTCACTTCCATGCGGCCATGCCGCGCCATCCCCGCCACGGCGCACAGGTCGACCAGCGCGATCAGAAAACATCCAACGATTCTGCCCTGCATGGTCCCTCCTTGTTACTGCTGCTTCGCAATCGAAGCTGTCGCCAGCGTTCCGCCCAGGCCCATCGTCTCGACCGCCGACGACGGCACAATCACCATCGCGCCCTTTTCGCGAATGGCTTCGTAGAGCATGTTCATGCCGCGCAGATGCAGCGCCCCTGGATTCTGCTCGTAGACGCTGGCCGCCTGCGCGAACTTCTCCGACACCTGCACCTCCGCCTCACCCAGAATCACGCGCGCCTGCCGCTCGCGTTCCGCCTGCGCCTGCTGCGACATCGCATTCTCCAGCGCCTGCGGAATGCGCACGTCGCGTATCTCCACCGACTGCACGGTGATGCCCCACGGCGTGGTCTTCTCATCCAGAATTTTCTGCAGCTCCTGTCCCAGCGTCTCGCGCTCGGTAATCATCTGTGCCAGCTGATGGCGGCCAATCGATTCGCGCAGCGCCGTCTGCGACCCGAGGCTGATGGCCTGCAGAAAGTCCTCGACTTCAAGAATCGATTTCTCCGCATTCCACACCAGCCAGAAAATAATCGCGTCCACATTCACCGGCACCGTGTCCCGCGTCAGCGCCGACTCCGCGCTCACCGTAGTCACCCGCACCCGCTGATCCACATACTTGCTCAGCGAATCCACTACCGGCACGATCAGGAAAACGCCCGGCCCGCGCAGCCCGCGATACCTCCCGAAGCGCAGCAGCGCCACCTTTTCCCACTGATCGACCA
Source organism: uncultured Acidobacteriaceae bacterium (assembly GCA_963817165.1). GTDB lineage: Bacteria > Acidobacteriota > Terriglobia > Terriglobales > Acidobacteriaceae > Palsa-343. The sequence continues at coordinate 53,113 of CAWFNL010000005.1, read as the reverse complement.
CCTTGATGGCGAACAGAAAATACAGTCCCACCAGCGCGCCCACCACCGCATACGCTGGACGGTTGGTGAATACGGTGCCCAGCACCCCGCAAAAAATGCAGACCATTGCCACCGCGATTCCGACCGTGCTGAATTGCTTGCTCACATCCAATTTCATGACTGCCTCCTTGTGCCCGCTTCCTCGTCCATCTGCCGCAATTTCTCCTGCAATTCCGCCAGCGTGAATCCCAGCCGTCCAGCTCGCGCTACAAACTCATCTGCCAGCTGCACCAGCTGCCGCTCCCGCTCTTCTTTCGGGAACCAGCGCTTGCTGTTCCGCAATAAAAGTGCCCGCCCCCTGCTGGGTGTCGAGAATGCCGCGGATCTCCATCTCCCGGTACGCGCGCATCACCGTGTTGGGGTTGATCGCCAAATCCACCGCGACCTGACGCACCGTCGGCAGCTGATCCCCGGTGCGCAGCGTGCTGGTCGCCACCGCGCCCAGAACCTGGTCGATAAGTTGCCGGTAGACCGGAACGCCGCTGTGCGCGTCGAGCCGGAAGGCAAATCCCTGAGCCCCCGAAGCCGAATTGGTGGAAGACTGCCTCATGAGAAGAATATTGCACTAGCTCACTAGTACATTGCAACACTTTTCTCGAATATTTTCTGCAAGGAATCTTGCGACCGACCCGGAGATCGGCGTATCTATTTAACTAACCGGTTAATTAAATGCAATCCATCCGACATCAGCAACGCGCTGACCAAACCCGCCAAAAGATTCTTCAGGCCGCCATTCGCGAATTCAGCGAGCACGGCCTCGCCGGCGCGCGCACTGGCGCCATTGCCGGCGCAGCCGCCGTCAACAAGGCGCTCCTCTACTACTACTTTCGCGACAAGGAAGCGCTCTACACCGCCGCGCTCGAAGAAGTCGCCGGCAAGGTGGCCGGCGACGCGCTGGCCGTTCTCGATCTGGACTGCAGCCCCGGCGAGCGCATGGTGCGCTTTGCCCTGCAGCACTTCGACCGCATCCTCTGCCAGCAGGGTTTTCAGGCCCTCATGCAGCAGGAAATGATGCGCTTCCGCGAGGGCCAGAGCCATGCCATGGGCATTCTCGCGAAGAAAGCCTTCGAGCCCATGTTCACGCGCGTACGGGTCGTCGCCGAAGAAGGCATCGGCTCCGGAGAACTCTGCGCAGTCGACTGGATGCAGATGCTGTATTCCGCGCTCGGCGCGAATGTCTTCTACTTTCTGAGCGCGCCTGTTGTGCAGCTCACCACCGACCTCAATCCTCTCGACCCGGCGGCCATTGCCGCACGGCGCTCCGCCGCTATCGAATTTCTCGGCCAGGCCATCTTTATCGATCGCCAGCGCGGCGCGCGCATTGCCAAAGCCGTGCTCGCCGCCGTGCCTATGCCCGAAATTGCCCTGCCGGAGAGAAAGACCGCATGAAACCACGCAATCGAATCTTCATCATCATGGGCGTGCTGTTCGTCATCGCCCTCTGCTTCTATTTCTTCTCCACCAAGCGCTCGACCGATCTGCAGCTCATCGGCACCGTCGACGCGAACGAAGTGGTCGTCAGCTCGCGCATCCAGGGCCGCATCGCCTCGCTGGCCGTGCAGGAAGGCGACCACGTCACGGCCGGCCAGCTGGTCGCCACCATCGAGGCGCAGGATCTCGCCGATGCCCGCAACGCCGCCCAGGCCGAAGAAAACAGCAATCAATACAAGCTGGCGGAGTCGCGCTACACCGAAGAGCAAACCCTGGGCGACACTGCCAGCCAGCTCACCGGAGCCGAAGCTCAGTTGCGCGTCGCCAAAGCGACCCTGGCGCAGGCCCAGGCGCAGTACGAGCATCAGCAAGCGGACACCAAACGCGCCGTGGCCCTGGCGCAGGCCGGCGTCACCAGCGAACAGACGCGCGACGAAATGGTGACCAGCCTCAACGCCGCGAAAGCTGCCGTCGATTCCGCTCGTGAAAGCGTGGACGCGCAGCAGGCCGCCGTCCACACCGCGCAAGCCAACCTCTACCAAGCGAAGGCCGCTGCATCCACCGTCGACGCGACGCGATCCGATGTGCGCAATGCGCAGGATGTGCTGGATCAGGCGCAGGTGCAGCTGGGCTATGCCAACGTCGTCTCGCCAGTCACCGGCATCGTGAACGTGCGCGCCGCGCTGCAGGGCGAAGTAGTGTCGGCCGCAACGCCCATCGTCACCGTCGTCGATCTCTCGCAGACCTGGGTCTACGCGCCACTGCCGGAAACCGATGCCGACTCCGTCCAGTTAGGCAACAAGCTTCGCGTCGTCATGCCCAGCGGCGCGACGGTGTGGGGCACCGTGATTGCCAAAGCAGCGCTGGCCGCCTTTGCCACGCAGCGCGACGTGAGCCGCCGCAAGCGCGACATCGAAACCGTCCAGCTCAAGCTGCTCATTGACAACCCAGGCATGCGCTACGTCCCCGGCATGATCGCGGAAGTCTACATTCCGGCCAGCAAGCTGGTGAACAAATGATCGCCACCAAACCGGCCATCCCGCCGGGACCGGCTATTGCCGTCGAAAACATCATCAAGCGCTACGGCTCATTCGAGGCCGTGAAAGGCATTACGTTCGAAGTGGCCGACGGCGAAATCTTCGGCCTGCTCGGCCCCAACGGCGCCGGCAAATCGACGCTCATCCGCATGATGACCACGCTCATCCCCGTCACGGCAGGCCGCGCGCTCATTGCCGGACACGACGTCGCGCGCGAGCCCGACGCGGTGCGCCACATCATCGGCGTCATCCCCCAGGCGCTCACCAGCGACATCGATCTGACCGTCGAGGAGAATCTTTCCATCTACGCCAAGCTCTATGGCGTTCCCCGTGCCCAGCGCGAGCGTAACATTGCCGAACTGCTGGAGGCTGTCGACCTGACGAAATGGCGTCAGGCGCAAACCAAGACGCTCTCCGGCGGCATGCGGCGGCGGCTCGAAATCGCGCGCGGCCTGGTGCATAGCCCCCGCATCTTTTTCCTGGACGAGCCCACCACCGGCCTCGATCCCGTCTCCCGTGTTGCCGTTTGGGAGATGCTCGACCGCCTGCGCCAGAGTCTGAAGCTGACCATCCTCATCACCACGCATTACATGGATGAGGCCGACAATCTCTGCGACCGGATCGCCATCATCGATCACGGCAAACTGGTCGCGCTGGATACGCCGATGGGCCTGAAAGCCAGTGTGCCGGGCAGCAGCGTCGTTGAAGTGCATTTCAAGGGCGACGTGCCGGAACGCCAGGCGCGCCTCGAAAAACTGGTGGGCGTCACCAGCGTCGAGACTCACGGCACCGGCGCTTATCGCGTGATGACATCGAACGGCCCGCAGACCACAACGCAACTGGTGGAGCTGGCGGTGAACACCCACGACCCCATCGACGCGCTCAGTGTGCAGAATACGACCCTCGACGACGTCTTTGTCTACTACACAGGGCGCCAGCTCCGCGATGAACAGGTCAAGGCTCTTAGTTTTGTCATGCCGCCTCGGCCGGGGATGCAGCCATGAATCGAATGTTCGCCATTGTCGAGCGTGAAATGCGGAAGTTCTTCCGCTCCCCCGCGCTCATGCTCATGTCCATGATGTTGCCCCTCGTGCAGCTGGTGATTCTGGGCAACGCCTTCGGCGGCAAAGTGACCAACGCCCGCATGGGCGTGGTGGACTACGATCACGGCGAGCAGGCGGTCAAGATCCGCGAAGCGTTCGCCGCCGTCGCTGCCAACATCCGCACCTTCGACACCGTCACCTACGACAACGAAGCCCAGGCCCGAGAAGATGTCCGCACCGGCAAGATTGACGCCGCCGTCGTCATTCCCGCGCAGTATTCGCGCCGCGTCCTCGCCGGCGAATCGCCCCACATCGGCCTGGTGGTCGATAACTCCGATCAGTTCGTCAGCGGCAGCATTGAGTCGGAAATGCAGTCGCTGGTCGATGCGCTCAACGCGCCCCTGATTCAGCCGAAAGTGGTCAGCAGCATCACTCTCGACATCGTGGAGCTGTACCCCTATATCGAATACATGAAGTTTCTGCTCTCCGGCTCCATCGCGCTTGCCATGTATATCTCCGTCATGATCGGCGGCGGCATGTTATACATCGACGACAAGGCCCGCGGCGTCCACGAGGGCTATCTCGTAACTCCCATCACGCGTCTGGGAACTGGTCATGGGCCTCAACCTTGCGGGAGCCGTCAAGGCGGTGCTGGCCGGCGTCAGCCTCACTGTCATCGGATCGCTGCTGGCCGGCCTCGGCGTTATCTTTCATCCCGCCGCTCTCCTGCAGCTTTCTCTGCTTATTGTGGCCACATCCATCGCCTTCAACGGCATGATGTTCCTGCTGATGGTGCGCGTCGACGACCCGCTGGTGCCCGCGCGCCATGTTCGGCGTGCTGAATACCCTGCTGTTCTTCCCCAGCGGCGCCATTTATCCCATCGCCGCCTTTCCACCGTGGCTGCGCGCCATCGCCATCGTCGATCCGTTCACCTATGCGGTGCACGGGCTCAAAGCCATCCTGATCAAAGACGGCGGCTTCGCGGCCATTCAGTCGGATATCTTCTTTCTGTTTGGTTTTGGAATCGTATCTCTGGCGATCGCCACTCCGCTTTTCAAGCGGACTCTGTAACTGGCAGAGCGGACGCCAAGGCGTCCGCTCTGCACGTCGCACGCTGGCTGCTTATCCCTGCTTCTGCGGCTTCGCCTTGCGCCGTGCGGCCCAGCGCCGCTTCATTGCATCGGAGATACGCCTTGCGACCTTCCGGACTCAGACGACGCTTGCGCACCACGCCACGCACTGCATTGGCCGTTCCTGCGGGTCTGCCTGGCTTCCGCCGCACAACTTGCCCTGACAGCAGCGCCCGCGCCTCTTTCAGCCTGGCAATCTCCTTCTCCAGTTCCACAATGATCTGCTTAACTTCCACGTATCCTCCATGCTCGTTGGATTGGAAAGCCGTCCCGCTCTCGGGAGGGAAGGATGACTTCCGGTCGGACGTACATCCTTCAGGCTAATCGCGCAGGGAGTAACTTGACAAATCGGACACGCCTAAGTCGAGGCGGTGAATTACAGGTGATCGTCTTCCGCCGAGGGCCGTGGCGCAGGAATCGAGCGCCCTTCGCGCTCCGGTGCGCGCGAAGTAATCCCCAAAGGAGAGTCGCGCCCGCTATCCTGGGTAAAACGGCGCAAGTCGCGCAGCGTTTCCTGCTTATCCCTTGCATAGTCCATAGCCATGCGGGTCAGTGCATAAGTCACGATATCCGTATGGTGCAGGCCCTGCATCTCCGGATCACGCCGCAGATTCAGCCACAGCCGGTGGACCAGCTGTACATCTTCCGCTCGCAAAGAGGGCGCGTGCGGCCCAATGTGGAAGGCCTCCGACTCTCCGCTGGGCATAACCACATAGAAAGTGAATTGCCGCTTTGGCTCCGGCAGAGCCTCCCACGCCTGTCCGACATGGAAAGCCTGATCCTGGGCCGACATGCGCGTCGACAGCCCCGATACCAGTGCCGCAATCTCCAGCGAATTCGCCGCCTGCACCAGCGCCGCAAAGATATCGCCCGCCGGCACCACCAGCAGCGAGATATGTTTGCCAAAGCTTTCCGCCACCGACACAGCTTTAGTAAACAGCATCTGCTCGTGCTCGCTGAATATCTGGTTCTCCAGATATTCAGGTCCGCCCGCGCCCATCATGCGCGCCGTCAGCACAACAATGTCCTGCTGGTCCGCATTCGTGCGCGCCAGCGTCCACTTCAGCGCGTAGGGATTTACCGGATCGCGCATCGTCACCAGCACGCCTCCGGGCCGTACCTGCAGCGTTTCCCGGCCAATGGTGTCCTGCTGCTCCAGCTGGAAGTGCTCTTTCATCTGCTGCTGGGTCAGCTGATGCTGCTTCGCGTTCCTCTTCTCGGAGATGGCGAAAATTGTGAAGAAAACTGCGGTGAAGACAATGCCGCTCTCCGTCGCCACACTCTTCGTGGCCAGATTCACCATGGCCACCATCAGCAGCGTCAGAAAGACGCAGAATAGTCCGACCGGAAGCTCCGTCTTGCCGATGCGCAGGTTGACAGGAACCTTCCAGCCTCGCTCCCCCTTATATTTCCAGCGCAGCACCAGCATCGCCAGCGAGTTGAACGTGAAACTCCAGATCACGCCGAAGGCATACGCCTCGCCCAGCATAATGACGTTGCCGCGGCTCACGATAATCGTGAATAACTGCATCCCCACGACTAAATTGATGATGCGATAACTGGTCCCGAACCGGCGGTGCGGCTTGCGGAACCAGTCGGTGAGCACTCCATCTTCCGCCACCCGCATCATCACACCCGACGAGCCGATGATGGACGTGTTGATCGCTCCCGAAAGAATCAGGAATCCCACCACCACCACGAAGACACGGAAGACGATCCGCAACGCCATCGGTCCGACCATGTACATCGCCATGCCGGCGATCAAATTGTCGGAGTAGACCTTGACCCGGACGCTGTCGGGAATAATCATCGTCGCCAGCAAGGTCCCGATGCCGGTGAAGATAAAGCTGTAGATCGCAATCACAATGGCCGCGCGCTTCAGGTTTTTCAGTTTCGGGTGCTCGATCTCCCGATTCACCTGAGCCAGCGTTTCTTCGCCGCTCATGGCCAGCACGGAATGACCAAACGCCATCAGGATTCCGAAGATTCCCAGCATGTTGGCCAGTTTGGTCCCGCGCAGGAATCCCAGCGCATCATTGGAAAAATGCAGATTCGACGGAATGGGCAGCGGCGGCAGCTTCGCATGGATGTGGATTGCCGTCATGATGCCCCAGCCCAGCAGCAGCACCACCATCACCGTGGTCACCTGCATTACCTGCAGAGCCTTGTCGGTCGATTCCTCGATCCCTTTCGTGTTTTGCCACCAGTAATAAATGGTGACCACCGCCGCCAGAACCGCTGAACAATCGTTCACGGGCAGGCCGTTGTGCGCCACAGAAAGCAGCCCCGCTGGAATCCATCCATGGGTAGCGCCCACGACCAGCAACTCGTTCAGCAGGCCAACGATGTACTGCCCCGCCGACACGCCGGAGATCGGCCCGGTGAGGATGTAGTCGAACATCAGCGCGGAGACGCTGAGCTTGGCAAAATTGCCGCCAAGTGCCTCCTTGACCACGCGATACACGCCGCCCCGCGTGAACATCGAGCAGCTCTCGACGTACACCGACCGCACCGCAAACGAGAACAGCATGACCCCGAGGATGAACCAAGGAGCCGCCTTGCCCACCGCCTGTTCGGCGATGCCGCCCGCATAAAAGGCCGATGATCCGAGATCGTTGAGGACAACGGCCGCCGCTCGCCAAAAAGAAATAAAGGTGAGCATGACCGAGGAAGCGACGACCAGCTTCACACGATCCGGGTGCGGCGCGTACCGGGTAGTTCCTGATGCCATGTAGGGTGAGTGGGACTCGCAGGCGGCCAGCGGATGAGGCTTACCGCCCACCGACGCGCCCAGCGCTGAGTGTATGTTGCCCCGGCGCTCCAGTCAATGGAAACGCTTCCTCAGGGACCGCTCTTTCACCGGACCGGTGGATTTTGCATGGGCCACCCGGGCGCAGAAACTGGACTGATACACTCATGCCGAGACCGTTTCCACAAGCGCAGCCTCCCTGCGGAACGACTCTGTCGCAGCTCATCCTTCAGGATTTGCCACCGGCAGGCAAGGTTCCGGGTCGCTGTCCCTGTGGCCACGGCAACGAATCGCCGCCATGAATGATGGGCCCGTTTCCCAAACACTGACGTCCATCCTGGGCACCCCGATCACCAGCACGCGCGGGCGCCTGCGCGGCCGCCTGAAAGATGTGGCCGTAGGCACCGGTGCCGATGCTGGCCGCGTGGCGGGACTGGTGCTGAAAACCCGCAAAGGCCTCGAGATTGTCGCCGCCAAAGATGTGCGCTGGACCCCCAGCGGTGCCCTCGAATTACGCGCCGATGCGGTGCTGAATCCCCTGCGCGGCGACGAAAACTTTATCCTGCTGCGCCAGGATCTGCTCGACCGGCAGATTATCGATGTCCACGGCCGCAAAGTGGTCCGCGTCAACGATGTCAATCTGCGCTGGCTGCCCGAAGCAAATGGTCCGGAGCAGCTTTGCGTCTCCGAAGTCGAAGTAGGCATGCGCGGGGCCGTACGTCGTCTGTTCAGCGGCACGCTCCCCAAGCGCACCCTGGAGAGCCTGGTCCACCGCCTCAAGCCGCGCGTGATTCCCTGGAACTTTGTCGACATGATCGAGGTCGACCCCGCCCGCCGCGTCAAGCTCAAAATCGAGTACGAGCGTCTGGCGCAGCTGCACCCCTCCGACATCGCCGACATTCTCGAAGATCTGGCACCCGCCGAGCGCGAAGCCGTCCTGCGCACCCTCGACGAAGAAGTGGCCGCAGAAACACTGGAGGAAGTGGAACCGCGGCTGCAGAAATCCCTGGTCCAGGCCCTCGACTCGGAGACCGCCGCCAGCATCGTCGAGGAAATGGATCCCTCCGCCGCCGCCGACCTGCTCGCCGAACTGCCGGATGAGCGCTCCGAGGCCATCCTTGAGGAAATGAACCCCGAGGAGCGCGAGGAAGTGAAGGAACTCCTCGAGTTCCGCGAGAACTCCGCCGCCGGTCGCATGACCACCGAGTACGTCTCGGTCCCCCGCACCGCCATCGTCGCTGATGGCATTCGCGCGCTGCGCGGGTTTGAGGGCGACCCCGAAACGATCACCGAAATTTATCTGGTCGACGAGTCTGAAGTCCTGCAGGGCGTCGTCCCCCTGGCGCGCCTCGTGCTCGCCCGCCCCGAGACGCGCCTCGAAGTACTCGCCGATCCGCGCTTCATCTGTATCCGCGCCGATCAGCATCAGGACGACGTAGCCGAGCTCTTCGACAAATACAATCTGCGCGCCCTGCCCGTAATCGACAGCACGGACCGCCTCGTCGGCGTCGTCGAAGCCGACCATGTCATCGCGTTCCTGCGCTCACGTAATTAGCGGCCAGCCTGCATCCTCTGTCTCCGGACGCCTGCTGACCGCTTGTGTCGATTGATTGTTTGCTGCTTAAACGCCGATCACCGCGCAAAGCTCTTCGACCGCCGCCGCGCTCTTCTTCAGCGCCGCATCTTCCTCGGGCGTCAGCTTGATCTCGATAATCTGCTCCAGGCCCCGCGATCCCAGCTTGCACGGCACGCCGATGTAGTAGCCGGTAATGCCGTACTCGCCTTCGAGATAGGCCGCGCAGGGCAGAATCTTCTTCTTGTCCTTCAGAATGGCTTCGACCATCTCCACCGTCGCCGCCGACGGCGCATAGTACGCGCTGCCCGTCTTCAGATACTTCACGATCTCCGCGCCGCCATCGCGCGTGCGCTGCACAATCGCGTCCAGCCGGTCTTTCGGAATCAGCTCCGTGATCGGAATGCCCGCGACCGTCGAATAGCGCGGCAGCGGAACCATCGTGTCGCCATGACCGCCCAGCACAAACGCCGTCACGTTCTCGACGGAAACCTTCAGTTCCTCAGCGATAAACGTCCGGAACCGCGCCGAATCCAGCACGCCGGCCATGCCAATCACCCGCTCGCGATTGAACTTCGCCTGCCGGAAAGCAGCCTGCGCCATCGCGTCCAGCGGATTCGAAACGATGATCAAGATGCAGTTCGGCGAGTGGGCCGTCACCTTTCCCACCACATCCGACATGATCTTGTAATTGGTCTGCAGCAGATCGTCGCGGCTCATGCCCGGCTTGCGCGGAATGCCCGCCGTAATCACCACAATGTCGGAGTTCGCCGTATCCGCATAGTCGTTGGTGCCGAGGATGTGACAGTCCCGCTTCTCAATCGGCATGGCTTCCAGCAGATCGAGCCCCTTGCCCTGCGGCACGCCTTCGACCACGTCGATCAGCACCACGTCGGCCAGTTCCTTCGACGCAATCCAGTGAGCCGCCGTCGCGCCCACATTTCCCGCACCTACAATCGTTACCTTCTTCCGCATACTTCTCCTCTAGTTACAAATCTTCGGTCATTCGAGTCTTTGGGCCGCAGGCCCGTCCGCCGGGACGGCCAGTCCTACATGTTCTCGATCATTCTGGTCGCGAACTCGCTGGTCTTCGCCTTGGTCGCGCCCTGCATCTGCCGCTCGAAATCGTACGTCACATATTTCTGCTGGATCGTCTTCTCCAGCGACGTCTCAATCAGCTTCGCCGCCTCATGCCAGCCCAGAAACTCGAACATCATCACGCCCGACAGCATCACCGATCCAGGATTGATCACGTCCTTGTCCGCATACTTCGGAGCCGTGCCGTGCGTCGCCTCAAACACCGCGTAGCCGTCGCCGATGTTCGCGCCGGGCGCAATGCCCAGCCCGCCCACCTGCGCCGCGCACGCGTCCGAAATGTAATCGCCGTTCAGATTCGGGCACGCCAGAATGCTGTACTCCTCCGGCCGGATAATCACCTGCTGGAAAATCGAATCGGCGATGCGGTCGTTGATCAGCACCTTCTTCTTCCACTGCCCGTTGCCGTGCGTCTTGCCGATCGCGTCGATCACGCCCTGAATCTCCGCATACAGACCCTTGCGGAACTCGTCGTTGCCAAACTCCAGGCCCGGCTCGATCATCGCCGCATTCTGCTCCACGGTCAGCCCCGGATTCGCCTCGATGTTGCCCAGAATCCAGCTCTCGCGCTCCGTCACCACATCGCCGCGGAACTCCTCCACCGCAACTTCATAGCCCCACTCGCGAAACGCGCCTTCGGTGAACTTCTGAATATTTCCCTTGTGCACCAGCGTCACCGACTTTCGCCCCTTTTCGATGGCGTGCCGGATCGCATACCGCACCAGCCGCTTCGTGCCGGTAATCGAGATCGGCTTGATGCCGACGCCCGAATCTTCGCGCACCTTCTTCTTCGTGCCCTTCAGCATCTCGTCGTTCAGAAAGCTGATCAGTTTCTTCACTTCCGGCGTGCCTTCTTTGAACTCGATGCCCGCGTACACGTCCTCCGTGTTCTCGCGGAAGATCACCACGTCGAGCTTCTCCGGATGCTTCACCGGGCTGGGCACGCCTGCGTAGTACTTCACCGGCCGCACGCACGCGTACAGATCCATAATCTGCCGCAGCGCCACATTCAGCGAACGAATGCCGCCGCCCACCGGCGTCGTCAGCGGTCCTTTGATCGATACGCGAAAATCCGTCGCCGCCTTCACGGTGTCATCCGGCAGCCAGTTTTTGAACTCGCGAAACGCCTTCTCGCCGGCATAAATCTCAAACCACTTCACCGCGCGCTTGCCGCCGTAGGCCTTCTCCACCGCAGCGTCGAAACACCCGCTGCGAGGCGCGCCAAATGTCGCGGCCGGTGCCGTCGCCTTCGATGAAAGGAATGATCGGATGATCCGGAATCGTGTACTTTCCGTTGGCGTACTGGATCGCCTCGCCACCCTCGGGCAGGGCAAGGCCGTTATAGCTGGTCTGCATGTTGGATTGATTTCCTTCTGATTCAGAGTCGAATTCTCACGGTAACACCCGGCCTGGAAGAGGTGCAACGCCCGGCACGCAACGTCGCGTCACGGCGGTAACATGGCTGCTATGCGCATTCAGTTGCACGCGCTCTGCTGCCTTCCGCCGCTCGCCGCCATCTTCTTGCTCTGCTCAGCCCCCATCTGCAGCGCAGCAGCCACCCGTTCGCGTCGCCATCGTCGGCCTCGAGCACGGGCACGTCACCGGCTTTCTCCACGCTTTCCCGCTGCAGCATGATGCTGAACTGGTCGGCATCGTCGATGCCAATCCCGCTCTCCGCGCGAAATACGAGCAGCAATACCATCTGGATCACGCGCTCTTTTATCCCACCCTCGACGCGCTCCTCGCCCAGCGCCATCCCGCAGGCGCTGCTCGTCTACACCTCCATCGGCGAGCATCGCCGCATCATCGAGCAGGCCGCGGCCCACGGCCTCGACGTCATGGTCGAGAAGCCGCTCACCCTCTCCATCGACGATGCGCTCGCCATTCGTCGCGCCGCCCGCGAGCACCACATCCAGGTGCTGGTCAACTACGAAACCACCTGGTACTCCAGCAATCGCGCCGTCTACGACCTGCTGCAGCAGGGGCGCCTCGGCGACCTGCGCAAGGTCGTCATCCACGACGGCCACCAGGGTCCGCAGGAGATCGGCGTCCAGCCCGAATTTCTGCAATGGCTCACCGACCCCGCGCAGAACGGCGCCGGCGCGCTCTACGACTTCGGCTGCTACGGCGCAGACCTCATGACCTGGTTCATGCACGGCGAAGCGCCCATCAGCGTCACCGCCGTCGCCCAGACCGACAAGCCGCAGATCTATCCCCATGTCGATGACGACGCCACCATCATCCTGCGCTATCCGCGCGCTCAGGCCGTGCTCATGCCCTCGTGGAACTGGACCTTCGGCCGCAAGGACACCGAAGTCTACGGCACAAAGGGCTACGCCATCGCCGTCAATCCGACGCAGCTGCGCGAGCGCTTCAGCGAATCCTCGCCGGACGAATCCCTCACCGCACCGCCTCTCGCCGCGCCAGAAGACACTTCCCTGCACTACCTCGCCGCCGTCGTCCGCGGCGAACTGCATCCGGATGGCGACCTCACCTCGCTCGACACCAATGTCGTCGTCATGCAGATTCTCGACGCAGCCCGCGAATCCGCCCGCACCGGAAAAACCGTGACCCTGCATCCGCTGCCCTGAATCCCCGCTGAGGCGGCGTATTCTGGAGTGTGATTCGCCTCCGCATTTTCGGCTTGCGCTTTGTCTCGCCTCATTCTTGGCTGCTCGCGCCCGCAGCGCTGCGCAGTACTCCGCCGACCGCCCCGTGGGCGCCACCGCCCAGCAGGCTCCCGCCTGGCAGAAGCACGCCGGCATCGATCAGAATCTCAACCACCCGCTGCCCCTCGACGCGACCTTCAAAGACGAAACCGGCCGCGACGTAAAACTCGGCGACTACTTCCACCACAATCGCCCCGTCATGATGGAGCTGATGTACTACAACTGCCAGATGCTCTGCCCGCAGGTGCTGCACGGCATGGCGACCGCTCTGCGCCAGAGCGGCTTCCAGGCCGGCAATCAGTACGACGTCGTCGTCACCAGCATCGATCCCGCCGACACGCCGGCCAACGCCGCCATGGAGAAGCAGCACTTCCTCTCCATGCTCGACGCGCCGAGCGCGCCGCCGCTTCGTGCATTTCCTCACCGGACCCGCAGTCGTCCATCACCGAGCTCGCCGAGGCTACCGGCTTCCACTACGTCCGCGTACCCGGCCCCGACGGCAAAATGGATCAGTTCGCCCACTCCAGCGTCGTCATGATCGCCACCCCCGACGGCCGCATGTCGAAATACCTCTTCGGCGTCGATTACCAGTCCCGCGACGTGCGCCTCGCCCTCATCCAGGCCAGCACCCACCACATCGGCTCGCTCAGCGACCTCATCCTGCTCTACTGCTGCAACTACTCGCCCTCGCAGGGCCGCTACACGGTGGCCGTGCTGCGCATCCTCGGCCTCGCCGGCATGGCTTCGCTCTTCATCGTGATCTGGATGCTCTGGCTGCTTTCGAAAAAACCGAAGCGCACCGTGGTCGGCGTCTGATTTTCGACTCCGCCCATCGAAAGCTACGAATCGCCGGGTTTGCTCATCTCACACCGTAAACGGAGAATCCACTATGAAAGCTGTTGTCCTGTATGAATACGGCGACATCAATCAGTTGAAATTTGTGAGCAACCAGCAGGAACCGCCCTTCGGCTCCGGTGAAGTCCGCGTCCGCATCCGCGCCACCAGCATCAACCCCATCGACTGGAAGTTGCGCAGCGGAGCCGCCCGCAGCCGCTTGCCCCTGACGTTCCCGCGATCCTCGGACGCGACCTTGCCGGTGAAGTCGCCGATGTGGGCAGCGACGTCACCGGATTCGAGAAGGGCATGCGCGTGATGGCGCTGGCCTTTGGTACCTATGCCGAATTCACCACGGTCCGCGCCGACATCCTCGCGCCCATCCCCGACAAGCTCAGCTTCGAACAGGCCGCGGCTCTGCCTCTGGTGCTCACCACCGGTTCGCAACTCATCGAGCGCGCCGTCCAGGTCCAGCCCGGCTGGACGATTCTCGTCACCGGAGCCTTAGGCGGCGTCGGCCGCACCGCAGTCCACGTCGCCCGCAAGCACGGAGCCCACGTCATCGCCGGCGTCAAAGCGCCAGCCAGCGCGAAGAAGCGCAGAAACTCGGCGCAGACCGCGTCGTCGCGATCGACGACGACAAGGAAATCGCCACCCTCCGCGATCTCGACGCCATTGCCGACACCGTCGGCGGCGACACCATCGCCAAATTGCTCGCCGCTCTCAAGCCCGGCGGCGTGCTCGGCTCGGTGCTGGGCGAACCGGAAGCCGCCAAAGGCAAGGACATCAAAGTCGCCGCCTTCATGGCCCAGCCCGATGCTGCGCGGCTCTATGAACTAGCAGACGATGTCGCGCGCGGCGAATTCACCATCCCCATCGCGAAGAAATTTCCTCTGGAAGAGATGCAGCCGAGGCGCAGGACTTCGCCGAGCACAAGCATCCGGGCGGCAAAGTCTTGTTGGTCGCCTAAAGCTTATCGATGTGCGGTGGCCGGCTCGTCGACAATGGGCTCCGCCGCCCGCGTCTGGCTGCGCACCATCATCGCCGCCACGTACGCCGCGCCAAATCCGTTATCGATATTCACCACGCACACGTTGGGCGAGCAGGAATTCAACATCCCCAGCAGCGCCGCCACTCCGCCAAACGCCGCGCCGTAGCCCACGCTGGTCGGCACCGCAATCACCGGAGCCGCCACGAGTCCGCCGACGACGCTCGGCAGCGCGCCCTCCATCCCCGCGCACACAATCGCCGCCCGCACCGCGCTGAGCGTCTCGCGTTCCGCCAGAATGCGATGCAGGCCCGCCACGCCCACGTCCGCGATGCGCACCACTTTGATGCCCAAATACTCCGCCGTCACCGCGGCTTCTTCGGCAACCGGCAAATCGCTGGTGCCCGCGCAAATCACGGCAACCGGCCCTGCAGTCTCTCGCCGCTTCAGGCTTGTTCAGCCCGATAATCCGCGCCTGCTCGTGAAACACCGCCTCCGGCACGCGCGCCTGCACCGCGGCATACGCTTCGGCACTGGCGCGAGTCGCCAGCACGCTGCTGCCCGCCGCGGCCATGCGCGCAAAAATCTCCGCCACCTGCGCCGGAGTCTTCCCCGCCGCGTAAATCACCTCCGGCAATCCCAGCCGCAGCGCGCGGTGATGATCGATGCGCGCGAACCCCGCATCCTCATACGGCAGCTTCGCCAGCTCGCGCAGCGCCGACGCCGGCGTCGTATCCCCTGCCTGCACGCTCTCCAGCAATTGCAGAATCGTCTCGCGCGTCATGCTTTTGCCTTCACTTCCGCATAAGCAGCCAGCGCCGCTTCCATCGCGTTGCGCAGCGGAACATCATGCTCCCGCGCCGCTCGCCGGCAATCTTCATATTCCGGCATCGCGTTCATGGTTTCTCCGGCCGCCGAAGCAATCTTCACGCGAATCTTGCCGAATTGCGTCTCAACCGTGACAAACTCCCGATCCAGAATCACGCGCTCTTCCTCGCGCCGTCGAATCCCCAGCGTCGTCGTCTCGCGAAACAGCAGCTTCTGCAGCGCCTCTTCGTCCTCGCGGCCTGCACAGAACCGTCAGCAGCGTCCCCAGCCTGCCCTTCTTCATCGTCACCGGAGCCGCCATCGCATCCAGCGCTCCGTGCTCCAGCGCCAGTTCCATCGCATGCGCCAGCACCTGCGGCGTTGCGTCGTCCAGCGCGCACTCCAGCACCACCACGCGATCGCCGGAGAACATCCGCTTCCCTGCTCCAGCCTTCGCCGCAGTCCCCACCGAAAGCCGCAGCACATTCGCAAATCCCTCAGGATTGCGATTCCCCGCGCCGTAGCCGTTCCCGGTCACCACCACCGGATCCGTCGCATCGAACCGGCACTCCAGCGCCCGCAGCATCGCCGCGCCCGTCGGCGTCGTCAGTTCCATCTGCGGCCCCGCCGCGTACACCGGCACGCCCTGCAGCAACTCCGCCGTCGCCGGAGCCGGCACCGGCATCCGTCCATGCGCGCAGTTCACAAATCCGCTGCCCACATTCACCGCCGAGCAGCGCCACTCCGTCACGCCCAGCGAAGCCGCGCCCACCGCCCCGCACACAATGTCGACGATGGTGTCCACCGCGCCCACTTCGTGAAAATGCACTTCCTCCGGCGAAATGCCGTGCACCTTCCCCTCAGCCAGCGCCAGCAGCTCAAACGCCCGCAGCGCAATCCGCTTCGCCTCCGGCGCAATCGCCGCAGCAGAAATCAGCGCGCGAATCTGCGGCCAGTTGCGGCTATGCGTATGCGTGTGCCCGTGCTCGTGATCGAGTTCATGGTCATGTCCGTGCTCGTGCGAATGCTCATGCGTATGCCCATGCTCGTCATCATGCGAGTGATGATGATCGATCCCCGTGACTGTGCGTGTGCCCGCCAGCCGCATCCTCGGCAATCTCCCCGTGCTCCAGCACGTCCACCTTGGTCGCGCGAGATCCCGCTCCGCTCCACCGTCTGCACCCGCAGCTCCGCGCCAATGTTCAGCGCCAGCGCCGCATCCTGCAGCAGCGCCTCCGGCACGCCTGCCGCAGAGCAGCGCGCCCAGCAGCATATCCCCGGAAATCCCGGCAAAGCACTCAATCGTCGCAATCGTCTATCATAATTTAGGACTGCCGCGTATGCACCGCCAGCATCTCCGCCGGCAGCAACTCGTTCATCGAATCCGGACCGGTACCCATCGCAGTCGACGGCCACATACGGAAACCCCGCGCGCCGCACCGCCGCTCGCCATTTTGCGCAGGAAAGCCGCATCCAGCGCCGCCGCCATCTCCTCCTCGGCAATCTCCACCCGCGCCACGCTGCCATGGTGCCGCACGCGAAACCGCCGCAGCCCCAGCGCCCGCAATTCCTCTTCAGCATCTTCCACCTGGCGCAGCGCCTCCGTCGTCACGCGGCGTCCATATTCAATCCGCGACGACAAACAAGCCGACGCCGGCTTATCCCAAACGCGCAGCCCGGCGGCCTGCGCCAGCGCCCGAATATCCGCCTTGGTCAGCCCGGCATCCGCCAGCGGAGCCGCCACATGGTGCTCGGCCGCCGCCCGCTGCCCGGGCCGAAAATCTTTCCCGTCATCCAGATTCAGCCCATACGCCACAGCCGCCATGCTCGCGCCGCGCCCGCTCCGCCTCCAGCACCGTAAACAGCTCGTCCTTGCAGTGGAAGCACCGGTCCGACTCGTTTTTCGCGTAAGCCTCGTGCTCCAGCTCATGGGTCGGCAGCACCAGCAGCGGAATCCCATGCTCCTCCGCAAAATCAACCGCATCGCGGTAATGGCTGCGCGCCAGCGAGGCCGAATCCGCCAGCGCCGCCAGCATCCCGCTCGCCCAACACACGGTGCGCTGCCCAGGCCAGATAGGCCGAGTCCACGCCGCCGGAATAGGCCACAATCACGCTTCCCAGCTCCCGCAGCCGCTCATCCAGCGTCCTTTGCTTTCCTTCCAGAGTCATTCTCCGGCACCCAGCCTGCCATTTGATGCTAACTCCCCGCATAGTCCGAAGGGAAATTTCGATGCATCTGACCAGATGTTCGTATAGCAGGCCTAAATCCAGCAATAATAGAGACTACGGAACGATGACGACCCTCCACGCGGGCACAGTGCTCACTCCGGAAGAAAGGCTGGCCAGACGCAATCTCATTCTGCGAGATGCGCTCTCCCTGCTCACTCTCTTTCTCATCACCGCCGTCATCTTCGCCCTCACCCTGCTGCTCTACCGCTCGTTTGAGAATCACCGCGTTGAGCTGGGGCAGCGCTGGAAGCTCCGCGGCGAGCAGGCCCTGCACGCGGGCCGGCCCAAAGAAGCCATTGACGCCCTCCGCATCCGCGCTGGCCTACGTTCCCGATACCCGAGACCGAAATCGAGCTGGCCACGGCCCTCGCCGACGCGGGCCACACCACCGAAGCCACCGCCTACTTCAACACCCTCTGGGAATCCACTCCCGGCGACGGCATGATCAACCTCCAGCTCGCTCGCCTGGCCGCGCGCCAGGGAAACGAAGCCCTGGCCGTCCTGCATTATGAGTCTGCCCTTGACGGCACCTGGCAGGGCAACGGCTACGACCGCCGTCGTGAGGTTCGTCTCGAACTGGCCGGCTACCTGCTCTCCCGTCACAAAATGCGATGCGGCCCGAACCCAGCTGCTCATCGCCGCCGGCAATGCGCCCGACGATCCCGCCATCAAAACCGAAATTGCCGGCCAGTTGGAGCAGGCCAACGACCCGCAAGACGCCCTCGGTATCTATCGATCGGTCGCCGCTCGCCATTCTCCGCCCCTGGCCGCCGTCGAAGGCGCCGGACGCACCGCCTTTAACCTCGGCGAGTATCGCATCGCCGCCGATTACCTGGCCAGAACCGTCTGCCAATGCTGCCTTTGCCGCGTTGCCCGACAACGAAAAAGCTGCCGATCGCGACATGCTCGACACCGCCAACCGCATCCTCCAGCTCTTTCCGTCTCTCAGTCAGCCGCCGCGCCTGCGAGCCCAGCGCATTCTGGCCGCAAAAAATACGGCACACCAGCGGCTCACTGCCTGCACCAGCCACCGGTCAGTCCATTGCCTCCACCCTTGTCCGCCCTCGTCGCCCGCTGGGAACAACTGCCGTCACGCCTGACCGCCGTCCAGCTGGAACAGAATCCCGATCTGGAGCAAACCCTCCTGCAGCTTGTCTACGACACGGAAACCGTAACCGCGCAGGCATTGCGGCGCTCCGGACCGCTGACGATGCTCTGCTGCTGCGCATCGCTCACAACCCCAACGCGGTGGATCAGCCATGACCCCAGATCGTCCGCCCGGATCACTCCGTCGACGCCATCCCCATGCCCGCGACCGCGTCACGCGCGGCGATGGAATGCCCGCGCGCACCGGCCTGGCCGCCACCATCGAACGCATCGCCCCCACCCGCGATGAGCGCCTCTTCCTCGTCCTCTCCATCTTCATCGGCGTCATTTCCGGCTTGCTGGTGGTCGCCTTCCGCATCGCCATCGAGTGGATCCAGATCCTCTCCCTGGGGTCGGCGCCCCATGCCGGCCAGATGCGCCTGCTCTTCGTTCCCGCCATTGCCGG
Organism: uncultured Acidobacteriaceae bacterium; assembly: GCA_963817165.1. Lineage (GTDB taxonomy): Bacteria > Acidobacteriota > Terriglobia > Terriglobales > Acidobacteriaceae > Palsa-343. The sequence continues at coordinate 33,936 of CAWFNL010000005.1, read as the reverse complement.
CCTGGTCGTCGCCGCCGCTCGTCATCTGGTTCTTCCCCGCCGCGCGCGGCAGCGGCGTCAACCAGACCAAAGCCGCCCTGTATGTCTACGACGGCTACATCTCCTTCCGCACCGTCATCGGCAAATTCCTCACCTCCGCCCTGGCCATTGGCGGCGGTCACTCGCTCGGGCCGGAAGACCCCTCCCTCCAGATCGGAGCGGGCGTCGCCTCCATCATCGCCCGCAACCTGCACCTCTCGCGCCGCCGTCTGCGCATGTTCGCGCCCATCGGCGCCGCCGCCGGACTGGCCGCTGCCTTCAACGCCCCCATCTCTGCCATCCTGTTCGTCATTGAAGAAGTCATCGGCAGCTGGAGCGCCGCCGTCCTCGGCTCCCTCGTGCTGGCCGCCATATCCAGCGTCGTCGTCATGCGCGGATTCATGGGCGCCGAGCCCATGTTCCGCATCCCCTCCGTCACTCTGAAAGACCCGCGCGAGCTGATGGCGTATGCCGTCCTCGGCGTCATCGGCGGCCTGCTCGCTCCGCTGTTTTCGCTCATCCTCGGCTTTCTGCGCCCGCGTCTGCGCGCCATGCCCCGCTGGACGCTCTACCTGCAGCCCGCCGTCGCCGGACTGATGGTCGGCGCCATCGGCTACTTCGGCTTTCCACAGGTGATGGGCGTCGGCTACGACGTCATCGATCAGGCCATGCACGGCCAGTTTGTCTGGCAACTGCTGCTGGCCCTGGTCTTCCTCAAGATGCTCGCCACCACCGTCTCTTTTTCCAGCGGAACCCCGGGCGGCATGTTTGCTCCCACCCTCTTCATCGGAGCCATGCTGGGGGGCGCCGTCGGCGCCTTTGAAAAGCACTTCTTTCCCCACCTCACCGGCACCGTCGGAGCCTACTCCCTGGTCGGCATGGGGGTCCTGTTTGCGGGATTTCTGCGCGCCCCGCTCACTTCCGTCTTCATGGTGCTCGAGGTCAGCGGCAACTACTCCATCATCCTGCCCGTCATTCTCGCCAACACCCTGGCCTTCCTCCTCTCGCGCAGCCTGCAGCCGGTCGGCATCTTCGAAACCTTCACCCACCAGGACGGACTCGATCTGCCCTCCATGGAAGAGCAGCGCGAAGAATCGGTCCTGCATATCGAGGACGCATGCCAGCCTGTCACCGTCCCGGTAGTGCGCGGCGCAGACACGCTCCAGACCGTCTCCGATATCGTCTCCGCAGGCGCAACGTCACGGCATTTCTCGTCCGTCTCCCCGACGGCTCCCTCTACGCCATGAGCGCCGACGAACTCACCAGCGCCGCCGCCACGCTCACTCCGGAAACGCCCATCCAGCGCGCCCTGAAGCCCGATCGCGTCCCGCAGCTTTTCCCCGACATGCCGCTCGACACCGCGCTCCACTACTTCCCGCGCTGGCCGCTGCTGCCCATCTCCAACCGCGCCAGCCGCGGCACGCTGGAAGGTGTCCTCACCCTGGACGATGTGCTCGCGCGCTACCGCAATACGGACTAACTTGCATCGCAGCCCAGCCAAACTACGCTCAAGGTTCAGGATTTCTCGTTCTCTTCCCGCTCATGCTGAGCCTTTATCAACGGCTGATTCTCGGCTGCCTTCTGCTCGTCGCGCTGGTCACCACGGTCAGCCTGCTGGTGCGCACCTCCTTCGTCCGCCTCGGCGCGCTCGACGCCCAGGTGCACGTTGCGGAAACCGCCGTTTCCTCGCTGGCCTCCGCCCGCGCCGCCATGGCCCATGAAGAGCTGATCGTCGCCCGCATCGCCACCGGTAACCTCCACCCTGTCCGAATTTCGCCAGCAGGCCCAGCTCACGCAGAACCTCCTCCAGAGCGCCGTCCAGGACGTGCGCGCCTTCGACCCCTCCATCCGCATCGACCTGCTCGCGCAGCGCCACGCGCGTCTCGCCCAGCACCCGCCAGACGATTCCGCCGATCTCGCCCGCCAGGTCGAATCGATCCACATCGAGCTTCGCCGCGATCTCGACAGCGTCTCCGCCCGCCGCACACGCCACCGTGACCGCCCTGCTCGGCCAGCAGGATTCCCTGCGCGCGCGCCTCATCGCCGCCTGCGGCCTCTCCATCGCCGCCGCCGCCATCATCTCGGGAATCATGCTGGTCCTGGTCATCGTGCCGCTGCGCCACACCGCGCGCGTCGCCCGACGCATCGGCCAGGGCGACCTGCACCAGCGCGTCGAGTGGCGCTCCAAAGACGACCTCGGCACCATCGCCACCGAGCTCAACCGTCTCGCCATCCGCCTGCGCGACCTGCGCGAAACCGAATCCGGCCGCCGCCAGATGGAGTTCCAGCTCATCGACGCCGTGGTTCGCTCCATCTTCGAGCCGGTCATCGTCACCGATGGCCGCGGCCAGGTCCTCAAACTGAATCAGGCCGCCGCCGAGGTTCTCGGCGCCTCCTCCGACGATCGCGCCATTCTCTCCAGCACGCCCGGCGGCGACAAAATTCTCAACGCCATCCGCAACGCCGTCTCCATGCAGCGCGCCACCACCGGCGAAGAAGGCGAAGCGGCGCTGCTGCCCATGCGCATCGGCCAGGCCGAGCGCAGCTATCGCCTCCGCACCACGCCCATGCGCGATGCCGAAGGCAAGCTGCTGGGCGCGGTCACTCTGCTCGAAGACGTCACGCAGATGGCCGAGGTCGACCGCTTCAAATCGCGCTTCCTCTCCGTCGCCTCGCAGCGCCTGCGCGATCCACTGCAGCGCCTGCGCCTCTCGCTCTACGCCCTCACCCAGGGTCACGCCGGCGAGTTGCAGCCCTCTCCAGGCCGAGCTCGCCAACAGCGCCGCCGAAGAGGCCGAGCGCCTCGACGACCTGATGCTCGACCTCATCGAAGTTGCCGAACTGGAAACCGGACGCCGTCAGCTCAAAGTCGAAAAAATTCGTCCCTTCGACGCGCTCCGCGATGCGCTCAACTCACTTCCGCGATGTGGCCCGCGATAAGCAACATCGACCTCGAGCTGGTCGCCTTTGAGGACCTCGCCTTCGTGCAGGGCGACCGCCGCGCCCTCCGCAATATTCTCGACAACCTCATCACCAACGCTCTGCGCTACACCCCGCAGGGCGGCCACATTCGCATTGGCGCCTCGGAGCTGCAGGACCGCGTCCAGTTCTTTGTGCACGACAATGGCCGTGGCATCGAGACCGAACGCCTGCGCACCATCTTCGGCCGCTTCACCGGCGACGCCGACCGGGGGCGGATCCGGCCTGGGTCTCGCGCTGGTCCGCCGCCTCGTCGAATCGCAGGGCGGCCAGGTCTCTGTGGAGAGCCGCCTCGGCGCCGGTACCACCTTCCGCTTCACCCTGCCCATCGCCGCGCCGAGCCCGACCGCCATCCTGTGGAGGTCGGATGACCGATCTAACACCCACCCCGCAGGACACGGTCGAGCCCGGACGCCTCCGCATTTACCTCGGAGCCGCGCCAGGCGTCGGCAAAACCTATCGCATGCTCGAGGACGCGCATACCTGATGCGCCGCCAGGGCATCGACATCGTCATCGGCCTCGTCGAGGCGCACAATCGTGCCGACACCATGGCCCTCGTCGATGGCCTCGAAATCGTCCCTCTCCACGAAATCCAGTACCGCTCCGTCACTCCTGCGCGAGATGAACATCGACGCGGTCCTGGCGCGCAAGCCCGCCTGGTGCATCGTCGACGAGCTGGCCCACAGCAACGTCCCCGGATCGCGCAACCGCAAGCGCTACGAAGACGTCCTCGAACTGCTCGATGCCGGCATCAGCGTCATGACGGCGATGAATGTCCAGCACCTCGAAACGCTCAACGACGCCGTCGCCCGCTCCGCCAGCACGCAGATTCGCGAAACCGTGCCTGACAGTTTTCTCCGCCGCGCCAACGAGGTCATCAACGTCGACATCACCGTGGACGAGCTGCGCAACCGGCTCCGCCTCGGCAAGATCTACGCTCCCGAAAAAGTCGAACAGGCCCTCGCCAACTTCTTCCGCAAGGGCAATCTGAACATGCTGCGCGAGCTCGCTCTGCGCACCACGGCCGAGCAGGTTGGCACCGCCGCTGCCGAATATCGCCGCATCCAGGGTCTCGAGCAGGCGCCCATCCCGGAGAAGGTGATGGTCTGCCTCTCGCCCCGCGCCGGCATGGAACGCCTCGTGCGCATCGGCGCGCGCATTGCCGGCCGCCTCGCCACCAACTGGTATGTGGTCTACGTCGAAACCCCCGACAGCGACGATCGCCACGGCAATCCCGAAGCCTTTGCCCGCCTCGAAGAAAATCAGCGCATGGCCCGCGACCTGGGCGCGCGCGTCATCGTCCTCAAAGACAAAAAAGTCGCCGACGCCCTCATCGAATTCGCCCGCAAAGAGAACATCTCCCACGTCGTCTTCGGACAGTCCGCCCGCAGCCGCTGGGACATCTTCCTGCACGGCTCCATCGTCAACCGCTTCCTGAACGAAATGCGCGACACCACCGTCCAGGTCGTACCCGTTCAGAGAGACAGACAAGTAGCACGGTCCAGTCCGGCGCCGTAAACGTCGCGTGAAATATTGAATTGTCCTAAACGGAGGCCCTGTCCATGACCGGAATTGAGCTGAGAAAGCACGCTCGCGCGCGACGCCATCGCGTCGATCAACGATATTTCGAACAGAACCTGCCCGAGCCCGTCGGCGACCTGCCCGCAGGATTGCTGCTCGACTTCTTCCTCGAAGAGATTGGGCCAACCATCTACAACAAGGCGATCACCGAAGCCCAGACGCGCCTGCAACTGCGCATAGCCGACCTCGAAGGCGAGCTTTACGTCGACGAGTTCCAGTACTGGCCCAGGCAAGCCGCAAAACGAAAACATCGCCCGTAGCAACCAGTTTGGGGAAACAGTGTGCTTTGAAGGGGCACGGCTTCAGCCGTGCCGAAAGGTCACCAAAATAAATGGGGGGCTTTAGCCCCTGAGGGAACTCGCTCAGTTCACCGTCACTGAAAACGTAGTCGAAGCCGTAATCGTCGACGTCGTCGTATCGGTCCCGGTCAGCGTCACCGTATACGTTCCCGCCGCCACATCCGTCGACGTCGTCCCCGCCTGTAGTTCCAGAGCTGCTGCCGCATCCCACCGTCAGGCCCACCATCGCGAACAGCATCAGGCAGCTCATCACCGTCCACATTCTCGCCCGCGACTTGCCGGAAGCCCGAAGCCCAGCAACCCAGCCAGCGCCGCCGCGCCCAGCGGAATCGTCTTGCCCAGCGGCTGTCCGCCAGTCGGCCCATGATCGGCAGCAACCGTGCCCGTTCCGCGCAAAGCTATGCACGCCCGACAGCCGTGCACGCGCTCTGCGATGTGTAGACCGTCAGCGTGGCCGTAGCCGCTGCGTTCCCGCAGTCACCGCCGTGTTGCTGATCGCATAGCAGCCGTAGGTATTCAGCGAGGTGCTGCTCGACGTCGCCGTAAATCCCACCGTTCCCGCGTACGAATTCGCCGGCGTGATGGTCACTGTCGACGTGCCTGATCTCGCCCTGCGTCACCGTCACAGCCGTCGCCTTCAGCGTGAACGTGCCCGTCCCGGTTCCGCCGCCGCCAGTCGTCGTCCCCGCCCACGCGTCCATCAGATTCGTGAAGTCCACCGACCCCAAACCGCTGGCCTCGTCGTAATCAGCCGTCGCCGGATACTTCGACGCACCCGCCGTCGAGCAATACTTCGTCCCCGCCGTGCACTTGTTCGATCCGCTGGTGATGTCGTGAAACGCCAGCGCATACGTTGCCGCGTTCCGACGCCAGCGTGTACAGCATCGACGCCGCCACGCCCTCGCCCGACGGACGCCGGTCTTTTGATTGATGATCGACAGCATGCCCGCAAAAATCGGCGCAGCGAAACTCGTTCCTCCGGCGACGGTCAAATCCTGCGTGCTCGAATCGCGAAATCCGCTGTTGCAACTTGCCTTCTGTCCGGTGCTCCACGCCGACGTATCGCTGGTGCAATACAAATAGCCAGCGTTGTCCGCCGACGAGTCGAGCGAAATATCCGGCACCAGCCGAAAATGTGCCCGACGCGATGCCCGGTAACACCCGTCTGCCAGCTCGGCCGCGACGCTGCGTGCTCACCCCTCCGCCGCCCGCGGACAACGCATACTGCGCTCCGTACTGCGCCGCAATCGCCGCGCTGTCGTCATTCCAAACCTGCTCCGGAATATACGACAAGCGCTGAACTGATCACGTCGCTTCCGCTCGCTTGCTTCCAGTACGTCGAGTTCGCCGGCCGCCACATCGTTGGCCGGAAACTCCGTTCCCCCTAACCCCGGTGGCGTAGCCGCTGCTCGCCGGATAATTCACCGACCAGCTCCTCCTGCTCCGTCGTGCTCAGGTCCCTTTCCGCCGTAGCAGGACGTCGATCCGTCGTCGCCCGCCGCCGCAATCAGGCTCTGCCCCTGGCTCGCTCCCTGCTCCAGAATCCCTTCCAGCGCTGTGAAAAATTGCTCGCGCTCACCGTCTGCTCGCACGCTCCATAGCTCATGCTGAGGATCGGCGCAATATCGTTTGTCGATTGCGTACTGCAGCGAATCGAAGACGCTGTCTTCGCTTGTCCCGGTATAAACGAAATCAATCGAGGCTCCCCGGCCAACACCGCCCGAATACTCCAGATCCAAATCCGACTCCGATTCATCGCCCGGCGAAATCGCTGACGTTCCCGATGCCGGCACCAGAATGATCGTGGGATCCTTCACCGTGAATCCCATCGCCTTCTGAAAATTCTCAATATCCGCGATATTAATCGCCGACTGGCCCAACACCGCAATCGTCACGCCCGATCCCGTATCGCCCGGGTTATACGCCGGAGTGATGTCATAGATCGTCGACACATCGTCCGGCGTCAGATAGTGGTCGTCCGTCTGTGCCTGGGTGAATGCAGGCGTTCGCGCTCACCGTCCGCGCCGTGTGATAGCGCACCTGCGGCCTGCGGCCGGAAATCATCCAGGTTCCGCACCGACTGCACCACCCCATCCAGCGCAGTCGGGAATCGAAAGATCCGTTGCGTTGGAAAAATGCTTCTCGCCGTCCACTACGTACTGCTGCATCTCGGTGCGGAACGCATTCTCCACCTGCGCCGCCGTTCCGGAGAACGTAATGCTGGTGTGGCTGTTGCCAACACGCTCCACATTGAATCCTTCCGAGGTGAGCCAGCTCGCCACCTTCGCCAAATCGCTGCTGCTCAGCCCAAACAGGCTGCCGTACTCTGCCGGCGTCAGCCACTGGTGGTATTCCGGCGACCCCGGCGTCTGCTGCGCCTCGACCAGCGCATCCAGTTCCGCCTTCTGCTCCGCGGTCGGCTTGAAATAGATGGTGACGCCATCGAGCGGCGTAGCCGGGCTCAGCCGTCCCGTGGGAACCTGCGATGCCAAGCGCGGGTTCGCCGATCCAGCCAGCGCGACGGACGCATTGGCATTGATCGCCTCCATCACCCGATCCTGGGGAGCTTGCACGCGGTCCTGAGGAGTCTGAGCGAAGGCCAACGCGGATCCCGCCATCAGAAAAGAACTGAGAATGCCGGCGGCCCTCAGGCCCGGCCAGCAGCGATTGTTCCAAAAACGCATGTGCACCATATCCTCTGACTTGGCTTGGATGACGGAAACCCGCCTTCAGACAATGATTTGCAAAGATTCTTGCGCTGCTCCGGCTCTCCCCGGCTCCCGGCGAGCCCACCCACATGCCTCGGGATGAATACTGCGAACACACCGCTCGAATCGGATCCAAACCACGCCCCCACAGCAATTTACAAAGGCTTCCCGCGACGCCGGAGTCGTTAATTACGAATTAGACGAGAGAGGTTGCAATTTCGCTTACGGCAGCCCTCGCAACGCGCAGAAAGACAAGCCCGGAAAGTCCGGGCTTCGTTGCGCAACATCAGAGATTTTCGCGGCCCCGGACCCGCCTACTGCTTCTTCAGCACCGCGTTGCTGTTTTCGTCCGACGTAATCTGCCCCTCCAGCTTATGCAGAGCAGCATATTCATCCGGCTCCAGAGCTCACCTTCTTCAGCGTGTACTGCCGCGTGTAATGCAGCGTGTCTCCCTGCGCCTTCACTTCGCTGTGGTAGGTCGCAAAGCCCACATCCACATTCACCGGATCGGGCAGGTCGTCCACCGTATAGCCCGCCGGAATCTTCACATCGAAGCTGTCCTGCCAGCTGCCCACGCCGTCGGAAAACTGATCGGCACATGGCGCGGCTTGTCATCCAGCGCCTCCGCCACCGTACCCACCACCCGCGGCCGCACCAGCAACAAGTTGCCCGCTCCCTTCGCGTACAGCGGCGCCGTCACCGTATATTGCATCTCCAGCGGCTGATCCAGTTGCTTCACGTTCTGCGTCGACTCCGTGTTCAGCGTAAAGGTCGAGAAATCCTGTTGCAGCCCTCTCTCCATCAGCTCCCGCTGCTCCTTGTCGCTGGTCATCGACAGCATGCCGCGCCACTCCATCGCCGCCGCGCCGGAGCGCGTCACCGTCACATCGCCCTTCAGCGTTCCATCCGATGCCAGGTCAAATTTCGCCGTGCGCTCGGTCTTCGCCAAATCGGGATCGAGCACCGGGAACCCAATCACCTGGCTGTCCTTTCCCGTCCATCAGCAGTCCATAGCCGCCCTGCTCATAAGGCGGCAGCTGGCCCACCGGCACGTACGGGTTGGTCGGATCGAAGATCAAATACCGCTTCGGCCGGTCTTCGTCGTCACCACCGCCTGTAGCCGCGGATTGTCATACCCCTTCGGAATCTCAATCGCCGCGATCATGTGGTTGCCATATTCCGAGGGCGTCTTCCGGGTCCATCACCCCCCGGTCGGCATCCACCATCACCCAGGTGGCGCGAATGCCCACCGCATCCAGCATGGAAATCATCAGCGTCGCTTTGTCTTTGCAGTCGCCGTACCGCTTCTGGAAAACCTGCTCCGCCGGATGCGCCTGCCGCCCGCCAATGCCGATTTCCACCCCCACATACCGAATTTGCTGCTGCATGAAATCGGCGATCTTCGACAGTCGCGCCATATAATCGCCGTCCCCCGCTGCCGCCTTGGCCGCGGTTGCAATATCCGATCCGCCTTCGCTCTCCGGAGCTTCGAGGTTGTAGTACCAGTTGCCGATATTCGCCCAAAGCGCATCCCCGTCCGGAATGTCGTCCGACGCGAAGCGCACGCTCATCCGGCCTGCCAGCGCCTCCCATGCCGGGGAGAGCGGCACATCTTCCAGATTCACAGCCGGTGTGTTGCTCATCGCCCAGCGAAAATGCCCCGGCTCGACTTCCGTCGGCGCGACCGCCTCATGGTGAAACCACACTGCCCGCTGGTGCCATCCCGGCGGCAAATCCACCTCGAAGCCGCCCTGCACGACCGGAATCGACCTCTGGAACGACCAGACATCCTCCGTTTCATAGCTCGGCAACTGCTCGACGACTTCCCAGCCGACGATGCCGCCCGGATCGGCGCCCGGCGGGAAAGCAATCTTCTCCAGCAGGTCCACAAACACCATGTCCGGATCGTCGTAGCCCTTCTCGATATATTCGTTGTCCTTCATCGCGTAGTGGTGCCCATCCGGACCGATGCTCCACACGTGAAACGACTGCAGCTTCAAGTCCTTCGAGAAATGCGGCGACCGGCGTCGCATAGCCCCGGCCCTGCGGCCGCAGAATCTTCACCACCACCCGCGAGCGCTCGACCGCCTTGCCGTCCGGCCCCACCGTCAGCAGCGTGTCGTCCAGCAGCACCACCGCCTTCGCGTCGCCCCAACTTCCAGTTGCGGCTCGCCGCCTGCATCATCCAGTCCGGCAGGTTCGGATTCGACGACCCACGCGCTCACCCATGCATCCCAGGAACAAAACCAGAGTCACCACGCTGGCTGAACGGCTCATCCTCATTCGCTTTTCCCCCGTATTCCGGTGGTGCGGCCCCGCCATCTGCCCGCTCCAGCACCACCTGCTGCTGATCCTGCGCGCTCGTCTTCTGGAAGAAGTCCCGCAACTGCGGATATTGTTCCTTCCTGAAAATCGTGTTGCCGACGGCCAGCAATCTGGCCTGCTGAAAAGCGCTGCCCGATTGCGCATATTTCGCCACATACTGCGCGTTCTGCGGATACGGAATCTGCGCATTTTGCGGAACGCTGGCCACCTTCAGCCCTGGTGCCACCGTCACTTTCACCATGTCCTGCACAACGTACGGATAATGCAGATCGACAGGATTCTCCCGCGCCTCTGCTACAAACGGCGAACTCGATGTCGACTCGAAGAATGTCGCTGGGCAGGATGATCCGGTTGCCTGTCTGCGTCCCCATGCTCCCGCTCACGGTCAGCATCGCCACCACGGCTGCGTCGTGTCCGTCAGCCCTGCCAGCGAATCCACCTTCACCTGGGTTCCTGAGGGCACCTTCCTCTGGATTTCTCCTTCAAACCGCTTTTCTGCCTCCGCTGCATCGCTGCGCAGCGCCATCTGCCGCCAGCGCAGCGCCTCCACGCCCGTCATCGTGACCTTGACCACTCCCTGCACCTTTCCATCAGCTGCTAACTGCAGTTCGGCCACCCGTTGCACTTGCGAATCCTTGTATTCCGCTGCCGGCGTTAGTTGGGGACTTGTACCACCGTCCGTCTCACGGATGCCCAGCACCTGCGTATGCATCCAGTGCAGCTTCCCGTATTCGCAATACCTCTGCCCCGGATCGAAATAGGTCTCCTTGCCATCGACCGTCACAATGGCTATCTCGTCAGTCAACTGGTTCCACTGCAGATAATTTGCGTTCAATACCCGCTTGTCGCGCTCGGTCACAATCATTCCGTACGCCTTCATGCCCGCCGCTCGCGCCATAGCCACAAACAAACGCGTGATATCGTTCGGACTCCCCGCTTTCCGCGCCCACACATCCGCCGCCGTCTTCACGGCCGAGCCCTGGTTCTCCTCCTGCGAATGCGCTCGCGAGAAATACGTGTTGTCGACCGACATCACCGCGGTGTAAATCTTCGCGAGTTTCTGAGCGTCCGAGTCTCCGGGCGAGACAATCTGCGCTACCGCCTGCTTCACCGCGTCCGATGGCTCCGCAAAGTGATCGAATTCCCTCGCCCATCCCCGCCCTGCGCTATTCCAGTACTCCTGCCCCGTCCAGTCCGCCGAATAATAAAAATTCAGCCGGTACGAGAAGCTGTTCAACGGCGGCGAATAGGGCTCATCGGCAATCGGCGCCACGTCGCTCACCGTCAGATCGTATCCCTTGGGTACCTGCAGCAGCTTTGCGCCCGGTGGCAGCGCCGCATCGTACAGAATTCGGTTGGCATAATGCGCCTTGCCCTGCGCGTCCGTGATCTGCACCGCCTGTGTGCTCTCCAGACTGATATCCGCCGGTACAAACAAAAAGTGCCCGTGACGCACGTACAGACTGCGCTGCAAAGCGAACTGCGCCGGAAAGACCCAGCGATCGTCGTATTGCAGCTCGTACCGGTACTCCACAATGCTTCCTATCTGGACGTCGGGCATGGCAAATACTTTCGCCATCATCGATGACCCTCCCGACCGTACCAGCTCCTTGTCATACGGCGTCCCCGTGAACGGAATGACCGTTCCATCCGGGTGGATCGTCCTGCCCTCCACCGCTCGAATCGCCTGTCGTCCCCCTTCGTAGGGAATTTCGTACTCGCTGAATTCCTCCCTCCCCTTCTCCGTCAGAATCTTCACTCGCGCATACACCCGGTGAAAGTGCTCGGGAATGTTCACAACCTCGTCCCATTCCAGAAACACTGCCGGCGCGTTCGGCGCCTTCGGGTCCGACGTCATCTTCAACTCTTCAGGAGTCGGCTGGGTCCATGTGGTCGCAGCCATCGCCGGGCCGCACGAGACCACGGCCAGTGAAAGCAGGAAAAAGTTACGAAGAAAGGAATAACTCACGGCAGAAACCTCGCGGAATGAACCACATGGGTACAAGCAATTCCACAGGCTTACGACCGGGGTCCCTGAGGCATTGCATTTTTATGGATCGATGGCACCTTTTTATCTTCCCCGTGCAACCGGAGGCAAGAAAAATCGCGATGCCTACCTTAACTACTCAGTTAGTGCCGCTCACTGGCTGGCGGTCACCGCGGTCCTCTCCAGCAGTACCTGCTGCTGATCCTGGGCGCCGATCTTCTGGTAAAAGTCCCGTAACTGCCCATACTCCGCCGTCGTATAAACCGTTTTGCCCACCGCCACCACGCGTGTCAGCTCATAACCATTCTGTGGCGAGCTATAAGTCGCCTTGTATTGCCCGTTCGGCAGCATGGGTATATCTGCGTTGGTGGGCAGGCCCTTTGCCGTCAGTCCCGGCGCGAGCTGCATCTTCACGTCGTCCTCGCAGCAGATACGGATAGCGCAGATCGATGGGGCTCTCCCGCGTGGCTGCCGCAAACCGCGGCTTCACATTCGCCTCAAACAACGTGCTGGGCAGAATGATCCGCTTGCCGGTCGCCGTTCCCATCGTTCCCGCTCACGTCCATCACCGCCATCAGCGTCGATCCCGGGTCGGTCAGTCCCAGAAAATGATTCGTCCGGATCACCACGCCCGGCGGGACATCCCTCTGCAGTTCATTCTCGAACTGTCTTCTTCGTCTCCTCCTCATCGCCCCGCAGCGCCTGCCTGCCGCCAGCGCAACGCCTCCACGCCGTTCATGGTGATCCGCGCGGTCCCTTTCAGCGTCCCGTCCGCCCCGAGCTCGACACTGGCCGTGCGCAGCGTCGTGTTGTCCCGGTAGTTGGCCCGCCGGCGTCATCGCCAGCGCCGGCCCCTTATCCGTCTGCCGGATTCCCATAATCTGCGTGTGCATCCAGTGCAGCTTGCCGTATTCGCAATACCGTTGCCCCGGATCGAAAAACTGCTCCTTGCCGCCCACCGATCAACAATCGCGATTTCGTCCTCGAACTGGCCCCAGTCCAGATACCCGGTATTCAGCAGGTTCCGGTTCCGCTCCGTCACGATCATCGCGTACGCCTTCAGTCCCGCCGCTCGCGCCATCGCGATAAACAGCCGCGTGATCTCGTCATCGCTGCCCCGCTTCTGCTCCCAGATGTCGGCCGCCGTCTTCACCCGCAGCCCCTGCGGCCTTGTTCTCCTGCGCCGAGTGCTCGCGCGAAAACCGCGTATTGTCGATCTGCATCACCGCCGCATAAATCTTCCGGAGCTTCTGATCGTCCGTGTCCGTAGGCGCAACAATCTGCCCGACCGCATCTCGGATCTTCCCCGATGGGTTCGCGAACCGGTCCACATCCTTCGACCAGATCTTCCCCTCGTTCTGCCAAAATTCCCCGCCCGTAAATTGCGCCGAATAATAAAACAGCAGCCGGTACGAAAAACTGTCCAGCGGCGGTTGATACTCCTCATCCGGTCAGCGCGGGAACGTCGCTCACCATCAGATCGAACCCGTCCATCCCGTCCCGCACCTTATTCCCCGGCGGCAGCGCGGGATAGTAAAGAATGCCATGCGCCATACTCTGCTTCCCCAAAGCATCCGTCACCTCGATGTCATCCTTCCGACAGATCCGCGGGCACGAAATGGTAATGCGCCTGATGAACGTAAATCGACTGCTGGATGTACCACTGCGGCGGCTTATCGGAATAATCGCCATACGCTCAGTTCCCAGCGGTATTCCACGATGCTGCCCACCTGCACATCCGGCATGCTGAAGACTTTACGTTGATCTTCGTGTCGCCGGACCTCACCAGTTCCTTGTCGTACGGCTTGCCCGTGAACGGAATCACCGTCCCGTCGCTGTGAATCGTTCGCCCCTCCACGGCTCGATATCTCGAATCCCCCGCTTCATACGGAAACTGGAAGTCGCTGTAGTCCTTCTTCCCCTTCTCCGTCAGAATCTTGATCCGCGCATACATCCGGTGAATGTGCATCTTGTCATCCACCGTCTCTTCGCGATTCAGATACACAGCCTCCGCATCCGGAGCCTTCGGATCCGAGGTCATCTTCAGCTCTTCAGGAGTGGGCTGCGTCCAGGTGGTCGCCGCATGAGCGGTCACCAACAGCAGCATCGAAAAAGACAGGGCGAGAAATAGATGGAGACAAGCGAAAGATCGAACCACGGCAGGGCCTCGCAGCAAATTACAAACTACGCCCACCTATCATCGGGATTGCAACATTCTGGCAGTTCATAAGTGATCGCGTGCCCCCTTTGTAACGGTGTTGCCGCTCCGGCGCAAGCAAAATCTCCGCATTTAGTTCCTGGCTACCAGCAACCGGCCACCAGCTACCGGCCGACTACTCGCTTTTCGCCGTGGTGGCCCCACCCGCCGCCGGCGCTATCGCCAGCACCAGCCGCGCCTGATCCTGGGTGTTCATGCTCTGAAAAAAGTTACGCAGCGCCGGATATTGCTTCGTCTCGTACAGCAATGCCCCCAACCTCCTCGGCGCGTCCGTACTCATAACTGGCGCCATCCACGCCATAGGTTCCCGCAAACCGCGCATACGGCAGAAACGGGATCACCTGGCTCTTCGGCAGCAATTCCACCTTCGCGCCGCCGGCAGTGGATCGTCACCTGATCCTGGATCGAATACGAGTACTGCAAATACACCGGATTCTCGCGCGTCGCGCTGCTGTACCGCCCCTTCGCCTGCGCCTCAAAGAACGTTCCCGGCAGCAGCAGACGTTTCCCCGTCCTCGTCCCCATCGGGCCGCTCACCTCCAGCGTCGCCGTCCAGCGGTTGCGTGCTGTCCGTCAGCGCCCCGAATCCCTTCATCGTCACCGTCATGCCTTCCGGCAACTCGCCGCGCACCGCATCGCTGAACTCCTTTTGTGTCTGCTCGGCGTCAGTCTGCAACGCTTCCTGCCGCCACTTCAGAGCCGCCGCGCCGGTCATCGCCATGCGCACCGTTCCCTGCGTCTGCCCCTGCGCATCCATCGTCAGATCCGCATGCCGCACCGTCTTCGTGTCGCTGAAGCTCGGCGGCGGCGTATTCGCCAGCTCCACGCCCTTCTCCATCTGCCGCACGCCTGTGGTCATCGTGTGCTTCCACGCCAGCTCGCCAAACTCGCAGTAGCGCTCGCCCGGATCGAAATATTCTTCTTTCCCGCCCACATTCACAATGGCAATCGCGTCGTCCAGCTGTCGCCAGTCCGCCTCGCCCTCCAGAAACACATTCTTGTCGCGATCCGTCACCATCATTGCGTACGCCTTCATGCCCGCCGCGCGCGCCATCGCCACAAACAGCAACGCGATCTCATCGGCGTCCCCGCGCTTCGCATTCCAGATATCGATTGCTTTTCCCGTCTTTAGCTTGTTCGCCTTGTTTTCCGCGTCGCGTGTGTTCCCGCGTGAAGCTCGTATTCTCCAGCGTCATCACCGCGGCATAAATCTTGCGCAGTTTCTGCTCGTCCGTATCGCCCGGAGCCACAATGCCCGCGACCACGCCGCGCAGCTTTCCCGGCGCCAGAAATTGATCCACCTCTGACGACCAACCCAGCCCCGCCTGCTGCCAATACTGTTCCGGCGTGTGGACGTCCTCCCCCGGCTGCGTAATAAAAGAGCACATAATACCCAAGGCTGCGCAACGGCGGCGCATCGTCTTCCTCAACTTGCGGAGGAATATTGTTCAGCACCACATCCCATCCCATCGAGTGCTGGTCCGCCACCTGCGCCCCCGTCCGGCAGATAGCTCGTCGCCAGCAACTGCCCTCCCTCCGACGGAAGAAAATGATAGTGCGCGTGGTGCACGAACACCGGCTCCTGCACATACCACTTCGGCGGATTCACGCCCTCATAGCTCAGCGTGTACCGGTACTCCAGAATGCTGCCCACCTGCACATCCGGCATGGAGAACGCCTTCTCCATCACGCGCACGCCGCCCGCCTTCACCAGTTCCTTCTGAAACGGCTTGCCAGTGAAAGGAACAATCGTCCCGTCGCTGTGGATCGTCCTGCCCTCCACGCCGCGGATCCCTTCGTTTCTCTCATACGGAATCGCAATGTCGGAAAACTGCTCGATCCCCTTCTGCGAAAGAATCTTGATGCGCGCGTAAACAATGTGTTCCTCGAATCGATCGTTCGCCGATCTCATCGAGCGAAAGGTACACTGCGCCGGCCCCCGGCGCGGCCGGATCGGCGGTCATCGTCAATTCTTCAGGAGTCGGTTGCGTCCAGTTCGTACCCGCAAACGCCGGAACGGTCAGAATGAAAGGAAGCAAGGGCAAAAGCAGAGCAGAAGCGACGAGACAAAATGAAACACCGGACGAGCCTCGCAACCAAACAGGAGTTCTCCCGACCCTACCTGCGAAAGCCGCAGAATCCAACTGACATCCAATCGAGAGCGTTCCCCCTTTGTACGGTCTCCTCCGCTCCCGCGCAAGAAGATTTCTTCCTGCGCGCTCCGAAGTCGTCCACCTCTATCGATCGATGCACTATTGCTTGCTGCGCGCGCCCGCAGCCGCAGCCGGAGCCGCCGCCAGTACCACCTGCGTCTGATCCTGCGTGTTCATCTTCTGATAGAAATCCCGCAGCGCCGGGTAATCTTTCACCGGATAAAGCATCCGCGATACCATCTCCAGCCGGCTGAATTGATACACAGCTCCGCTGATCCGATAGCTCGCCGTGTATTCGCCGTCCTGCCCCATCGGGATCACCGCATCCTGTGGCTTGATCTCCGTCGACAGGCCCGGCGGCAACTTCACCTTGACCTCGTCCCGCATGATGTACGTGAACGGCAAATACACCGGGTTGACCCGGTCCGCCGCAGCGAAACGCGGCTTTGCCCGCACTTCAAAAAAGGAGCCAGGCAGAAATGTCCGTTTCCCAGTCTTTGTGCCCAGCGCTCCGCTCACCTCCAGCGTCGCCACCAGCGGCTGCGTGGAATCTGTTAAAGCCGTGAACCCCTGCATCTTCACGGTCGTCCCCGACGGCACCGCCGCCTGTACCTCATCGCCATAATCTTTGTTCACTTGCGCCTCGTCGGTCACCAGGGCCTCCTGGCGCCAGATCAGTGCCATATTGCCGGTCATCGCGACGCGGATTGTTCCATGCACCTGCCCATCCGCATCCAGCGTGAGATCCGCGTTGCGCGTCACGGTAGTATCGTGCGCCGCCGGAGGCGGAGTCGCCGCCAGTTCTGTACCTCGTTCCGTTTCCCGCACCCCTTCCGTCCAGGTGTGCTTCCAGTGCAGCATTCCGTATTCGCAATACCGCTCGCCGGGATCGAAATACATTTCGATTCCCCCAATCGGCACAATCGCAATCAGGTCGTCCAGTTGATCCCAATCCGTCTCCGCTTTGCGAAATACGTTTTCATCGCGGTCGGTCACCTTCATCGCATAGGCCTTCAGCCCCGCTGCCCGCACCAGGCCGAGGAACAACAGCGCGATCTGTTGCCGGTTGCCCCGCTGCTGCGCCCACACATCGGCGGCATCTTTTATCTGCACATTGTCCGCTTTGTCCTCTTCTTCCGTCCGCCTGCGCGTGAACCGCGTGTTTTCCAGTTTCATCACCGCCGCATAGATCTTCCGCACCTTCTGCTCATCGGTGTCGCCAGGCGCAACAATCTTCGCAACCGCGTCCTTCAGCCGGTCTGGTGCCGCATAGTGATCCACGCCTGCGCTGAATTCCAGGCCCGCCTCCTGCCAAAACTGATCGACGGAGGCGAGGTCCGGACCGATGTAGAAAAACAGAACCCGGTAGCCCAGACTGTGCAGCGGCGGCGCATCTTCTTCCTCCAGCTGCGGCGGAATATTCGTCACGTGCAGCTCCCACGATCCGTGCTTCTCGCTCACCTGCGCGTTCGGAGGCAGGTTCCTCGTCGCGATCACATTGCTCTCCAGCTCGCGCACAAATTTGTAATGCGCCTCATGGACGAAAATCGGGTGCTGCAGGTACCACTGGGGCGGCCACAATTTCGTGTCTTTATAAGTGGTCATATACCGGTATTCCAGAATGCTGCCCACCTGCACATCCGGCATCGAGAAACCCTTCTCCATCTCTCGCATGCCGCCCGCCTTCAGCAATTCCTTTTCCCACGGCTTACCAGTAAAAGGCACCACCGTCCCATCGCTGTGAATCGTCCGCCCTTCCACGCCGCGAATCGTCTCTTCCTTCCCCCAATACGGCAGAGCGACGTCGCCGTACTGTTTTCCCTCCTCGGACAATATCTTGATGCGCGCATAGAAAGTGTGTTCGTGCCGGAAGTCGCTGGCCGTCTCCTCCAGATACAGGAACACGGCAGCTGCCCCAGGCGCCGCCGGGTCCGTCGTCATCTTCAGTTCCTCTGCAGTGGGCTGCGTCCATTTCTCACCGCCCCATGCAGGCAGGCAAGCCAGCAACACAATCAGCAACAGGCAACGGCGCAATGAAGTTCCCACAGCACAACCCTCAATTCGTAAGTTGCAAATCTGAATCCTGACGCCGAGCCAACCAGTCATCCCCACCTGCCAGCTCCTGGCTTCTGCCAACTCTCACTGCCCGCGGACTACTGCGCTTTTCCAGCCGCAGCCACCACCGGAACCGCGGCCAGCACCACCTGAGTCTGATCCTGCGTGTTCATCTTCTGAAAGAAACCCCGCAGCGCCGGGTAATCCTTCACCTCGTACAAGATATTCGCTACCCGCACCCGCCGCCCGTAGGCGTACGCGTTCGGCTGCGCTCCGGAACTTCGACGTGAAATCCGCATTCGGCACAAACGGAATCTGCAGGTCCTTCGGAACGCTCTCCACCGTCAAATTCGCCGGCAAAACCAGCTTGAACTGGTCCTCCACCATATACGGATAGTTCATGTAGACCGGCGCTTCCCGCGTCGCGCTCGCAAACGGCACCTTGGCCTGCGCCTCAAAAAAGGTTCCCGGCACGAAGATGCGATGGCCCGTCCTGGTTCCCATCGTCCCCGTCACCTCCACCGTGGCCACCAGCGGCTGCGTGCAGTCCGCCAGCCCCGTAAAGCCGCTCGTCTTCACCCGCACCCCGGGGGCAATGTCCGCCTGCACAGAATCGTCAAACTTCTTTTTCGTGGCTTCTTCGTCGGAGCTCAACGCTTCATGCCGCCAGTGCAGCGCTTCGTCCCCGGTCATCGTCACCCGCATAGCCCCGTGAATCGTTCCGTCCGCATCCATTTGCAGTTCGGCTCTCCGCGTAATCGTCGTGTCCGTGTACACCGGCATCGGCGTCGTCGCCAGCTCTGACTCGCTGCCGTTCACCTGCCGCAATCCCCCCGTCCACGTGTGCGTCCATTTGAGCTTGCCATACTCGCAGTAACGCTCCCCGGGATCGAAGAACGTCTCCTTGCCGTCCACTTCGACGATCGCAATCATGTCGTCCAGCTGATCCCAGTTCGGAACATCCTTCATGAAAATGTCGCCGCTGCGATCCGTCACGTACATCACATAGGCCTTCATCTTCGCCGCCTTCGCCATGGTCACAAACAGCAGCGTCAGATCCTCGCTGTCGCCCCGCTGCGCGGTCCAGATGTCGTTCGCCGTCTTAATCTTGATCTTCTGCGCCTTGTTCTCTTCCCGCGTCCGCTCCCGCGTGAAGTCGGTGTTCTCCAGCTGCATCACCGCCGCAGTAAATCTTTCTCAGCTTCTGCTCGTCCGTATCGCCGGGCGCGATCAGCCGCTCCACCGCATCCTTCAGCTTGCCGTTCGGCGAAGTCACATCGTTCACCCGCTTCGACCACGATTTGCCTTCCGACTTCCAGAATTCCGCGGCCGTCTTGTAGTTGGTGTAGAGAAACTGCACTCTGTAGCCCAGCGCATGCATGGGCGGCGTATAGTCCTCATCCGGCAGCGCCGGAAGATCTTCCAGTTGCAGGTCGTATCCCTTCGCCGAATTTCCCAGTGACGGTCTTACCCGCCGGCAGGCTCCACGTCGTTTGCACTGGGTAAATGCTGGTCGGCACAAAATGAAACGACGCCTTCTTTACAAACAAGCTCTGCTGCACATACCACACCGGCGATTCATCGGCCCCGTGGATGATCAGATAGTGGAATTCCAGAATGCTCCCTACCTGCGCGTCCGGCAGGGTGAACACCTTTTCCATTTTTGTGTAGCCGCCCGCGCTCGCCAGCTCCTTGTCGTACGGCTGCCCCGTAAACGGAATCACCGTCCCGTCCGCATGAATCGTTCGCCCCTCCACCGCTTGAATGCTCTCGTTCGCCCTGCAGATAGTCCATGCGGATATCGGCGTATTTCTCCTTGCCCTCTTCGGTGAAGATCTTGATCCGCGCATAGATATCCACATAAGCCGAGACGGTGCTTTCCTGCAGAAACAGATACTCCGCCGGCGCGCCTGGCGCCTTCGGATCCGAGGTCATCTTCAGTTCTTCCGGAGTGGGCTGCGTCCATTTCGTTCCGCCCCACGCGGGCAGCCCCGCGCACAGACTCATTAGCAGGATCGCAAGGCGAACACGTCGAACCACAGCAGGCCTCTCGTGCGAAAGAGCGATGCTTCACCGCGGTCGTGCACGCGCAGCCACGCCACAATCAACCGCGGCAACGGTATTGGGGTGAAGGTTGCGTCCTTTGTACCCCCGGACTTCTCCCGAAGCAAGCCGAATCTCCTGCATGGATCGCACGACGGGAATCCAGGATTCCTGCATCGTGGGTCCAGGCCGGGTCATCATTTGAATGAACAGTCGGCCACCGCCGCCGAACGAGCCTGGACAGGGAGAAAAAATGCTGTTGATGATAGGGATCATTTGTGTGGTCGTCTTGTTGGCAGCCGTTCAGGTCAAGCGCATACGCGACCGAAAAGAGCTGGAGCGGCACAGCATCTCGCCGGAAGACCTTCATACCCTACTGGCGGCGAAGAAGGAAGTCGCTCTCTTCGATGTTCGCCTTCCCCTCGACCTGCTCAGCAACCTGGTCGTGATCCCAGGCGCAACCCGGATTTCCCCGGAGGAGGTGATCGCGAATCCATCGCTGATCCCCACGGACAGGGATTCGGTTATCTACTGCACCTGCCCTGGGGAGAAAACCAGTCGCGCCATCCTCCACCGTGCGCGTTCTCTCGGCATCCTGCGCATTCAGTTTCTCAAGGGAGGGCTCGATGGCTGGAAATCCAAAGGATTCGCGGTCGAGCCTTACGACAAGCCTTTCCATCTCAGCTCCGGCACCAACCTCGCAGACATCGACCGATAAGGCGTCCCTGCGCGAATCGGATGCCGCGGGCCTTTCTGTTCTCTCGGCGTCCTGCTAAAATTGGCTACCGGGCAACAACAGCCGCTCGTTGCCAAAAACAGTAGAACCATCAACTTTTTGAATCAGAAGAAGTTGAACAAGATGTGAGCTCGTAGCTCAGTTGGTAGAGCAACGCCCTTTTAAGGCGTGGGTCCTGGGTTCGAGTCCCAGCGGGCTCACCACGCTATTTAGTCCAACCCGGGGTCCCCGACACGCCGCATTTTGGCGCGTTGGGGTGGTCAGGCGTGGGTCCTGGGTTCGAGTCCCAGCGGGCTCACCACGCTATTTAGTCCAACCCGGGGTCCCCGACACGCCGCATTTTGGCGCGTTGGGGTGGTCAGGCGTGGGTCCTGGCTTCGAGTCCCAGCGGGCTCACCACGCTATTTAGTCCCAGCCGGGGATCACTTCTTTCCCCGCATGGAAGTGTGCTCCGCGGAATACTGCGGCAGGTTCTGCCCTGCAGCTTCGTCATTCCTGCGAACTAGCTCGCGCAAATGCGTAGTAGCGTCGCCAGCAATTGGCGCAACGGACGGCTCGCAGTCCGAACAGCGCGAAAAATGGGTCGATCCACTCCCTCTCGGCTGCCTTGAATTCGATCGAGCTGCATAAAGGGCACTTTCGCCGTAACCCCAGAATGCGCGGAATGGCCGGCGGCCAGTTCAGTCTTGCGGTGTTCATATCGATCGATCCTTCCGGACGCTACGAAGTTGCTGCATCGCCTGCGCTGGAATTGGCATCCAGCCATGCAAGCAGCTCGCGCACGCTGCCGGTGGCGAGAGCTACACACGAATCTCCTGCTCCGTAATAGAGATGAATCGTGTCGCCGTCGGCTCCAACGGTCTGGCCGCACGGGAAGACCACATCTTTGACGTCTCCGCCGCGTTCATACGCCGCTTCCGGGCCGAACATCCACGAGTCTCCACGCTGCAGGCAAACCTCCGGATTCTCCAGATCGAAGAGAGCAAGACCCATGCGATAAATGCTGCCGGAGGCCGTCATCCGGACGCCGTGGTAGAGGGTCAGCCAGCCCTTCGCCGTTTCAATGGGAGGCGAACAAAGGCCGATCTTGTTCGCATCCCACCACCCTCCGCGACGCGCCTCCAGCATGATCTTGTGCCGCCCCCAGTGCCGCAGATCCGGCGAGTACGAGATCCACATATGCGCGCCCAGGGTTGTCATGGGGCGATGGATCAACGCCCAATACCCGCCGATTTTGCGAGGCAGGAGAGCAGCATCCTTATCCTCCGGCGACATGATCACGCCCAGACGCTCAAAGCTTTTGAAATCCCTGGTGAGGGCGAGGGAAACGCCGGGACCGCCGCGGGCAAAGGATGTATAGGCAATGGCGTATTGCTCCAGTTCCGGCACCCAGGTGATGCGCGGATCCTCAATGCCCCAGATTTCTTCGGGATACTCGCGCGGTGCAGCAGGGAAGGTTGGCTTGGCGTCGATGCGCCATCCATCGAGTCCGTTGGCAGACCGGGCTACCGTCAGGTGCGAGAGGCCGCGCCGGTCTTCCACGCGGCACAGCAGCAAAGTGTCTCCGTCCGCCAGGCGCACTGCGCCGGCGTTGAACACGCTGTTGACCGCATAGGGCCAGTTATCGCGGCTCAGGATCGGATTACCCAAAAAACGAGTGAACAGGGAAGGCTGCGGATCGCTGACGCGAGAACTCTGTTCGGCAGAATCGTGCTCCAGTTTTGCAGACGGAAGAAGGATGGGAGTCAAAGGCAAACACTCATTTCCTGTTGCAGGTGGCGGGGAGTTGAAGTTTCCTGAGCCTGCATATCGAGCAGAGCCATAAGAAACGAGAGGGTGGATTCAGCCCCCTGGTTTTCGTTTACGCGATCCGGATGCAGTCCGTCCCTGCACCCTCCGGTCGCGGCATCGTACAGCGGGACCTGCAGGTCGTTTTCTCCGAGGAACCAGCGGAAGGCCGACCATGCGTGCTCCAGCCAGGAACTGTCGGCGGTGGCCCGGTATGCCTCAACGCAGGCAGCGACGGTTGCGCAGGCCTCCACGGGTTGCTGGTCGAATCGGGCTTTCTCGCTTCCCCTGGCGTAGAACCCTCGTGAGCCGATCGGCACAAACACGTGCTCGTCGTCCCGCTGCTGTTCGGCCACCAGCCATCGCAGCGACTCACATCCGACATCGATCATCCGCCGGTTCCTGCTGTTCCAGCCAGCGAGGATGAGCGCCTGAGACAACCGTGCATTGGAATACGCAAGGCTCGTCTCGAACCATTGCCAGTCCCTCGAGTGCGTACGCTCATACAGATCCAGCAGATTGTTGGCCAGCAGATTACGCGTTCCCTGGATGATCCTGTCGCCCGGGAACCAGTCCAGACAGCCCTGCATGCCCAGAATCGAAAAGGCCCACGCTCGCGGGCTGGTAAAGCCCAGAGTCGCCGGAACAGCCGATTTGAAAAGGTGGCCGCTCGCGCCGCGCAACCCTGGATCCGCGGCGCGCCCCAGCACCGTACCCAGGGCCCACAACGCCCGGCCGTGACTGTCTTCCGAGCCGATACTTTCCTGCCACTGACGATCGTAACCAAGGAAGTTTCTAAATCGGCCCAACTTACTGTGAAAAGCGAAGTTGAGAAAAGCGAGATAGCGGCGCGATAGATCTGCTGCTGTCTCGTGATGGAATGCGTGAGACTCCTGCAACAACACAGTTACGATGAGGGCGCGGGCATTGTCGTCCGTGGTATAGCCCTCCTCGCAGTTAGGCACCGAAAAGACAGCGTGCTGCAAAATGCCCGTATCGTCGCTCATGTGTCTCAGATGGGCCAGGTTCAGAGCTGGTAATTCATCCGTTGCTCGTGCGGCCAGTGTGTCCTGCAGGGACGGTCGTGGCCGAAGGATGCGCTCCGCGCGCGCCCGCTGAAAGCTCGCCATATACGCCTGGGCGGTCCGCTGCCAGGTGGTGCCGCGCGAGTGAAGATAGGCGCGCTTGCGCATGGTGTGCCGTTCGGCGTCGTTATCCAGCAGCCGGTTGGTCGCCTCTGCAATGGACGCCGGATCGTCGAAGGGAACCAGAATCCCGCGTCCGTCGGCGAGCAGTTCCTGCGCATGCCAGTAGGGCGTGGAGATAATTGCCTTGCCGGCCCCTAAAGCAATCGCCAGCGTGCCCGAAACAATTTGCGCTTCCTGCCGGTAGGGAGTTATGTAGATGTCCGCAGCGCCGACATGTTCCACCAGCTCTTCTGCAGTAACAAACCGATTATTGAAGATCACGTGGGAAGAGACACCCAGATCCGCAGCCTCTGCCTGCAGGGACTCCCGGTAGCGCTCCCCGTCGCGCCGGCGGATGTGAGGATGCGTCGCCCCCGAAATGATATACGTCAGATTCGGATGTTTGGCCAGGATCGCGGGCAGCGCGCGAATCACGTTTTCAATTCCTTTGTTCGGAGACAGCAGCCCAAACGTCAGCAAAACCGACTTGCCCTGGGTGTTGAATAAATCCTTGAAGTAATTTGGGTCGGTAAACGGAAAGTCCGGCACCCCATGAGGAATCAAATCGATCTTTTCCAGAGGCACACCGTATACGCTCTGCAGCAGCGTAGAAGCCAGTTCGCTCATGACGATCAGGCGATCGGAAAGGTGCGCAATCTCTTCGAGGACGGTGCGCTGCTGCAGATCCGGATTCCGCAGTACGGTGTGCAGCGTCGTCACCAGCGGCATCTTCAGCCGCCGCAGCAGCGACAGGATGTGGCTCCCTGCCGGCCCTCCAAAAATGCCGTACTCATGCTGAAGACAAACCAGATCGTTCTGGTTGAAATTGAGAAAGTCAGCGGCGCGCTCGTATGAGGCGCAGTCTTCCTGCTCGATCTCCATCCGCACCCGATCGGGATATTCGTAGCTGGAATCCGGGTCGTTCACGGGGATTGCGAACAGACGAGCGCTCCCGTATTCCGAGGCGATGGCCGTGCACAGATCCGTCGTAAACGTCGCAATCCCGCACTGCCGCGGCAGATAGTTTCCGATAACGGCGATGCGTGTGGGCAGCGGCAGCGTTGTGCTGTTGCCCGAAACAGCGGCGAACGGAGATTCGACCGCTCCTTCACCGTGCAACATCTCCGAAAGAGTCATGAGTACCTGCCTTCTATGGCGATGTCAGGGCCGTCTGGAAGCGGGGCTACAATGCAGCTCAGCCAGGCATTCCCGCCCTCATGGCGCAAGCCTTGCGAATGAAAAGGGGGTTCTATTCCGGCGCCAGTTGCCTGGTTGTCAGTTCATCCATCAGGCCGAGCGATGCGCGATCCTGAATATGCCGCGTGTGCAAGGTCGCTTTGGCGATGCGAAAGCCCGGGTATCGCGACAGGTGCAAAACACCCAGCTCCGCCGCATTAAATCTCGACTCTGTCTGCGCCAGAGCGCGCGTGATCGCCCGGTTACTGGCCACTTCGTCGGTTCGGCCGCAACCCATCCGGGAGCAGGCTGACTCAATCCACATAAAGTGCCATCCTGCCGCGCGCACCGCAACGTCCATCTGCGCCGGCGCCGCGTTCTCCACGGACATCCACGCTGTACCAAACGCGCTCTGCGTTAAACCCAGCCCATTCGGCAGAATGCAGCCCACCCGCAGAAAGATCGCCGGGACCTTTACCACGAACCTTTGCCGGACTTATCGGCATTTCCCTGAACGCCAATCGATCCCCCAACTTGTGCGTTCGGCACAGCTTCCGCGGCAATCGGATGGCTCGGGCTAATGCTGATGTCCGTCGGAACCGCGCCCGGCTCCTGGCTGCTCGCGTCCGTTTCCACATCCGAGCGCTTCAGCCCGAAGGGGTACACAGAGGTATCGGTCGGGCCAAGATGGTTCTTTACGTCGGAATTCCTGATGAGGCTCATAAAAGCTCCAGTCCATCGTTGCGTACCTGAAAGGTGCTCGTCTGGAGCGAAACGCGGTGGGCTGAAGGCGAGGAGGGGATCCAACTGCTAGAGCCAGTATAGGCCGGAACTCGATCGATGTTAGTTAATTATTACTAAGACCGGTTACAACCCATCTCATCCTGCGTGGAAATTACAAAGACTGAGCAATTCAGCTCAGATATTGATTACTTTGCCCCTCAATTCCAGTTATTTTGCAACAGAATTTCTGGGTATCTCCGCGCTTCCTTATGTATTCCCTCTCCGTTTCCATCTCGATACAAACGGGAACGAATCGCAATCAGGCCTTTCTTCCCTGGTGACCTGTGTCTTTGCGCTGCCAGGCGGTAGCCTTCGAACTGTCCTCTGGCCTCCCGGATCCTTCGGACTGCGAGTCTCCGCGCACTCACTTGGCGCAGATCGCCGGGGTGGTTACAAAATGGCCCGGGCGACCGCCTCCAGAGGCATCACCCGGTCGACGCCCCCCAGTTTGATGGCCTCCTTGGGCATCCCGAAGACCACGCAGGTGGCCTCGTCCTGAGCGATGGTCACAGCGCCTGCCTGCTTCATCTCCAGCATGCCGCGTGCGCCGTCGTCGCCCATGCCGGTCAGGATCACGCCGACGGCATTTTGCCCGGCATAGCGCGCCGCGGAGCGGAAAAGCACATCCACCGACGGCCGATGACGGCAAACCAGCGGGCCGTCCTTGATCTCGACGTAATAGCGCGCACCGCTGCGCTTCAGCAGCAGGTGATGATTGCCCGGGCGCGATCAGCGCGCGGCCGCGGATCACCGTGTCGTTGGTTTCCGCTTCCTTCACGGTGATGCTGCACAGGCCGTCGAGCCGGTTGGCAAAGGCGCGCGTAAACAGCTCCGGCATGTGCTGCACAATCACGATTCCGGGCGTGTCGGCCGGCAGCGCTTCCAGCAGCGTCTTCAACGCCTCCGTTCCGCCGGTCGATGCCCCAATCACCACCACTCTTCTCCGTCGTCTCGACCATGGCGTGCGTGGCCGGCGAAAGAATGGCGTCGGCAGTCAGCTTGGGCTCGACCGTGTGGCTGGGGCGGAGCGTCCGCAGCGCGCGCCGCAGCCGCTGCCTTCACCGCCTGGCACAAGCATGATCGCGCGAATCCTCGAGAAACTGCTTCGTGCCCAAGCGCGGTTTGGTCACAATGTCCACCGCGCCATATTCAAGCGCCTGCAGCGTGCTCTGCGCGCCTTCCTCGGCCAGGCTGGAGCAGATCACCACCGGAATCGGATGCTGGCTCATGATCTTCTTCAGAAAGGTGAGCCCGTCCATGCGCGGCATCTCGATGTCGAGCGTGATCACGTCCGGCACCTGCTCGGCGATGCGCTCCGCGGCCACAAATGGATCGCCGGCCGTGGCGATCACCTCGATCTCGGGATCGGAAGAGAGAACATCGCTTGCAGCGTCTGGCGCACCACGGCCGAGTCGTCAACGATCAGCACGCGAATTCTGGCTGTATGCCACAACCGCCGTCCTTACTCGGGCGTCTGTAACGTGCCATCCGCCGCGAATTCGCTTCCTTTGCGCCGAGGTCGAGCCGCCGAAGCAGCACTTCGCCCGTCCCGGTATGAAATTGAATATGCAGCCCGCCGTGCCGCCCAGGCTGCGATGCCACGACATGTGAAGCCTTCTTCGCGCAGCACGCGCAGCGCCGCCTCGCAGTTCAGTCTGCCCACCGTCGGCCGCGAGTTCTCATTGCTGACCAGCAAAACATCGCCGCCGCCGAAGAGCTTCACCTCGATCTCGCCCCGCGCTCGCCGCAAATGCGTCGAACTGCCGGCCAGATCGCGAATCGCGAAGTCGACGTAGCGGCGGCCGGCAGTCCAGGCTCATCCTGGCCGCCCCGCTTCGCCGGACACATCGGCAGCATGGGATGGCAGAGCGCGCCGAGGCCCAGCCGCGGCACCCAGAATGTCGACTCCGACACAGGAACCGAGCACGGTGCGCAGAATGGCCGGCTCCGCACCAGGTGCGATTCGCCAGGCTGCACATACACCTCCGGCAACGCGCATCTCAGGCTCGGGCATCGATCCTCCTGTAGAGCGCCGGCGCTACTGGCGCCAGAGGCAGATCCATATCGTGCAGCGTCTCAGCGTGTCCGACAAACATGTATCCGCCCGGCACAAGATGGTGCGCCAGCTTCCTCAGAATTCGCTGCTGCGTCGGCCGGTCGAAGTAAATGATGACGTTGCGGCAGAAAATCGCGTCGGCCTTCTCGGTCAGGCCGTAATCGGCATCCATGAAGTTCAGGCGGCGAAATTCCACCAGCCGCCGCAGCTCCGGCACCACGCGCACCTGCGCCGGAGCCGGCATCGCGGCTGCGCAGAAAGTACTTCCGCCTTAATCGCGTCCGGTACCGGCTCGATCGACTTCGCGGCTGTAAATGCCCAGCTCCGCCTTTTCCAGCACCGTCGTCGAGATGTCGGTGGCCAGAATCCGGAAGCGAAAGCCGGGATGCGTCAGCGCATACTCGCTCAACACCATGGCCAGCGTGTACGGCTCCTCGCCCGTCGAGCAGCCCGCGCTCCACACCAGAAGCTGCCCGCCGATTCCCGCTCGGCGACGGCTAGCTCCGGCAGCGCCTTCTCCACCAGAAACTCGAAGTGCCCCGGCTCGCGAAAGAAGTCCGTCTTGTTGGTCGTGACCACATCGATCAGATGGACCAGCTCGTCCTTCAGCCCCTGCTTTCCGAACAGATAATCGCAGTACTCGGCGTAGGAATGCAGATCGCAGAGCCTTGCAGCCGGCGCTTGATGCGCACCTCCAGCATGGTCTGCTTCTCCGGGCCGAGGGTGATCCCCGCCTCGCGGTAAATCAGCTCGCAGAGCCGCGTGTAATCCCGCGTGGAAATGATTTCGTCGTGTGCGCTCATGGTAGGAATGGGGCGGTTGCGTCCGCCCCATCTCCCTTCTATGCCGCTGCTTCCATCAGTGGCTTGCTGGATTCCTGCGCCGCGTACCGCTGCCAGTTCCTCGGCCGAGAAGACGCGATCGATGTCCAGAATCATGATGAACTGCGTATCGCGCTTGCCCATCCCGTGAATGAAATCGGTGCGGATATGGGTGCCGATGCGCGGCGCCGGCTGAATCTGATCCGGCTCCAGATCGATCACCTCTTCCACCGAATCGGCCAGTGCGCCGATCACGATCGATTCGTTGTCGAGCAGCACCTCCACAACCACAATGCAGGTGTTGCGCGTGCTCTCCGTCTTCGACATCTCAAAGCACAGCCGCAGATCGACGACCGGAACCACGCTGCCTCGCAGATTGATGACGCCCGGCCATGAAATCCGGCGTCCGGGGGATTGCGGTGATGGTCGTGAGATCGAGCACCTCTCTCACCTTCGCCACATCGGTGGCAAAGATCTCGTTGCCGAGCTTGAAGGTGAGATACTGCCGCGTCTCCGTGATTTCGTTAACGCTCATACGTCTACTCCTTTCTTGCCTGTGCTGGAGCGGCTCATCCTCAGGGAGAACCGCTCCGCAGGTTTTCGATGCGCGCAAGCGCGCGTGCCCGTGCGGCCAGCACTCAGTAACGCTCGAATTCCGCGTCCAGATCGTCGTGTTTGTCGTTGAGCCGCAGATTGACGCCGCCTGCCTTCGCGCCCGCAGCCGCGGCGTGGCCGTTGCGGCTTCGCGCAGCCCTGGCCGGCGCGGCAGGGCGCCGCTTTCGCTGCTTTGGCCGCCGCCCCTTTGCGCATCGCGCCCGCCTTCTTCGTCCCCGGTGTGGAAGAACGAAAGCGCGCTCACCAGCTGATCGGACTGTCCGGTCAGCTCCTCGGTGGTCGAGGCCATCTCCTCGGAAGCCGAAGCGTTCTGCTGAATCACCTTCTCCAGCTGCTGCAGCGCCTTGTTGATCTGCTCGGCGCCGGTATCCTGCTCCTTGCTGGCCGCGGTGATCTCCTGCACCAGTTCCGCCGTGCGCTGGATGTCGGGCACCAGCTTGTCCAGCATCTCGCCGGATTTCTCCGAGACCTTGAGCGTGGTCGCGGAGAGCTGGTTGATCTCTCCGGCCGCCTTCTGGCTGCGCTCCGCCAGCTTGCGCACCTCGGCCGCCACCACGGCAAATCCCTTGCCGTGCTCGCCGGCGCGCGCCGCCTCAATGGCCGCGTTCAGCGCCAGCAGGTTGGTCTGGCGCGCGATCTCCTCGATGATGGAAATCTTGTTGGCAATCTCCTTCATCGCGGCCACCGCCTCCAGCACGCTCTTGCCGCTCTCCTGCGCGTCCTTGGCGCTCTTGTTGGCGATCTTGTCGGTCTGCTGCGCGTTGTCGGCGTTCTGCTTGATGTTGGAGACCATCTCCTCCATCGACGACGATGCCTCCTCGGCCGCTGCTGCCTGCGCGCTGGCGCCCTTCGACACCTGAATCGAGGCCGTCGAGATGGACTGGCTGGCCGCCGCCACTTCGCCGGCGATGGAGCGAATGTCGGACACCGTCTGCGTGAGGCCCGCTACCATGGCCGCCAGCGCCTGCATCAGTTTGTCCTGCGGCGAACGCTCGCGGAGCACCACCGTCAGGTTGCCGTTGGCGATCTTTTCTGCCGCCTTCCGTGATGTCGTTCATGGCCACAATCAGCGTGTTCAGGTTGTTCTTGATCAGGTTGAAGTCGCCGTTGTAGGTGTCGGTGATCTGCGGCGGAATATCGCCCTTGCTGATCAGGTCGACGTATTTCGCGGAGACATTCAGAGGCGCGATCACTGCATCCAGCACCGCATTCACGCCGCGCACGATCTCCGCGTAGGCGCCGTGGAACTGCTCGTGATTGCCGCGCTCGGACAGCTTGCCCGCGTTGGAGGCATCGGTCAGCCGCGCCAGTTCCTTCTGCAGCCCCTGCAGCACCTGAGCGACGTTGTTGACCGCCAGCTTCATCTTTTCGTGGTCGCCCTTGTAGGTCTGCGCGATCAGCTCGTCGATCTTGCCCGACGAGATCTGCGCCAGAATGCGATTGCCTTCGCCAATGGGCAGCAGAATCGCATCCAGCATGCTGTTCACGCCGCGCACGATCTCGGCGTACGCGCCCTGGAATTGCTCCGGCTTGCCGCGATCCGAGAGCTGGCCTTCCTTCGAAGCTTCGATCAGGCGCGCCATTTCCTTCTGCAGTCCCTGCAGTCACGATGGCCACGTTGTTGACCGCCTGCTTCATCTTTTCGTGGTCGCCCTTGTAGGTCTGCGCGATCAGCTCGTCGATCTTGCCCGTGGAAATCTGCGCCAGGATGCGATTGCCTTCGCCAATCGGCAGCAGGATCGCATCCAGCATGGTATTCACGCCGCGCACGATCTCGGCGTACGCGCCCTGGAACTGCTCCGGCTTGCCGCGATCCGAGAAGCTGGCCTTCCTTCGAGGCTTCGATCAGCCGCGCCAGTTCCTTCTGCAGCCCCTGCATCACGATGGCCACGTTGTTGACCGCCAGCTTCATCTTTTCGTGGTCGCCCTTGTAGGTCTGCGCGATCAGCTCGTCGATCTTGCCCGCGGAAATCTGCGCCAGGATCCGGTTGCCTTCGCCGATGGGCAGCAGAATCGCATCCAGCATCTCGTTGATGCCCTGCATCATCTCGCGATGGATGCCGTTGAACTGCGTCGCCTTGCCGCGCTCGGTCAAGCGTCCTTCTTTCGACGCGTCCACCAGACGCATGATCTCCTGCAGCACCTGCGTGGTGTCTTCGTCCTGCTTCCCGACTATCGTCCTTTCGCGGTTCGTAATCATGCTCCGCGCCGCGACCGTTGTCCGTTGCCGGCGCCATGCATGCTTCCGGCTTTCACTTACCAATGCTGTTGCCATTGAATCCGCTCCTCTTTCTTCGTTGCTGCAGTTCATCTGCGCCTTCCGTCGCTCCGCAATCAATCGCATGGCGCGTGGCTCGAACGGGAGGAACAGGAGACCGGGCTGATGAATTCGCTGATGAAACTGGCGCCGGCGCTCTTCAGCCGTTGCCGACGATGTTCGCGTGGACCAGGTTTGCGTCGGACGATGCCCGCGTGCGATGACAACAGCTTTTGGCGGCGCGCGCCCTGTTCGCCCGCGCTCAGCCGCGTCCTGCACCAGCCGCTCGCGGATCGAGAATCAGCGCCACCGTGCCGTTGCCGAGAATGGTGGCGCCGGAGACCACCTGCACATGGCGGTAAAACCGGCCCAGGTTCTTGATCACCGTCTGGCAATTGCCCAGCACCTGGTCCACCACAAATCCGAAGCGGCCCTGCTCGGTTTCGACCACCATGATCTGCTCGATCGCCGGGCGCGCTCGCGCGAATGTTGAAGTGCTCGCGCAGGCGGATGTAGGGAATCATCTCGCCGCGCACATTGGCCAGATGCTTGCCGTTGGCGCGCTCAATATCGTCGCGCGTCAGCTCGATGCACTCCAGCGTGCTGGCCAGCGGCAGCACAAAGCAGGCTCTCGCCCACGCCCACCAGCAGGCCGTCGATAATGGCCATGGTCAGCGGCAGCCGCAGCGTCACGCTGGTGCCCAGCGCCCGGCTTGCTGGCGACGTCGATGGTGCCGCGCAGGCTCTCCACGCTCTGCCGCACCACGTCCATGCCCACGCCGCGGCCGGAGACATCGGTGACCTGCTTGGCCGTCGAAAAACCGGGCTGAAAGATGAGCGCGAAAATCTCGGCTTCGCTCAAGCTGGCGTCGGCGGCAACCAGGCCTTTTTCGATCGCGCGCCGGCGCACCGCTTCCGCATCGATGCCGCCGCCGTCGTCCGAAACCGCGATCAGCACGCTGGCGCCCGGAGTGCCGCGCCGAAAGATGAATGTGCGCGGTCGGCCGTTTGCCGCGCGCGGCGCGCACTTCGGCGCGTCTCGATGCCGTGATCCATGCTGTTGCGGATCAGGTGCATCAGCGGATCGCTCAACTGATCGATCACGGTCTTGTCCAGCTCCGTGTCCGCGCCTTCGATGGTCAGCTCGACATCCTTGCCCAGATCGCGCGCCAGATCGTGCACCAGCCGGCGAAATTTCTCGAACGTGCCGCGGATCGGCATCATGCGGATGTTCATCGAGCTCTCGCGCAGCGCCGAGGTCAGCCGCTCGATCTCCTCCGCCAAGCGACGAGCGGCGGGATCGCGGCGGCCACGAAGCCGCCCAGCACGGCGAGCAAGGCCAGCAGGACCGTCGGCACGGCAGCCCCGCGGGGGAAGCGATGCCGCTCCAGCCAGGTGACGGCGGGATCGAGCCCCGCCGCGATGAACAGCCCAAGACCGATCAGGATCAGCACCGAGCGGGCCGTGACCGTGAGCTCGACCAGACCGTAGGTGACCGCGACGCCGGCGGCGGCGGCCATGCCGATGAAGAACGGCGAGCGCCGGTTGACCGGGCGCCCCAGCTCGCCGAGCCCGCCGGTCTCCCCGGCTATCTCGGCCGCCTCGGCGACTGCCTCCTCCACCCGGTCGGTGGACTCTTCTTCGGCATCGAGGCCGTCGTTGGCCTGCTGCTCCTCGCTCTCCTCGGCAGCGTTTGACAGCGAGGAAAGGGCGGCGTTCGGCTGACCCTGGTCGACCGGCATCTAAGGCTCCTGATGACGCTGGTGCCCCGGCGGCGTTTTCAGCCGGCGCTAAGCCATATCGGCTGCCCGGCATCGGGCTTCTCACACATGAGAGCCCAGGTCGGGGCCGGGGCCGCCCGAGCGCCACGTTCACCTCCGGTCGCCGGGCTGGTTTGGGGCGTCGCGTTAAGGGCAGTTTTCGGCGGATTCTTCGGGAGGCACCGATTCTTCGGGGAGACACAGTGACCACGCGGTTAGCACGAGGCAGGACCCGCAGAACCAGGTACGCGGGCCGGAGGGCGGCCCGGAGCCGTTACCTGGGACTGCTGGCCCGCGCCGGGTTCGCCGCCCGTGGCGTGCTATACGTGATCATCGGCTGCATCGCGGTCGGGATCGCGTTCGGCCGTTCGAGCGGCCAGGCGAACTCC
>CAWFNL010000004.1:0-108242 GCA_963817165.1 uncultured Acidobacteriaceae bacterium | reverse complement strand
CTCGAAGAAGAACTGATGGCCCTGGTCGCGCCCGAGCCGGGCATGCGCCTGCTGACATCGGGCGGCAATACGCCCGTGCTCCGGCGCATCACCGAATCTTTGAAGAAGCTAATCGGAACGGCGCCGCCTTCGGCCCAGCCCGTGCTTCTCTGTTCCAGTCCAGCCCGGTATCACCTGAAGCGATGGCTGGAGCCGGTACTGCCGCGGCTGACGGTGATCGCGCCAGCGGAAGTTGCACCGGAGATTGCGGTGAGAGCAGTAGGAGTGGTTCGCCAGAGTTGATCGGAGATGCGATGGAATATGCGAGTCAGACCGCAGAGGCACCCCGCGTGACATGGCACAGGCCAGTCGCGTCGACAGGCGGAGGGGAAGCAACCGAGTCGAGCGATCCAGAGTCGTCGTTGCCGATCTCGGATGAGGAGCGCGAACGCATGATGCTGGAACAAATGCCAGCCGTGCGCTGGATTGCGCGCCGCATTCACGAACGGCTGCCGCAGCATGTGGATCTGGAAGACCTGGTGAGCGCGGGAACCCTCGGGCTGCTGGATGCGTTCAAGAAATTTGATCCAGCGAAGAAGGTGCAGTTTCGCAGCTATGCGCAGTTTCGTATTCGGGGAGCAATCCTCGACAGCCTGAGAACCCTCGACTGGAGCCCGAGGGATCTGCGCCGCAAGGGCCGCGCTGTTGAGGAGACGATCCGGAGGTTGACGGCGCAGTTCGGACGCGCGCCGTCGGAGCCAGAAATTGCTTTTGCGATGGGACTGGAGCTGGAGAATTATCAGCAATTGCTGGGCGAGTTGAAAGGTCTTGAGATAGGCACGCTGCACATGGAGCGTTCCGAAGATTCAGGTGAAGAGGAACTCGCGTACATTCCCAATCGTCCCGAGGACGATCCCCTCTTTCGCTGCCTGCGCGGCGAAATGCAGGAGCGGTTAGCAGCGGCCATCGATCACCTGCCGGAGCGGGAGCGACTGGTGGTGACGCTCTACTACTACGAGGAGATGACGATGAAAGAGATCGGGCTGGTGCTGGGGGTGGTTGAGTCCCGGGTCTCGCAGATTCACTCTTCAGCCGTCGTGCATCTGCGGGCGCGGCTCTCCGATAGGGGCGAGAGACGGTAGAGAGGAGAGAAGGCCATGGAGAAGGAGCTCGGCCAGGAAGAGATTGACGCGCTGTTTCAAGCCGCGCGTGCTCGCAGCGAAGCAGCTCCGGTTGAGTCTCATGTATTGCCCTGGAGTTTTTCTCGCTCCGGCCAGATCAGCAACGAGCAGCTGCGCGCCATCAGCATGCTCAACGACATCTTCGCTCGCAACCTTACCCACCATCTGGGCGCGTGGTTCCGCAGCCGTGTTCAGGTGAGCCTGGTCTCGGCGGAGCAGATTACGTTCAATGAGTTTTTGCAGCGTGTTCCGGAGCTGGCCTATGTCTGCTCAGTGCGTCTGGAATCGCTGCATGCAATTTCTGTGCTGCAGATGGATTTGACCACGGCTCCATCGATGATCGATCTGTTGCTGGGCGGCGACGGAACGCCATCGCCCGCGCGCGAACTCACTGACATTGAGGAGTCCATACTCTCCGGCGTGGTGGAGGCGGTATGCCGCGAGTTAACGACGGCATGGCAGCCGGTAGGGCTGACGTTTGCCTTCGAGAAGCGGCAGATGCAGACGCAGACGCCGCGTCTCATTCCGGTATCCGAAAAGACACTGTGTCTCAGTTTTGAACTGCGCCTTGCCGATACCAGCGGGTTGTTGAATCTGGCATTCCCCGCAGTGGTATCGAATGCCATTCTGCGCCGTCTTGCAGGGGAAAAGTCGCGTCAGCAGCGGCATTCCGCGGAGACGCGCCAGCGGATGCGGGAACTGACCGGGAAGTGCCGCGTGGGCGCAACGCTCGAATTGCCGCGGATCCGGGTCGCCGCCGAGGCGCTGGGCGGACTGCATCGAGGCAGCGTTCTGGAACTCAGTTTGCCCGCGCGCATGCCGGCCCAGTTACGTGCAGGAGGTTTGCCTCTCTTCACAGCGGCGGCAGTAGGGCAATCGGATCATCGTGCGGCACAGTTGCTGGCGCGGACTGAGGTGAAAGCGTGACTGAAATCGGACCCTGGCTGGGAAGGCTCGAAACGGAGATTGCTCGGGAACTGGGTCAGCAGGTCACGGTAGTGGCCGGCGGTGAAGCCCCTCAGCCAGGACGGAGCCAACTGGATGTACTCGAGGTTCCGGGGGCACGCCTGACTCTGGCGGCGGACCAGAGCGATCTGGAGCGGCTTCTGATTGAAGGGCGCATGATCGAGGCCGGACAGGCAGACGGCGGCATCGTCGCGGAGCTCTGGACAGGCATTTTGGCGAGCGTGTCGGCCCGCCTTGGCGGAACGATGGGGTCGATCACACCGCCCGCGTCCGCCCAGGAAGCACCGGGTGAGCCCTGCACCCTGCACCTGGGGAACGCGATTCTGCGACTGTCGTTGGCCGTCGATGCAGCGAAAAGTGCTCCGCAGGATTCACCGCGTCTCTCCGAGACAGTCGCTTGTGCAATCCCGGCTCCAGGCGCGGGCGCTGCCACCCCTCAGGGAAGGAACTTCGATCTTCTGCTCGAGGTTGAACTCGATGCCTCGGTACGTTTCGGGTCGCGGGAACTCGAACTGAGGGAGCTTCTGGAATTGGGCCCGGGCGACGTCGTGGAGCTCGATCGGCATCTGGCCGATCCGGTCGATCTGATTGTGGGAGACAAGATTGTGGCACGCGGCGAAGTGGTTTTGGTGAATGGAAACTTTGGTCTGCGCGTCACCGAAGTTGCGGAGCCGATGCGCCGCCTGGAGAGCATTCGATGCCTGTCGTAGCAGAGGTCGCCCGAGGGCAGGGAGACAGGAATGGGGCAGCTGGCGTTTCACTGCGAACGGCTCAAGAGCCCGAGGCCAAAACTTCGCGCGCTCGATCGCTCTTTTCGCACTGCGCCAATCCCAAATGCGCGACTGGCTGGATGCAGATGTGGAGAAGCCGCCGGGCGCCCGTGTTCGACGGCCGCTGGGCATGTTCGGCTGAATGCATGGAGCAAATTGTGGGACTGGCGCTGCGCCGCGAGGCGGGTAGTCGCTTGCATCCCCATACGCACCGTCTGCCCCTGGGGTTGACGCTGCTTCAGCAGGGGCACCTATCGCAGGAAGAATTGCGAGCTGCGATCGTTGCCCGCGAGAAATCGGTGCAGGCAGGTGGGGAAGCGAGCCCTCTGGGTGCCTGGCTGATCGAGAGCGGCATCCTCAATGAGACTGTGCTGACCAGGGCGCTCAGCTCGCAGTGGAGTTGTCCGGTGTTTTCGCTGGAAAGCGGGTATCGCCCGGGAGAGGTGGCCGCGGCTTTGCCACGCATTCTGGCTGAGGCACTTGGGGCGGTACCTTTGCGAGCGGGCGGGAAGCTGCTGTATGTCGCATTCGCCAACCAGGTTGATCGCAGCCTTTCGTATGCCATGGAGCGCATGCTGGGCATGCGATTGTCTTCGGGCGTATTGCGCGATTCAGAGTTTGTGGGCGCGCATAGCGATTTTCTCGAAGAGCCTGGTCCTGCGACGAAGATTCTGGAAGCGCCCACGATTGCGGCAATGGCACGTCTCCTCACCCGGCGCATCGAGCAGGAAAGGCCGGCGGAGGCTCGTCTGGTAGGGATCCACGAGTATTGGTGGCTGAGGATATGGAAGAAGGCGTTGCCGGTGCACGGATTGCCGCGCACGGGAGATGTAGAAGACATCATTTGTACGGTTGGCGAAAATTTCGGCGACATCCATTAGCGAGAATGCGCGCGACGCCGATAAGGCAGACGGAGGGATAGCGCGCGATGCCCGGAATGACGGTGCTGATTGTCGACGATTCGTCCGTAATGCGAAAGATTGTGGAGCGGGCCCTGCGTCAGGCAGGACTGGATCTGACCCGAGTCATTGAGGCGGGCAGCGGCCGTGAAGGACTGACCGTTCTCGGCCGGGAGCGAGTGAATCTGATTGTTTCTGATATCAACATGCCTGTGATGGATGGTCTTGAGTTTCTGCGGCAGATACAAAGCCAGTCGCTGGCCCAGGGTGTGCCTGTGGTGATGATCACGACCGAGAGCGGCGAGGAGCATGTGCGCGAAGCGCTCGCAGCGGGGGCTCGGGGGTATATTCGCAAGCCGTTCACCCCGGACCAGGTGCGCGAACGGGTCTTGCCGTTGCTGGCGTGACGGCAGAGGCAGGTGACCAGGCAGTAAAAAGACCGGTCGCGATACAAACTGCGATCTGTGGTGCAACAGCAGAAAAGGAGTTGAGTGGAATGTCAGCCTTAGCCATCCCAGTGAAGGAGATCTCGCGGTATGAGGAATACCTGGACTGCGCGGCGGCAGAAGTATTCAACACGATGATGGGCGTGAGTTGTGTGCCCGTGGATGAGTGCGCAGGACGGGAGCGGGATACGATTTCGGCGGTGATCGGGCTGGCCGGGGCCATCAGCGGTTCGATGGTGATGCAAAGCGGTCGCCTGACGGCCATGCGCATCGCTGAGCATCTGACCGGGATCGCTCCCGCTGAAGTCGATGCCACGGTGCGCGACGCAATCGGCGAAGTCTGCAACATGTTGGCCGGCACGTGGAAGGGGTTTGACAGTCACATGTGTTCTGGTTGCTTGCTGTCGACGCCAACCGTGGTGGCGGGCAGTCATTACGAGTTGTTCAGCCAGCGGGCATCCGTCCGGATTGAGCGCAGCTACCGATTCGAAACCATGACATTCACCGTGACCGTCGTCTTCGAAGTGTCCTGATGAGCATCTTCTAATTATTTTCCGCCGTCTCCGGACCCGCTGCTGCATATACCTGCCGCAGGAGGCCACGGGTGGACAGCGGGTACTATGCAGCCTATGCGGGTTTGCTGGCCAGGAGCCAGGCACTGGATGTTGCTGCCGGCAATCTTGCGAATGCCGGAACCGCAGGCTTTCGTGCCGAGCGCGATTACTTTCGCTCCGCCATTCTCGGGCCCGAGGCGCTTGATTCGCAGCTCAACACCACCGTGAACGCCTTTGGCGTACTGGGCGGAAGCCGTCTCGATCTGGGACAGGGTGCACTTACGCCCACTGGCAATCCTCTGGATCTGGCCATTGAAGGCAACGGCTTCTTCGCCATTCAAACGCCGCAGGGCACGCGTTACACACGCGACGGCGAGTTCGAGCGCGCCCAGGACGGCACCCTGACCACTCAGGGTGGGGAAGCTGTACTCGACCAAAAGAATCAACCTATTCGCATTCCGTCCGGAGACACAGTGGTGGGTGCGGATGGCGTGGTGTCAGTGAATGGAGCAATGACCGGGCGGGTTGGGCTTTTCCGCTTTGCCTCGAAAGATGCTTTGACGGCGGAGGGCGCGAACCGCTATGCGGCGGCGGACGGGGCGCAACCGTTGGCCGCTGACGGCGCAGTGCATCAGGGGTCGCTCGAGTCGTCGAACCAGGATGTGATCGAAGGCAGCCTGCAACTGGTGCTGATGCAGCGGCAGGCCGAGATGATGCAGAAGGCGGTGTCGATTTTCAGCAATGACTTCGACAAGACAGCCAGCGAAGATTTGCCGCGCGTGCAGTAACGGCGCGCAATGTGACGGGAGGCTAATGTGATTCGAGCGCTCTATACAGCAGCCAGCGGGATGACCGCGCAGCAACTGAATCTGGATACGATTGCGAACAATCTGGCGAACTCATCGACAGTCGGGTTCCGGCAGCGGCAATTGCAATTTCAGGACATGATCTATCAGAACCTGGTGACGCCGGGAGCGGCGCAAAGTCAGGAAACAGTTTCGGCGGGACTGCAGATCGGTCTGGGAACAAAGTCGTCCGCGACCGAAGTCATCATGACTCAGGGCGATATGAACCAGACAAACAACCCGCTGGATCTGGCGATTCAGGGAACGGGTTTTTTTCAGGTTTCGCGTCCGGACGGCACGCTGGCTTACTCGCGCGCCGGAAACTTCTTCCTGAACAACCAGGGAACAATGGTGGATGCGCAGGGTGATCCGGTTGTGCCGAGTATCTCGATTCCGGCGAACGCGACGGCGGTCACGATCACGCAGTATGGCGTCGTGAATGCGACGTTACCGGGGCAGCAGAATCCGGCGCAACTGGGCCAGATTCAGCTGGCCACCTTTGTCAATCCTGGGGGCCTCGAAAGCGTTGGGTCGAACCTGTTCACGGCAACACTTTCGTCCGGTGATCCGGTGTTGGGTAATCCGGGTGGAACGGAAGGCCTGGGCACGCTGCAGCAGGGCTATCTCGAGAACTCGAATGTAGATGTGGTGGGTGCCTTCGTGCAAATGGTGCTGGCGCAGCGCGCCTACGAGAGCAACTCCAAAGTGATTCGGGCTGCTGACGACATGTACAGCCAGGTTAACAATATGGCGCGGTGACCTATGAAAACACTGATGATTCTCTTCGGGATGATGATGGCCGCGCCGGCTTTTGCGGCGTGCGGAGTAAGTGGTCTGCCGGTCATCGACTGGGGTTTGCACCGCCAGTATGTGATCGAGCGCGACTGTGCTCACATGGAGCGTCCGGCCACCCTGGTTGAGGTTCCGTGGAGCGATGCTGCGGCCACCCGCGCACGCGAGCAAGTTCGCATGAACGCATCTCCGGTTACCGATGTGTTGCGGCCACCCTATGTCGTTCACGCGGGAACGCGGGTGATGCTCACCCGACTGACTCCTGGCACCGCTATTCAACTGGTGGGCACGGCGCTTGATCAGGGACGTGCCGGTCAATCGGTGCGGGTCAGGGCAGGTCTTCACGGAGCCACTCTGCGCGGGATCGTGCGCGGTCCAGGGCTGGTGGAACTGGACCCGGGAAGAGGACGGAACTAAATGAGATTTCCGCAACAGAGTGGCTGGAAGCACATTGCGGCGGCAGTTCTCATCGTTCTCGCGTGCAGCGCGAGTGCGGATCAGAGCAAGCCGAAGCAGCCGCAGTCTGGCGTGACTCCGCCGGATTTGGCTCTGGCCCAGTACATTGCGCGGGTACGCGCGGAGAAAGCGGCGGAGATACTAACACCTGGCTCGATCTGGTCTCCGACGGGAAGACTTACCAATCTGGTGAGCGATGTAAAGGCGACGCGCGCGCACGATCCGATTGCTGTCGTGGTTTCTGAGAGCCTGACCGCATCTACGGATGGCACGGTGAAGAATGCGCGAGCTTCGGCAGCCTCTTCGCAGATTTCAGCGCTGCTGGGAAAGCTTGCGGCCGGCAATGCGCTGAACAATTTGTTGAATCAGACCTCCTCATCGTCGCTGGATGCGCAGGGGCAGAGTGTGACGGACTCCAGTATTTCCACCACTCTGGGTGGCGAGGTGGTGGATGTACTGCCGAATGGGATGCTCATCATTCAGGTGGTGAGGCAGCTGACCTTCAATCAGCAAACGCAACTGATCCGTGTACGCGGGCTGGTGCGTCCGGAAGACGTGAACGCACAGAACCAGGTCATGTCCACCAACATTACGGACATGGAACTGGAAGTTGTGGGCAAGGGAATTGTGACCGATGCGACCTACCGGCAGAATCCGCTGGTGCGCCTGCTCGAGAAGATTCTGGTGTTCTGATTTGAGGCACCTTGTGCATATTCGGCAGCTTTTTCGAACGCAGGTGGCGATTACAGCGCTGTTGCTGTTAGCCGCAGGCCCCCACTGCGCGTTTGCCGCCGACTCCCCACGAACGAAGCTGGCTCGGGTGAAAGACGTAGCTTCGGTGGAGGGAGTGCGCGACAACCAGTTGGTGGGGTATGGAATCGTTGTTGGGCTGCATGGAACGGGAGACAGTTCTCAGACCGTCTTTCCGCTGCAAACGCTGGAATCGGCGCTGGAGCGGCTGGGCGTGAGTTTGCAGGGGAACGCGATGGCGTCCATGATGCAGACGCGCAATATGGCCGCCGTTTTTCTGGCAGGGACGCTTCCACCATTTGCGCGGCCCGGCAATAAGATTGACATCACGGTATCGTCGGCTGGCGACGCGCGCAGCCTTGAGGGTGGCCTGCTGCTGCTGACGCCGTTGTTGGGACCGGATGGTCAAATCTACGCGCAGGCACAGGGCCCGCTGGTGCTCGGAGGCTACGCGGTGACGGCCAACGGCAGCAGCAAGTCGGTGAATTATCCGACGACGGCACGGATTCCCTCGGGCGCGATCGTCGAGCGCAGCGTTCCACTGGATCTCAATACACTGCGCCCATTGGCGCTGTTGCTGGAAGACGCGGACTTCCGTACGGCAGAGTCAGTGACGGCGGCCATCAATCGCGAACTGGGCCGGCCGCTGGCTCACGCTGTCGACAGCCGGAGAATTGAGTTGCTGCCGGCGGTCAACGAAGACATTACCGCTCTGCTGGCGCGCGTTGAAGAGGTCGAGGTGGAGGTTTTTCCGCGGGCACGAGTGGTAGTGAATGAGCGTACCGGGACGGTAGTGATTGGCGGCGACGTGCGGCTCCAGCCCGTAACGATTCTGCACGGTGGGCTGGTGGTCAATATTGTGAACAAAGCAGAGGTCTCGCAGCCGAATGCGTTCTCTTCGGGAACGACCCAGGTGGTGCAGCAAACAACGGTGCAGGCGCAGGATAAACCGGTGAACCGCATCGATCTGAAGGAAGGCGCCACGGTCGACGATTTGGTGGAGAACCTGCAGCAAATTGGAGCTACGGCTCGGGACATCATCTCGATCCTGCAGGCGATGAAGGAAGCGGGAGCGCTCGAAGCGGAACTGGAGGTTCTGTAATGTTGACCACAGACACCATTCTTACCGGGAGCAGCGGAGCCATCAGCAGCGTGCCGGATCCGCGTCTCAAGTCGGCGGCTCACGAATTTGAGGCAAGTCTGATGAAGGAGTTCCTCGAACCGCTGCAGCACGACGCGTTGTTCGCGGATGACAAGGATGGCGGCGACTCCGACGACCAGACGGGCGAAGGCAGCGAGAGCGCGCTGATGAGCTTCGGGTCAGAGGCTCTGGCCAGGGCGATATCGGAACGCGGCGGATTTGGCATTGCGTCGAAGATCATCGGTCATTTTGCAAAGACGAAGAAATCGGCCGCGATGGAGACTCCGCAAATCTAAGGGCTTTCTCAGAACGGGCGGGAAAAAGTGACTAAAGTGTTGATTCGGCCTGCCGATAACTGAAGTGAAGGAGACTTACAGATGAACGTCAACAACGACCTCCAGGGAATGCAGCAGTTGTTCTCCAGCCAGGAAGTTAGCAAAGCGCCGAGCAGCGCGACGCAAGCGGCCAGCGCGCAGGAGCCGGTGATCGGCTCCGATGAGGCG
The DNA here is from genome assembly GCA_963817165.1 of uncultured Acidobacteriaceae bacterium. Classification (GTDB taxonomy): domain Bacteria; phylum Acidobacteriota; class Terriglobia; order Terriglobales; family Acidobacteriaceae; genus Palsa-343. The sequence continues at coordinate 98,960 of CAWFNL010000004.1, read as the reverse complement.
ACTCTGAGTTCTGCAGCCAGCTATGCCGCGCAGGCGGCGCCGGATTCTGACGTGAGGATGGACAAAGTAGATCAGGTGAAGCAGGCTTTGGCCGCAGGCACCTACAACGTTCCGTCGACGGAAGTGGCTTCGAAAATGATCGAACAGATGCTGGGGAAGTAAGATGGCTGTCTCCGCGCTGGAACTGATGAGCGAAGCGATTGATGCCCTGATGCGCGCGGACGCGGCGCGGCTGAGGAGATTGGCGGAGCAGGTTCCGGCCATTCCGCAGACAGTTGCTGACCTCGAGCGAAAGTCAATGAGGGGAAAGCGACGCGCGCTGGTTACATTGCTGGCGATGACCCGGCGCAATCTGCGCATCCTGAAGCGCAATCCGGAACGTCCGGAAGAATACGGCCCAGGGCGCCGCTAAGGGGACGAAGGCAGATTCGATGGCCACCATCAGCACAGCGTTTAACGTCGCGACCGGCGCACTGGATGCCGACCAGCAGGCGCTGAACATTGTGGCCAACAATACCGCCAACGCCAACACTCCCGGCTATACGCTGGAGGTTCCCACCTGGCAGCAGAACGATTCGATTTCGCTGAATGGTCTCGATATCGGGATGGGTGTATCGCTCACCGGCGCGCAATCGCAGCGCAGCCTGGTGCTGGACCAGGCGATGCAGCAACAAACGCAGACCGAGAGCGCATCGAGCGCGCGGCTGACGGCGCTCGATCAGATGGAGGCTCTCTTCAGCGGAGCCACGAGTGCGGGAACGGATACCAGCGCATCGAGCGGAATTGGGAGCGATTTGAACAATCTTTTCACCTCGTTGTCTGCGCTGGAAGGTGGGGCGTCGGATGATGCGCTGCGCGAGTCGGTGCTGAGCGCAGCGGGCACGCTGGCTTCGGACTTCAATGGCGCGGCGTCGCAATTGTCCAGCCAGCGGGAATCCCTGGATCAGCAGGGAATCAGCGTGGTAGGCCAGGCGAACACGCTTCTGCAGGATGTGGCCCAGCTCAATTTGCAGATTGAAACGACCAGCCCGAATGCCGACGCCGGAACGCTCGAAGACCAGAGGCAGCAGGACCTGACCAGCCTCTCGCAACTGATGGGAATTCGCACGGTCACCACCGAAAACAATGGCCTCACCGTGACGACCACGGGCGGAGCCCTGCTGGTTTCCGAAGGGCAGGCGTTTCAGATGACCAGCGGCGAGAGCGACGGCGTAACTCATTTCTACGATTCTCTGGGCCATGACCTCACCCCGGACTTGACCGCGGGCGGCGGAGAACTGGGGGGCATCCTGACAGCGCGGGACCAGGATATTCCAACCGCAGAGAGCGCACTGGACCAGCTTGCCTACACCGTGGCGTCGCAATTGAACACGCAGAACGAGGCGGGTTCCGATCTGAATGGAAATGCGGGCGCCGCGATTTTCAGTCTTCCTGGGGACGTGACGGCTGCTGATCCGACAGGGTCGGCAGCTGGAATATCAGTGATCATCACTGATCCGGCGCTGATTGCGGCCGCGGCGATCGGGCAAGGATCCTCTGACAACATGAATGCCACGGCTATGGCGAAGATTGCCGATGAGGCGGTGGTCCAGGGTACCACGCCGACGCAATTTTTCTCAGATTTTGTGACCACTCTGGGAAGCCTGGTCACCGAAGTATCGAGCGAAAACACCGCTCAGCAAGCTTCTTTGACGCAACTGCAGAATCAGATTGGATCGCTCTCGGGCGTGAACCTGAATGATGAAGCGGCTCAGCTGGAGACACTGGAGCAGTCGTACGAGGCTGCATCGAAGCTGTTTACGGCGCTCGACCAAGTGATGGTATCGGCGCTGAACCTGGGTGTAGAGACGAGCTTCTCATAAGGAAACGGCGATGCGGGTGAATCCGAATTACATGACCAATCTGGTAGGCTCGCTCGACGCGACCTCGTCGACGGAAGAGAACCTGACAGAAGAACTGGCGAGCGGCAGCCAGGTCAATGCGTTGAGCGATAATCCGGTGGCGGTTGGCCAAAACGTGCTGCTGAGCGCGCAAATCAACAGCGACGATTCTTTTTCGCAGACGGCTTCGTCGACCCAGAGCATGCTGCAGGTCAGCGATTCTGCGCTGGGCACGGTGGTGAGCCAGCTCACGTCGGCGGTTTCGCTGGCCATTGAAGCGAATAACGGCACGATGAATGCGAACGATGTGAAGTCGATTTCCAGCCAGTTGGCCGGGATTCGCGACGAAGTTCTCTCCATGGCGAACACGACTTATCTTGGGACCTACGTGTTCTCCGGCAGCCAGGGAACGACGGCTCCTTATAGTCTGGACACTTCCACATCCCCAGCCGTGGCGACGTACCAGGGAGACGACGATGTGGAGTACCTGACGACGCCGAACGGCCAGAGTATTCAGTTGAACGTTCCGGGAAGTCAGATTTTCTCGGCAGCGGGTAACAACGTGCTGGGAACCTTGAACCAGTTGGTCGCCGATTATTCCACGGGCACCGCCTCGCCGACGGCTGTCTCGGATACGGAAGCTCTGGGCACAGCGCTCAGCTTTGTCTCTCAACAGCGAGTGGTGATCGACAATTCGATCACGCGGCTCACCTCTGCCGAAAATTACACGCAGGACGAACAGACGCAGCTGACCTCAGTGCAGACGAATCTATTGCAGGCGGATGTTGGCCAGATCGCGACGCAGCTAAGCACCGCAGAGACGCAGCAGGCGGCATTGAGTCAGGTGATTGCGACGCTCGGCAAGCAGAGCCTCTTTAACGACCTCTGATCCGGAGTTTTCAGGAGAAGAGCTTTGGGCTGCCCGCCCACGAGGAAGGGGCAGGCAGCCCATTTTTTACTGGACCTGGAAGTTTTGCGTGAGCGGCGTGCTTTCCGACGAGTCGCCGACGAACACAACGAACTGTCCGGGGTCCACCTGCCAGCCGTTCTTCTGGTCGCTCCAATAAGACAGCGCGCGGCGATCGAGTTGCACGGTGACATGCTTCGTTTCGTTGGGAGCGAGGCGAACTTTCTCGAATCCCTTCAGTTCTTTCGTTGGACGCTTCACCTTCGCTGACGGGTCCCCGACATAAACCTGCGCCACTGCAGCGCCTTCGCGCTGGCCGGAGTTGGTCACGTCAAAGGAAACAATATAATCGCCAGCGTCCGAAGTGGCCGGAGAAACGTTCAGGTTAGAGAAGGAGAAGGTCGTATACGACAGGCCGAATCCAAAGGGAAAGAGCGGCTTCTTGTTGTAGGTCGTGTAATAGCGGTAGCCGAGAAAGACGCCTTCTTTATATTCGATGTGCGGCGTCTGCCCCTTCGGCACAGGAGGAGCATAGTAGTTGTCGTGAACCGGGTTCTCCGCCCAGGAACGCTCAAAGCTGATGGGTAAATGGCCTTCCGGCGATTGCCGGCCGAGCAGGATCTGCGCCATGGCCCGGCCGCCTTCCTGGCCCGGATACCAGTTATGCAGCAGTGCCGGCACGCTGTCGATCCAGCGATGCGCGTCGACGTCGCCGCCTGCCGTGATGGTAACGATAGTGTGCGGATTGGCCTGGGAGACGGCCTGAATCAACTGATCCTGCCCAAACGGCAATTCGAAGCTGCGATCGAAGCCCTCGCTCTCTTCGGACGGATTGAATCCGACGGCAACCACTGCCGCATCGGCCATCGAGGCAATCTTCTTCGCCTCAGGGGAAACAAGCTCATCGTCGGCGCGAATTCCGAGGCCGATGCGCGGATAGGCAGCGTCGGGCCAATAATCGAGTTCGATCGAGGCAGCCTTTCCCGCAGTTAGCGGCAGTTCGACATAACGCGGAGCCTGGCCCTCGCGCTGCGGCTGATCGATCACCGTTTTGCCGTCCACGATTAATTTCCAGGCATCCGAGCCACCCGCTCCGGCCAGAAACAGGTAATCCCCGGTCGTCTTTGGCATGTATTGCGTGGTGTACCGGATGGACCGGCGTACCGGCGATGGCGGCGTCCATTCCTCCGAGCGGAAAGAGGCAATGCGCCGTGCTGTAGTCACCGCCGGAGTGCCGCTGAAGGTGGGGTTGTTATAGGTTTCCACCTTCACCTGCGTTCCGGTCCACGGGTTATCAGGCTTCTTCCCCGAAGGGTCGTAGAACTCGGTTTGCTCGAAGATTTCCTGCGTCGTCGGCAGGCCCGCAACGAACAGGACCTTCGCTTTGCCGGCCAGGGCGTTTGAGAGACCGGTCAGGAAGCTGACCGGTGCAAAGGCGTCGACATGCGAGCTGCCGCCGCCGCCAGGTTGTGCGGGCCACGCATCTGGTCCGATGACAGCGATGGTATGAACTTGATTCGGATCCAGTGGCAGCAGATTTCCCTCGTTCTTGAGGAGGGTGATGCTCTCGAGCGCCTCTTTGAGGGCAACGGCCCGGCCTTCCTGGCTGTAAAGGGGAACGCTCGAGTCCAGTTGATCGCGGTCGAGGAAGCCGAAGCGAATGGAGTCGCGGAAGATCCGGCGAACCTTATCGTCGATGGTAGCTTCCGAAACCTGTCCGCTCTTGATTGCGGGCAGCAGGCTTTGCGGGTTCATATACTGCCCGAAAGGCATCTCCAGATCGAGGCCGCCGTTGGCCGCGCCCACCGCGGAATAGGTCGCGACCCAGTCCGACATCAGGATGCCGTCAAACTTCCAGTCGCCCTTGAGGATGTCAAGGTTCAGGTGCTTATTCTGGGTTGCGTGCGTGCCGTTCAGCAGGTTGTAGGAGTTCATTACAGCGCCCACATGGCCCTGCTTCACCGCGGCTTCAAACGCCGGAAGGTAGATTTCGCGCAGCGTGCGCTCGTCCATGTCGGAGCTGACGTTATGCCGATCGTACTCCTCGTTATTGGCGGCGAAGTGCTTGACGGTGGCGATGACGCCCTCCTCCTGCACGCCGCGAATGTAGGCAGCGGCGGTCTGGCCGGAGAGATACGGATCCTCGCCAAAATATTCAAAATTGCGGCCGTTCATGGGTGCACGATAGATATTGATGCCGGGTCCGAGCAGGAAATGAACGCCGCGCGCGCGTGCGTCTTTGCCAATCGACTCGCCCATCTGGTCGGCGAGATTCGGATCCCAGGCCGCCGCCAGGGCAATGCCGCCCGCATAGGCGGTGTCAGGACCCCAGGTGCGCACGCCTTCCGGCCCGTCGCTCATTTTGAGCTGTGGGAATCCGGCAGCAGGCTCAGCACGGATGAACATGTTGTCCTGGCCGCCGATAAGTTCGAGCTTTTGCTGCAGGGTGAGCTTTGCGATCATCCCATCAATTTGCTGCTCAATCGCGGGAGAATCGGGAACCGGACCCTGGGACAGGGCAGGCAGCGCGCACAGCGCGCAGCACAGAAGAGAGGCAGACCAATGAATCGTTTGATTTCGCATAATTCCACTCCAAACCAGCGCACACCAGACTCGCAGAGGGAACCGGGTTTGTAAAGCCATAAGCCCCATCACGACGTTACCCATTGGGGTTGGCCTGGCGTCCGTAGTAACATAAGGAAATTTTCCTGGCCCGCGAAATTGGCCTGTAGGGAGCGCATTTGCAGGAGAGAATTGTCGGCAAAGCGGCGGTTCGCAAAGAAGGGCTGGGGAAAGTATGCGGCCGCGCCCAGTATATCGACGATCTCAGCTTTCCTGGCATGCTTCACGGCGCCACCGTCCGCAGCAGCGTCGCTCGCGGACGCATCCTTGGCATCGAATTTGAGTCAGGCATTCCCTGGGATGAATTCGTTATCGTCACGGCGAAGGATATTCCCCAGGACAACGAAATCGCGCTCATCAACCACGACTGGCCATGCCTCGCCAGCGACCAGGTCAACCATCCGGAAGAGCCTATTGTCCTGCTCGCCCATCCTGACCGGCACATGCTGCCCAGGGCCGTCGCCGCAGTGCGCGTGCGGTATGAGGAATTGCCCGCGGTCTTCTCCATCGAAGAAAGTGAGCGCGGCGAAACCGTTGTGTGGGGAGAAGACAACATCTTCAAGACGTTTCTGCTGGAAAAGGGTAACCTCGATGCGGCATGGGCCGCTGCGGACCTGATCGTCGAAGGCGAATACAGGACCGGCGCGCAGGAACACCTCTATATTGAGAACAACGGAGCGATCGCGGCTTATTCGGCTGATGAGGGTCTGACCGTCTGGGGTTCGCTGCAGTGCCCGTTTTACGTGCACAAGTCGCTGGTGAAGATGACCGGGCTTCCGGAAGACAAGGTTCGCATTGTGCAGGTCGAAACCGGCGGCGCGTTCGGCGGCAAGGAAGATTACCCTTCGATGATCGGCGCGCACGCTGCGCTGCTGGCCATGAAGTCCGGACGGCCGGTGAAGATTGCCTACGATCGCGCAGAAGATATGGCGGCGACCACCAAGCGCCATCCGTCACGCACGCGGCATCGGACTGCGGTAACGCGCGACGGACGACTGCTGGGGGCTGAAATTGAAATTACGCTTGATGGCGGCGCCTACTCCACGCTGTCATCCACAGTGCTGTCGCGGGCGACGATTCACGCTGGCGGTCCCTATCTCTGGCCGAACATTCGGATTCGCTCCAAAGCAGTAGCGACGAACTGCCCGCCGCATGGCGCATTTCGCGGGTTTGGCGCGCCGCAGAGTCTGTTCGCGATGGAACGCCATATGGATCACATCGCGGAAGCGTTGGGCATGGCGCCAGAAGAACTGCGGCGCAGGAATTTTCTGAAGCCCGGCATGGCGACTACGACAGGCCAGGTGATTCGCGAATCGCTCGACCTCGAGCGCTTGATGGAGCGCGCCTTTGCCGAGTCCGACTATTATGCGAAGCGTTCGCGCTTCGAACGCGAGAACGCCTCAGCAGGAATGAAGAAGAAGGGAGTCGGGTTCGCGACGTTCCTGCACGGTTCTGGATTCACGGGTTCAGGCGAACGCTATCTGAATTCGCTGGCGGCGATGGATGTTACGGCGGAAGGCATCGCACGCGTTTTGGTCTCAAGCACCGAGTTCGGACAAGGGACGAATACCATCCTGTGCCAAATTGCTGCGGAAGCGCTGGGCGTCGATTACGAAGCGGTGGAAATGGGTCCGCCCGACACGAGCGTGGTGCCGAATACCGGGCCAACCGTGGCGTCGCGCACTTCGATGGTCGTCGGCAAATTGGTGAAGTCTGCCGCGCACGGATTGAAACAGACTCTGGTGGCAAGCGGAATGCTCACGAATCCGTGGACGACGAGTGATTTTCAACGCGCTGCCCGTGCTTATGTCGCTCAGCATGGCACGCTGCGCAGCGAAAGCCGCTACGAGGCTCCGCCAGGCGTTCATTGGGACGACGATTTGTATCGTGGCGAGGCCTATGCGGCCTATGCCTGGGCTGTGTATGTCGCCGAGGTCACAGTCGATCTGGCCACTTGCGGTGTCACCATCGACGATTTTGTCGCGCTGCAGGAAGTGGGACGCGTCTTGAATCCCGTCCTGGCTACTGGACAGATTGAAGGCGGCGTTGCGCAAGGCATTGGCTGGGCGCTCTACGAGAAGGTCGTTTGGAGTCGCGGTTGCATGTTGAATAACCAGATGACGAATTACATTATCCCGACCACGCAGGATATTCCGCCGATTCGCGTCTTCTTTGAAGAGTTTCCGTTCGGGCACGGTGCGTTTGGCGCGAAGGGCATTGGCGAATTGCCGATGGACGGTCCGGCACCGGCGATTCTGAATGCCATCGCCCACGCAACCGGCGTGCAGTTTGATGACGTGCCCCTGTTGCCGGAAGATATGTTTCGCCGCATCGCCGTGCGTAAGCCTGAACCTGAGGCGGTGGCTCGGTGAGCCGCCAACCGTTTTCACTGCGAGTTAATGGTGAGTTGCGCGAATTTGAGGCGCACCCGATGGCGCGCCTGCTCGACGTGCTGCGATTCGACCTGCAGCTGACGGGAACCAAAGAGGGTTGCGGCGAAGGAGAATGTGGCGCGTGTAGCGTCCTGCTGAATGGCGAGCTGGTGAATAGCTGTCTGGTGCCCATCGCGCAGGCAGATGGCGCGGCGATCGTGACGGTGGAAGGCCTATGCCATGACGAGCGTTTGCACCCGGTACAGCAGGCGTTTCTGGAGTGTGGTGGCGCGCAGTGCGGCATGTGCACCCCTGGCATGCTGGTGGCGACCGCGCATTTGATCCGCAACAATCCGCGGCCCGATTTGGAAGCCATTCGCGAGGGATTGAATGGGAATCTCTGCCGCTGCACAGGCTACATGCGCATCTTTGAGGCGGTTGAGCGCGCGGTGAATCTTTCGAGCGAGGAGCGCGGATGAGATCGAACCCGGCTGATTACGAACTGGTGTCGCCAGGCACGCTTGACGCTGTGCTGCGTCTGCTGATCGATCAGCCTGGGACCTGGCTGCCGGTTGCCGGCGCTACCGAAGTGATGGTGATGTTTAGTGCCGGAAAGCTGGCTGCACGGCGGTTGGTCAATCTTGGAAACCTGGCGGAGTTGCGCATCATCGCTGAAAATGCGGAAACTCTCACTTTGGGCGGAGGCTGCACTTTCAGCCAGATCCGCTCCTGCGGTGCCGTGCAGAAGCATTTTCCACTGCTGGCGCAGGCCGCTTCCTGGACGGGAAGCATTGCGAATCAGAATCGGGCGACGATTGCCGGCAATCTGGCGAACGCTTCTCCGGCGGCCGACTCGCCTCCAGCCTTGTTGGCGTATGAGGCGGAAATAGAGTTGGTTTCGGTGCAGGGAACTCGACGCATCCCGTACCGCGATTTTCACCTGGGCTACAAAAAGACTGCGCTGGGTGCTGGTGAGTTGATTTGCTCCATCATTCTGAATCGGCCGAACGCTGGACTGTTTTCGTACGGACGCAAGACGGGCGCGCGCAACGCTCAGGCAATCTCGAAAGTTTGTATCGCTGGCGTGGGATTTATGCGGAACGGCCACGCATCGAATGTGCGCATCGGAATCGGCGCCGTGGCCCCGACGCCGCTGCGATTGAGTGGTGTGGAAGCGGTCGTCGAAGGGAGAATGATCGACGACGCACGGATCGCCGAAGCGCGGCGCGCGCTGCAGGCGGAAATTGCGCCAATCGACGATGTCCGGTCCGTCGCTGATTACCGGCGTTGGGTCGCCGGCAATTTGATTGAGGAGTTTCTGCGGGCGCTCATCGGTTCGGCCGAGATCAGTCAGGAGTTGGCGCGCTGGAATGCGCTGCCGGAAACGGAAGCGGCGGAATTGATCTTGCCGTGCTGTGGATCGACACGCTGGGCGCGCGAGTTGACGCAACAACGGCCATTTGCCTCGGAAACAGCATTGTTGGCCGCGTCGGATCGCGTCTGGGCAGCGCTCGAACCTGCCGATTGGGACGAAGCGTTTCGCACGCATCCTCGTATCGGCAACCGCAAGTCAGAAGAAACTGCAACAGTGCAATCAGCAGCGTGGTCGAGACAGGAACAGCATGGCGTGGATGCTCAGGATGCGGAGACGCTCAGGGATCTGGATCGCGGCAACGCCGAGTATGAGGCTCGATTTGGTAGAGTCTTTCTGGTATCCGCAACCGGCAAGTCGGCTGCGGAGATGCTGGAAAACCTGCGAGAACGGCTTGGACGGGACGAAGCGACAGAGCTATGCGAGGCCGTTGAACAGCAGCGTCAAATTACGCAGCTTCGACTTCGGAAGTGGATGAGATCATGAGCGGAATCTCGACGCACATTCTTGACGTAGCGCTCGGCCGCCCTGCGTCTGGCGTCACTGTCCGGCTGGAGCGCGAAGAGGATGGTGCATGGAAAGGATTGTCGCGTTTAGAAACTGACGCAGATGGACGCATCAAGAGTGCGTTGCCATCGCCTTTGAGTGCCGGACGCTACCGATTCGGATTTGAAACAGGAGCGTATTTTCGCTCGCACGGCACAAATTGTTTCCATCCTTATATAGAGATCACCTTTGAAGTTGTGGATCCAGCGCAGAATTACCATGTTCCCCTGCTGATTTCGCCGTACAGTTATTCCACTTACCGAGGAAGCTGAGCAAGATGACGACACTGGGAGAAAACCGGTACGGCAAATCGCGCGTGCGCGTGATGAAGGTCGAAAAGAACGGCGAGCGCCACAGGGTTGATGAGTGGAATGTGGAAGTATGGCTCAAAGGCGATTTTCGAAGCTGCTTCGAAGATGGCGACAACAGCGGCATCCTGCCCACGGATACGATGAAGAACACCGTCTACTATCTGGCGCGGCTTTCAAAGGCCGCAACCGTTGAAGGATTTGGCATTGAACTGGTCGCGTATTTGATGGAGAACAACCCTCAGGTTGAGGAAGCAGGCGCGAGTATCTCAACTGCGCCCTGGGTACCGCTCGTTGCTGGCGGCCAGCAGCACGGCACAGCGTTTTTGCAGGCCGGAATTGCTCGCGACACTACTACTGTGACGCAGACGCGTGGCGCCGCACTCAAGACTATCTCGGGATTTAAGGATTTGGCGATTCTGAAAACGGCGAAGTCGGGATTTGCCGGATACATCAAGGACAAGTTGACGACGTTGAAGGAAACGCACGACCGGCTGTTTGGGACGCTGGCTGCGGGTGAATGGGCCTACGTTGGCGACGGCGTGGACTACAAAGCGGCGCGGCGACGAATTCTCGATGCGCTTCTGAACGCATTTGCCGTGCACGACAGCCTCTCTGTGCAGCAAACGCTCTTTGCGATGGGCAAAGCTGCGCTGGATGCTGAACCGGCCATCTCGGAAATTCATCTGTCGATGCCCAACAAGCATTGCAACCTGCTCGATCTGACGCCGCTTGGGCTGGATAACCCGAACCACATCTTTGTGCCTACCGACGAGCCGCATGGATCGATCGAGGCAACGGTGAGGAGAACGAATTGAGCGCAACCCTCACGCGGCATGGAGCGCATGCATCCGCGGCCAGCGCTGCTGCGGCTCGATTGATGCAGCGCTGCGCATTGCTGGCGAAGATTACGGAACGGCCTGGCGAAATTCTGCGGACTTTTCTGTCACCGGCCATGGACGAAGTGCATCGCACGATGCGTCCGTGGATGGAATCGGCTGGTATGGCGGTTTCCGTGGATCGCGCCGGGAATCTCCGCGGAGTTTATCCGGTGAACGCGGATACGTCGCAGCCGCGGTTGCTGATCGGATCGCATCTCGATACTGTGCCAAACGCCGGCGCCTACGACGGCATTCTGGGCGTGCTCGCTGGAATAGCGTTGGTGGAAGCCATTGCGGGTCGATCGCTGCCGTATGCCATCGAGGTAATCGGTTTTTCTGACGAAGAAGGCACGCGCTTTGGTGCGCCCTTTCTGGGAAGCCGTGCCGTTGTTGGGGAACTGAGCGGATCGCTCCTGGATTGCGTGGATACTGCTGGCGTTACGGTGCGCGCTGCTTTGGAGGATTTCGCGGCGCGACGTCCTGAGACCGTGCCGGCCAATTTGTCTGCACGTAGCGCGGCGTATCTGGAATTTCACATCGAGCAAGGACCCGTGCTGGAAAACAGGAATCTCGCGCTGGGCATTGTGGAAGGACTGGCTGGCCAGACGCGCAGCCATGTTGTCTTTCGAGGGTGTGCTGGACATGCGGGAACCACGCCGATGAATATGCGGCGCGATGCGCTTGCCGCTGCGTCGGAATGGATGACGCGCGTTGAGGAGATTGTGGCTCGCTTCGAGAATGCCGTGGCAACTGTAGGACAGATTCAAGCCGAACCTGGTGCGGTGAATGTGATTCCTGGGGTGGTGCGTTGCAGTTTGGATGTTCGGCATGGACGCGATGCGGTTCGCGATGCTGCGCTGTATGCGATCTTCGACGAGGCGCGCGCGATCGGCAAACGGCGCGGCATCGATGTGGAGACTGAGCCGTTTCACACGCAGGCTGCCGTGCATTTGGATGAAGGCGTGGTTGCGCTGGCGGAAAGAGCTGCGAAACAGGCTGGGTATTCTGCGATCCGAATGACGAGCGGTGCAGGACACGACGCCATGGTGATGGCGCCGCATGTTCCGACGGCAATGATTTTTCTGCGAAATCCTGGCGGATTGAGCCACCATCCTGACGAAAGCGTGGCTGAATCGGACGTTGCCGCAGCACTGCACGCGGGTTTGTGCTTCCTGGACGAGTTCGCGGCGTGGCTGAATTCGAGCGTTAAGAAAGTGGGGCAATAGAGTGGCTGGTGGAATTCATCACTTAGGGCACACGCGCAGCGTGCGGCGATCGAGCTACTTGCTGCATACACCGGATACGTTTGTGCGCACGCAAATTGCTGGCACAAGCAATGCGAGTGTGGTCGTGCATGTTTCCCCAGCGATGGGCGCTGCGTTCACGCAATACAGTGTGGAGTTCGAACCTGGCGGCGTGCTGGGCGATGCGGCTGGGCAGCGATTTGTCTACGTGTTGGAAGGTGCTGTCACTCTTGAATCCAGTGCTGGCCGAAAGACGCTGACTAAGGATAGTTATGCGTATATCCCACAAGGCGCGAGCCATCGTCTGATTGCGAAGAAGAAAGCGCGCGCCGTGGTGATTGAGCGCCCGTATCGCGGGCTGCACGGCGTTGCTGTCCCTGAATTGCTGATTGGGCATGAGCCCGACGTTGCTGGTCAGGCGCTTATGGGTGACAAGGATCTGCAGGTGCGGGGTCTGCTCCCGGACACGATGGCCTTCGACTTTGCGGTGAACACGATGACCTATCAGTCTGGCGCTGCGTTGAGCATGGTTGAGATTCATGTGATGGAGCATGGTCTGCTGATGCTCGAAGGTGGCGGCATTTACCGGCTTGATGACGACTGGCACCCTGTTACAGCCGGTGATTTTGTCTGGATGGCGCCGTATTGTCCGCAGTGGTTTGGAGCGCTCGGCAAGACGCCTGCAAAATATCTGATCTATAAAGACTGGAATCGTCATCCGCTGGAGACGCAATGAAAATTGCCGTCGACGCGGAATTGCTGGCACGCGAAATTGACGAGTTAGCAACATTTTCGGATGCCGAACCGCCTGCGGTTACCCGCGTCGTATTCAGCGAACAGGATTTGCGCGCGCGCGCGTGGCTGAAGACACGCTGCACGGAAGCTGGGTTTTCGATTCGCGAAGATGCTGTTGGCAATACGTTCATTCGCTGGGAAGGTGCGCGTCCCGATTTGCCGGCGGTTGCGACGGGCTCGCATATCGATGCGATTCCGCATGCGGGCAAGTATGACGGCGTAGTTGGCGTGTTGGGTGGTCTTGAGGCGATGCGCGCATTGCGGCGTGACGGTTTCCAGCCACAGCGCTCGATCGAACTGATTCAATTTACGTCGGAAGAGCCGACGCGGTTTGGCGTGGGTTGCATTGGCAGCCGGCTTTTGTCCGGAGTGCTTGGACCGGAAGCGGATGATGCGCTTCGCGGTAATGATGAAGAGACGTTGCGCAGCGTTCGCACACGCGCAGGATTTGCTGCCGATCTGGATTCTGTCCGCCTGCAGAAAGGTTATTATGCCGCGTTTGTCGAGTTGCATATCGAACAGGGTCCTATTCTGGAACGCGAAAGAATTCCGATTGGTGTGGTGACGAACATTGCTGCACCCGCTAGTTTCTTCGTCACGATTGAAGGACAAGGCGGCCACGCTGGCGGCGTGTTGATGCCCGATCGACATGACGCGCTGTGCGGTGCCGCTGAACTGATTACGTGCATTGAAGCACTGGCCAAAGGAACCGGCTCGACTGACACGGTTGCGACGGTTGGCATCTGCGAGGTGCATCCTGGCGCGATCAACAGCATTCCCAGTCGCGTCCGGATCAGTGTGGATTTGCGCGACACGGACGGCGAACGGCGCAATTGCGTGCTGCGCGGCATTCAGGATGCCGGTGAAACACTTCAGTCACAGAGACGGTTACAAATAGCAACGCGCATGCTGAATGCCGATGATCCAGCTATTTCTTCACCTCTGATTCTTGACGCTATCGAGCACGCCTGCGCAGACGAAGCGCTTGCATCGCGCCGGATTGTAGCTCGCGCGTATCATGACTCCTCCTTCATGGCGCAGATTGCGCCGATGGCGATGATTTTCATTCCGTGCCGCGATGGTGTGAGCCATCGCCCGGATGAATATGCATCGCCGGAGCACATCGTTGGCGGCGTGAAGGTGCTGGCGCGCACGCTCGCTTCTTTGAGCCGTTGAGGAAAAGAGCAAGGCGGCCCGCAGGCCGCCTTGCTGTGTGATCGCCTCATTTCAGAAGTTGAAGTGCAGAGACATCTGAATCTGACGCGCGCTGCCGATGGTGTGCTTCACGATGCCCAGACCCGCAGGACAGTTATAGAGTCCACCTGGAGCTGGGGCTGCTGTCCCGCAGCCAGTGGGTAACGCAGCAGAAGTAGAACTGACCTCGAACGGAACATTGTTAAAGCCCTGGTTCTGATTGACGTTGTTTTGCGGAATGTCGAAGCTGGTTGTGTTCGTCAGGTTAAAAACGTCGAAGGTATAGCGGAGATTGTATTGCTCATGGATCGCAAGATCCTTGACGAGTTCGGCGTCGGCACGCTTTTGCCAGGACTGGCGGAAGATGTTGCGTTCGCCGCTGACGAAGGTATTTTCAAAGTCGTCGCCCTGCGGAACGCCCATCGTTCCCGGCTGCAGGATTGGGATATCGAAGCAACTGGCTTTCAGCGCTGCTCCCTGCTGGTTGCCGAGGTTGTAGTAGCCACCGCTTTTGCCGGTCAGCGCGTTCTTGCGGGTGCAGCCAGGAGCCAGCGGCACGATGGGGTTGGTGATGCCGTCGAAGGTGCTGTAGTAGATGCTGCCGACGGCGCCGGAGTAGTCGATGACGCTGTAGGGCTGACCGCTCTGAATGACCGCGGTGCCGTTGAGCGCCCAGTCGATTCAGCACGCCAGCCACGAGAGCGTTGGCGCCATTCACCTTCGGCAGCGTGTAGCTGTAGGTGAAGTTCGAGAACGTGGGTGCGGTCGAAGTCGGCCGAGCCGTAGCCGCCGCGCAGGTTGTTCGGGTTGTTGCCGTTGTAGAAGAGACCCATGCCGCTCTGCTCATCGGTGGTGTGGGAGTAGGTGTAGGAGACGCCGGCCTGCAGTCCGTGGCTGAGCCTCTTCTCGAGGTGAGACTCCAGCGCATGATAGGCCGAGATGCCGGCTGCGGTGTAGGACTCGGACTCCGAGGAGTAACCGATGTAGGGCACGCGCAGATCGACGTTGCCGCCCTCGAAGTTATTCAGCATGGTGCCGTAGGCGCAGGTTAGCTCGCTGGGATCGTTCACGCACTCGGGAAAGTACGTGTTCGGATCGAGCACGGTATAGCCGTAGCTGAAGGACTGCGTCGCCAATCCGCCTGGATGCGTGGGATTGGACTGGCGTGGCAATCTGCGACTGGTTGAAGGGAACCGGAATGACCTGATGACGGCCGAGATTGCCGACGTAGCCGATTTCGATCATGAGATCGTTGCGCGGCTGGTACTGGAAGTTGAGGGTGAAGTTGATGCTGTAGGGCAGCTTGTTTTTCGGGTTGTAGACGCCGAGCGTGAAGGGCTGGCCGCCGTTAATGATGGAAGCTGCGCGTTCGGGCAGGTAATTGGCCAGGTCGGAAGCCTGAGGATTGGACGGCGGCGCAGAGCGCGTGGTACCCCATGGCGTCGTCAGGTTGTATTCCGAGTTGTCGACAGTGCCGGTGATGCCGTTGCCGCCGCAGATCGGAATGTAATAGAGGTAAAGATAGGTTGGGTTACGCTGTTGTACGAAGAGCTGTACGGGCAATGCTGCTGGGAGACGAACGGCTCTGTCTGGACGGAGCCGAAGGGGCCGCCGGAAATTTCGCCGGCCGCGTAGCCGGGCGACAGGTAGGTGAAGAGTTCGCCGCGATCGTAGTAGAAGCCGCTGCCGCGCGCGAACGACCAGCTTGTCGTGGAACGCGGTAGGCTGCCACGCGAAGCCGAGGCGCGGCGCGATGCCCCACTGGCGTCCGGTGAGCGTGGTGTTGCTGACGCCTTTGGTGCCGTTGACGTTGTTGCCGGCAATGATGAAGCCGGAGCTGGAGATGACGTCGCCGCCCGCGTTGTAGCTGTAGCGCGAGGGATCGAAGTTGAAGATGTTGCCGTATTTCTCGGTGAATCCGCCATCCCAGTCGTAGCGAACGCCGGCCGTGATGCTGAGGTTGGCCTTGAGCTGGAACTTGTCCTGGGCAAAGAAGCCGGACTGGTTGGCGCGATAGTAGCGATCGGCGTTGCCCTGCAGGAACGTGGTTGCCGTGAAGTTCTGCGTGGAATATGGCGTGACCCAGTTATTGGCGTAGGTGACGAAGTCCGGTGTCGCGACGTTGCCTGTGCCGGTGCGATGATCGCGGACGTTGAGCTGGGTATACGCCCAACTGCCGCCGAAGCTGAGGTAGTGGCGTCCTTTGGTCCAGATCGCGGTGGCTGACGGCATGATGCGGTTCTGGAACATGCCGGTGTTGGAGCCCTGCGAAGATGCGGCAGGTCCAATGGCCAGCGACGGCGCGGTGAGGCCGTAGAGCGGTCCGGTCGGCGAGTCGTACTGATCGCCGATGGCGTCGTTGATGGTGACGCCAGGGAAATAATTGCCGAAGGCGGAGCTCATGCCCGATCTGCGCGGGCGTGAAAGGCTGGTCGTTGGTGCTGTAGGCCTTTTCGCGGAGAAAGCCAACGGTTTCCGAGATGCTGAAGTTGGAGCCCAGCGTCTGAATGTTGTTGAGGAAGCGACCTGCGAGCCGACGTCCATGTGCTCGGTGAATCCTGGCACGTTGGAGTAGGCATACGGCGACGTGCTGGGATCGTGCTGGTAGTAGTACTTCGCCGCGACGATGTCTTTGGCGCTGGCGTTCCAGTCGAGGTCGGCGACGGCCTGGTCGCCGATGAAGGTCGAGGTTCCTGGCAGGAATGCGTTGTAGGGTGAAAAGACATTCGGGTTGCCAGCGGCGTTCTGGTTGGGGATCAGCCATTTTCCGGGTTCGCCAGGCACCGATGGAGCGGTGAACAGATTGAGGCCGACTGGATTTGAAGTCCAGTTGGACGAGCTGGCATTGACGCCGGAAATCGATTCGCTGGTGGTCCAGTTGTTGTTGGCGATCGCGCTGAGGCCTTGCGGTGTACGGTTGTCGTCACTCAGTCCTGGCGGCACAACCAGCAGTTCGTCGCCGGTTTCCTGATCGGAAACATGGAGGTGCTGATAGCTGAGGAAGTAGAAGAGCTTGTCTTTGACGATGGGTCCGCCAAAGTCGGCGCCGGCAATGTAGCGATGCAGCTCAGGATTCTTGTCGGCTGCGGGAATGTTGTCGTCCTTCTTGAAGAAGAAGGGCGCAGCGTTGAGCCAGTTGGTGCCGCGGTGAACGTAGGCGTCGCCGTGGCGCTCGTTGGAGCCGGAACGCGTGCTCATATCGATGTGCGCGCCGCTGTCGGAACCCTGCTGCGCGTCGTACATGGAAGCGTTGACGCGGACTTCTGCGATGCTTTCCGGCGCCGGCGTGGGAATGGCGTTGCCGATGGCGAGATAAATGGACGCGCTGCTGGGAACCACGCCACCGCCTGCGTTGTTGGCCTGGCCAGTGTTGTTGACAACGCGGAAAGACTGCACCTGGCTGGTGCTTTTGCCGTTGAACAGGTTGCTGGCATCGACGCCATTCAGCAGGAAGGCATTGGATGTGTCGCGCTGGCCGTTGGCCCAAATGGGCGCGTTGCCGAGACCGCTGTTGCTGCCGGTTCCGCCCGGCAATTCAGCGTTGACGCCTGGCGACATGATGGCGAGACCGGTGAAGCTGCCGGTTGGCAGTGGAATGGCGTCGATCTGGGCTTTGTCGAGGATGTAGCCGTTGGTGGTGTCGACGGTATTGAGAAGCGGTGTGGCTTCCACAGTGACGGACTGGCTGACCTGTCCGATTTTGAGAGCGGCGTTGACTGTGGTGGAGCGATCGGCCTGCACCAGGATGCCTGGATATTTCTGTGTCTCATAGCCCTGATTGACGATGGTGATGGAGTAGTTGCCGATGGGTAAATTGACCAGCGTGTAGACGCCTTCAGCATTGGTGGTCGCGGAGCGCGAGAGGCTGGTCTGATCCTGAACGGCGGTGACTGTGGCGCCGGCAACGGCTGCGCCGGATGCGTCGGTGACTTCGCCAGTGATGCCGCCAAGCGTTTGCTGGGCTGAAAGCGCGAAGGGAAGCGCCACGAAGGAGAAAAGGAAGAGCCAACACCTGAGAGCAAGACGCCTGGACATCGGTAACTGCCTCCATAAAAGAAAACTGTAGCCGCGCCTCTGGATAGAGGTGTGCGGCGGCTGCGTGACGCAGTCCATTTTCGGTTGTGTGCTAAGAACGGCTGCGAACCGAGAGCCTTGTTGTCGACAGGGACTTCTGGTGAGAATAGCGGACGGTGCATTGAATCCAAAGGGAAAAAACGGAGGAAAAGAGGGAAGCGTGATACGGCGTATCAGCGATTTTTATGGGGCATCAGAACGCGGTAGGATAAGCGGCATGCGATTGGGAATGCTGGTGGTTGGTGCATTGCTGTTGGGGATTGTGGCGCAGGCTGCTGCGCCTGCGCGGATTGCGCTGGAGACACAGCGGTCTTCGCCGCAGGATTTGGAGATTGCCGGCGATGTGCCTGGCGTTCCGGCAGGCGCGAGCCGGTTTGCGCGCTATGCGGATCTGGCTGCGCTGCCGCAGGTGTCGTTCACGGTGAAGGACGATTTGAACTTCAGCGCACCTGTGGCGGTGAGCGGCGTTCCGCTGGATGCGTTGCTGGCTGCGCTTGGGATGAGCGGCGGAACGAAGCAACTGATTGCGGCGACGAGCAGCGATGGTTACGAAGGCCACTACACGGCTGAATATCGTGCGCAGCATCATCCGTTTCTGGTGCTGAAAATGGGCGGAAAAGATCCGTCGCAATGGGCGCGCGGCGCGGATGGCGAAGTGTATGGCCCTTACTTGATCGAGAATCCATCGTTCACGCCGGCGTTTCATGTGCTGGCGCATGCCGATGAGCCTCAGGTGCCGGCTGGCGTGGTGACGCTGCGGTTTTATGACGAGGCTGCAGTGCTGGCTCCGCTGAAGGCTGCTGCTGCGAGCGGTCCTGCGGCGCAAGGGTATCGGATTGCGATGCAGAACTGCCTGCGGTGCCATCGCGCCGGCGATATTGGTGGAACCAAGTCGCCGTTTGGGTGGCCGCAACTGGCGATGATTGCCCAGGGTAATGCTTCAGCGTTTGGCAAGTATATCGTTCAACCGAATCGGGTTAATCCAGAGGCGACGATGCCGGCGAATCCGCAGTATGACGCGGCGACGGTGGCGGCGCTGACGGCTTATTTTCAGGCAGCGAAATAGCTGGTGGCTGGTAGCTGGTGGCAGCCTGAGGCAGCGTGAAGCAGCCTGAAGCCGGGAGCCTGTTTTTTTCAGTTGCTTTTGTGTGCCTGCGGTTGTCCTTCGTTCCCTACCCCCTCCCCCTGCTCTTGTTTTCTGCATGTGTATGAAAGGACTGGGGTTGTTTTTTGTTGTTTTCGTATGTGCGGGAAACAATGGGGTTAGGGTCTGCTTTGGCGTTAAGT
The DNA here is from genome assembly GCA_963817165.1 of uncultured Acidobacteriaceae bacterium. Classification (GTDB taxonomy): domain Bacteria; phylum Acidobacteriota; class Terriglobia; order Terriglobales; family Acidobacteriaceae; genus Palsa-343. Next base: position 79,478 of record CAWFNL010000004.1, on the reverse strand, counting down.
GTTTGAATCCTTGTGGGTTGCGGGGTGGTTGCAGAGCTTTCCTCCGCTGTGGATTGGTCAGCTACGGGCGAGAAAGGCGGGCGCTCTCGCGCTGGCCCACTTCTGCCAACACCGGGCAGAAATGGGGCACCCGCCTGTTCGTGATCCGGGGTCTCGGTGGCCTCTTCGGGATGACAGTCGTTGGTGGGGGCGGGCTGCGGTTCGATCACGGCCTCGGTGGGTACTTCAGGTTGTGGTTCGGGTTGTGGGTCGACGGCTCGAGGTTGGCCGAGGTCGTTGTAGACGACGTCGCGGGCGATTTCTTCGGCGGTGATTTTGGTTTCGATCTGGGACATTTGCTTGAGGGTTTTGAGGACGGTGTTCATGAGGTAGGTGGCGGCGGAGACCTCGGCGTGGTGGATGGCGTGGCGGGCGAAGCCGTCGGCGATGGCGTTGAGGTTGGCCATGACGTCGTCGTGGTTCTCCATGTAGACGAAGTTCACGAGCGGGGCGCGGGGGGAGAGGTCAGGGACGGCGGGTTTGAAGGGGACTCGGGCGCGGTAGTTGTGGCGGAAGCAGAGGTCTTTGTCGCGGAGAGCGGGCATGGTGCAGCGGGCTCCGGCGAGGGTGAGGTGGCAGCAGCGGGAGTAGTCGGGGGCGCGGCAGGCGCGGGGGGAGGTGGATAGCACGGTGGTCTCCTTGATAGCTGGTAGCTGGTGGCAGAAACAGAAAGGCCTCGCGGGATACGCGAGGCCTTTTCTTGAAATCTCTCTCTATTTTTAGAATACCAAGTGGGGCATTCAATTGCGCCAACTATTTTGGCGTGGAAGTGGTTGTGGAATCAACAAATGTTACTTTGGGTAAGTGGTGGATGCTTGACAAGAAAAGCGGAAGGCAGCCCCTGGAGCCGGAAAGCAGCCGGTCGCCGGTGGAAAGCGGATGAACTCTCGCGCATGGCACCCCTCCTGCCAACGGCGGGCAGTAAGTGGCCCCTGTCGGATACTCATTTTCGGAAGCAGAGGGCGATACGGGTATCCGAACAATGCAACCGCAGATCCTTCGTCGCGTTGCTCCTCAGGACGACAGCGGAGTAGCAACCGCAGATCCTTCGTCGCGTTGCTCCTCAGGATGACAGCGGAGTAGCAACCGCAGATCCTTCGTCGCGTTGCTCCTCAGGATGACAGCGGAGTAGCAACCGCAGATCCTTCGTCGCGTTGCTCCTCAGGATGACAGCGGAGTAGCAATCGCAGATCCTTCGTCGCGTTGCTCCTCAGGCTGACAGCGGAGTAGCAACCGCAGATCCTTCGTCGCGTTGCTCCTCAGGCTGACAGCGGAGTAGCAACCGCAGATCCTTCGTCGCGTTGCTCCTCAGGATGACAGACTGGTTGGCGGTTCTTGCGGGTGGGGAGCGGGTATTCTGGTCGGGTTGTGGAGATTCGCATTGCGGGGGAAGTTTGTGACTTGTGGATTGCGGCGCGTGGCTTTGGTTGCGGTGGTGGGACTTTTGGGGGTGGCGGGCGCGGGTTCTGCGCAGGCGCGGGCGGACTCGGGGAATGGGGCTGCGGCGCAGGGTGAGGTGGGGGCGCTGCTGGTGAGCGATATTCACTTCGATCCGTTTCACGATCCGGCGAAGGCGAAGTTGCTGGAGGCGGCGCCGGAGAGCGGGTGGGCGGCGATTTTGCGCGCGCCGGATGCGGACGATCAGGCGGCGTCGTTTGCGGCGGTGCAGACGAAATGCCATGCGCGGGGCGTGGATACGCCGTATGTGCTGCTGCGGTCGAGCCTGGAGGCTATGCAGAAACAGGCGCCGGGGACGCGCTTCATTACGGTGACAGGGGATTTGATCGCGCATGCGTATCCGTGCCGGTATAAGGCGCTGGTGGGCGGGACGGATTATGAAGCATTTGTGACCAAGACGGTTACGTTTGTGACGCAGCAGCTGCGCGAGAGGTTTCCTGGCGTGCCGGTGTATGTGTCGCTGGGGAATAACGACAGCGGGTGCGCGGATTACCGGCTGGATGCGGGCGGAGATTTTTTGAAGGACACGGCGGCGGCGATGACGGAGGGATTGCCGGCGGGCGCGCGGGCGGAGGCGGCGCGGGAGTATGCGGTGGGTGGCTATTACAGTTCGCCGTTGGATCCGGTGAAGAAGGCGCGGGTGATGGTGCTGAACGATATCTATTGGTCTCCGAAGTATGAGACGTGCGCGGGCGCGGAGGATGCGGCGGCGGGCACGGCGGAGTTGGACTGGCTGCAGAAACAGCTAACCGCGGCGCGGAAAGATGGCGAGCGGGTGTGGGTGATGGGGCATATTCCGCCGGGAGTGAATGCATTTTCGACGGTGCGGAAGGGGGCGAATGTTTGCGCGGGCGGGTCGGCGGAGATGTTTCTGGATGCTGATGCGCTGGATGCGCTGCTGCTGCAGTATGCGGATGTCGTGCGGCTGGGGTTGTTCGGGCACACGCATATGGACGAGATGCGGCTGATTGGCGCGGGTGCGCAGAGCATTCCCGTGAAGGTGGTGCCGTCGATTTCGCCGGTGGATGGGAATAATCCTTCGTTCACGGTGGCGGAGGTGGATGCGCGGACGGCGGTGCTGAAGGATTATCGGGTGGTGGTGGCTTCGGACAAGATGGGTGCGTCGTGGAGCGAGGAGTACGACTACGCGGCGACGTATCATGAGCCGGATTTTTCGGCGGCCTCGGTGAAGGATTTGGTGGCGGGATTTCGCGCGGACACGAAGGCGCAGAAAGATACGAGCGCTGCGTATATCCAGCATTACTTCAAGGGAGATGTGGCGAAGGAGCTGACGCCGTTTTGGGAGCCGTATGCGTGCTCGCTGGATGAGTTGACGGCGACGGGGTATGCGGGGTGTGTTTGCGGGGGAAGCCGGTAGCTGGTGGCTGGTAGCAAACGCCGGGGCCAATTCTATTTGGCACAAATGGAATGGGCATCCGAGAGAAGACCGCGGGTCCTTCGACTGCGTTGGCCGCTGGCGCGGCCAACTTCGCTCAGGATGAGAAGCTTCGTGGTTAGTGGAGCGAGTACATCTGCTGCACGTCTTTGTGGAGGGCTACGCGGCTGCTTTCGCGGGTGTAGAACATGTGGCCGCCGGGGTATTCGTGGACGGAGACGCGGGTGGGGTCGCCCATGACGGGCATCTCGTTGATGGTGAGGACGGAGCCCATGAAGGGGCAGGAGAGGTCGTTCCATCCGTGGACGATGAGGACGCGGAGTTTGGGATCGGCGGCGACGGCGGAGCGGAGCTGGGTGACGGAGCCGGAGCGTAGATCCTGATCGCGGTCCCAGTGCTGGGCCACGTCGTAGCTGAGCGCGTTGTAGCGGGCATCGACTTTCCAGCCCACGGTACGCGTGACGAAGTCGACCATGGCGGTGGTGGTGGGGGCGATGATGCTGGCGAGGATGGGATCGTTGGCGCGCTGTTCGGGGGCGTAGGGGAAGGGATCGAACATGGTGACGTTGGAGTCGTAGACGGAGCCGATCTTGCCCTGTTCGCGATGAACTTCGCGGAGATAGGCGCCGGTTTCGAGGCGTCCGCCGGACTCTTTGACGAAGGTGGGATCGAGGCCGGTCATGTCGGTGACTTTTTTGATCATGGCATCGGTGGCGGCGGGGTCGGAGTAGCCGTGCACGAGGGTGGTGAGGTAATCGCCGAGGGTGTAGCTGATGACATCGTGCATGGCTTCGGGGGTGAGCTTGCCCTGGCGCTCAAGGTTCGCTGCGGTGATGGAGGGCAGGGTGACGAGCCATGGGAGCGGGGAGAGGTCGCCATTGCTTTCGACGGTGGGGTTGAGGTAGGGGGAGACGAGGACGACGCCGTTCATAGCGACGCCGAGCTGCGACTGGAGGAAGTAGGTGATGCGGGGACCGCGGAATCCGCCATAGCTTTCGCCGACGAGATACTTGCGGGATTCGAGACGGTCGTTTTTGACGAGCCAGTCGTAGATGGCGCGGGAGAGGTATTCGATGTCGGGTTCGGTGGAGTAGAACTGCTTGCGCGATTCTTCGGCAGAGACGAGGGAGCGGCTGAAGCCGGTGCCGATGGGGTCAAGGAAGACGAGGTCGGTGAAGTCGAGCCAGGTGCCGGGATTGTCCGAGAGGGTGGCGGGATCGGAGGGGCTGTCGCCTTCGTTGCCGACACCGTTGAGGTGCCTGGGGCCGATGGCGCCGAAGTTGAGATAGACGGAAGAGGCGCCGGGGCCACCGTTGACGGCGAAGGTGACGGGGCGATTGGGGGCGTCGACGGTGTAGGCGGTGTAGACAAGTTCGCCGGTGGTTTTGCCTTCGGCATCGCGGACGGGGAGGGTGCCGACGGTGACGGTGTAGGCGAGCTTCTTGCCGTCCATGGTGATGGACTGCTCGGTGTGGGCGTCGGGAGGGAGCGGGGGGAGTTTATCGAGGTCTTTGTCGGCGGCCTTGGCTTTGTCAGGAGCGGCGGGCGCGGTCTGGGCGGATGCGTCCGGTGCGGGGCCGCGGTGGCGTGGGGAATCGCTGTCAGACTGGGCGTGCGCGGAGACGCAGGTGAGGGCGACGAGAGAGGCGAGAGCGAAGGACGCGAGGGCGAAGGCAGAGGCGATACGTTTGGGGGCGCAGCCGAGCGGAGAACTTTTCATGTGGATACGATATATCGACCGGGGTTTCCCGCGAAAATGAACGTTGAGCCGGCGGATCGAAAAGCAGGAGAGACATAACGGTGCTGAGGCAGCTAAGCAAGGTGAAGGAAGGCAATCGACAGGTGCAGAATCAGGAGCAACTTCGTGCGGGCGCGCGTGCGGGGCGATTCGCGATGGTTGCGCTGGCGGGGGCGGTGCTGGGGGGATTGGGCATCGCTGCGCAGTCCAGCTCGAATGTGGAACTGAATGCACAGCTGCAGGGTGAGGCGATCATTGCGCACCTGAGCTCGGTGATTCAGTTTTATCGATCGGTGCGTGAGCCTATTCAGAAGGCGGGTGAGCCGAACGATGTGGTGTACCAGAATCAGGCGGTGGCGCTGGCGGGACAAGCGGCGAACCTGGCCTTTCAATCGGCGAAGGCGGAAGCTGCGCTGATCCAGGGATCGCAGACAGAGGCGGCGGGAGGAACGGCGCAGGAAGAGAAGCTGGCGGCCACGACGAAAAGCGTAGAGACGCGCATCAGCGATCTGCAGGGGCGGGAAGCTGCGCTGGACCGGCGGATAGCGTCCGCGAGCGGGCGGGCAGCGAGTGCGCTGCAGGCGCAAAAAGAGCAGGTGCAGGCCGCGCTGGCGCTGTCGATCGCGATGAAAGAGGCGTTGCAGAAGATCGAAAGCGTTTCAGACGCGGCCAGCAAAACGGGACTATCGGGGGAGATCAGTCAACTGCAGGGATCGGTGCCGGAACTGGTGAGCCAGAGCAAGATGGGCGGGGGGCCGGAGACGACGATCGGGGCAGCGCTTTCTTCGGGGCTGACCAGCCAGGCGGGCGTGCTGCTGGAGCTGGTGGAGACGCAACACTCGCTGGCGATGCTGAGGAAGACGAATGACCGGATGCGCCAGCAGGTGAGCGGTCTGCGCGCGCCGATGCTGCGTGTGCTGCGCGGGTTGATCCAGCAGGGAGAGCAGCTTTCGCAGCAGGCGGGGGCGGCGACGCCGGCTGGTGTGCGGACTGGTGGAGCGGCCGGGGGGCCGGGGCCGGCGGAATTGCAGAGCATCACATCGCGGTTCACGGCGTTGTCGAATGCAACGGTTCCGCTGAGCGAGGAACTGATCGTATTGAACGAGAGCGGCGCGAATCTGGCGGCGTGGCAGGCCTCGGCTGAACAGGAATATACGAGCGTGCTGCATGCGCTGCTGCTGCGGGTGCTGGTGATCTGCGTGGCGCTGGGAGTGATTGTCCTGGCGGGCGAGGTGTGGACGCGGGCGACGAACAAATACATTAAGGACCGGCGGCGCAGGCGTCAGCTGCTGATTGTGCGCAGAGTGGTGGTGGGTTTTCTGTCCGTTCTGGTGGTGGTGTTCGGGTTCGTCACCCAGTTCAATTCGCTGGCGACGTTTGCCGGATTCATCACGGCGGGAATTGCGGTTGGGCTGCAGACGGTTCTGCTGTCGGTGGCAGCGTATTTCTTTATCATTGGGCGGTTCGGCATTAAGGTGGGCGACCGGATCACGATTGCCGCGGTGACGGGAGACGTGATTGAAGTCGGACTGGTGCGGTTTTACGTGATGGAACTGTCGGGAACGGGGACGTCGCTGAATCCGACGGGGCGGGTGGCGGTGTTCTCGAATGCGGTGTTGTTCCAGGCGGGAACGCCTTTGTACAAACAACTGCCGGGAACGGAATACGCATGGCATGAGATGACGGTGCAGCTGGCGGACGGCATCGATTACAAGGCGGCGTGCGATGCGCTGCTGCAGCCGGTGCATGCGGCTTACGAGGAATACCGGCCGAGCATCGAGCGGCAGCACGAGGGCGTGCAGAACTGGATGCAGGCGACGATCGAGTCGCCGGGCGTGGAGTCGCGGCTGCAATTCAGCGGCGGCGCGTTTCAGCTGTGGGTGCGTTATCCGGTGGAGATCGGCAAGGCGGGCAGCACCGATGAGAAGATTACGCACGCGCTGCTGGATTTGATGGCGGCGAATCCGGCGATTAAGGCGGCGGTGGCGGGAAGGCCTTCGATTCAACCTTCAGTGCGGGGGTGAAAGAGCAGGGTGCAGGGTAGAGGTTGGAGGTTACAGAAGAGCAGCCGGTAGCTGGTGGCTGGTAGCTGGTAGCGAAGCCGCACGGACGCAGGGTGCAGGGTACAGGTTGAAGGTTAGAGGTCTGGCGCCTGGAGCGAGGAGGCTGCTGCCGCGGGCTTCGTTATGGGGTAAGATTCGCGGAAATAACTTTTACAGGCTGAATGAAGTCTCCGTGGTATCTTGCGGGCGGGAGGGGCTATGACTTTGCGCAGTTTTTTGGGGAAACAGTTCATTGCGGTCATCCAGTGGAATGAGCCGGAGGATGGGATTCTGGCGTGGCAGTATCCGATGCAGGATATGGAGATTGAGAATGGGGGGCAACTGACGGTTCGCGAAACGCAGATGGCGGCGTTTGTGAACGAGGGCAAGATTGCCGATGTGTTTGGGCCGGGGCTGCATACGCTGAACACGCATAATCTGCCGGTGCTGACGGATCTGAAGAACTGGAGCAAGGATTTCCAGTCGCCGTTTAAGTCGGATGTGTATTTCTTCTCGACACGGTTACAAATTGACCAGAAGTGGGGGACGGCGACGCCGATTACGTTCCGCGAGAAGGAATTTGGCGCGGTGCGGGTGCGGGCGTACGGGATTTATTCGTACCGGATCGCGGATGCAAAGACATTTTTCCTGCAGATTAGCGGGACGCGGGATGTTTATCTGGCGTCGGACCTGGAAGGGCAGCTGCGCGAGACGGTTGTGGGGCGGATGGCGGATGTGCTGGCGGGGAGCGATCTGTCGTTTCTGGATATGGCGGCGAACCAGGCGGGGCTGAGCGCGAAGCTGATGGAGGCGATGAAGCCGACGTTTGCGGCGCTGGGGCTGGAGCTGCAGCAGTTTGTGGTGGAGAGCCTTTCGCTGCCGGATGAGTTGCAGAAGGTGATGGATCAGCGGATTGGCGTGAGCATGGCTGGGGATCTGGGACGGTTCACGCAATTTGAAACAGCCGAGGCGCTGGAGACGGCGGCCGGGAATACGGGCGGCGCGGCCGACGCGGGCGTGGGCCTGGGCGCAGGCGTGGCGATGGCGCAGGCGATGATGGCGAACGTTCGGCCTGCGGCAGCAGCTGCTGCGACGACAGACTCAACTACGGCTGCGGCGAGCACGAAGTTTTGTACGGCTTGCGGGAAGCCGATGCCGCGAGCGGCTAAATTTTGTCCGGAATGTGGAGGAGCGCAATGAACTGTACCGCTTGTGGGGGGCCGTTGAAGCCGCGACCGACGGACGATGCGTTGGTTTGCGAGTACTGCCACAATGTTTTCTATCCGCCGAAGAACGACGATGATGTGACGGTGACGGGCGAGGCGAAAGATGAGCCGTGCCCGGTGTGCAACATTGCGCTGAACCTGGCGGTGCTGGAACGGGTGGAGATCTGTTACTGCTCGAAGTGCCGGGGGATGTTGATCCCGATGCACTCGTTTCCGGAATTGATTGATGCGCTGCAGCAGAAGCATCCGGGAAAGGTGGATATACCGGCGCTTGACCCGAGCGAGATGCAGCGGAAACTGACGTGTCCGCATTGCCATAAGGCGATGATCGTGGATTTTTATCCGGCCGCTACGAATGTGGTGATTGGATCGTGCGAGACGTGCGCGGTGAACTGGATCGATCACGGGAAGATGGCGCGGATTGTGGATGGGGCGCGGGTGATTTTGGAACAGGATGTGAATCTGGCGCAGGATAAGCTGCTGTCGGACTATAGGTTTTAGGGACTAGGGACTAGGGACTGGGGATTGGTTCTAGGGTCTGGAGATTATTCGGACTGACCTGTTGGCTTGTGGATGGTCGGGGCTCTCGCCCGCGCTGCGCTTGTCTTTCGCTAAGCTGCGCATTAGGTAGGCCATGAGGGCGGCGGCTACCAGGCTGGGGATGAGTAGGCCGCGGAGGCCGAGCCAGTAGGTACCGGTGAGGTCTTTGGTGCGGCCCATCCACGTGGGGCCGAGGAAACCGCTGAACATGGTGATGGTATTCATAGCGGCGATGCCGGCGGCGGCGGCGGGTCCGGCGAGGAATTCGGTCGGGACGGCAACGCCGGGGCCGAGCATCGCAAAAAAAGCGATGAAGGAAACGGCGAGGGCGGCGACGACCAGCCAGGCCGGATGCGCGAGGCTGGCGACGAAGAAGCTGACGCCCATGGCGCAGCAGAGCACGATGCAGTGCCTGCCGCGGTCGCCGGTGCGGTCGGAGCTGATGGCGGCGAGCAGCATGGCGGCGGCTCCGGCCAGACCCATGACGGCGGTGAGCATGCCGACGCGGCCGATGCTCCAGCCGGTAACGCTCTGCAGGATGGCGGGGCCGGACGCCTGGTAGGCGTAGTTACAGGTGAGCGCGCAGAAAAAGTAGAGACCGATGATCCAGACTTTAGGCGAGAGGAGCGCGCGGAGGACGCCCGCTTCATGGCCGAGGTGCGCGCGGGATGCGTCCTTTGCGAGTTCGGCGGCGAGCCAGGATTTCTCGTCGCTGGTGAGCCAGGAGGCGGCTGCGGGACTATCGGGGAGGACGCGGAGGATGACAAAGCCGAAGAGGATGGGCGGAATGCCTTCGACGAGGAAGAGCCATTGCCAGCCAGTGAGGCCGAGGGTGCCGTTGAGGCCCATGAGCCATCCGGCGAGGACGCCGATGACGGTGGAGGCGAGCGGGGCGGCGATATAGAAGCGGCTAATGGAACGCGCGCGGATACGGGCGGGGAACCAGAGGGTGAGGTAATAGACGACGCCGGGGAAGAATCCTGCTTCGGCGATGCCGAGCAGCAGGCGCACGGTGTAGAACTGCCAGGGAGTGCGGACGAGCATCATGGCCGTGGCGAGGACGCCCCAGGTCATCATGATGCGGGCGAGCCAGCGGCGCGCGCCGAAGCGCAGCATCATGAGGTTGGAGGGAATTTCGCAGAGAGCATAGCCGATGAAGAAGATCCCGAAGCCGATGCTGTACACGGTGGCGCTGAAGTGGAGGTCGCTGTTCATGCGCAGGGCGGCGAAGCTCATGTTGACGCGGTCGATGAAGGCGAGGGCGTAGCCGATGGCGATGAAGGGGATGAGATGCCAGGAGGCTTTGCGTTGCGCGGAGCGGCCGATGGCGGATTGATCGGCGGTTATGGTGCCGTGCGTCAACACAGCCGTTTCACCCTGTTGCATTCGGGAAGGATCCTCGGGAAAGACGGGGCCGCTGTGGGGAGATGTTGGATGAGGGTAACACGGTGGAAGCTGGTGGCTGGTAGCTGGTAGCCAAAGGCTGATGGCGGGAACTTCGGATTAGAACTTGAGGGGGCCGTGATAGTCATTCCAGGCGACGGATTTTTCTGTTCGGCGGTTGATGACTATGTCATCCACTTTTGTGGCTCCATCTTCCACGATTCGCACTTTGAGGTCGGGGAGCAAGATCGTCAATTTTGCGATGAAGCGGTAGTGTGACTCTGCCTCATAAATTGGAGTGACTTCGAGCGTTGTCGTCTTGCCCGGCAGGACGTTAAACGTCAAAACATCGTTATTGAAGAAAGCTGATTTCGCAAGGTTCTTTGCCGGGTCGGTGGAGGCGGAATCGAATTCGTAGCCGACGCAGGTGATGGTGTATTGACCGGGCTTCAATTGCAGCGTCTTGTGTTCGCCGAAGCGGGTGAGATTCGACAGGTCGGCATGGATGAAGTTCTCGCTCACAAATGAAATAAGCAAAGTGTTGTCAAGCATGGTCCACCTGACGCCGGCATGCTCCAGTGTTTTTTGAGATTTCTTCGGCATCTTCGCGTCGGACGTGTAGTTCTTCAGATCGAAGACCAGGGTTCCGGTTTGCTGCGCAGAGACGGGGCGCGCGGCGATGAATGCCGTGAGCGCGATGCACGCGGTGAAGAAGAAGTATTTTGGTGGCCTCGGCATGATTTCCCTCAACTGCATCGTGGGAATTTTACGCGATTAGGCTGTTTTTGCAACCGATTCAGTTACGGCAGCGAAAACGCGATGTAGCTGCCGCCTACTGGGGATTTGGGGTCGCGGCCTCCGCTGGCGGCGATGACGACGTATTGCTTGCCATCGACGGAGTAGGTGGCGGGGGTGGCGATGCCGGCGAAGGGCAGTGTGGTTTCCCAGAGCAGTTGACCGGTGCTGGTGTCGAAGGCGCGGAATTTGTGGTCGTAGACGGTGGCTCCGATGAAGAGGACGCCTCCGGCGGTGACGATGGGGCCGCCGTAGTTTTCTGAGCCGGTGTTGGTGAGGCCCTGTGCGGCGAGCGCGGGATAGTCGCCGAGCGGAATGTGCCAGAGAAATTTTCCGGTGTTCATATCGATGGCGGTGAGCGTGCCCCAGGGCGGCGCAATGGCGGGGTAGCCGTCGGGGTCGAGGAATTTGTTATAGCCGGTGAAGTGATATTCAACGGGGCCGGATGGGGTGGTGGATTGGGGCGAGCCGGCGTGTTCGCCGGTGGGACTGGCGGAGGTGCGGAGATAGTCGAGCAGTTCAGAAACTTTGGCGGGATCGAGGGAGGGGAAGCCGATCATGCGGCCGCGTCCGTGCGCGACGATCTGGCGGATCTGGTCATCGGTGAGGCGGGTGGTAACGCCGATGAGTGAAGGGAAGGCGGGCGGCGATCCGGCGCGGGTGGCGCCGTGGCAGATGGAACACTGCGAGGCGTAGAGCGCGGCGCCGGCGGAGGCGTGCGGCTGGGTTAAGCCCAGCTGGCCGGTCCACGCCATCTCGTTGGCGTTGACGTAGAGGACGCCGGTGGTGGGATCGACAGCGGGACCGCCCCATTCTGCTCCGCCATCGAAGCCGGGAAGAATGATGGTGGGCCTGGTGCTGGTGAAGGGGACGAATTGGCCGTTGCTCTGGTCAGCGCGGAGTTGTTCGACGGCCCAGGCGTGGGCGGCGGGGGTGCGATTGGTGAGGTCGTTTTCAGTGACGCGCTGGCGGGCGAATGGTGGGGGCTCGGTGGGCCAGGGTTGGGTGGGCGAAGCTTTCTCACCGATGAGGTCGCTGGGGGGAACTGGTATTTCTTCGATGGGGAAAAGGGGCGCGCCCGTGACGCGATCGAAGAGATAGACGACGCCCTGCTTGGTGGTTTGCGCGACGGCGTCGGTGGGCTTGCCGTTGTGCATGACGGTGAGGAGCACGGGGGGCGCGGGGAAATCGCGATCCCATATGTCGTGGTGGACGCCCTGGAAATGCCAGAGGCGTTGGCCGGTGTTGGCGTCGAGGGCGAGGAGGGTGTCAGCGAAGAGATCGTTGCCGAGGCGGTCGCCGCCGTAGAAATCAAAGACAGCGGAGCCGGTGGGCGCGTAGACGATGCCGCGCTGGGCGTCGAGGGACATGCCGGCCCAGTTGTTGGCGGCGCCGGCGGATTTCCAGGCGTCGGGCGGCCAGGTGTCGTAGCCGAATTCGCCGGGGCGGGGGATGGTGTGGAAGGTCCAGCGGAGGGCGCCGGTGCGGACGTCGAAGGCGCGAATGTCGCCGGGGGGCGCGGGATGGGTTTCAGGATTGCGTCCGCCGACGATGATGAGGTCTTTGTAGACGAGGCCGGGACTGGTGAGAGCGATGGATTGCTTTTCGTAGCCTTCGCTGTCGCGCAGACCTTTGCGGAGATCGATGCGGCCGTTGTCCCCGAAGGAGGGGATGGGGTGGCCAGTGACGGGATCGAGCGCGTAGAGGTAGTTGAGGATTCCGGCAAAGAGCCGGGATTCTTTGCCGTCGGTCCACCAGGCAAAGCCGCGGGAGGGCTGCGAGAAGCTGAGGCTCTCCATGTTGTTGCTCAGGGTCGGGTCGAACGACCAGAGCAGTTTGCCGGTAGCCGCGTCCAGCGCAATGACTTTGCCGCCGACCGTGGATGCGAAGAGTGTATGGCCGATGACGAGCGGGTTCGCTTCGAGATTGCCTTTTTCGCCGGTGTCGTAGACCCACGCCTGCTGGAGATGCGCGACGTTGCTGCGATTGATTTGGGTGAGCGGGGAGTAGTGATCGCCGTTGACGCCGCCGTTGTAGGCGGGCCAGTCAATGTTGTGCGAGGGCGATTGTGCTTGCGCGGTGGCAGCGAAGAGGAGAGCGAAGCAGAAGGCGGGGATTCGTTGGGCCATCGGAATGAGGGTACAGGGTGCAGGGTACAGGGTACAGGAGGAAGAGCAAGGGTGCAGGGGGCAGGGTGTAGGGGGTAGGAAGGAAAAGGGCCGCCGAAGCGGCCCTATTTGTTTGGAGGGTTGAGGTGCTTAGAAGTAGAGTTTGGCGCCTAGCTGCGTGGAACGGCCGGGCTGGGGATCGCCGGCCTGGGTGCCGAAGCTGGACGGATTGATGGTGGTGAGGGTTTCGCCAAAGGTCGAATCGCTGTAGTCGCCATCGGGCTCGGCGAAGTTGGCGTGATTGAAGACGTTGTAGGACTCGAGTCGAACCTCGACGTAACGGGATTCTTTGTTGAGGTGGAAGTCCTTGTAGAGGGACATATCGGAGTAGTTGTAGCCGGGGCCGCGGAAGAAATTCCGGGGCGTGTTGCCGAAGGTGCCGAAGGGCTCCGTCGAGAACTGGCTGGTGTCGAACCAGGCGTGACCGGCGCTGGAGCGAGGGTTGAAGAGTTTGGGATGGGTGCCCGTCCACTGCGGGACGTCGGGGCAGCCGTAGTAGGTGAAGGCATCGCACCAGGCGTTCTGGTAGATGCCGGCCTCGTTGATGTTGACGGGGAAGCCGGTCTGGAGAGCGGTGATGCCGGTGAGGTGCCATCCGCCGACAGCCTCATTGACGATATGGTTGCTGCGCATGCCGGCCGTGAGAGGTACCTGGTAGTTGTAGAGGATGGAGAGCCGCTGGCGTGCGTCGTAATCCGAGCTTCCGTAATTGAGATAGGCGAAGCCGGGAGCAAAGTTGACGGCACGGCCGTTGGAGCCGCCTGTGGTGTTGATAGCGCCGCCACCCGAAGACGATTCATAACCGGAATCGTTGTCGAGAGCGTGCGAGTATGTGTACGCGAGGGTGAAGTAGAGGCCGTGCGAGACGGCTTTGTTGACGCTGACCTGGAGCGAGTTGTAGCTGGAGGAGCCGTTGGAAAGCTGCTCGCCAACGCTGAGGTACCAGGGGATGCCGTTGGGCGAGGACGCGGATACCGAGCCAGGAACGACGGCGGGTTGGGCGGTGTACTGCGGGTCGTAGAGGTGGATGAGCGCGGTATTGGCGGCGCATCCGGCATTAGCGAGGCAGGCTGCGTGGCCGGCGGGAGTGATGGGATCGCCTTCGCTGACGCGGGGCAGCTTGCGGCCCATGGAACCGACATACTGCACCGAGAGCACCATGCTGCCGGGCAGCTCGCGCTGGAAGCCGAGGAACATGTTGTAGGCGTAGGAGGGAGTGTATTTGGAGCTAACGTTGCTCATGTCCGCCTCAGCGTAGGTGGGCCAGTTGAGCGGCGTGCCGAAGGCGGGCAAGTGGTAGGGGAAGGGATTTGGTTCCGATCCTTTGCCGGCAACGTCGGCAAAGGGGTTGAGGAAGGCGGGGCTGCCGCCGAAGTCGCCTGCGCCGCGGCTCTCAAAGAAATACGGCGGAGAGGAGAGGTTCTGAAGGGCTTCTTCTTCGGAGTCGCGATTGAAGAACAAGCCGAAGCCGGCGCGGATGGAGAAATTGTGGGAGCCGGGTTCTCCGATGATGGCGGAGGGACCGGCGCTGGGAGACCAGTCGAAGCCGATGCGGGGAGCGAAGTCATGCCAGGGCGTGGTGGCCTGGCCGTAGGTGGAGCAGCCTGGATCGCCGGCGTACTGCAGTCCCGGAGGTCCGCCGGGATAGACGGTGGAGGTCTGATTGCCGAGAGACCAGCAGGTGATGCCGTGTCCGGCGTACTGATGGTTGGCCCAGGGAGTTTCCGCGTCCCAGCCGATGCCGTAGTTGAGGACGACGTCGCGGCCGGCCTTCCAGCTGTCCTGGGCGAAGACGTAGTACTCGTGGGAGATGGCGTCGATGATGCTGCCGGAGGCTTGCGCGTAGGTGTCAGGGATGCCGAGCACGAAGTCGATGGCTGGGTCACCCGAACTATAGGAGCCAACGCCGCCATAACTGTAGCCGCCGTTGTTATCGGCGTAGTAGGGATTTTCCACGCCGAACTGCTCGTAGAGCGCGCCGAACTTTAAGGAGTGGTTGCCGAGGATTTTGGTCACCGTGTCGGAGCCAAGCAGGTTGGTGTCTTTGCGAGGCTGCGGTCCTTCACTGCTGAAGCCGAGCGTGAAGTAGCCGGTGAGACCCATGTTGGGCAGACCTTCTTCGGAGTCCTGCGGGGTGATGTTGAATCCGGCGCTGCCGGGCGGGGTGATGGTCTGCGGAGTGACGGCTGCGTAGTTGAAGCGGAAATAGCCGCCGCGGAAATCATTCAGCGTGGTGCTGTTGAAGGTGTGCGTGTAGTCGGCGTTGAAGACTTTGATATGCGCGGCATTCACTTCGGTGAAGCCAGGCAGGTTGGCGCCGCCAAACGGAAGCTGCTGCACGTCGGGGCTGGACTGGAAGATGCTGGAAGCCCAGAGAGTGTCATTCTGGGTGGGGTGGTAGTCGGTGCGAATGATGCCCTGGTCCTGCTTGGCGCTGTTCGCGGTATTGAAGTTGTCGATATACGAGGTGAAGCCGGTGTTGGGATTGGTCTCGGTCTCGTTCGCGGGCGGGACATAGGTGGCGACTAAAGCGGCGGCTTCGGCATTCCACGCGGAGGTGGGAATGTTGATGGTGCCGCCCTTGAAGGCGGGGCAGGCGTTCCATGCGGTGCCGGCGGCGCAGCCGTCGACGGCGAAGGGCATGGGATTGGCGGAGAGGCCGGCGCTGTTGGCCGCCTGGGTGGCTTGATTTTTGTCGGCGGAGAAAATGCCGGCATCCTGCGCAGGACTAAAGACGGTGGCCGGGGAGGGAGCGCCGGTGCGGTTCTTAAATCCCTGATAGGCGGCGAAGAAAAACCACTTGTTGCGGACGATGGGACCGCCGAGGGTTCCGCCGTAGACGTTCTGATGAAATTCAGGGCGGCCGGAGACGGTGCCCCAGCCCGCGCTGTTGAGGAACGTGTCGCGGTAGAACTCAAAGCCGTCGCCGTGGAAGGAGTTGGTGCCGGATTTGAGTGTCTCCGAAATTACGGCGCCGGAGTTGCGCGAGTATTCGGGGTTGAGGTCGTTCTGGACGACGGCGACTTCGGCGAGCGCGTCAGGATTGGGGTACATGGCCTGATCCTGCAGCGCGACGTCGTTGACGTCGACGCCGTCGAGCGTGAACTCATTCTGCTGCGACTGGGCACCGTCGGATTCAGGGTTGCCGAAGCGGTCAGGAACTTCGACGACGCCGGGAGCGGTCTTTTCGAGGATGGAAGCATCGCGGCCGAGGAGCGGCATCTGCTCCACTTCCCGGGAGGTGATGTCGGTTTTGATCTGGGTATCGGAAGTCTGGACCTGGACCGCGGAGGCGGCTACCTGAACGGTTTGGGTGTTGGAGCCGACCTGGAGGGCCGCATCGATCTCAGGGTTGTCGTTCACGCGCAGCGTGATGCCGGTTTTTTCATAGCGCTGAAAGCCGGAGGCTACGACGGAGACGGTGTAGGGGCCTCCGGTCTGCAACTGCGGGAAGGTGTAATACCCTTTGCCGTCGGTGGTTCCGTTGGTGGCGATGCCGGTGCTGGTGTTGAGGGCGGTCACTTTGGCGTTGGGAATGACGGCGCCACTGACATCGGTTACGGTTCCATGGATGGTCGCGTAAACGTTCTGAGCATGGATGCGGGGAAGAGCACACAACAGGGGGAGCAAGAGCAGCGCGGCGAACCAACGGCTACGCGATCTAAGCATGAGACCTCCAAAAAAGCCTGGGAGTGGGAGAGGTGACTGTCGAACTCCGCAGTGGATCCCCCTGCGCAAAGGGAGGTGTGCGGATAGAAAAGCGGTGGCTGTCCCTGGAATGGGGTTGAACAGGACGGCAACAGCGGGAGCCCGCGGCATGGATACAGAAGAGTCGCATGGGCAACGGAGTACCGTTGCAACAACGTTGCCATTTCCGGCGCGGCACCCACTTCGGCAGCGGGACGGGGGAAGGTATCTGGCGATAAATGCGGGGGTTAGGAAATATTTTGCAGAGCGGGAAGGGGAGTTGAGCAAGCAGGAATGCGGGAAGGATTCATCTCGATCTAATGGGGTTATAGAACAGACAATAGCAAGTGCAACAATAACAAATATGTTATTTCATAAATCCGCTGGCGCGGAGATATGGGAAACCGAATGGAGGGGAGCGGAGGGGGGAACGGGGCGGGAACGGGAGGCTAGATGCCGAGTTTCTTGACTTCCTCGTTGTAGTACTTGCGGTAGAGGATGTCCCACTCCTGCGAACCTTCGGGAATGATGCGGCGCTGGGTTTCGATTTTTTTGCGGGCGGCTTCGTCGATGCGGGTTTCTTCGAGGAGGAGCTTCTCAAGGATCTTGCGGGCTTCCTGGCGGATGGTGTTGCGGTCTTCGAGGAAGTCGCACTCGGGAGTTTCAGCGAGGGTATCGGCAACGACGTGGGCGAGCTTATTGAGTTTGTCGCGGGAGATTCTCACAGGACCGCCTTATACTTCTGCGCGAGCTGGGTTTTGACTTTCTTGAACATCTCTCCGTAGCTGGCGCCGGTGCGGTGCATTTCTTCCTGGTAAGCGTCGAGGATGACGCGAACCTCTTCATTGATGCGGTCTTCGAGGGAAAGCTCTTCGAGGAGGCCGGTGTTGACACGGTCCTCGACAGCTTTTTGCTTGCCGGTGTGGATCATTTTGGCGTCGATGAGGTGCTTGACCGTATGGCGCGCCAGGTAGCCAACGTACTCGCGGGAAAAGATCATTGAACTCTTTCGGAATATAGCACATGAGGAGGGTTGTTCCGGGACCCGGCGGTAACCTGGCACATCGCGCAGAAGGGTGGATTTAGGTCGGGGAGCGCCTGGACTCACGGAGGCGGCGAATTTCGTCCATGCGCTGGGCGAGGAGTTTTTCGCGGCCTTCCTGGGTGGGGTGATACCAGCGGCGATTGGCGAGGGAGGCGGGGAGGCAATCCATGTCGGCGACGCGGCCCTCGACATCGTGGGCGTATTGGTAGCCCTTGCCGTAGTCGAGTTCTTTCATAAGTTTGGTGGGGGCATTGCGGAGGTGGAGAGGGACGGGCTCCTGGCGGGTGGATTCGATGTCGGCCTGGACTGCACCGTAGGCGGTGTAGAGGGCGTTGGATTTGGGCGCGAGAGCGAGATAGACAGCGGCTTCCGCGAGGGCGAGGTCGCCTTCGGGGCTGCCGAGGAATTCGATGGTTTCTTTGGCGGAGAGGGTGAGGTTGAGAGCTTCAGGAGCGGCGAGGCCGATGTCTTCGACAGCCATGCGGACGAGGCGGCGCGCGACGTAGAGCGGGTCTTCGCCAGCCTGGAGCATGCGGCCGAGCCAGTAGAGGGTGGCGTCGGCGTCGGAGTTGCGAATGGATTTGTGAAGGGCGGAGATGAGGTTGAAGTGCTCCTCGCCGGATTTGTCGTAGATCAGGACGCGCTGCTGGAGGGCTTCGGTGGCGACTTCGCGGGTGATGGTGCGGGATGGCGAGGCGGTTGCGAGTTTTGCGGAGACTTCCAACGCGTTGAGGCCGTTGCGGGCGTCGCCGGAAGCGTAGGAAGCGAGGAGTTCGAGGGCGCCTTCGGCGGCGGTGAGGTGTTGGGCGCCGAGGCCGCGGACAGGGTCGGCGAGGGCGCGTTCGAGGAGGGAGACGATTTGTTCGTCGGTAAGGGCCTGGAGGGTGTAGACGCGGCAGCGGGAGAGGAGAGCGGAGTTGATTTCGAAGCTGGGGTTCTCGGTGGTGGCGCCGATGAGGCGGATGGAGCCGCGCTCCACCCACGGCAGGAAAGCATCCTGCTGCGCTCGGTTAAAGCGATGGATCTCATCGATGAAGAGGATGGTGCGGGTGCCCCAGGAGGCGGCTTTCTCCGCGTCGGCCATGACCTGCTTGATTTCCTTGATCCCGGCGAGGACGGCGGAGAATTCGATGAAGGTGGCTTTGGTGGTTTCCGCGATGATTTTGGCGAGGGTGGTTTTGCCGACGCCGGGGGGACCCCAGAAGATCATGGAGGATGCGTCGTCGTTGTCGATCTGGACGCGGAGGGGTTTGGCGGGGCCGAGGAGATGCTGCTGGCCGAGGAACTCGTCGAGGGAGCGGGGGCGCATGCGTTCGGCGAGCGGCGCGGGGACATGAGCGGTCTGGGTGTCCGGAGTTGGGTTGAAGAGGCTCATGGCAAGAACAGGGTACAGGGTTCAGGGTGCAGGGTACAGAAAAGCAGCTGGTCGCTGGTGGCTGGTCGCTGGTGGCTGGTCGCTGGTAGCGAAGCCGATCCCGCGCAGGATCGTTGGTATTACTTTTAGTAAAATGTAAAGGCGAGGTTTTTTCGATGGAATCGGCACTCAGCGTGAAAGGGCAGGCGACGATCCCGAAGGCGATTCGGGATCATTTGAAGCTGCAGCCTGGGGACCGGGTGAAGTTTTTTATTCACCCGGACGGGAGCGTGGTGATTTTGCCGAAGCTGCCGGTGACGGCGTTGAAGGGGATGCTGCGCGTGCGCGGGAAACGGGCGTCATTGCGGGATATGGATGAGGCGATTGCGAAGAGCATTGCGGAGCGATACGCCCGTAGCGTGAAGCGGTGATCGGTTTAGACACGAACATTCTGGTGCGGTATCTCACGCAGGATGATGCGGCACAGGCAGCACTGGCTGCGGAGGTTGTGGAGCGACGAATCACGCAGGGGGAGCCGGGCTTTGTGAGCCTGGTGACGGTGGCGGAGCTGGTTTGGGTGCTGGACAGCTTTTATGAATTCACGGGCAAGGAAATTGCGGCGGCAGTGGAACGGTTGCTGCAGATCGATACTTTGAATATTCAGAACGAGCGAGAAGTGTTTGCTGCGATGGTTGCGCTGCGAACGGGGCTGGGGTCGTTTGATGATGCGCTGATTGGGGCGCTGGGGGCGTGGGCTGGGTGCTCGGAGATGCTGACGTTGGATCGGAAGGCGGCGCGGTTGAGGGGGTTTTCGCTGGCGTGATGGAACCGCAGGTCCATCGCTCCACACTTCTCTTCTGGTGCGACCTATCGCGGCAGGACTAGGTCATTTTGAGGCTGCGTTGGCGGGCCGCTTCGTAGAGAAGGATCGACGCGGCGACGGCGGCGTTGAGGCTTTCGACGGGGCCGGGCATGGGGATGGCGATTCTTACTGTGGCGCGGTCGAGCATTTCCGCGGAGAGGCCGCTGCCTTCGTTGCCGATGAGGAACGCTACCGGTTGGGTGAGGTCGTACGCGGAGCAGGGGATGGTTTCGTGGGCGGGGTACGTTGCTGACGCCGTGGCGGCTACGGCGGCGAGGATGGGGATTTTGCGTTCGGCGAGGGCGGCGAAGGCGGGCGCGGATTTTTCCTGGACGACGGGGACGCGGAAGGCGGAGCCGGCGGAGGCGCGAAGAGCTTTGGCGTTCCAGACATCGACGGTGCCGGGAAGAGCGATGACGCCGGTGGCTGCGAAGGCTTCAGCGGAGCGGATGAGGGAGCCGAAGTTGCCGGGATCCTGCAGCGCGGCGGTGATGAGGATGAGGGGGGCGAGATGCGACGCTGTGCCTGCCTGCTCAGCAGCAGACTTGGTTGACCCCAAGGCTTCGGCGAGGGAGAAGCGCGGGGTTTCGACGAGGGCGGCGATGCCTTGCGGGGATTCGGTTTCGACGGCGCTGTCAAAAACAGCGGGGGTTAGTTCGACGATGGGGACGGAGGCGGGCAGGGCGAGGCGGTCGAGGGTGTGGAGGCTGCCGCCTCGGCGCGCGGGATCGGCGCGGACGAAGACGGTGCGGAGGCGGAGCTGGCTGCGGAGAGCTTCGGCGAGGAGGTGCTCGCCCTCGATGCCAATGACGTCGGAGGGGTCGCGGGGGGAGCGGGCGAAGGCGGCGCGCAATTCGCGGACGCGAGCGTTCTGCCGACTCTGTACAATGCTGATGAGGCGCGAGCGATCGGAAGCCGTCGGCATTGGGGGAATTTTATCCTTAAACCGGCGGGCGTGGAGGTCGGGCGCGTTTCCGCTTCACGATTCGCTGAGCCTGGAAGTTCCTCGACGGGAGAGGCCTTGTCAGCAGAGATTCTGCGCATCCATCCGGACGAGCCTGAGCCGGACCGGATTCAATATGTCGCGTCGTGCATACGCAGCGGCAAAGTGGTCGGGTTGCCGACCGACACGTTTTATGGGCTGGCCGTGGATCCGGTGAATCTGCGGGCGGTGGAAGCCATTTACGACATCAAGTCGCGGGTGAAGCACAAGCCGCTGTCGCTGCTGGTGGCGAATCTGGCGCAGGCGTACCAGCTGGCGCGGGAGAGCGGGACGTGTTTCGACCTGCTGGCGGAGCGTTTTTGGCCGGGGCCGCTGACGGTGATTGTGAAGGCGAGCTCGCGGCTGCCGCTGCGGAGCACGGCGAATACGGGCAACGTGGCGCTGCGGATTCCGGATGCGGCGATTCCGCGGGCGGTGGTGGAAGCGCTGGGCATGCCGATTACGGCGACGTCAGCGAATCTGGCGGGGCTGCCGGAGTGTACGTACGCGGGTTGCGTGCGGGACCAGATTGGGGAGCGCATCCATTTGATTGTGGATGGCGGCCCGACGGGGCGCAGCGTGCCGACCACGATTGTGGACCTCTCGGGCGAAGAGGACCAGTGGCAGATTTTGCGTGAGGGAGCGATTCCGACGCATGCGATCGCGCTCGCGCTGCAGCAGAGATAGATGATCGTTCCGAAAGACAATCTGGAGTCGGTTCGAGGCGCGGCCCGCGTCGGGTGCGTGTTCGAGGGCGCGTCGTGCTGTGGTTGGTGGCTGCGCTGGTGTCTGGTCGCGGTGGCGTGGGTGTTGTGGGTGAACGGGCAGATTCAGTACTACGCGCATCGCGATGAGGAGCGGCCGGCGGATGCGATTGCGGTGTTTGGAGCGGCGGAGTATGACGGGCGTCCTTCGCCGGTGCTGCGGGCGCGGCTGGATCATGCGCTGGAGCTTTACCAGAAGGGCCTTGCGCCGCTGGTGATTACGCTGGGCGGCGGATACGCGGCGGACGCGAACCATTCTGAGGGCGGGGTGGGGGAGAATTACCTGCTGGCGCACGGCGTGCCGGAAGCAGCGATTATTGCGGAGACGAAGAGCGACGATACGGAAGAGTCGGCCGAGCGGCTGGCGGTGATTGCGCGCGCGAATGGGCTGAAGAGCATTGTGGTGGTGAGTGACGGGACGCATCTGTTTCGGATTCACGCGATTTGCGAGCGGGATGGGCTGCAGGTGTATACGTCGCCGCGGCCAGTGGTGCGGAGCATTTCGTGGCAGGAGCGGACCGCCCGGCTCGCGCACGAGATTTTGAGCTACACGGCGTGGCGGTTGCGGCTCCACTAATGCAGCGAAAAGCTGTCAGCGAGGTACTGTCAGCGAAGAACTGTCAGCCAGAGACGGTCCGCGGAAGACTGTCACGAGGAAACTGCCAGCAGGGGGCACTCAGCGTTCGCGGTGCCTTACCGCTGTCAGCAGGGCGTTCAGCATTTTTCCGACCTCTTTGATTTCCTGCAGAAGCCGTTTGCATTGGTCGGGCTTCGCAAATTCGAGTTGCTGGGCCAGTTCGAGCTGTGTTTCCAGCTCGTTTAAGGATCCGCGAGCCTGGCTCAAAAAGAGGCCGAAGCTCTTGTCGCTCATGCGTCCGTGGCCCTCTGCGATGTTGCTGGGCACGGACACGGAGCACCGCTGCATTTGACTCGTCAGGCCGAACATCTGCGACTTCGGAAATGATTCTGTCAGGCGGAAGACGTCCCTCGCCAGCGTCATGGAGCGCTGCCAAACCTGCAGATTGCGGAACCCTGGAGTTTTCATCAGCAGCCATCACATGCTGCAGCGGCCCGGCGCGCAAGATCAGCGAAGTTTTTCGACTGCATTGGCTTGTTTTGTCGTCCCTTCGGCACCCAGCTGACCGTTTCTTGCGGACCGCTTTTTGCTGACAGTCCCTCGCTGACAGTTTCTTGCTGACAGATCTTCGCTGATTTTTAGTTTGAGCCGCTGACTGTATAGAGATCGCTGAGCATCAGGCGGTATTCGAGGGCCCAGGTGTGGCCGTCGGGCGTGATGTCGATCCAGCTGGTATCGCTGCCGGAGGTGGTGGGGAGGGGGATATCGCGCCACGGGGTACGAGCGCCGGTGTGTGGATTGAGCTTGTCGACGTGGGCGACGCCTTCGACCAGGCGGCTGGCAACGTAGAGTTGGCCGTCGGCCGTCCAGGAGAGGGGAAGCTCATGGGGTGCGAGCCCTTTGATGGGCTGGATAGGGCCACCGGCAAGAGGGACGAGAACCGTGGGTGTGCCGACTTCGACATTCTGGCGGTCCCCGGCGATCATCCACTGGCCATCGGGTGAAACAACGAAACCCGCGACGCCTTCCGGCGTCAGGGACCGGGGCGGGCCGCCCTTGAGGTCCTGAATCCAGGTGCGCATGGGACGGCCGCTTTCACGCGCAATGTAGATCACCTGATTGCCGGAGGGAAGAAAGCCGGCGCCAATGCCCGGGGCGAGATTGGGCGGCGAAAGGCGGCGGGGCTCGCCGGCGCCGACGGGCAGAAGCCAGACTTCGTTGACTTTGTCGCCCAGCTTGTCGGCGAGCGCCCACTGCATGTCGGGGGAAAGGGCGAGCCCGTATCCCTCGCCGATGGGGATGGCGGCGGAGCCGTCGGTTCCGCGCACGAAGACCGTGTAGGCGGCCGAGGATGCGCCTTCCTCTTCAAAGAGAATGAGTTTGCCGTCGGGGCTGAGGTCGCGGAGGAAGCTGTAGGAGAGCCAGGCAAGGTCGCGCTGCGTTTTGCCGTCCTCGGTGGCGACGATGATGCCGCGGCGGGTGATGCCCTGGTTCGCGAGGAGCTGGCCGGTGGGAGAGATATCGCGGAGAAAGAGGCGTCCGGGGACGGAGAGCGGGGTGCGGACTTTGCCGGAGAGGTTCATGGCGTGGATTTCGCCGGACTCGAGCGGTGAGGTGTACCAGACTTCATCGCCAGAAGGGCTCCAGGCGAGGCCCTGCAGGCTCTCTACGAGAGGGCTGACAGCGACCTGTTCGCCGGTGCTGCGGAGGATGACCACGTTGCCGCGGTCGTCGGTGAAGTTGGTGTGGGTCGCGAAGGCCAGATACTTTCCGTTGGGCGAGAAGCGGAGATCGCCAATGCCTTGCTCGGAGTAGAGAACTTTGCCGATGGGGTATTCGACCTGGCAGGCAATTTTGTCGGGGACGTAGCGGACAATGGCGAGTGCGGAGCCATCGGGAGTGAAGTCAGCGGCCTGGACGTCGTCGATCTCCGGTTTGGGAGCGCCGTCGCTGACGACGCGCGCCAGCGTTCCGGGATGAACCAGGGTGGAGACGGTGTGGGGAGCGAGCGCGACGGCGATTGTGCCCTGGCGGGAGACGGCGAGCAAGCGGGCGTTCTCAATGCCGAGCGGGCGGCCGTTGGAGCCGTCGGCGGGAACGCTGTAGATCTGCGGCTGAGCGCCCTGCCAGGTCGCGGTATAGATGATGGTGCGGCCGTCGGGCATATAGCGGGCATTGTCGAGCGCACCGGTGCGGAAAGTGATCTGGTGGAATTGCGAACCCTGGGCGGGGCGGTGCAGCGAGGTGACCAGCCATCCGGCGAGCAGGGCTACGCCGAGCAGGCCAGCCGCCGCGATGGCGGTGTTGCGCAGGATGGGGCGCGAAGAGGGCGACGCGGCGAGAGAGGTTGAGGCGGAGGTGAGGGTGGAGAGGGATTCGAGATCGAAGGCGAGATCGCGCGCGGACTGGAAGCGATGGTCGGGGGATTTCTCGAGGCAGTGGCGGACGGTGCGTTCGAGGGCAGGCGGAATGGCGCCGGGAGCGGCGGTGAATTCGGGTGGATCCTCTTTGAGGATGGCGGTCATGGTCTCAGCGGCTGTATCGCGTTTGAAGGCGCGCTGGCCGGTGAGCATTTCGTAGAGAACGGCGCCGAAGCTGAAGATGTCGGTGCGGGAATCGAGGGCCTCGCCGCGCACCTGTTCAGGGGACATGTAGCCGACAGTGCCGAGAACCATGCCAGCCTCGGTGGCGAGGTGGGCGACGGTCATGGTGGCGTCGACGGAGACACGTTTGGGGACGACTTTGGCGAGGCCGAAGTCGAGGATCTTGATGCGGCCTTCGCGGGTGACGAAGAGGTTTTCGGGCTTGAGGTCGCGGTGCACGATGTCGCGGGCGTGCGCGGCGGCGAGGCCCTGCGCGATTTGGACGGCATAGGCAATCGCTTTGCGGGGGGTGAGCGGGCCGCGGGCGAGGACATCGCGGAGGCTTTCGCCTTCGAGCAGTTCAGAGACGAGAAACGGGCAGCCCTCATGCTGGCCGATGTCGTGGACGGCGAGGATGTTGGGGTGATTGAGCGCGGCGACGGCACGCGCTTCCTGCTCGAAGCGGCGGAGGCGCTCCGGGTCGGCAGCGAGGGACGCGGGGAGAACTTTGATGGCGACGTCGCGGCCGAGGCGGGTATCGCGGGCCTTATAGACCTCGCCCATACCGCCTGCGCCGATGAGGGCAGCGATTTCGAAGTGGCCCAGCCTTGCGCCTGTGGTTAGGGTCATTGGGTCAGAGAATTATAGCGGGTGGGAGGCAAGACAGGGCTGGCAACGGGAAGCGGCCGGCTAAAAGCCGTCAGCGTCCTGGTGAGAGTTTCTCGCTGCGAGCTTCTTAGTGGTTGAAGTGGACTTCGGCGTGGAGTTCCTGGGCGATCTGGCCGTCGCGAATCATTTGGGCGGCTTTCTGCAGGTCGACGTTGTCGGGGACGGGGCGGTAGTCGCTGGTGACTTCGTCTTCCTGGTCGCCGATGGTTTTGAAGAAGAGAGCGTGGCCGGAGATGTGGACGTGCGTCTGGGTGATCTGCCATTCGCCGGGGGCGATCTGGGTGCGGATGACTTCGAAGGTGCCGCCGGCTTCGAGGCGTCCGAGGAGGCCCCATCCGAAGGTGACGGGCTGCATGAGTTTGCCGGTGAGCTGCTTGATGCGCATTTCGCGTTCGGCGACGACCAGGGTGCCGGACATGGAGGAGAGGACGCGGGCGCTCATGCTGGGCGGATCGAAATTGGGATCGGGGTGGTAGCTGAGGGTGATGGTGCCGTCGCCGCGCGAATCGATTTTCCAGATGAAGGCGGTGGGGAGCATGCGCATGAGGTCGTCGGCCTGCTGGCCGTCATGCGCCTCGTTGCGCTGCATGCGAGCGCGGAGAGCGGGGTCGCTAACAATCTGTTGCATGTGGGCGAGGTCGGCCTGGTGCTCCTGCGGACTGGGAGGCCGGCCGTGATCTTCGATGGTCTCGGAAAGATTGCCCTGGGGGGTCTGGATGACGAGCTTGACGGTGTCTTTGTCGGGAGATTTGTAGGCGTCGCGATACATCCAGCGGGAGTGGTCGGCGGCCTCGATGCGGATTTCGTTCTGGACGACGGTTTTGACGATGGCCTTTGGGTCCTGCTGGGCGCGCAGCGGAGTGGCGGCGAGGGCAAGCGGTATGGCGGCGAGGAGGAAGGCGCGCAGGATGCGAGGATGCGTGACGTTCTTGGTCATGCTGTGCGTTTCAGGACCCTTTGATTTGTATTGTGAGGAATTCTAAGCTTCCTTCGCTGGTTGGGGACGCGAATCGAATCGAGTGATGGCAAATTCATGCGTCCGTCACCTACTGTGTGCGAGTGGGTTAGGGGGGTGTGGGGTTGCCTGGGGACGGGGTACAGGGTGCAGGGTCAGGGTGCAGCGAACAAAGGCTGGAGCCTGGTTACAATGGAAAGGGAAGAGACGACGACTATGCCGCATATGGTTTTTTGCTCGCGCAACAAGCAGGAGATGGAGGGGCTGGATGAGCCTCCGTTTGACAGCGACTTTGGCCACAAGGTCTACAACAATGTTTCGAAGAAGGCGTGGGGCGAGTGGGTGGAGCGGCAGAAGATGCTGCTGAACGAATATCGTCTGCAGCCGTGGACGCCGCAGGCGCAGGAATTTTTGGTGGAGCAGATGGAGCAGTTCTTCTTTGGCGAGGGAGCGGCGCTGCCGAAGGAGTATGTGCCGCCGAGCCACTGAGCGGGAAGCTAAGAAGCGGGTAGCTAAAAAGCGGTTAGCTAAGAAACGGTTAGCGGAGGGCCTGAGGGCTATTTGCTGGCCGTTTTTTATTGTGCTGGTGCGGAGGGCCTGGGGAACAGCCGTCCTTGTTTGATCACGAAGGATTCGCCGCGCCAGGTGACGGTGTCGGAGGCGTAGCTCCACGCCCATAATCCCAGGCCGGTGAGGTCGCGGGGGAGCAGGAGCCAGAGGTCGCGCAGGACCTGGCGGTCGTTGAGGATGCCGACGCCGACGCCGAGGGCGATGCAGACGCGGAAGAGCAGCGCCATGCAGAAGAGCGCAATCGAAAAGAGGCTGATGCCGGAGGCGATGAGGTTGAGGAAGGCCCACGCGAGCAGGTTGGCGCAGGCGAGGCCCGCGTAGCCGGCGGGGCGGGAGTCGCGCACGGTGCGGAGCCAGCGGAGTTGGTGTTCGGCGAAGCTGCGGAAGTTGTAGGCGGGGACGGAGGTTTCGACGACCTCGGCGGCGAGTTCGACGCGGAAGCCGGCGCGATCGATTTGTGCGCCGAGCTGGTAGTCGTCGGCGATGTATTCAGCGACGGGAACGAGGCCATTGGGGAAGGCGGCGTCGAGAGCAGCGCGTGAGAAAGCGAGCGTGGAGCCGAGGCCGAAGTGGAGGCCGCGCTCGAGGAGGCGCGCGGTGAGGACGGAGGGCATGAAGTCGGTGGAGATGCCGAGGGCTTCGAGTTTAGAGAAGAGTGTGCCGTGGGTAAGGCCGCGATAGAGAGCAGTGACGAGGCCGACGGGTTTTTGGCTTGTGGTGTTCGCGAATGGCGCGAGGACGCGGGTGAGGTAATGCGGGCCGACGTGGATGTCGCTGTCGTTGAGGACGAAGTAGTCGTAGCGGGCGTGGGGCAGCAGTTGCACGACGACGCTGATTTTGCCGTTGGGGCCGAGGGATTCGGGGCAGACGATGAGGCGGAGGTCGCGGCCGGGGAATTCAGATTGGAGTTGAAGGACGGCGGCGACGGCGGGATCGTCGAGAGAACTGACGCCGAAGAGGATTTCGTAATCGCCGGGATATTGCTGACGGCAGTGGCTGGCGAAGGCTTCGGCCATAGCGGGATCGACGCCGCGCAGTGGCTTAAGGATGGTGACGGGCGGCGCGAAGCCGGTGAGGAAGCGCGGCCGGCGGAGAAAGGCGCGCGCGCTCCAGATGGCGATGAGGGTGTAGCCGAATCCGGCGAGCGTGAGCAGGGTGGTGATGGCCGCGATGATGGTGGGAAACATCTGGGTTGAGTGTAATTGGAGAGAAACAGAAACTGACACGATTGCAATTGCGCAGGTGGCACGGAATGACGCTTTCGGCCGGCTGCCAACTGGGCATAAGTTAGCGAGAGAGCCTTTCGATTTGCCCTGGCCGCCGCACGCATGGACAGTTGAACGTTGAGCCGATCGGATGCGGAAGGGAGTTTCTCCATGGAAACTCAGAAAATATTGGAATTCCGGCCTGCGCCGATTCCGCGCGACCAATTTAAAGTGCGGCCCAGCCCGCTGGCGGTCTTTTCCGTAGGCAGAGATGCGGAAGTGCTGCAAAAGCGGGCGGGAATCATCGGCGCCGATTCGGATCTAACGGTGCTGTCGATGACGCCGGAAGAGGCGAATAAATGGGTGCGATCGGAGGATCCGCACCTGTGGGTATTCTGCAGCACGATTGAATTGTCGATGCTGGTGCATTTGGCGTGCGCGATCCGGCGGCATAGTTCGGGCAGCCGCCTGTTGCTGATGGAAGGAGCGCGGCGCGCGGGGTTTGAAAAGGCGCTCTTCCATTGGACGATTCAGCCAGCCGACGGTCCGGAGATTCTGGCGGAGGCGGTGAGCCACCTCGCGGTCGCGGTGTAGCTCTCACTCCCCGAGGATAGGCATGTCGAGCGGGGGCTGGGCGAGCCACGGGGCGTTGGCGATGCGATCGATGGCGCGGCGCAGGGCGGAGGCGGCGCAGGGTTCGACGGTGACGACGAAAGGGAGACTGCCTTTCTGGTAGCCGGGGCGCTGGGAGAGCGCGTCAATGTTGATTTTTTCCGCAGCCAGCGCGCCGGCGATTTCTGCGACGATGCCTGGAGCATCTTTCACAACAAAGCGAATGTAGTGGCGGAGCTGGAATTCGCCGGAGACGGGCGTAGGACTGCTGGGCAGGTCGATGGAGCCGGAGCCGTGGGCTAACGAGATGAGGTCGGAGACGACGGCGACGGCGGTGGGATTGCCGCCAGCGCCGTGTCCGGAGAAGACGACGTCGCCGCCATACTGGCCACTGACGAGGACCATATTTTCTGTGGAGCGCGACCAGGCGAGCGGGGAGCGCAGGGGGACGAGCATGGGGCCGACGGTGGCGGAGACGGCGCCTGATGCGAGTTCGGCTTTGGAAATTTGGCGGATGGTGCAGCCGAGGTCGCGAGCGTAGACGAGGTCGACGGCGTCAACGTGGGTGATGGAGCGGCAGGCGACGGAGTCGACATCGAGGCCGGCGCGGAGAGCGATGCGGGCGAGGATGACGAGCTTGGCGCGGGCGTCGTAGCCGTCGACGTCTTCGCTGGGATTGGCTTCGGCGTAGCCGAGCTGTTGCGCGTCGGCGAGAACGTC
This sequence comes from uncultured Acidobacteriaceae bacterium, assembly GCA_963817165.1. Taxonomy (GTDB): domain Bacteria; phylum Acidobacteriota; class Terriglobia; order Terriglobales; family Acidobacteriaceae; genus Palsa-343. The sequence continues at coordinate 50,109 of CAWFNL010000004.1, read as the reverse complement.
GGCGAAGGCGGCGCCTGCTTCCATGCGGCTGAGGATGTAGTTGCATGTGCCGTTGAGAATGCCTTCAATACGAGTGATGCGGTCGCCGGCGAGGCCTTGCTGGAGGCCGGGGATGACGGGGATGCCTCCGGCAACGGCTGCGCCGTAGAGCAGGTGCGCGCCTTTGGAGCGGGCAAGGCGATCGAGCTCGATGCCGTGGGCGGCGATGAGCTTTTTGTTGCCGGTGACGACGGACTTGCCGGCCTCGAGGGCGCGGCGCACCCAGACGCCGGGGAGATCGAGGCCGCCAACTAATTCAACGATGACGTTGACGTCGGAGCGAAGGACTTCTTCGAAGTCCTCGGTCCAGATGATGGCGGGGGAAGCCCAGTCGGCTTTTTTGCGGGCGACGCCGCGATTGAAGACATAGGCGAGCTCGAGGCCGGAAGGCTGGAGGTCGTAAAGGATGCGGGCGACCGAGGAGCCCACGGTGCCAAAGCCGAGGATGGCAACTTTCATAAGAGCAGGGTACAGGGTCGAGGGTGCAGGGTACAGGGGGACGAGGGTGTAGGGAGTAGGGGGTAGGGTGTAGGCGGAAGTGCGGGGTCGTGTACCATTTGGCTGAAATGGAGTGGGCGCAGTTATGAAGCTGAAGATATTTTTGCTGGGTGTGGTGGTGTGTGGCGTAACGGCCGGGGCGCAAACGTATCAGTATCCTTTCCGCAATCCGCATTTGCCGACGGAGGAGCGGATCACGGATTTGCTGTCGAGGATGACGATCGACGAGAAGATTGATGCGCTGGGAACGGATCCGAATGTGCCGCGGCTGGGGGTGGTGGGCACGCCGCATATCGAGGGGCTGCATGGGGCTTCGTATGGCGGGCCGGCGCATTGGGAAGGGCGCGGGCATGAGGTGATACCGACCACAACGTTTCCGCAGTCGCGCGGGTTGGGGCAAACGTGGGATCCGGAGCTGATTCGCCAGGCGGCGGCGGTGGAGGGGTTTGAGGCGCGGTATGTGACTGCGCGCTACCACATGGGCGGCCTGGTGCTGCGCGCTCCGAATGTGGATCTGTCGCGCGATCCGCGCTGGGGACGGAGCGAGGAATCGTACGGCGAAGATCCGTTTGAGACGGGAACGATGGCGGTGGCGTTTGTGCGCGGGCTGCAGTTTGGGGCGCCGGGCGTGCCGGAATCGCAGCCGGAGGGGGATGATGCGAAGTATTGGCTAACGGCTTCGCTGATGAAACATTTCATGGCGAACAGCAACGAGGATGCGCGGACCAGTTCGTCATCGAATTTCGATGAGCGGCTGTTCCGCGAGTATTACGGTGTGCCGTTCAGGATGGGGTTTGAGCAGGGGCACGCAAATGCGTTTATGACGTCGTACAACGCGTGGAACGGCATTCCGATGACCGACCAGCCGGTGCTGCGCGATGTGGTGATGAAGGAATGGGGATTTAACGGAATTATCTGCACGGATGCAGGAGCGCTGGCGGGTTCGGTAGTGGGGCATAAATACTATCCGACGATGACGGAGGCGGCGGCGGGCGCGATTCACGCGGGGATTAATCAATTTTTGGATAACTTCAAACAGCCGGTGAAGGATGCACTGACGCAGAATTTGATTACGGAGAAGGACATCGATGCGAATCTGCGGGGCGTGTTTCGGGTGATGATGCGGCTGGGATTATTCGATCCGCCGGCGATGGATCCGTACGCGGGAATTGGGATTACGGATGTGGATGCGGCGCGGGGCGAGCCGTGGGAGTGGCCGGAGCATCGCGAACTGGCGCGCAAGGTGACGGACGAATCGATTGTGCTGCTGAAGAACGATCATGAGACGCTGCCGCTGGATGCGAAGAAATTGAAGTCAGTAGCGGTGATCGGGCCGTATGCGGATCAGGTGACGCTGGACTGGTACAGCGGTACGCCGCCGACGCCAGTGAGCCCGCTGGAGGGGATTCGCAAACGCGTGGGTGCGGGCGTGCAGGTGGAGTTCTCGAATGGCGCGGATGTTGCGCAGGCCGCGGCGCTGGCACAGCATGCGGATGTGGCGATCGTGGTGATTGGGAATCATCCGACGTGTAACCAGGGATGGAATAAATGCCCGCTGCCGAGCGATGGCAAGGAAGCGATTGACCGCAAGTCGCTGACGCTGGAGCAGGAAGATATTGCGAAGGCGGTGTTTGCGGCGAATCCGCGGACGATTGTGGTTTTGAACGCGAGCTTTCCGTACACGACCACGTGGTCGCAGCAGAATGTGCCGGCGATTGTGGAGATGACGCACAACAGCGAGGAAGAGGGAACGGGTCTGGCGGATGTGCTGTTCGGCGACTACAACCCGGCGGGACGCCTGACGCAGACGTGGGTGGCGTCGATGGATCAGCTGCCGCCGATGATGGATTACGACATCACGAAGGGGCGGACGTATATGTATCTGACGAAGAAGCCGCTGTACGCGTTCGGCTACGGACTCAGCTACACGACGTTCGATTATGGCGCGCTGAGCGTGGGGGATGGCGCGCTGCACAGCGGCAGAACGGTAAATGTGCGCGTGACGGTGCGGAATACCGGCAAGCGCGCGGGCGACGAAGTGGTGCAGATGTATGTGGCGCATCCGGAGTCGAAAGTGGTGTGGCCGCAGGAGGCGCTGAAGGGGTTTGAACGCGTGCATCTCGCGGCGGGCGAGAGCAAGACCGTGACGATGCCGCTGACGGCGGATGCGCTGCGGTACTGGGATGACGGGTCGAAGCGGTGGGTGCTGGAGGCGGGGCCGGTGGAAGTGCGGGTGGGTGCGTCTTCGGATGATATTCGGCAGAAGGCTACGGTGACGGTTACGCCGTAGGGCAGTTTTCGGTTATCAGTTTTCAGTTGAGGGGCGCGCGGATATTGTTCGCGACGTTGATACGCGAGCCCAGTCAAGCCAACACCGGGCCTGAATGGGGCACCAGTTGGGGTGGTTAGAAGCGGATGTGGATTCCGCCCTGAACGGTGGGATTGCCACTGCCGGGAGGGCCTACGGTGGGGTTGCCGGGTGTGATTTTTGTCGAGTTGTTGTTGTTGGTTTCGATCACGGTGATGGCGATGATGGAGCCGACAATCACGATGCCGCCCGCGATGGTGATCGGCTTGGGAAAGGGCCAGTGAAAGGGCGGCCGCGTGAAGGTGGTGGTGGTGGTCGACTGCGGGGGCGCGGGCGGCAGCGGCGTGTAATTGATTTCGTTGATGATGGCGCTGGCGGTCAGGGCACCGAAGCTGGCGGACACCGCGATCTGCCAGGAGCCTTTTTCTCCGTTGGGTAAGAGGCCTGTTGCATGCGCGATGCCGTCGGTTCCAGTGGTGACGGAGAGCGACGTGGCGCCGCCGGCGAAGGATCCGCCGGCTCCGGCGCTGCCTCCGTGAATCGCAAATAATACCGACGCTCCCGCGATGGGTTTGTGGTTGTGATCCTGCACCTGCACGATGGGTTCGCGGGCGGTGCGCTCCTGGATGTTATTGAGTGCGCCCTCTCCATCGAGAATGACGATTTGCATATCCTGGGGCGGCGCTCCGTCGGGCGCTGCCTCAGCGTGCAGCGGCGCAAGGGGTTGCAGCAGGAGAAGAGCAGCGACCAGAAGAGCGCAGACGCGCGCGCCGGCGGTGCAGGGGTTGGCTTTGCGGACGGGGCTGATCATAGTAGGTTGCTCTCGCTGGTTCATTTGCTTTCGCTGATCAATTGGCGCTGACTGCTGTCGATGTGCCGACTGAATTCGTGAGGGTGACGGAAACACTCTTAATGTTGCTGGCACTGTTATTGAGAGTGAAGGTCTGGGTATAGGAGAAGGCGCTGCCGTATTGATCGGAAGCGGTGTTGTTATACCAGGTGGTGAAGGCGCTGGACACATCGACCGGGACCACGGAATCGGACAGGGTAGCGGTGCCCGAGGGCGTGAAGGTAAAGATGGCCTTGCTCAGGTCGCGGGTGCTGGAGAAGCCATCGACGATGACGGTGAGGGAATCGCCGCTGCGGACGAGTTTGACGCTGCTGATGACCGGGGCCACGGCAGGCACGTCGATGACGACGGGTGCGATGTTATCCGGCGTCACGTTTTGGCCATCGGCGGTGAGGGTGAGGGTGACGGTGATGGTGGCGGCCAGAGTGCCCGTCTGCAACTGAACCGTCGGCGTGGTGGTGCTGCCGGCAGGGATGGTGAAGTTGAGCGTGGTGCCGCCAGTGGAGAACTGCACCGCGGGATCGACGGGTCCGCCGGAGGTGGCGGGCGCGACGGTGAGGGTGAAGGTTCCCTGCAAGGGCAGGGAGTAAGCCTGGCTGAGCGTGAAGTTGATGGTGGGCTGTTCACCCGGTGGCGCGGTGCTGGGACCACTCAGGGTGGCCTGGACGGTGGTGGCGCTGACGGTGAAGGTGAGGCCGGGGGTGGTGACGCCGTTGGAGGTGACGGTGACCAGGCCGGTTTGCACCTGCGTGAAGAAGCTGGCCGGGATGACGGCGGTCATCTGCGTGGAGCTCACGAAGTGGCTGACGATGTTGGCGCCGTTGAGCTGAACCGTTGAAGACGAAGTGAAGGCGACACCGGTGAGGGTGATGGTGGTGGCGGCCTGTTCGAGGGTTCCCGTGGACGGAGAGATGCTGGAGAGAACGAGATCCGGGCCGACGACGAGCGACACCGTGGTGGAGGCGGTGGTGTAGTCGGTGGTATCCGCTGGCGTGTAGGTGACGCTCAGGGTCTGCGTGCCGATGGGGAGGATGGTGCCGAGCGGCGGATCGTAGGCGAAGGTTCCGCCGGCGGGCGTGGCCGTGGCATCGAGTTGCGTGGCGGAGAGCGCCGTGCCTGCGTAGATGGGTTGGGGCGTTGGCCAGACGAGAGCTGGAGTCGCCTTGTTGACGAGGATAGAAGCGGATCCCGTGGAGGGCAGGTAATCGGTGGTGTCGGTCGGCGCAAAGCTGACGGACAGGGCATTGGTGCCTGCCTTGAGGATGGTTCCGGCGGGCGGCGCGTAGGTGAAGGCGCCGGCGACGGTGGAACTGGCATTGAGCTGCGCAGCGCCGAGGGAGGTGCCGTAGGTGATGGCGGCGGGATTTGCCCACGTGACGGTGGTGGTCGCCTTATTGACGACGATGGTGGCTGTCGCCGTTGAGGTCTGGTAATCCGTCGTGTCGGTGGGCGCGAAGCTGACGGAGAGCGTGTGGGTGCCGGCGGTGAGGACGGTTCCGGCAGACGGGTTGTAGGTGAAGGTGCCGGAGATGGTCGAGGTCGCATCCAGCTGGGCGCTGGTGAGCGCAGTGCCGTAGGTGATGGCTGCGGGATTCGCCCATGTGACGGTGGTGGTCGCCGATTTGACGACGATGGTTACCGAACCGGTGGCGGTTTGATAGTCAGTGGAATCGGTTGGGGTAAAGGTGACGTTGAGCGTTTGCGTGCCAGCGGTGAGGACCGTGCCCGCGGGCGGCGTGTAGGCAAAGGTGCCGGGCTGCGAAGCGGTGGCGTCGAGTTGCACTCCGGTGAGGGCGGTGCCGTAGGTGATGGACGCAGGATTGGCCCACTTGACGGTGGTGGTCGCTTTGTTGACGACGATGGTGACGGTTTGCGTGAGCGTCTGGTAATCCGTGGCGTCGGTGGGCGTCAGGGTGACCGAGAGAGTGTGGGTTCCACCGGTGAGGACGGTGCCGGAGGCCGGTGTATAGGCCAGGGTGCCGGCTACGGACGAGGTGGCGTTGAGCTGCGTGGCGCTGAGGGCGGTGCCGTAGGTGATGGCGGCCGGGTTATTCCAGGTGATAGTCGGCGTTGCCTTGTTGACGGTGATGGAAGTCGACGCCGTGGATGTTTGGTAGTCGATGGTGTCCGTCGGTGTGAAGGTGACGTTGAGAGTATGCGTGCCGGCGGTGAGTTTAGTGCCGGAAGCAGGGTTATAGCTGAAGCCTCCACCGACCGAGGTGGTCGCGTCGAGCTGGGCGGGGCCGAGCAAAGTTCCGTACGTGATGGCTGCAGGGGTATTCCAGGTGATGCTGGTGGCGGCCTTGTTCACGACGATGGAGACCGAGTCGTTGGTGACCTGATAATCGGTGGTGTCCGTCGGCGTGAAGGTCGTGGTGAGAGTCTGGGTTCCCGCCGCAAGGACTGTGCCGAGAGGTGGTGTGTAACTAAACGATCCGGCGACCTTCGTGGTGGCGTTCAGTTGGGTGGCGGTGAGTGCGGTCCCGTACGTGATGGCTGCGGGATTGGCCCAGGAGATTCCGACGCCTGCCTTATTGACGGTGATCGTCACCGAATCCGTGGAGGACTGGTAGTCGGTTGTATCGGTCGGTGTAAAGGTGACGTTCAGGGTCTGGATTCCGGCGGGGAGAAGAGTGCCCGCCGCGGGAGTGTAGGCAAAGGACCCCTGAGTGCCCGAGGTGGCGTTGAGCTGCGTGGCGGAGAGCGCGGTGCCGTACGTGATGGCCGCGGGGTTATTCCACGAGATGGCGGCGGTGCCTTTGTTGACCAGGATGGACGTAGTGGTGGTGATGGGCTGATAGTCCGTGGCGTCGGTGGGGGTAAAGGTGACGGAGAGCGTGTGGCTGCCCGCAGTCAGGATGGTGCCGCTGGCCGGGTTGTAGTTGAACGAGCCGCCGACGGAGGCGGTTGCGTCGAGTTGGGTGGCGGAGAGGGCGGTGCCGTAAGTGATGGCGGCAGGCTGGTTCCACGTAACGGTGGGAGTGGCTTTATTGACGACGATGGTGACGTTGGTGGTGACGGCCTGGTAGTCCGTGGCATCGGTTGGGGTGAAGGTGACGGAAAGGTTCTGCGTACCGGCGCCGAGCACGGTTCCAAGGGCGGGGGTGTAGCTGAAGCTGCCCTGGATGGGCGAGGTGGCATCGAGTTGCAGTCCGCTGAGCGCGGTGCCGTAGGTGATGGGCGCGGGGTTCGACCATGACACGGTGGGCGTGGCCTGGGTGACGGTCAACGTGACTTGAGCGCTGGTCGCCTGATAGTCCGTGGTGTCCGCAGGGGCGAAATTCGCGGTCAGTGTTTGCGGTCCGGCATTGAGAACAGCGCCGGCGGCCGGGATATAGGTGAAGGAGCCAGCGATGGGGCTGGTGGCGTTGAGCTGGGTGCTGCTGAGCGGGGTGCCGTAGATGATGGGCGAGGGAGTGGGCCAGACGATGCCGGGTGTGGCCTGGCTCACGGTTTCGACAAACGAACCGGTGCCTCCAGCCCAGACGGTCTCGCCGGCGGGGGTGTAGGTGGCGGCGATGGTGTCGGATCCGGCAGGCAGCAGGATGTTGGGCAGAGCCAACTGGCTGGATTCGTCGAGGAATGTGGTGACGCCGTTATTGCCGACGGCGAGGTCGGGATTGCCGTCGCTGTTGAAGTCGGCGGTGGCGATGGATGTGCCGTTGGTGTAGGCAAGAAGTGTTTCGCCGGAGATGGCGCCGGTGGGAGAGCCGAGGAGGATGCTGGTGCCGCCGCCCTGGTTGGGGTATGTGCCGGTGACAGCGATATCGGAGTAGCCATCCTTGTTGAAGTCGGCGATGGTGACGGCATCGGGATTGCCAGCGACGCCGTAGGGCGTGCCGGTGGGGAATCCGCCAGCCTGGTTGTTGATGAGGACTTCGACGGTGGAGTCCGAGGGGCTGACGACGGCGAGATCGGGATAGCCGTCGCCGTTGATGTCACCGGAGGCGATGGCGCCTGCGGAGACACCGACGGGGTAGGTGGTGACCGCAAAGGGGACATCGGGATTGCTGGGCTGATTGAGGAAGACGGCGACGTTGTTGTTGTTCGAGTCGGTGACAGCGAAGTCGGGAGCGTTGTCTTTGTTGAAGTCGGCGACGGTGATGCCGGCGTACTGGGGGCCGTCGGTGCTGTGGGTGTAGGACGGCGTGGTGTTGAAGGTGCCGGGCGAGGACTGGGTGAAGACTTCGACAGTGGAATATCCGGCGACGGCTAAGCCTGGAATATTGCCTGGGCTGAAGTTGCCCACGGCGATACCGGCTTCGGCATTGCCGGTGAGGCCGGTGCTGTAGGTGAGGTCGCCGGCAGCGTCGCCGTTGGCGAGGAAGATGAGGATGCTGCCGTCGGAAGTGCCAATGGCGAGGTCGGTGTAGCCGTCGCCGTTGAAGTCACCGGCGGCGAGAGTGGCGGAATTGGCGGCGACGCTTTGGGCGGCGGTATAGACGACGGGCGCCTGGAAGGTGCCGTCCCCGTTGCCGATGAAGACCTGCAGGATGGTTACGTTGCTGTTCTGCTGAAGAACAGCGAGGTCGGGAATGCCATCGTGGTTGAAATCGCCGGAGACCGTGGCGATGTCGTTGAGGGCGGCATCTGCGTTGCCGCCATAGGTGCCGATCTGGTTGAGGCCGCTGCTGCCGTTGACAAGGGAGAGCGCGCCGCTGCCGAGATCGGTCGGACTGCCGGAGGGGTTGAGCTGGAAATCGACGGATCCGATGGGGATGCCAAAGCCGTTGCTGGAAACCGCGGCGATGAGGTTAATGGGAGTGGGATAGGTGACCGGATTCGCGCTGGGCGCGGGAGTGACGGTGACCGGGGTGTTGTTCACCTGCAGGGAAACAATATTGGAGGTTTGCGGCAGGAAGCCGCTGTCGCCGGCGTAGCTGGCCTGGATGTTGTAGCTGCCAGGCGGGAACTGGCCGTAGGAATAGGTGGCGACGCCGTTGGTCATGATGGGCGCAATGGTGACGGCGGTGGGGAGTCCGGTGAGCGTGACCGGCTCGGGCGGAGGCAGGGATCCGCCGGTGGCGGTGACGGTGAAGGTGACCATAGCGCCGGCGGTGGTGGAGGAGGTGGAGCTGGCAAGGCCGAGGTTGAGGGTCACGCCGGTGATTTGAACGCGATAGGAGGTGATCTGATGCGGGGCAAGAGTGGTGTAGTAGGTGTCGCCGGAGTAGGCGGCGGTGATGGTGTCGATGCCAATGGGAAGCGTGGAGATGTTGAGGGTGGCGACGCCGCCGGACAAGATGGCGGGGCTCCCGATAGTTCCTCCATTGCTGTAGAAGGTGACGCTTCCGCTGGGGGTTTCGCCATTGGCGACGCCGGTGATGGTGGCGGTTAATGAAATGTTGGTACCGTACGGGGCGATATACCCACCGGGGCTGTTGGGTAAGGGACCGGTGATGGCTCCGGTGGGCGTTCCCTGGGTAATGACGATGGGAATGGTGGCGCTGCTGCCACCGGCGAAGAGAGGCGTGCCGGAGTAGCTGGCGGCGAGCGTGTAATTGCCGGGCGCGGCAATCGGTCCTAATCCAGCGAGGGTGGTAGCGGCGGCGTTGCTCCAGTCCACGGTTTCGAGCTGGTTATTGCCGTTGCCGTCCTGGCCGAACAAAGTGAAGTCGAGATAGCCATCGGCGTTGACGTCGCTGGCGGTCAGGAAGGACGGGAAGGTGGTTGAGTTGCAGTCGCAATACGGGATCACTTCAGTAGTCGTGAACGTGGACCCGATGTTCCAGTTATCGAAGCCCGCCCGCTGCAGAGGAGTCACGAGGATCTGCGTGGTGTTGGAGGCCTGGCTGGCAAAGAGCAGGTTCCAGCCTGGGGCGACGGCGGGGGTTCCGGAGGGGCCGCCGGTCGCGGGAAAGGGCACGCCGGTGACGTCGGTCGCATTGTTTGCGGGAATGGAATAGCCGGAATTGAGGGTGCCGAGATTGCCGGGGCCGTATGCCGCGTTTTCGAAGACGACGACCTGGCCTGGATCGTTGCCGTCGCTCGAGAGATCGCCGGGTTCAGCGACGGCGATATCGGGATAGCCGTCACCGTCAACGTCGGTGATGACCATGCTGTTCATCAGGTTGGTGGACGCCGAGAATGCCTGCTCGGTGTAGTTGAAACCGCCGTAGCCATTGCTGGTGAGAACGAGGACGGCGCCGCCGCCGCCGTCGTAGTTGTACTCGGTGAGGGCGATGTCGCTGTAGCCATCCTGGTTGAAGTCGGCCGCGCCGGCGCTGACGACCTGGCCGCCGGAAGTATCGAAGGAATTCTGCGAGCTGGCGTTGTAGCCGCCGTCGAATGGGTTGTCGCTGAAGAGGACCTGGACGTTGCCGTTGACGCCATCGACGAGGGCGACGTCGAGGATGCCATCGCCGTTGAAGTCGCCGAGCGCGACCTGGGTGGGTGAAGTGATGAGACCGACAATGGCATTAGAAGCAAACTGGACGGGGGCCTGAAAGGTGCCGTCTCCATTGCCAAGGATGTATTCGGCGACGGGGAAACCGCCTCCGGTATCGGGATTCTGGCAGGCGACGACGATGTCCTGAAAGCCATCGTTGTTGATATCGCCGAGGGCGAAATCCTGAGGAATGCAGCCGACGTAGAGCTCCTGCTCGGAGGCGAAGGTGTCGACGCCGGTGCTGAGCATGACCTGGAGATAGGGGCCGTCGCCGCCGCCGCCGTAGGTGTAGCCGGGGATGCTGACGAAGTCGAAGTTGCCGTCGTTGTTGAGGTCGGCAGAGAGGATCTTGACGGACCTGTCGTCGAGCGAGGCGGGGGCCGCGGAGACCCAGGAACCAGCGGTGCTGGTGTTCTGGGTGAGCGGTGAAGCGCCGATCGACTGGTTGACGCCTGGCCCGGTGAGGATATAGTTCACCGGCCCAGCGGGGACGCCGCCGTCGGTGGCGGAGGGGGTGACCGTGCTGCCAAAGGCGGTTGCAGCCTCAGTGCCATAGGCGAAGGTTTGGGGGCTGGAAGAAACGGTGATGGCGTCGGGATTCGGTTGATTGATCTGCACCGCGACGGCGTTGGTATTGATGCCGGTGTCCGCGGTGTTGACGTAAAGGCTCAGGGTATGGGGAGTGGTGAGAGAAGCCTGGGAAAGGGTGACCTGGAGCTGTGTGGGGCTGATGTAGGTGGTGGGGAGCGTGACATACGCAGCCGAGTAGGCGACGGCAACGACCGAAGTGGGGTCAAAATTCAGACCGTCAAGGGTGATGGTGGTGTCGCCGGAACCGGCGGCAATGAGATTGGGAATGATCGCGGTGAGACCGTTCTGCTGGAAGACGTCGCCGGAAAAGTATTGCACCTGGTAGTTGCCGTCGCCGCTGTACTGAGCCTCGTAGTAACCGTTGTAGAGGGTGATGCCGTCGATGTTGGGAATGCTGCCGTCGGGGTTAACGTTGACGGGGCCGTAGCTATTGCCGTTGCCTTCGTCATAGAGAGTGACAGAGCCGGTGGGCAGAGGCTGGCCGTTGGGGACAGAGATGGTGAACGCGAAATTGACGGGGGTCTGCGCTTCGGCAGCGCCCACGACCTGAACGGAGAAGCTGGGCGGCTGCTCGACGGTGAGCAGGTAAACACCGGCGGTGTCGGGGCTATAGGTATAGTCGCCGCTGTAGTTTGCACAAACAGGAATCGTGCCGGGTGTGTATGCGCTGTAGGGAACGGTGGCGACTCCGGTATTGGAGTTGATATCTCCGGTGCCGATTTGGTTCCCGTCGGTGATGCCGGTGCAGCTGGCAGCGGATCCGGAAATGTAAAAGGTCACCGAACCGGTGGGAATGCCGGAGAGTCCGCCGACGTAGGCGGAGAAGGTTGTCGTGCCGGCATACTGGACCGGGTTCGGTGAAGCGCCGATATCGAAGGAGCTGAGGGTTAGCTGCGCATGGGCATGGCTGGGCAGCGCGCCGAGGACGAGGAGCAGGCATGCGGCGAGGATCCAGAAGCGGTGGGACGATACGGCGGGGCGGCAGATCATTTGCCACCTCGCGCGGGCGGAATAAATAAGACTCGGGAAACGGGATCATCGGCCTCGATCATCCATCCGGGCGCGGTGCCGGGAGAAGTGACTTCAAAGACCGCGTTGCCATTGAGCGCGGAGAGCTGATTGGGAGTGCAGGAGCAGGTGGCCGGGGCGGGAGCGGTGGCACCGGTGAGATCGATGCGGAGAAGGTTGGTGTCAGCGCGGTCAGCGGAGACGGCCCAGTGATCGTCCAGCGATGCAGCGACGGCGAAGGGCTGATTGAGGCCGTTGGCGTGGGTGGCGAGCACGGTGGCGCTGCCGTTGTGGAAGCGCGAGAGGGTATTGGCGACGGAGTCGGAGAGCAGGATGTCTTCCGAACCGGGCACGAAGGCCATGCCGCCGAAACCGGCGAGGGCAGCGACGGTGGTGCGGGTTCCGCCGGTGGTTGTCTCCGTGACGGCGATGCTGTTGTTGCCGGCGCTGGTCGCCAGCAGGAGCGAAGCGGCGTCACTGATGGCGGCGCTGAGAACTGGATTGTCCGCGGTGACGGCGGTGACTACGGGTTGTTGGGGAAGTCCGGTAATGGTGAGCAGGGCGGGGGTGCCGGGAGCAAAGACGACGGCGCAGGCGCCTTTGGGGGAGAAAGCGATGGAGGCTCCGGATGGGATGCCCTGCGCGATGGTTTGCGGCGTGAGCGTGGGCAGAGCCATCCACTGCAGATTGCCTTTGGGATCGATGAGGAGCGCGGTTTGGGTCTGCGCGGAGAAGCTGGCGGAGACGTAGCTGCCCGCGGGAAAGAGGGCAGCGCCGAGTTGCGACGATCCGGGAACGCCGGAGAGGGGGCGGAGGGTGGAGTCCGCTGTGGACCAGACGAGGCCGAGCTGTGCGCCAGTCGAGATGGTGGTCGCGGCTGCGGATGTGCTGCCGGATCCCGTGGTGGAGTGCGGAATGACGGTACCGCAACCAGTCGCGAGAAGCACGCTGAGGCACACAAAGCCAGAAATGCGGGCTGTGGGGAGCCCGCCGAAAGGCAGTTTCACGGCGTCGACCATCCTTATGAAATCACTCCGGAAAGAAAACGGGATATCTCGGGAGCTAAAAAGATTGCAGGAAATGCACGAACTCTATCCTGCTTCCCCGTAGGTGGTCAATGAATTTCTTGTTGAACAGAGGGGGAATAGCGAAAGGGGGCGGGGACCGGCAGAGAAGGGCAGGAGCAGGCGGGGGGTGCCTGCCCCGTAGTGGGATGGCTAGTTTGAGTGGGCGAAGTCCGCGTCAGCGAGGGGCTGGGTGACGGGCAGCTGATCGTAGACCGCGCCGCGCAGGGGGTAGAGCTGCGCCTGATCGGGATACTGGGCGATGAGGCCGTCGAATTCCATGACCGCGTCGTACCAGAGGCGGTGGTCGAAGTAGAGTTTGGCGCGGGCGATGCCGGCATCGACGCCAGAGCCCGGAATCTGGCTGGCGGCTGCATCGATCTGCGCGCGGTCAGCGTCGGACATGACGACGATCATGGCGGGGGGCGGGGGTGGTCCGAGCAGCGGCGAGGTTGGAACCACGCGCCACAGGTAAGTCTTGCCGGCCTCGAGCGGCGGAGCGTCGGCGGGATAGTTCAGGGCTGTGCCGGTGACGGGGCGATCCCAGGAGACCTGGCCCGTGACGTCCTGGATGTGGAAGGTGTAGGAACCGGTGGGGTCGCCCTGCCACCAGAACGAGGGACGCAGAGAATAGACGAGGCCTTTGTGCGGCGCGAGAAGAATGAGCTTGCCGCCGGGGGCGACGCTGCGCGAAGCTCCGCCGATTTGATTGGCGCTGTCTTTGCCGGGAGCGAGGTCGAAGCCATCAAGTTTGGCCTGGACGCGGCGGGGATGATTCGCGTTGGTGTTTTGCGCCGGCGCCGGTGCGGGGGCTGGGGTGTTGGTTTGCGCAAATGCAGAGGGGAGAAGTGCTGATCCTGTAAGGGGAACGGCTGCGAGGAGCACAGCCATCAACGTGCGATTCATGCCAAAACCTCCGGATGATGAGCCTCTTCGACGGCAGGCTTTTTCTCTTTGCGGGGTCCGATACCGTAGATCGTAATCTCTTCTCCGAAACCGCGCACGGGGGTTGCGCCGAGAGGATAGAAGCCGGTCATGCGATCTTTGACGTGGTCATAGGTGCCCTGGGAGACAATGATCTCGGTGCCGAAGTCCTTGTTGAGACTTTCGAGGCGCGAGGCCAGATTAACGGTCTCGCCGATAACGGAATATTCCACGCGGCTGACCGATCCGACGCTGCCGACAGTGAGCATGCCGGTGTGGATGCCGACGCCGATGCGGAGGTCGGGGAATTCGCTGTTGGCGCCGCGGGATGCGTTGAGCTGCTTGACCCGTTCGAGCATGGCGAGAGCGGTTTGGACGGCGTTATAGGCATCAATGCCTTCGCCCTGCACCAACGGCACGCCGAAGACGACGAGCAGGCCGTCGCCGATGAACTTGTTGAGGAAGCCGCCGTGGGCGCGAATGACTTCGTCCATGGCGGTGAAGTATTCGTTGAGCCAGGTGAGCACGACTTTGGAGGGCTTGCCGGCGGTCATGCCGGTGAAGTTGCGGATGTCGCTGAAGAGGACGGTGGCGATGTGTTCGTCGCCTTCGAGGCTGACCTCGTCGCGACGGAGCCAGATGGTGTGCGCGACCTGAGGATCGACGTAGCGCGAGAACAGCTCCATGAGCTGGGCGCGCTGTTGTTCCGTTTCAGAGCGGAGCAGGTTGGCCTTGACGTATTGCCAGGCGACGCCGAGGGGCAGAGCGGCGGCAATGCCGATGAGGGTGCCGAGGTAAGGAAACCACTCGTGAAATCCGCTGAAGAGTAATTGCGCGGCGATGTAGACGGCGACGATGAAAGCGGCGCCGAGGGCGAAGGCCATGCGCAGGCGGAGGCGGGTGAAGATCCATGTGGCCGCGCCGAGCACGAGAAGGTTGATGACCCACTGCAGCCAGGTGGGGACCTCGCCGATGGCGTGGCCGTCGAGCAGAGTGCTGATGGCGGCGGCGTGCAGAGCGGTTCCGCCCATGCGCTCGCGCTTGCCGTCCGATTGCGCGACACGGAAGAGCGGCGTGAAGGCCAGATCGCGGGCCGCATCGCTGCTTTGGCCGATGAGGACCAGTTTGTTTTGCAGTTGCGCAGCGCCGACGGCGCCGCTGAGGACGTCCCACGCGGAGATGTGCTGGGCGGGCATGGGCGACCAGTCGCCGATGCGGAAGGTGGGGGGGCCGGGATCGTCGTACGGAACGCGATGGCCGTGGAACTGCGCGGCGCGGCTGTTCACAGGGCGCAGTAAGCAATTGGTGGTGCAGTTGGGCTCGATTTGGGCGAGGTACTGTTCAGCGAGAAATACAGGGAAGGTCTCCGCCGGCCGCTTGCCCCAGGCGATCAATTTGGCATCGCGCACGTAGCCGTCGTTGTCGTAGGGCATGTTGATGGCGGCGTAGGCAAAGGCGCCGGGCTTGCCGTCAGCGCAGAATCCGGTGACGACGGCGGGATTTTCGGGCTGGCAGAACATGGGCAGCGGGAAGTCCGCGGGAATTTGGCCGGCTCCGGCCTGGGAGGCAATGACGACGTTGCCCGCGGAAGTGAGGGCGCGCTGCATGGCCGCGTCTTCGTCGGGATTGCGCGGTTCGGAGAGCAAAATATCGAGGCCGATGACGGCGGGTTTGGCTTTGCCGATGAGCTCAATGGCCTTGGCGATGGTGCTGCGGGGGATGGGATACTGCTGAATTTTTTCGAAGGTGGCGTCGTCGAAGTCGACGAAGACGATGTCAGGCGAGGTGGGCGCGTAGGGGCCGTGGTTGACGAGAAAATCGTAAGTCCAGAGGCGCAGGTCGCCGTAGGGGGTCCAGCGATCGAGGAGGGAAAGGGAGAGGGTGAGGCCAACTGCAACGATGGCGGCGACAATCAGCCGGTCTGGGAGACGGCGCGTCATGCAAGGGTTTGAGCCCCCGCGGGACGCGATCAGGTTTCCCGGGAGGTGGCGGAGACGATAGTAGCACAAGGGTTTGAGGGGATTCCTGGATTTCTGCGCGCGGCGCGGTTAGACTCAGCAGCAATTTCCCTGGAGAAAAAATGCGCCTGCGTACCCCCCATGCGAATGCGAGCGCCGGCTGGAGCCGGGCCAGTGGTTTTGGGTGCCTGCTGGCGATGGCGTTGAGCGGCTGCTCGGGCGTGACGGTGAATCCACCGAAGGAGCCAGCGGGGCCCGTGCAGACGTCGGCCAATGTGCTGGATGTTGCGGACGTGCAGTCGATTGTGACGGCGGCGGCGGCTTCGGTGAATGTGCCGCTGGTGATTGCGGTAAGCGATCGGTCGGGGAACATTCTGGCGGTGTATGCAAAGGCGAATGCACCGGCGACGTCACTGGCGAATTTTGGCGTGCAGGCGCCGTCGGCGGAAGTGGCAGCGGCGCTGGCGCGGAGCGCAGCGTTTTTCTCCAACGATCAGGCTCCGATTTCTACGCGGACGGTGCGGTTTATTTCGGCTACGCATTTTCCTCCGGGGATTCTGGATACGGAGAGCGGGCCGCTCTATGGGATTGAGAACACGAATCGCGGTTGCGGCTTTGATGTGACGTATCTGCCGGGGCAGAGTTTGCCGATTCCAACGGCGCTGAGCGGCGGCCCGTCGCTGGGGATTATTACCGGCAAGCCGGACGCGATGGATTCGAACAACCTCGCAGTGAATCCTGGCGGTGTGCCGATCTTTAAGGGCGGGGAAGTGGCGGGGGCGATTGGGGTGGCGGGCGCTGATCCCGCGACGGATGAATATGCCGCAGTGGCCGGCACCATTGCGAATGGGTTTGTGCCGGAGGTGGCTGCGCCGGGCGCGGTGGTGGTGGGCGGGGTGACGCTGCCGTTTGTGGATCAGACGACGATTCCGGCGGGTGAATCTGCGGGGGCGGCTGATGGGAGCTACCAGCTTGGACCGTTGGCGAGTCCCGGGCCAACGCCGGAGGGCGACCTGATTGCGGAGACGGGAAGCACGCAGGGGGGGCTGACGCAGAGCGAGGTCGAGAGCATTGTGCAGAATGCGCTGGCGACGGCAAACCTGACGCGCGCGGTGCTGCGGCTGCCGGAAGGATCGCGGGCGCGGTTCGCGATATCCGTGGCGGATCTCGATGGGCACTTGCTGGCGCTGTATCGGATGCCGGATGCGACGATGTTCTCTGTCGACGTGGCGGTGGCGAAGGCGCGCAACGTGATTTATTTTTCGTCGGCGCCGAATGAACTGTCGCCGCTGCCGCAGGGAACGGCGGTGACGAATCGGACGATTGGATTTTCGGCGCAGCCGTTGTTTCCATCGGGGATTGATGGGACGTTGCCGGGGCCTTTTTTCAGCTTGTTTCAATACGATCTGGCGAATCCGTGCACGCAGGGTCATCAGGCGGCCAATGCCTATCAGAACGGCGTGGTGTTTTTTCCGGGCAGTGCGCCGTTGTACAAGGGGAATCAACTGGTGGGCGGGATTGGGATTTCCGGCGACGGCGTGGATCAGGATGATTTTGTAGCGGCGGCGGGAGCGGCTGGGTTTGCTGCGCCGCAGGCGATTCGCGCGGATAAGTACACGATTCGCGGGGTGCCGATTCCTTATCAGAAATTTCCGAGGGATCCGGAGCAGTAGGGACGGCTAGCTTTGGCCGAGGGCGGCGCGGACTTTTTTCATCTGCGCGGCGAAGGCGGGTGCGTTGTACGCCGATGGATTATCGAGCAGCTTGTACATGCCATCGATGGCGGAGCGGACGGCGGGATTCGGCGCGGACTCGGCGATGTAGAGCGAGTCGAGGGCCATGGTGGCTTGTTCGGCGGAGCGCTCGCCCTGGAAGGCGATGGCGTCGGCGTCGGATGCGATATCGCGCATGAGGGCGTCGGTGCGGGCGCGGTCGTAGGCGGCGTTGCGGACCGGGGCTTCGAGGGCGGACGCGGCGCTGGCTGCGGCATCGGCAGCGGCGGCGAGGCGGTTGCGATCTGGATTCAAATCGGAGGCCAGCGCGTAGACCTGGTTCACATCTTTCTCCAAATCGGTGGCGCCGGTGGGATCGATGCTGCGCGCGAAGTGGCGGAAGACGGTGTAGCGCGCCATGTTGTAGGGCGGATTGCCGGGGCGGCGTCCGGGATAGCCGGCGGCCTGACGCCAACTGTCTTCGGCTTTGGTGAGGCTGTGATGGCAGGTGAAGCAATCCATCTCTGTGTATTCCGGCCAGACAGGACCGCGGGCGTCGCGCGCCACGCGCAGCATGCTCTCGCGGAGTTGCACGACCTGGCCGATGCTCCAGATGCGGATGCCGTACAGCGGATCGGCGATGGGCTGCTTTTCATCGGGGGCGCGCTCGGTCCAGTGGGGCGGCTCGATGGAACTGAAAGAATCCAGTTCGAAGGTGAGGTCAGGATGGCCGGCGGCGAGCATTTCGTGATCGACCTGCATGCCGGGCGCGCCGAGATGGCAGGTGAGGCATTTTTCCGCGCGAACGACTAAATCTTTGTTGTCGACGAGGCCGAGGCGGACCATTTCAGCGTGATGCGCATTGGCTTGTACGTGCGGGCCGAGCCAAAGGGAAGAAGGGCCGTGGCAGCTTTCGCAGCTGACGCCTTCGGAGATATCGAACTGCCGGCCGATTTGGGCGGCGGGCACGGAGAGCGCATGGCAGACGAGGCATTTCTGCGATTTTTCCGGCGCGCCGATGTTGAGAATTTGACCCATGCGCTGCGCGGTGGGCTGGAGCAGGACGTTATAGGCGCGGGAATGACGGTCCTGCACGATCCAGGTGCTGTATTCGTTCTGGAGAACTTTGGTGGTGTCGCGGGGCTGAATGCCGCCGTGGCAGGCGCTGGCGGCGCAGGAGCCCGCGCCGAGATACTTCGCTTCGGGGGGCGGAGCGGGCAGAGCGGATTGCTGCAGCAGCGCGCCGAGAAGCGGCGCGGCATGCGCGGAAGTCTGCGCTTTTGCAGGGAGACTCGCTGCAAAACAAGCCAGGGCCGGGAGAAGGAGTCGTGCGACGCGCATGCGTGCCTTATATCCGACAAGGGAGCGTGAAAGCAATTTTTCTTTCGCAAAAGTGTGAGGAGCGGGGGATTTCGCGTGCGCGCCAGATTCACGATTTGAGAGTGGACGCAGCGCGGTAGCGTTTGTTACTCTCGGCAGCAACCCCGAAGGCAACCGGCCCATGAATTCCTCCCCAGCTGAATTCGTTCCAGCCCTTTTGCTCCAGGGCCGCGAAACTACCGCGGTCGTGGAGGATCTGCGCCAGTTGCAGGAAGAGCATGGGTATATTCCGCAGCCGCAGATGGAAGAGATCGCGCGGCGGCGGCATGTGCATATTCGCGACGTGCACACGGTGGCTACGTACTATCCGCATTTTCGGCTGAGGCCGCTGGCACGGGCCGACGTGCGGGTGTGCGACGACATGACCTGTCATCTGCATGGGTCGCAACAACTGCTGCGCGATCTGGAGCGGCGATTTGCGGGGCAGCCGGAGGTGCTGGTGCGCGATATTTCGTGCATTGGGCGCTGCGATCGTCCGTGCGTGGTGAGCATTAACGAGCATGTTCACGAGAATGCGGACCTGGCGACGTCGACGAGCATGGTGCTGGATGTGCTGGGGGGGATTGAAGACCATCCCGATGCGGAGCCGCCGAGTTTTGCGGAGCGCGGTCTGACGCTGAAGGCCGATCCGGCGCAGGATGAGGCGAGCCGGTATCCGACGCTGCGGCGTTTGGCGGCGGATAAGGATTTCGATCGCGTGATGGCGGTGATGAAGGACTGCGAAGTGCGCGGCATGGGGGGAGCAGGGTTTCCGGCGTTTCGCAAATGGGAAGCGGTGCGGGGCGCGCGCGACCAGGAGAAATTCGTCATTTGTAACGGTGACGAGAGCGAACCGGGGACGATTAAGGACCGGTTCATCCTGCAATACCTGCCGCACCTGGTGCTGGAAGGGATGATTGTGTGCGGCCTGGTGACGGGGGCGCAGCGCGGGTATCTCTACATTCGCCACGAATACAGCCGGCAGATTGAGATTGCGCGCACAGAACTGGCGCGGCTGTACGCAGCGGGGATGTGCGGGGAGAACATTCTGGGCAGCGGATTGAGTTTCGAGCTGGAAGTGTTCGTGAGCCCGGGCGGGTATATTTGCGGCGAAGAGACGGCGCTGATGGAGGCGATTCAGGGGCATCGCGCGGAGCCGCGTAATAAGCCGCCGCGCACGGTGAATGCAGGGCTGTGGGGCAAGCCGACGGCGCTGAATAATGTGGAGACGTTCGCATTGGCTGCGAGCACGCTGGCGCATGGGGCGGCGTGGTACAAGGCGCAGGGGCGGGAAGGATTTCCCGGGATTAAGTTTGTTGGCGTCACGGGGAGAGTGCAGCGGCCGGGCGCGTTTGAAGTGCCGATGGGTGTGAGCTATCGCGAACTGATTATGGATTACGCGGGTGGGCCGCCGCCGGGGGAAGATGTGATTGGATTCGCGCCGTCGGGGCCATCGTCGGGCTATTTACCGGCGTCGTTGCTGGACACGCCGCTGGACTGGGGGACGCTGACGAAGCTGGGATCGATGGTGGGATCGGGCGCGGTGATTGTGTGCACCGACCGGGCGTGCATGCTGGACATGGCGTTCAACGCGGTGCGCTTTTTTCGTAACGAATCCTGTGGCAAATGCGTGCCGTGCCGGATTGGGACGCAAAAGATGGTGGAGATGCTGGAAGGTTGGATGAAGGGATCGACAGCGGCGGGCGATGTGGGGCTGCTGGGCGAGCTGTCGCACGCGCTGAAGCAGGCTTCGATCTGCGGGCTGGGGCAAATTGCGCCGGTGCCTATTCAATCGGTGATGAAGCATTTTCCTGAGATCGTGAGCGAGCACCTGAACCAGAAATTCTGCCGGGCTGGGGTCTGCTTTCCGCGCGGGCGGGCACAATGAGCGAACACGCACACGACAAGCTGCTGACGCTGACGATTGACGGGCAGAGCATTACGGTGCCGCACGGGACGACGATTTTCGACGCGGCGCGGCTGAACGATATTGCGATCCCGACGTTGTGCCACCAGCAGAATCAAGTGCCGGTGGCGGTGTGCCGGGTGTGCGTGGTGGACTGCGGGGAGCGCGCGTATCAGGCGGCGTGCATTCGCGAGTGCGAACCGGACATGAAGGTGCAGACGGCTTCGCCGGGCGTGCTGGCTGCGCGTAAGACGCTTTACGAATTGATGCTGGCGGATCATCCGGTTCCATGCAAGAGACAGCAACAAAGCGGCGACTGCGAGTTGGAAGGGCAGGCTGCGCAGGCGGGGTTGGGCATTACGGCGGGTCTCGAGACGCCACGCTATCCGAAGCGCTCGGTACCGGTGCTATTGCCGGATGAATCCTCGCTGTCGATCGCGGTGGATTATGCGGCGTGCATTCTGTGCGACCGCTGCGTGCGCGGGTGCTCGGAGATCAAGCACAACTTCGTGATTGCGCGGCAGGGCAAGGGGTACCACGCGGCGATTGCGTTCGACGATAACCAGCCGATGGGGAACTCGAGCTGCGTTTCGTGCGGCGAGTGCATGGTTTCGTGCCCGACGGGCGCGCTGACGAATCGCCGGGTGCTGGGGCAGAATTTACAGGCGATTTATCCGGACGCGGTGATTCCCACGCCCGAAGAATTGCTGGCGATGCCGGTGTTTCATGGGGTTTCGGGAACATTTCTCGAACTGAATCAGGGGGCGGTGATCAAGCGGCACATTCGCGCGGGCGAGATTATTGTGCGCGAGGGGGAGAACGGCTCGACGGCCTTCTACATGCTCGAGGGCACGGTGGACATCTACATCAACGCGCAGCGCGCGCATGTGGCGAGCACGGAGCAGAAGCGCGGGCTGGTGGCGCGGATCACCAGCAAGCTGCGGACGAAGCGGGAACACGCGCGCGACGAGGACGCGAAGGATCGCACGTTTATCCCGATCGACGCTTCCGTCGATTTGCCGTACGACAATCCAGTGGCGGCGCTGGGGCCAGGCGAGTTGTTCGGCGAGATGACATGCATGAATTTCTATCCGCGGTCAGCGACGGTGCGGGCGAAGACGGATGTGGTTGTGCTGGAAATGCTGCGCAACGTGCTGGACGTGCTGCAGAAGAACAAGAATTTCCGCGCCGAGCTGGACAGGAACTATCGGCAGCGCGCGCTGCGGAACCATTTGCGCAGCGTGCCGGTGTTCGCGGGGCTGGACGAGGATTTCATCGACGAACTGCAGGACAGCGTTGAACTGATTCGGTATGCGCCGGACCAGGTGATTACCGAAGAAGGCGAAGAGGCGGATGCGTTCTATCTGGTGCGCATCGGGTTCGTGAAGGTTTCGCAGAGGCACGGCGACGGGGAAGAGCTGGTGCTCGCGTATCTGCCGCGCGGCGGGTATTTCGGCGAAATGGGACTGCTGACGGCGGGCACGGAGAATGGCGGCAAACGCAACGCGACCTGCACGGCGCTGGACCATGTAGAAGTAGTGAAAATTGGTGCCGAAGATTTTCAGCGGATGCTGGAGCGGTATCCGGACGTGCGCAGGAAGCTCGAAGAAGTGGCACGGCAGCGGGCGGCGGAAAACCGCGTGCGGCAGCAGAGAGCGGATCGCAAACAGCCGCTGGATCAGTATCTGGCGCAGGGACTGGTGGACGCGCAGAGCCTGCTGGTGCTGGACCTGGAGAAGTGCACGCGCTGCGATCAATGCGTGCGCGCCTGCGCCGATGCGCACGATGGCGTGACGCGGCTGCTGCGCGACGGATTGCGCTTCGATCATTTTCTGGTGGCGACGTCGTGCCGGCAGTGCCGCGATCCGCGCTGCATGGTGGGCTGCCCGGTGGGATCGATTCGGCGGCGCAATTCGCTGGAAGTGGTGATTGAGGACTGGTGTGTGGGCTGCGGATTGTGCGCGACGAATTGTCCGTACGGCAACATCAATGTGCAGGAGATTGTTACAGAGGCGGGTGGACACGAGGCGACGGTGCGGAAAGCGACGTCGTGCGATCTGTGCCATGACTTGCCGGAGCCGAGTTGCGTGTACGCGTGTCCGCACGATGCGGCGCATCGCGTGCAGCCGGAGGTTTTCTTTGCCGATCTGCTGAAGTCGGCAGGCGAGGCAGGCAATGCGCATTGATGCGACGCACCGGCCGTGGCTGATCGCCAGCTGCTGGATTCTGGGAATCGCGCTGGCGGCGTACGTGCCGTACGCGCTGACGGTTCGCCGCGTGGGCGGCGGCACGGCGGTGGGGCTGGTCTTTGGGAGTCTGGGATTTGGATTCATGCTGTTTGCGGCGGCGCTGGGGATTCGCAAGCGGTATCCGATTTGGCGCATTGGCCGCGCGCAGACGTGGATGCGCGGGCACCTGTGGCTGGGGACGCTGGCGCTGCCGATCATTCTGCTGCATGCGGGATTTCACTTTGGCGGATGGCTGACTTCGCTGCTGATGGTGCTGCTGATTGTGGTGACGCTGAGCGGGCTCATGGGAGCTTATTTGCAGCACACGCTGCCGTCGCGGCTCATGCGCGAGGTGGCGTTCGAGACGATCTACGATCAGGTGGACCACATTCGCGGGCGGCTGATTGCGGAGGCGGAGGAGCGCGTGCAGAGCGTGGCGGAGCATCTGGCGCCGGGTCGTGGCGCGGGCGCGACGGTGGTGCTGACGTATATCGATACGGTGCCGGAGATCAATACGGAACTGGAGAAATTCACCGAGACGTTTGAGAAACAGATTCGGCCGTGGCTTGAGAACAAGGACAAGCAATCGCCGCTGCGGCATCGCGAGCAGGCTGTGCTGTTGTTTGAGGGGCTGCACCGGATGATGCCGGAGGGCGCGTGGAAGACGGTGGACGCGCTGGAAGAAATTTGCGAGGAGAAGCGGCAGCTGGACCGGCAGGTGGTGCTGCATCGCACGCTGCATGCGTGGCTGATGTGTCATATTCCTTTGTCGGTGGCGCTGATTGTGCTGGGATTTGTGCACGCGATTGGGTCGCTCAGGTATTAGCCGATGGAGATACGCAAGCGCACATCGAAATCGGTGGCTCGCCGGCATGACCTGAACTATTTCAAAAAAGGCTCGCCGCTGCGGATGTGGCAGGGCAAGCTGACGCTGTGGGCGGTTGCGCTAGTGGCGCTGTGGGCGGTGGGAGCGGCGATCTTTCGCGGACCGCAGCTGCTTTCGAGCGGGCCAATTTCTTCGTCGCATGCGGTGTTTGGGGCGAAGTGCGAGGCGTGTCATCGGCCGGTGGCGGGAGGTCTATTTCATCGCGCGGGGTTTCGGAAGGATGTGCCGGACAGCGCTTGCCTGCAATGCCATGCGATTCCGGCGCATCATGCGAATCAGAAATTTACGCCGCGATGTTCGTCGTGCCATGTGGAGCACACTGGGTCGATGATGCTGGCGCACACAGCGAGCGCGAATTGCACGCAGTGCCATGCGCAGCTTTCGACGCGGGATGGGGCGGCTCATTTTGCGAATGCGATTCAGTCGTTTGTGAAGGGGCATCCGGAGTTTGCGCCGTTGCGGGCGGGATTTGCGAACGATCAGGCGATCAAGTTTGCGCATGCGGCGCATTTGAAGCATGGGCTGCTGGGGCCGCATGGGCCGGTGACGATGGAGTGCAGCGACTGCCATCGCGTGGTGGCGGATCAGGCGGATGCGTGGCCTTATGGAGCGCAGGCGCAGCCGGCGGTGTTTACGCCTGGGGCGGGGAATCCGGTGCTGGCGCGCGCGATGGATCGGGATCATGGACGCGCGTATCTGGCTCCGGTGAGCTATGCGGCGGGCTGCCATGATTGCCACATGCTGAAATTTGACACGCACATTGCGGAGGAAGCGCCTCATGTTGATCCGGCGCAGGTGCGGGTGTTTATTGCGGAGAAGATTCGGGCGTTTGCGGCGCAGCATCCGGAAGTGGTGGCCGCGGAAGTGCTGAACTGGACGCCGGAGGCGATGGGGCGGGTGCCGCGTGCGCCGCTGACGGCGGTGCCGCATAATGCGGCGGAGTGGGTGACGATTCGGACGGCGCAGGCGGAGCGGCGGATTTGGCATGAGTCGTGCGCTCTTTGCCATGAGGCGCAGATTCCGGAGGTTGCGGCGAATGCGACGGCTGTCGAGCTGGCGGCGGCGTTGGTGAATCCGGAGACGCTGCCGAAGCTGAAGCCCACCCATCAGCCGGTGCGTTGGCTGACGCATGCCGTGTTCAGCCACCAGGCGCATCAGTCGGTGGGCTGCACGGAGTGCCATACGCGGGCGGAGAAGAGCCAGAATGCGTCGGAGATTTTGCTGCCTTCGATCGCGACGTGCCAGCGATGCCACGATGGCGAGAGCGCTCCGCAGGGGCCGGCGCTGCCCACGGGGCATGCGGAGAGCGGCTGCTATCTGTGCCACGAGTATCACGGGTGGGATGAGAAGGGGCTGCGGCCCACGCCAGTGAAGGCGGAGAGTCTGCGGGAACTGGGCGTGCTGGTGGGGCCGCGCTAGCGGTTATTGGCTACA
Source organism: uncultured Acidobacteriaceae bacterium (assembly GCA_963817165.1). Classification (GTDB taxonomy): domain Bacteria; phylum Acidobacteriota; class Terriglobia; order Terriglobales; family Acidobacteriaceae; genus Palsa-343. The sequence continues at coordinate 24,956 of CAWFNL010000004.1, read as the reverse complement.
CGCTGCATTGAGTCTGTTGGCGGGCCTGGGGGCGTGTCGGTGACGGTGTAGAGCTTGCCATCGCGCAGATAGAGGCGCTGCATTTCTTCGAGATTGAATGGGCGCGCGCCACGGCGGCCGAAGACGGCGAGCTGGTTGCCGCTTTCGTCGACGGCGCGGTCGCGGTCGACTCCTTTGGAAATGGCGAGGGCGGGACCGGCAGTGCGGCGCGTGGCGATGAGCTTCGGCGTGGGCTGTGGGCTGAATCCGTAGAAATGCGGCTGCTCTTTGGGGCCGAAGAGCTCGATGACGCGCATGCCGTTTTTGCCGTCGGCGACAAAGGCGAATTGCTCGGAGCTGACCATTCCGATTTTGATGTCGTTGACGTCGTTGAGCGCGCCATCAGCGTTGAAGGTCTGGAGCAGGGTGGGCTGCTCGGGCTTTTCTACGTTCACGATGGCGATGCCGTTGCGGCCTGCTGAGACATAGGCCCAGGTGCGGGCTACGTAAATGTTGCGGGCGTCGTCGATGGGGACCTGCGCGTTGGCGACGAGCGCAGGATGAGCGAGTTGCGTGACATCGAAGACTTTGAGCCCGGCGCGATCAGTGATGAAGGCGTAGCGGAACTGCACGGCGACGCCGGTGGGATGGTCGAGGGTGGGCGCGCCGATTTCTGCGGTGATTTGCGGATGCAGGGGATCGTGGAGGTCGACGACTTCGAGGCCGCGGTCGCAGAGGATGTAGGCGAAGGTGCCGGCGATGGTGATGCGATGCGCGCCGCGCAGTTTGCCGCCGGGATTGAAGGTGAGGGCGCGGCGCAGGAAATTATTCTGCGGATTGCCGTCGAGCAGCGTGCCGACGCCGGTTTTAGGATCGCCGATGACGATGAGGCCTTCTTCACGATCGGCTAAATAAAGGAAGGCGTAGAGGGCCGCGATGCTTTGCTCTTCGTTCTCGGGAATCTGCGTGCGCAGAGGATCGAGCGCCAGGGTGGACGGTGAGGCGATGGCAGCGGCGTCTTTGGTTTTGAGATAGAAGCGCTGGCCGAGCGGCGAGACAGGCGCGGTGATCAATCGCTCGGAAACATCTTTCACGTCGATGTTGGCGACGTCGTAGATGCGGAAGCCGCCGTGGCCCAAAGCAGCATAAAGATATTCGCCGCGCAGTTGGAGGTCCTGGACTTCTTCGCCCTGGTGGCGATAAGCGGTCGGGATTTCGCGGTGATGCTCGACGAATTTGCTGTAGTTGGCGGGGTAAGCCATCTGGTCGAGGTCGCTGCCGAGGATGGCGGGCGGCTCCTGACTTTCGGCGACGGGGACGGCTTCAAAGCCGCTGCGTCCGGCAGCGACGTAAATATATTTGCCCATGAAGTTGAGGAAGTTGGTGCCCTCAACGAGGACCTGGGCCATCCACGCATTGTTGTCGCCCGCGCGGGAGAGATGGCAGTCGGTGCATTGCTTTGTCTCTTTGGCGCGGACGGTGTGGGGGACGTAGGTGCTGAAGGCTTCGCCGCTGAATCCGGGAGCGGAGACGGTTTGCTGCTGCTGGTAGAGCCAGTCGCGATTGGCGTTTTGCGAGCTGACGATGACGGCGCAGGCGGAGCGCACGGGGGCGATGCGATGGCCGGTGACGGTGCCGTCGATGCCGAGCATGTAGACGTCGTCGCGCAGCACCATGAAGTTGTAGGCGGTCCAGTTGCGGGTGGTCAGGCCTTCGTTGTGGAGCATGGGCATGCGCTGATTCGCGGTCATGGAGAGATGGCAGCCGAAGCATGAGGTGGTCCACGAAGTGTGGCACGCGTAGCAGGTCATCTTTGTGTTGCTGTGCGCGAGTTTGAGCGGATCGGTGGCCGTGCCCCAGGTTGTGCCGTCAATTTGAATCGTCTTGGCGAGGCGGGATTTTTCGCTGTAGTGAGGGTTGCCGGGGGTAATGGTGTCGAGTACCTGCACCACTTCCCACTCTTTGCCCTGATCGACGTTGGAGCGCTGATAGAGGCGCCTGTCGCGCCAGTAGAAACGCTGCTGGCCCCACGGCGTGGTGTAGTGCGCGAGATTGCTGGAGAGGTCGCCGGCGGATGCTGGGCCACTGGTGATGAGCGTGGCTTTGTGGTCGATGGTGCCGTGGCAATCGTCGCAGCCAATCTCGATGGCGTTGCGTGTTTCGCCGTAGAGCTTGCCGTTGCCGTGATTGTCCTGGATGAAATGGCAATCGACGCAGTGCATGCCTTTTTCGAGATGAATGTCTTCGAGGTGCACGGATTTGGCGAGCTTTTGCGGATCTTCGTCGGAGATGCGCTGGCCGTCGGTGTCGAGGAGATAGCCCTGGCGGTCGCGTTTGTAGACGGCGCGGAAGATCCAACCGTGGCTGTGGAAGTCGGCGAACTGCGTGTTTTTGAGTTGCTTGTTGAATTCGGGAGAGCCGACCATCTTCAGAAAATCAACATCGCTCCAGTTGCCCTTGGCGGTGGAATCTTCAGGGTCGCGGACGCGCGCGTCGTGGTACTGCTGCGGCGTGGGATTCTTCTGCTGCTTCGGATACATGGGGTCGCCGTCGGCTTCGTTGTCCCAGAATGTGTAGCCGAAGTAGGTGGTCTCCATGTTGGTGCCGGGGTGGACGTGGCACACCATGCATTGGCTCGAAGGGATGGCGCGGGTGAAGACGTGGCGGAGGGGATGGCCTGATTCATTTTTGGGAATGGTGGGATCGGTGCTGATGCTGGTGCCGTCGTGTCCGTACTGCGCGTATTGTGCGGAGTGCTCGGGGGAGCGGTCGTTGGCGTAGATGACGTGGCAGGCGGAGCATCCGCTGGCGCGGTAGTCGCCGGGCTGGTCATCGGTACCGGGGAAAGAGAGCAGGGGATCGAGCAGACGCGTTTTTTGCAGGCCGAGGAAGACGGGGTCGGTGCGGAGCTGCGTGCCGAAGCCGCGGCTGGAGAGTTTCAGGTCGGGCGCGCCGGAATCTTCGTCGGGACTGGGGATGCCGAGCTCAGGCTTCTTCTCGCCGCCGCGTTCAAAGACGCGCAGCACGTTGCCGGGCTGCGAAATTTCCCAGCGCTGGAGCGGATCGAGGTAAGGCAGGATTCCCTTGGTGCGGGTTTCTTCGGGAGTGGGCGGAGGGAATGTGCGCAGGCGCTCGGGCGTGCCGTCGGGCGCGTAGGATTCGCCGAAGTGGGCATTTTTATAGGGGTAGGCGCCGTTGTTGTAGAGCGCCGCCTCCCAGAGCATAGCGCCGTGGGTCATCATGCTGGTGCGAACATTGAGGACTTCGCTGGTGTGGCAACCGGAGGAGCCGCAGGTTTGCTGAGCGACGCGGAGGTCGCCGGGGTTGACGAAGCGGATGAAGTCCTGGCTCTCGCGCAGCCAGCGCGAGTAGACGCGGACGGGATGGCCGCCGCGGGCGAGGTCTTCTGCGAAGAGGGGCTGGACGTGGGCCTTGCGTTCGGCTTCTTTGTAGGCTGCTGAGCCGGGTGCGCCGGCGACCATGACGGTTGGGTCGCCGCCGTGGCAATCTACGCAGCCGAGGATTACGGTGGATTCGACGTGCATGGAGGCGCTGTCGGTGGTGGTGTGGCAGGAGACGCATCCGACGCTTTTGGGTGTTATGTCTTCGAGAGATTGGCCGCGGGGGATTTCGTGGGGGGCGGACTGGGCGTGGACGGGGATGTCGGATTGCCAGGGGCGGAGGAGCAGGGTGGCGCCGAGCGCGAGCAGGTAGAGGGCTGCGGGGATTCTGAGGGGCCGGATTGGGGGTCTGCCTTTGCGCATGGCGGTTCTTTTCGGTGGTGCGAACGATAGTGCTCAGGGGCTAAAGCCCCTCTATTCTGGTGGTCCTTTCGGCACGACTGAAGTCATGCCCTGATACAAGATGTGTTTTTTCCGCACTCCGTGATGTCGTGGACTGACACCGGATGTGGGATTATTACGCGGGCTGTGACAAAGCGGGCGCTCTCGCGCTTTCCCACATCTGCCAAAAACGGGCGGATATGGGGCACCCGGCTGGGTTTTGGCGCGAGTTGTGAAGTCTTGTCTGATATAGAACGACCTTTCTTTCGAGAGCTTTCAATTCGTGAAATCAGAACTGATACGTGATGACTCCGAATGCGGAGATGAGGGTTTTGCTCTGATAAATTTCGCGCAGGCCTTTGGCTGGGGCCAGGTCGGCTGCGCCGGCTTTGACGATGATGTTCTCGGAGAGCTTAGGACGCCATACTACCCCGATGCTGGAATCGATGCCGATGCCGTGCTGGATGGGACTTTGAAAGAGGAGGAATTCGAGCGGCTCAGTACGCATGAAGCGCAGGTAATTCACGTTGGAGACGAGCTTGAGGGTGGTGGTTAGCTTCGCGTCGGCTCCGGCGTTGACGAGCGCGAGGCCGGGGTTGACGAAGTTCGATTGGCCTTCATCTTTTTCAGAGACGAGGTCAGGCAGAAAACTGTCGGGGGAATTGAGGGCGACGCCGGTTCCGGTGAGGCGAATGCTTTCGCGATTGAAGAAGCTGAATTCGCCGCCAGCGAAGGCTTCGTTGTCGACGATGGAGTCAAAGCCGCGCGCGATGCGGTCTTTGGCATCGTGGGGATGCGCGTCGCCGGAGGCGTAGAAGCCGGAGACGCGGAAACGCATCCAGTCTTCGTCGAGGGAAAGCTCGAGGGCTCCGAGCTGGGCGTTGATGTTGGCTTTGCGGCCGGTGAGGGGGTTGAGCGAATCCTGCCCGAGGGCTTGATAGAAGGCATGGTCGACATCGATGCGGCCTATGTGTCCGTCGCCGGTCCAGCCGATGTAGTAGCTGCGGATGCTGTGCGGGGTGACGGTGCCGATGGCGGCGGGGCGCACGATGAAGCCGTTGTCGTCGTAGTGGAGGGTGGCGTCGTCGTAGCTGGAGTCGTAGCTGAATTCGGTGGTGTAGCCCTTGAAGCCGAAATCCTGAATGTAAAGATTGGCGACGCCGACCTGGCGGTAGCGGCGGTGGAAGGTGTTCAGATCGCTGTTGGTGTTTTTCTCGAGCAGGTCGAAGAACGCGGCGTTGTACTGGAAGCGATTGGAGCGGAGATTGCCGAAGATGCGGACGCCGGGCTGCTCATCGGCAAAGATGAAGCCGCGAAAATCGGAGGCGAACTGCTGAATGCCGGCGCGGACGGAGACGAAATCGTAATTGGGGCCGAGGTCTTTGAGCTTTTTTTCGAAGAAGGCTTCCTGCACGCCGACCCAGCCATCGACGCGGTTGGCTCCGGCGGCAGGATTGACGTTGACGACGCCGTTTTCGCGCGTCTGGAGGAAATTAATGTTGGCTACGGGCGTGATGCGGATCTGCCAGTCGATGGGGCGGAAGGCGTTGTCGCCATGCGCGAGTTGAAAGCTCATGCGAAACGTTTGTGCCAGGAAAAACTGGCCGCCTTTGCCGAAGAAGGGTTCTTCGCCGGGGCTGGCGGGATAGTTGCTGGAGGGGGTGGGCAGGCGGCGGCCGTCGAGGGCGGTGATGCTGCTGCCGCTGAAGGTGAAGAAATTTTGCTGACCGAAGATGGGGTAGTCGCCTTTGAGCACGCTGCGATTGAAGGGATCGAACCAGTGGCCCATCACGTATTCCGAGCGCGCATCGCCGGAGTAGCGCTTGTAAGCCGGCAGGTTGGGAGTTCGGCCGTCGGGCATCACGATGTTATAGCGGTCGGGCATGGATTCGTAGAGTTGCTGGCTGGTGGGCAGCTGGAGCATGGGGGGCAGCACGGTTCCATCGTTGAGGGAATGGCGGCTGAGCTCGCGGTAGAGCGAGGAGTTGGTTTCCGCCGGTGAGTGGGGAATGGCTGCAGCGGGGCCGGCGGGCAGCGAGAAGCCCAGCTCGATCTGGACGGTGATGATTTCAGAAGAACCGATGCGGACTTTTTGTCCGGTGAAGATGGGCTTGCTGTCCTGAAAGACAGAAAGAGAATACGAACCTGGCGTTGCGCTGAGGATGCGGAAGATGCCGTCGGCGTCGGTGCGAGAGCAGACGGGCGTGTCGGTGGGGCAGGTGGTGCGCTGGGGATCGAGCGAGACGGTGAGGCCGGGGACGGGACGGCCGTCGCGGTCGACGACGCGGCCCTGGAGCGCGGAAAGCGCGGGCATTTGACGGGGGACGCGGCGCTGCGGGGAGGTTTCGACGGTCTGCGAGGCGGATGGAGGCGCTTGTTGGGCGAACGCGTGCGATGCGAGCAGCAGCGAGAAGAGCCCGGCGCAGATGGCTGCTCCAGAGTGGGGCCCGGTGTTGCGTCGTCGAACCCAGTTCGTCACGGTATGGGGGAAAACGAGTGCACGGAGGTTGAACCCTGATATCACAAACACGCGTCGGGAAGCCAGAGGAGTTCTGCTTTGGCGGAGTGAATCCTGTAAACTCTCGTGGCATGGCTGAGATGGAAGAGCAGAATTCGTTGCCGGCGTTGTTTCAGGAACATCTTCGCCTGAAGGAGCACGAGAGCCGTCTCGCGTTTCTTTACAACGTGGTGCGGGATACGCAGGAGACGATCCGGTTTCTGGATACGAAGGCGGCCTTTTGCGTGACGCTGCTGACAGCGATGATGGCGGCGACGTTCGGACCGCTCTCGCATCCAGTGCCGCATCTGCAGCGCGTGCACGATGCGGCGGTTGTGGGGTTTGCGGTGGCTACTCTGTTCACGCTGGTGATGTGCCTGCGGGTTATTTTTCCGACGATTCACCTGCAGGGCACATTTTCGGCGAAGGGGGCGGCAGCTCCGGCGTTTTTCCTGCCGCACAAGGACGGGCGCAGCCTGGCGAAGGCGATCTGGAGCGCGGCCAGTTATCCGCTGGGGATCAGCCACGATCAATACACGAATGAAGTGCTGAGCGCGGGCGATGCCGATCTGGTGCGGTCGATGTGCGACGAGGTGATTATCGTTTCGGCGATCCGCCAACTGAAGTCTGACCGTTTGCACGCAGCGATCCTGAGCCTGTTTCTGGCGATTGGGTTGTTCTTTGTGCACTTGCTGGTGTGAGGGGCCGGGCCGGGGTTTCAGGGCTGTTTGGCGAGGACGGAGTCGATGTTCTGCACGTATTTGCGGGAGCGGTCGGCCTCGTTGGCGTCGGGATTTTCCTGGATGACATTCTCAAAATGCTTGCGGGCGCTGGCCAGCAGCGCTACGTTGCCGGAGGTGTTGTATTCCTGCGCGTAGAGAATGCCGAGGCGGTAGTTGGTGAAGAGATCGGTGGGCGTGTAGGTGAGGGCGAGCTGGCAGGAGTGAATGGCGGCGTCGTAGTTCTTCTGCAGATACTGGCAGTCGCAGAGGCCGGTGTTGGCCTGGCCGCGCAGGACTTTCCAGATGTCGGTTTGGGCTGCGCGCTTCCTGGTGCCCATGCCGAATAGATATCCGGCGACGTAGTAGTTGACCTTGCCGGCCATGCCGTTGTCGAAGTTGGAGAGATTGAGATAGTTGTTGTATTCGCCTTCGGCTTCGGTGCAGACATTTTTTTGGCGCAGCGATTCGGCGAGCCAGAAGTGGGCCTCAGCGTTGTTGGGGGTGAGGCGAATGGCTTCGCGCGAGGCGCGGACGCCGTCGTCGTAATCGCCTTTGCGGGCGAAGGCCTGCGAGAGCAGATACCAGGCCATGCCACTGTTGGGATCGCGCTGCGTGACGACGTTGAGCTGGCGGATGGCCTCGTCCATGTCGCCGGAATCGAGTAATGCGCCGGCGTAGCTGGAGCGGGCTTCCATGTAGTCGGGGTCGATGGAGATGGCCTCTTTGAAGAACTGCAGCGACTTCTCGTCTTCATAGAGCGCGTTGTAGGTGCGGCCGGCGTAGAGGGCGGCCTGGCTGTAGGTGGGGTCGATGCCGAGAGCCTGCTCGAATTCTGCCGCGGCCTTGCGGTAGTTTTCTTCGTAGCCCTTGTTGTAGTACTCGATGCCTTTGTCGAAATGTTCGACGGCGGCGTGATTGCGATTGCGAGCGATGAGGATGCGGACGCTGACCGTGGTTTCCTGGCCGGGATAAACCTCTTCTTCGCGGGGACCATCCGGCTCATAGCCCATGTGGACGGCCTTGATGGTGTGGCTGCCGGGCGCAATGCCGGGGAGGCGCAGGGCAGCGGCTTTGTTGACGATGCCGGCGCTGGTGCCGTCGACGAAGACTTCGACACCATCCATGTTGGTTTCGATGACGAGGGTGCCGTACTTAGGCGGAGGCAGGTTGGCGGCGGTGACGTGGCCGGGATTGTAGGCGAGCACCATGTTGGGATCGAAGCTGCCGCGTTCCGAGGTGGGATTTTGCGCGGCGTTGGTAGCTTCGCGGACGTTGGTGTGGACGTATTCGGCTAACTCGTCGGCGCTGACGATGCCGTCGCCGTTGGTATCGGCTTCGCCTTCAAGGCCTTTGACCACGTAGTAAGTGAAGATGCCGTGGCCGCCGCCCCACTTATCGCTTTCGAAGCTCTGCTCGCGGTCGCGGCTGGCGGTGATGGAGAAGAGCGACTTATCGAGATCGAGCAGGGTGCGGTTGACGGTAGAGCGATCGGCCTCGGGCGTGATGGCGCCGGAGTGGCAGGAGTCGGTGATGAGGACTTTCCATTTGCCGTTGATCTTTGAACCGATGTCCTTGCCCAGCGTCTCCATGGGATAGGCGGTGCCGGGGATGTTATGCAGATCGATATCGTAGGGAGCGATGTAGGCGGTTCCGTTGGAGACGAAGCCGTGGCCCGCGAAATAGACGAGGACGCGGTCGTCAGGATGCGTGACGGAGGGCAGCCAGGTTTCGAGTTCGTACTTGATATTGGCGTCGGTGGCCTTGTCGTCGATGAGCTTGTGCACGTTTTCAGCAGGGAACTGGCCGCCCTCGGTGCTGATGAGCACGGTGTAGATGGACTCGGCATCGACATTGGGATATTGCAGCTGGGCGCTCTGCGGCAGGTTTTTGTAATGCGAAATGCCGATGACCAGCGCGTAGCTGCGGGGAATCTGGACGGTGGTCTGGACGGGGGCGGTCTTATCTTTCTTGAAGGTGAGGTCGCGATTCTGGTCCTGCTGCGCGGGCGGCGTTGATTGTGCTGGCGGCGTGGCGGGCGGTGTGGAAGTTTGCGCCAGCGATCCGGAGAGAAGGAATCCGGACAGCAGCGCGAGAGCGATTCCACCGATTGTGCGACTGCGATTCATGTGACAGCCCCAGAAGGATATTTTCGGTTGAAGGGTCTAGTTGTGGGCCAGCAGAAATTCGTAGATCACCGGGGCGGCGAGCGGACCATTGCTGGTGACCGTGCTGCCGGATGACGTATTCGTGAACTTTAGGTCACGCGATGCGCCGTTGGACTCGAGGTTCAGTTCGCGGGGCAACGGGTCAGAGGGCGCGACGGTTTTGGGACCGGCGTCGGCGTCCACACATTCGCCGCGAGCTTTAAAGACGCCGTCGTTGCAGCGGGGACGCATCGTGGACGGCGCTGTTCCCTGGGGCGGCATGTTGGTCGCCTTTTTTTGAATCTGTCCGAGGGTGAGCGCTATGGGACTGATGACGAAGTAGAGAGTCTCGTGCCCGGCGGGGCCGCTGATTTTGAACCAGCCCTGGGTGGCGGGCACGACATAGTCGCGGCCGTGCTCGATGCCGTTATCGTTGCCGGTCTCGGCGCGGGGAAAGAGAACGTCGTAGTTGCCCGAGGTATTGAGATCGAGCACATAAAGGAAGCCATCGACGCTGGGGCGGAGGCGGAAGCGCACAGAGTCTCCGGTGTCGAAGACGTGGGCGGGATCGACGGTTTGCACAGTGTCGCCTGATTGCTTCTCAAGGACGATGTTGACCAGGCTGACGGGGGCATTGTCGTTCGCGGCGGGCAGGGCCGGCGATGCGGTTGCACACAACAAGACCAGGCAAAGCAGAAACCTCGGCATAGAGCCTCTTTCGCCAGCCGGACAGACTCTCGGGAACCTCGCATTGTGGGCGGGCAGCCTTGATCTGCTGGGGATCCCTTGCTGGGAACGTATCGCAGCATGATAACCCCGGCGAGCGGCAGCGGGGAAGCAACAAATTCCAGGGAACGGTCTGCAACTTTCGTGGGTATGCGGGCGAAATGGCTCCACAAAGGCGTAGAAAATGCTTTATGCTCAGACGCCGCTTCCCGTGGCGTGTAGATTAGATCGAAAGTGACAGCCGCAATGAACCTGAGGTTCTGGGGTGTGCGAGGATCGCTCCCTACTCCGCACGCCGATCGCCTGCGCTACGGCGGCAATACGACCTGCCTGGAATTCGGCTCGCGCGAAGACGAGGCGGTGATTCTGGATTGCGGGAGCGGGATGCGGTCCATGGGGGAAGAGCTGGCCAATCGGCCGCCCATCAAGCGCGTGCACATTTTGCAATCGCATTTTCACTGGGATCACATTCAGGGGTTGCCGTATTTTCCGCCGCTGTTTCGGCCCGATGTGGAGATTGTGTTTTATTCCACACGGCCGGCGGACCGGGTGCGCGGGCTGCTGCAGGTGCAGATGGCCGATCCGTTTTTTCCGGTGCCGTTTGCGGCGATTCCTTCTCATGCGGATTTTCGGCACATTGAATGCGGCAAGCCGTTTTATGCGGGGCCGTACAAGGTGGACGCGTTTAACCTGACCCACCCGCAGGGTTGCACCGGGTTCAGGCTGCAGCTGGACGGACGGACGCTGGTGCATGCTTCGGATCATGAATGGGGCGATCCGGTGGTGGATGCGGGGATTATTCGCGCGGCGCGGAATTGCGACATGCTGATTATGGACGCGCAGTACACGCCGGAGGAATACACCAACAAAGTGGGTTGGGGACACAGCAGCTTTATCCATGCCATCGACGCCGCGAAGGCCTCCAACGCGGGGAATCTGATGCTGTTCCATCACGATCCCATGCACACGGACACGTTTCTGGATGGGATGCTGGAGCGCGCTCGCGCCCTGCATCCGAACACGGAGATGGCGCGCGAGGGACAGGTGATGGAAGTGACGAAGTCCACGTTGCCGCGGCGCACGATTTCCGGACGTGTCTCGCAGCGGATCATGAACCGGGCGTACGAACCGACCGCAGAACTCCCTAAAATGCCAGCAAAATAACGCCTGCGCAGACGAAGAGCGCGGCGGTCCAGCGACGCCGGTCGACGTTTTCGTGCAAAAAGATTTTTGCGGCGACGGCGTTGCTGACGAAGGTGAGCGACGTGGCGGCTGGGCCAATAAGGCTCAGGTCGCGATGGCTTAAAGCAAACAACAGAGAAAAGAAGCTGAGGGCGAGGCAGACGACGCCGAGGCCGAAGCGTCCGTTGGTGACGACGGAAAGGGCGGCGCCGGCGATGCCGCGTTTTGCGCGGATGATGTCGAGGTCGCCGATCTGGCGCATGGCGGAGGCGGTGAGGATGTCACCAGCGGTCGCGGTGAGGACGATGGCGGCGATCATGGCGATGGTAGCGAGCAGAGAATTGGCGAGCAAGGGAGTGGCGAGGTGGGCGTTCACGGGCGCACCTCTTCTGGCTGCGGGCTATCGATCGCAGGCGCTGCGTGATCGGTGTAGGCGGGGCCGCGGGTTACAAATCCTACGCCCGCCGTGATGCAGAGCACGCCCAGCCAGCGCCAGGGGGAGACGTGTTCGTGGAGCCACCAGTGGGCGAGGACGGTCGTGAGGACGTAGCCGACGGAGGTGGCGGGCAGGACGTAGGTGAGGTCGGCGAAGGAAAGCGCGGTGAGGTAGGACGCGAAGAATCCGATGAGGAAGATGACGCCGGCGGCGACCCACGGGGAGAAGAGCGCGTGGATGAGCGCGGCGGGGTGGGTGAGCGGGACGGGAGGCAGACTTTTCATGCCGCGCGCCAGGAAGGTGTCGCCGCAGGATGCGGTGATAGCGACGATGGCGAGGACGAGATAGCGGCGGAAGGTCATGTTGCAGCTAAGAATCGGCTAGCTAAAAAGCGGTCAGCTAAGGTCCGGTCAGCGATGAAACGGTCAGCAAGAAGCCCGAGGCTGGTAGCTGGTGGCTGGTAGCTAAAACTACATGCCGCAAAAATCGAAAGCCGCCGTGGTTGCCCCGGCGGCTCTTGATCAGGAACCCAACATTAAGCCTGGGCGTTGGCTGCTTTGCTTTCGCGCACGATCTTGTTGCGCTCGGAGCGGAGCTTGAGGAACGACTTCGACTCGATGTAGAGGCGCTTGAGGTCGCGGTTGGCGATGGCCTTGCTGACCACGCGCCACGCAGCCTTAGGCCGGAAGAAGTATTCGTCGTAGAACTTGTTGACCATCTCGAGGACGTACTCGGTGGGCAGAGCGGGGTACTCGATGTGGGCCAGCTGGTGTCCGCCGTCGTCGGTCATGCGCTGGTTGGTGATGAAGCCGTTTTCGCGGGCAAATTCGTAAAACTCGGTGCCCGGGAAGGCGTGCGCAATGGAGACCTGAATGGTTTCGACGTCGAGGGTTTTGGCGAAGTTGATGGTGTTGCGAATGGATTCCTTCGTCTCGCCGGGGAGGCCGAGGATGAAGTCGCCATGGACGGTGAGGCCGAGCTTGTGGCAGTCGCGAGCAAAGTCGCGCGCGCGCTCGACGGTGGCGCCCTTCTTGATGTTCTTGAGGATCTGCGGATCGCCGGACTCGAAGCCGACGATGAGCAGGCGGCAGCCCGCTTCGCGCATCGCTTTGAGGGTTTCGTAGTCGGTGGTGACGCGCGAGGTGCAGGACCACGTGAGGCCCAGCGGCTTCAGTTTGGCGCAGAGTTCGATGGTGCGCACCTTCTGAATGTTGAAGGTGTCGTCGTCGAAGAAGAATTCTTTGACGTTGGGGAAGATCTGCTTGGCGTGCGCCATTTCCGCGGCGACGTCGTCGGTGGAGCGCTTGCGCCACGCGTGTCCGCTGAGGGTCTGCGGCCAGAGACAGAAGGTGCACTGCGCCGGGCAGCCGCGCGTGGAGTAGAGCGCGACGTAGGGGTGGAGCAGGAAGGGTACGTTGTATTTGGTGACGTCGAGGTCGCGCTTGTAAATGTCGGTGACCCAGGGCATGGCGTCGAGGTTCTCGGCCTGGGGGCGGTCGGGATTGTGCACGACCACGCCATTTTTGAGGTAGCTGACGCCGAGGATTTCTTCGAGTGGCTTGCCGTTGGCAAATTCGACGACGGAGAAGTCGAACTCGCGGCGGCAAACGAAGTCGATGGCGTGGCAATCGTTCAGGGCTTTGTCAGGGTCGGTAGTGACGGGCGGCCCGACAAAGCAAATCTTGAGATTCGGGTGCGTTTCTTTGAGCACCCCGGCCATTTTGAGGTCGCCGGACCAGCCGATGGTGCTGGTGAAGAGGACGAGGAATTCGTAGTCCTTGAGGATGTCGCTCACCTGCTGCCAGGAGACGTGATGGGGGTTGGCGTCGAGCAGGCGGGAACCCTCGAGCATACCGGCCGGATAGGCGAGCCACACGGGGTACCAGTAAGACTCGATTTCGCGAGTCGCGGGCCAGCGGCTGCTGGCGCCACCGTCGAAATTCTCAAACGATGGAGGGTTCAATAAGAGAGTTTTCAGGGGCATAAATGTCTCTTTCAAGTTTACCGGAAACCCAGTGGTAACGGGGAAATCATTCGTGGAAAAGCAGTTACGCGAAGCCTATGAGCCCAAGGGAGTTAACTTGCTGGTACCGGGCCGACTACCCCGGCTTTCAGGGAGGAGCGAACCCAGTCGTCGATCTGGCCGGTCATGCGGAGCAGGTTGAGCTCGACCTTCATGAGGGAGAAGTTGGTGTCGAGCAGGTCTTCGTATTTCTCGCGCTCGTCGATGTGGGCCTTTTGCGCGGTGGTGGGGGCGACGGGTTGCGCGGTGGCGGAGCCGGGGCCGGTGGTGAGCTCGGCGTCGATGGTTTTGAGTTGCTCCTGGGCTAGTTCGGACTGAATCTGGGCGACACGCTGTTCGGCATCTAGTTCCAGGATGGTGCGGCGCGCGACCAGGGTTTGCTCGCTGAGGGTGTCGCGAGATTGATCGGCATCCGCTTGGGCGGCGACGGCCTCGGCTGTGGCCTCACGCGCTCTCGCGCGTTTGGAGGCGTCGAAAAGCGGGAACGTGACCTGCACGCCGATGGCAGCGTTGTTGTACTGAAAGCTCCTGAAGTATTGGTTGTAATTATTGATCTTGGAAAAAAGGCTGTATTGTGCCCCGAAAAGCACGGAAGGGCGGTAGTTTTCGCGGGATGCGCCAAAGGCCTGGTAAAACTTCGACTGGGAATTTGCATAGGCGGCGGCGATGCCAGGATTGCTTTCCGGGTTGCTGTCAGAGGGGCCAGTGTTGAATGTTGGCGCCGCGGGAATGCTGTTGGTGACCGTGGTGAGACCATCGCCAGGAAGCCCGGTGAGGTGAGCGAGCTTCTGACGCATTTCGTCGGCGTCGTTTTGGAGATGGATGCGCTTTTCTTCGACCATGGCGGCAGTGAGCTCGGCCTGTAATTGGTTGACGCGGGGATCGACTCCAGACTGGACGCGGTCGTTTTCGATGGAGACGAGGCTGGACGCATAGGAATGCTCCTGGTCCAGCGCGGTAATCTCGGCCAGATCGTGATCGAGCTCCAGGTAGTCGAGGGAAACGTCGAGAGCGACCTGTTGTTGCGCGTCTTTCAGATTGAGCTTTGCGGCGGCGAGCGCCTTACGCGCTGCGCGCATATAGTCAGGCTGCGAAAAGGAGAGGGCCAGGGATTGTGAGCTGGCGCTGAAGAGCGCCGGGTACCCGAGCGGAAATCCATAAGCGTAGCCGGGACTGGTGCCGACCTGGAAGCTGGGGATATAGGCGTCTTTGGTTTCCTGCACGGCGGCGGTCGCGTGTTCAACGTTGGCTACAGCGGCGCGCACGCCGGGGCTGGATTTTTCGGCGAGATTGACGGCGGTGGAGAGGGAGACCTGCGCGGAGGCGGCAATGGGCAGAAGCAGGAATAGCGCGGGAAGGACTGCCGAGATTTTTCGAGTTGCCGGAAGAAGCCGTTCCGCGATAGACATCGTTATGAGTTTACTGTTATCGGCCGGAAGCAGACGCGATTCCGTGAGCGGTGGCGCGGTAGCCCGAGGCGAGGGCGTGGGCCGCGGCGATTTGCTGTTGGGCACCGGCGGTGTCGCCCTGTGCGGCGAGGAGCTGAGCGAGCTTGTCGCGGACGGCGAAGGCCGGCGCATCTTCCGCCTGCGCGGATGAGTCGAGGTATTGCTGCAGCCACAGGATGGCGGTCTGCGGTTCGCGATGGGCTTTGATGAGGTTGTCAGCGCCGTCGACGAGGGCCATGCTGTGATGCCGATCGAGCGAAGCTCCGGTGTAGGCGGCGTTCACCATGTCGTCGATGCGTCCGCGGCGGCGGTAGAAGGCGGCGAGGTCCATCCACGGACCGGCGGGATGGGCAGACTGTGCGATGGCGGCTTTGAGATCGGCTTCGGCTGCGGCGTAGTCCTTGCGGGATTCGGCAATGCGGGCCTGGAGGCCGAGAGCAGCGGTGGGGTTGACGGCCTGGAGTTGCGGCACGAGGGCCTCGGCGCGGCTCAGTCCGCCGCCGACGATGGAGGGCGCTTCGACGTCGTATTCGCCAAGATCGGCGAGCGCGGCATCGTTGCGCGGATCGAGCTGCACGGCCTGCTGAAATTCAGCGTCGAGTTTGCGGGCGAGGCCGAAGGCGGTGAACAGGGAAGCACGCTGAGCTTTTTGCCCGTAGGCGCGGCCCAGCCAGAGATGGAAATTGCTGTTGGCGGGCTCAGCTTTGACGGCGGCTTCGCAGTCGGCGATGGCGTGATCCCACTGTTCTTCCTGATAAAAAACGCGGCAGCGCAGGTTGTGGGCTTCGGCGTCAGAGGGATTCTGGGCGAGGGCGTCGCGGAGCTTCTGGAGAGCGCTGTCCGCATGGCCGCGATTGAGATCGGCGCGGATGGGATCGGAGGCGATGGAGGGCATGCCCCATGCCATCGCAGCGCTGAGCGCGAGAACTCCCCCGAACATGAATAACGATCTCCGCAAAACTCCCCCTACTGAACGATGGTGACGGGCACTCCGTCGCTTAGCGGCTGGCCGTTGGTCGTGGCGGTTGCCACCTGATCGCCGGCCTTGATGCCGCTGACAATCTGCACCTCGACCAGGTTCAGCTTGCCCACGGTGACCGGGACTCGATGGAGCGTGCCGCCCTCCACACGGTAGACGTAGGTTGCGCCCTGTTCGATATGCAGTGCGTCACGCGGCACTGTTAACACATTCGATTCACTGGACACGGTGATGGTGACACGAACATTGGTGTCGGGCAGGAGCGCGCCGTCGGTGTCGTCGATGGAAACCATAGCTTCGCCGACATTCCGGGTGCTGTTGTAGGTGATGATGTTGGAGGGCGGCCGGACGATGTGGCCGTGCCACACTTCATCGGGGCGCGCGTCCCAGACGATGGTGGCGGGCTGGCCGACGGCCAGGTTGCCGATCTCCGGCTCATCGAAGTAAGCGAGCACCTGCATCTTCGTCAGGTCAGCCATGGAGAGCAGACGATCGCCCTGCTGGACATAGTCTGTGCGGGAAACGGGGACGGAATACACGGTGCCGGCAAAGGGAGCGTGGACGACGGCCTGGCTGAGCGCATCCTGGGCAGCGGCGTAGGCGGCCTGGGCATCGTCGAGATTGGCTTTGGCGTGGGCCAGATCGGCGGGATCGAGGCGCGAGGTTTGGCGCTGCTGGATGACCTGGATGGAACTGTTGTCAGAATCGAGGCGCTCCTGCGCGGCCGAAACTTCGCTGGGTGAGGCGGCACCGGTGGCTTCGAGCTTCTGGAGAGCGGCCAGGTCGTGCTGGGCCTGATCGCGGTCGATGGTCGCTTTCTGGAGCTCGCCAGTGAGGGAAACGCGCTCCTCGGGAGTGCCTCCGTGCTGGGCGGCCTGGTAAGCGGCCTGGGCGCCCCTGAGAGCCGCGAGGGCGGTTGCTGCGCGCGCTTGCGCCTGGGATTCGTCCATTGCCAGCAATAACTTACCGGCTGGAACTTTATCCCCTGCATGAACATAGAGTTCGCGAATGACGCCGCTATAGGGGGCGTGGGCTTCGAAGTTGGCTTGCGGCTCAACCTTGCCGTTGCTGGCTACCGTAGTGGTGAGGTTGCCAACGGTGGCCGCGGCGACGCGAATGGGCAATTTGCCCCGCGTCAGCAGGTGGACTCCGTAGAAAATCACGATGAGCGCCACGGCGGCAACGATCCAGATTCGCGCCGTGTTGGACCTTGGAGGACTCGCTGTCATTCGATAGGACCGTTAGTCAGTATATAAGAGTCGATGGGTGGGGCTTAGGCTTCGGAAAATGTGAAACTTGCAGGTGGTTCACCTCTTTGTCACGGGGGATGGGAGGGGTGGGAAGGGGTGCTGGTTTTTGAACGGGCGGCAGGGCCGATCTAGAATTGAGGCATGTCCCCAGTATCCCGCTATACCGACGAGCATGCGAAGGCCGGGCTGGAATTCGCCTTTCCTGCGATTGAGACGTGGCCCAACCAGTTTGCGGGCTACGAGATTGTGATTGATGACCCGGAATTTACTTCGGTATGTCCGAAGACGGGGCTGCCGGATTTTGGCGTGCTGACGCTGCGGTATATGCCGCGGGAGCGGTGCCTGGAGCTGAAATCGTGGAAAGAGTACCTCTTCTGCTATCGGAACCTGGGGATTTTCCAGGAAAACGTGGTGAACCAGGTGCTGGACGATGTGGTGCGGGCGTGCGATCCGGTGTGGGCGATGGTGAAGGGGGATTTTCGTCCCCGCGGCGGGATATCGACAACGATTGAAGCGCGGTGGCCGCGGCCGAAGGAGTAGACCTACTGCGGCTGTTGTTGCTGCTGCTGTTGTTGTTGCTGCTGCTGCAGGCGCATCTGCTGCATTTCCTGAAGGATCTGAGCCGGCGATTTAGGGGTGCGGTTCTGATTCTGCGGCGCTGGTGGGAATTCGCGTGGCTGCGGGGCAGCCTCGCCGGCGGGCGGGTTGTTGTTGGGGAGAGGCGTGTCTTCCTGTTCTTCTTCTACCGGAGCGGCCGAGGCTTGCTGGTTGGCGATAGGGGCTTTGGTGCGCTCGCTCAGGATCAGCTCGCGTGGCGCGCCGGTGTCGGTGGATCCGAGCATCATGACGTTGTAGCCGGCTCCGTCGAGCAGCGACGAGAGAATGTCGCGGGGATTGCCGGGGCCGTAGGCGCCGAAGACGCGCGAATCCTTGTCGAGACCATCGATGGACATGCCGCTGGTGGCCGCGAGCTGGTGCAGGATGTCGGTGAGGCTGGAGTTGTCCGCGTTGACGGCGAGTTGTCCGCCGGTCAGGGTGACGGTGGCGGGTTGCGCGGGCTTGTCGAGCAGGGAAGGCGCGGTGGGGGCGGGGGTCGTGTCGGGGGTGGCAGAGGCCGGAGTCGCGGCGGCGGCTGGGGTTGGAGGTGGAACGCTGTCAGTTCGCCCTGGCAAATTATGTTGCGTTGTTGTGTGGTGAAGGAACGGATGCCGCTGATCGGGCGGGAACTGGACCTGGCGGCCACCGGGGAGGGTCCCGGGATCCTGCATGACCTGCGCGCTGAGCGGGGCGGCGGCGGCAGCGAGAGCCGCGGCGGCCAGAAGAGGAATGCAGCGTGCGATGGGTCTGACGAGCATCGAAGTGTAAGGGTGGGCAGAGCGATAAGCCCACGTGTACTAGACTAGCAGTGATTCAAATTCGCTCACACCTGTTGCGGGAAGGAACGACCTTGGCGTATCGGCGATTTGGGATCGGCTCGGCGCGCATTTGGGGTTCGATTCTGCTGTTCAGCGCCGCGGTCCCGGCGTTCGGCGTTTCCTGCACCACGCAGTCGCAGATGACGGCTGCGCAGCGCGGCCCGCTGCAACTAGCCGCAATGACGCTGGCCATGCATGTGCAGACGGATGACACCGCCGCGGTGAAGGCGCAGACCCTGGCAGCCGTTGCCGCCAATTTCGACGGCATTGCTAATTCGATTGCGGGCGTAGAGCCGCTGATCCAGCATGCGACGCTGACGGTGAACGATCTCTATTTGCTCGATGCCACGGATTTGAAGAGCGCGCAGGATGCGGAGTTTTTTTGCGGGCTGCCGTCGTCGACGCTGACCGTTGAACTGACGATTCCAAATTTGCCGCCGGGGAAGTACGCGCTGGCGGTGGTTCATGCGTCGGGGGTGAAGAATCCGCAGGCGCTTTCGATGGTGATGGCGAATGATCCGGCGGACAGCGCGACCTGGAAGCTGGCGGGATTCTTTGTGCGTCCGCTGACGATGGGCGGCCACGATGGTGTGTGGTTCTGGAAGCAGGCGCGGGATTACGCGGCGCAGAAGCAGACGTGGGACGCTTATTTCTATTTTCAGACCGCGTTGTTTCTCTCCGATCCTGTCGATTTTCTTTCGAGCCCCAATCTGCAGAAGCTGCAGCGCGAGGCGGAAGCGGCGCGGCCTGACGGGCTGCCGGGCAGCGACCCTATGCATTTGAGCGCGGGGGGACAAACCTTCAACGTGACCCATCTGCACACGGGCGAACTCTCTGACCAGCTGGACCTGGTGGTGAATTACGATGCGACGCCGAGTCAGGATCCGGTGGCGGCGCGCGCGCAGGTGACGGCGGTGATGCGAGCGCTGCTTGCAGCGCATCCCGAACTGCAGAGCGCATTTCACGGGCTGTGGGTGTACGCTGATACGCCGAATAACCAGCATCCTTTTGCGCTGGAACTGCCGATGGATCAAATACAGACTGGCTCTCCTTCCCCGGGACAACTGAGTCAGCCAACACATAATCAAGGGAAATAGTCAGGAAACTTGCGGCCATGGCGACTCGAACCGAAAAGTCTTTCAGCGAAGCAGTGGAGCAGCGTCGGGCGACGCCGAGTTTTGACGGGGCGCCGATTCCGGACGCCGACCTGAAGAAGATTCTGGAAGCAGGCCTGAGTGCGCCCAATGGCTACAACCTGCAGCCGTGGCGATTTATCGTGGTGCGCACGCCGGAGCAGCAGCGGCGGCTGCGCCAGGCCAGTTTCAATCAGGCCAAAGTGGAAGAGGCGTCGGTGGTGATTGTGGCCTGCGGCGATCAGGATGGATGGCGCTCGGACATGGAGGAGATGATCCGCATGGGCCGGGAAAACGGGATGACGGAGAACTACGCGGAGCAGGCGCGGGCGAATATTCCTGAGTATTTGGGGAACCATCCGAACTTGGCGGCGTGGCTCAATCGCCACGTGATGATCGGACTGACCACGATGATGTGGATGGCCGAAACGATGGGGTATGACACCGCTCCCATGGAGGGATTTGAGCCGGAAAAGGTGCGCGATGTGCTGCGGCTGCCGCTGAGCTACGAAGTGGTGGCGCTGTTGGGCATCGGCCATTTGAAGGGGCCGGACAAGTTCAATGGCGGCCGGTTCAGCATGCAGCGGACGGTGTTTGAGGGTGAGTATGGGAAGCCGATCAAGCTGTGAGGGGCAGCGGTGAAGCGGTCAGCCCGAAATGAGGCGTGAGTATCCTGAGGCTCCGATTGCTGGGGTGGGCGCGGTGATTGTTGCCGCGCGGGCTTCCGGGGAACCGGTTGTGTTGCTAATCCGGCGTGGACAGGAGCCGCTGAAAGGCGAATGGTCGCTGCCTGGCGGGGCGGTGGAGCTTGGCGAGAGGCTGGAAGACGCGATTCGGCGCGAGGTGCTCGAAGAGACTGGCCTGGCGGTGGAAGTGGTCGATGTGGTGAAGGCGTTCGACCGCATTGTGCGCGATGCCGAGGGGCGGGTTCGCTATCACTATGTCCTGGTGGATTTTTTGTGCCGCGTGACGGGCGGAGCTCATTTGGCCGCGGCCGTTTCGTGTGCGACGGACGCGCTCGAGGCGCGCTGGGCTGGGGCGGGTGAACTCGACGGGCTGACCCCGTTTACGGTTGAAGTGATTCGCAAAGCCTGGGGAATGGCATCTGGCATCTAAGCAGCAGAGAGATTGTTGATGGCGACGACTACGATCCCCACCGTGAAACGCGGGCGACTGGCACTGCGCGCGGTTTTGCTGGGGATGCTGACGCTGGCCGTTGCGCTGGTGGTGGTGACGATTCTGCGGCCGCTGGGCGTGCTGTGGGTGGCCACGCAACTACGGTTGCGCGTGGACGGGATTCACAGCGAGTTCACTGAGATTCCGTTTGGCCATGTGGGCAAAGTGCGCGTGCATTATTACGTGGGCGGCAGCGGCGCTCCGATTCTGCTGGTACACGGACTGGGCAGCCGCGCCGAGGACTGGGCGAACCTGATGCCGAGCCTGGTGCGCGATCATCATCGCGTTTACGCGCTCGATTTGCCGGGCTATGGACAGTCGGACTGGCCGGCGAACGCGCAGTATTCGATCCCGGAGCTAACGGGCGCGGTCGAAGCGTTCATGAACGATCAGCATTTGACGCGCATCGATCTCGCCGGCTGGTCGATGGGCGGATGGATTGCGATGCGCGTGGCGCTGGACGAGCCGCAACGCATTCGGCGGCTGATGGTTTTCGACAGCGCCGGGCTAACGTTTGCGGTGAACTGGAACAAAAATTTGTTTGAGCCGGATACTCCTGAAAAGCTTTCGACGATGATGGCGTTGCTGATGCCTTCGCCGCCGCATGTGCCGGGTTTTGTGGAGCACGCTATTTTTCGTTTTGTGGCGCGGCATGGGTGGGTGTTGCGGCGGAATCTGGACTCGATGCTGACCGGCGACGGGCTGCTGGACGGACAGCTGGGCGCGCTGAAGATGCCCGTGCTGATTGTGTGGGGGAAGCAGGATCATTTGATCCCGCTGTCGGTGGGCGAGGCTATGCATCATGAGATTCCGCAGTCGGAATTGGAAATATTCGATGGCTGCGGGCATCTGGCTCCGAACCAGTGCGCGGGGCGGGTGGCGCCGGTGGTGAATGGATTTCTGGATGAGGTGTCGCCGATGCCTGGGCGGCAGGGGGAGATTCCGCACTAGAGACCCTCAGCGCGGGTTGAAGTGCGCGGAATATCGGGGTCGTTGCGGCGCGGCGGAACAGGTCGTGAGAAGAGTCGAGATCGCCCCGGATCAAGAACTTCCCTCAGGGGCTAAAGCCCAGTCATTTGAGGTGCATTGCGGCACGACTGAAGTCATGCCCTGATACAGGATGTGGGTTTTCTACAGGCCGTTCGCTGTCCCCTCAATAGAGAATGCGGGTTTTCTGCTGACTTTGGAGTGTTCTGACACGAAGCCCAAGGGGCGCGCTTGATTCGGAGCTATTGGCTGGTGACGGTCGGATGGATCTGCTGGCGGAGGTCGTCGCAGAAATCGCGGTAGTGGCGGACGTAGCGGAAATTCGCGAAGAGCGTGGTGGCGGCGATGAGCAGGCACGCGAAGAGGAACCAGCGGCTGCGGCGATCTTTGAAGCGGCCCATCTGGCGAAAGCAAACCGACATAAGAAATGCAGCAAGGGTGGCGAGCACGGTGAGCGGCGCGAGCGAGTCACACTGGATCGCGGAGCGCGCCATGAGCCACCAGGAGGCTCCCGCAGTGAGCAGCGCGATGAACGCGGTGACCAGGAGACGCGGGGCGAATCGGCCGGAAGGCTGATCGGGGATGGGCTGCTTCGACGGTGGCGTGGCGCTGGGTTCCATTTTTGGTGATTCGTTTTTACTGGTTTGCTGGACTGGGTGGGGGATTGCGCTCTTCGATGTAGCGCTCGATGGTTTCGTCGAGGATGCCTTTGGCGGCGAGGATGAATTCGACGGCATCGCGGGCGGCTCCGTGTCCGCCGGGATGCGGCGTGATGTAGTGGGCGGCGGCCTTGACCGCTTCGCGCGCGTTGGCGACGGCCACGGCGAATCCGCAAACGCGGAGTGCAGGAAGATCGATGATGTCGTCGCCGACGAACGCAATGGCGTCGAGGCCGATGTTTTCCTTCTCCATCATTTCGCGCACGGCGTGCATTTTGATGGCCTGGCCCATGTAGACGTATTCGAGGCGGAGATCGCGGGCGCGCAGAGCGACGGCTTCCGAGATGCGTTTGGTGATGATGGCGCATTTCATGCCGCCGAGGCGGGCGAGGGAGACGCCGGTGCCGTCGTGCGCGTTGAAGCCTTTGGCTTCAATCATGGTTTGCGAGGAGAAAGCGTAGCCGCCTTTGCTTTCCATTTCCGCAGCGTGGGTGGCTGTGGAGGCGCTGGGCGCTGAAGCGGGGAAGAGCCAGATGCTGCCGTCGGTGAGGACGCCGTCGACGTCAAAAATGATGAGCTGGACGCGGCGGGCGCGCTCTTCCGCGCTGAGAGAAACGGGGGCAGGCATACGGGACCATTGTACTGAGCGGATGGGCGAGATTTGGCGGCAGGGAAGTGGGGCGAGGGGGGCGGCGGGATAAAATACGGGGATGCACCCCATTCATCCGCCGGAGTCCGTCTGCCTATGATCCGACTCTGGCGCCTGCTGTATTACGCGCGCCGTTATTGGCTGCAGGCAGTGGCCGCTGTGGTGCTGGCCGCGGGCGTGGGGTTGATGGATGCGTTCCGGGTGCTGCTGATCGGGCCAATCTTCGACAACGTATTGAATCCTGGGGCCGCGAGCCATGCGAAGCAGACGCCGCTGCTGGGCGAGCTGGGCGAACGATGGCACATCAATCTGCGGCCGGAACTGCTCGTCCCGCACTGGGTCCACAACAACGACTGGTCGACGATTGCTTTCGCCTTTGTCGCGGCAACGTTGTTGAAAGGCATTTGCGACTACGTGGGGACGTATCTGGCGAACTACGCAGGGTTCGGCATGATCACCGACATGCGCGACGACCTGTACGATTCGATCCTGCGGCGGTCGGTATCGTTTTTCCAAAAACACACGACGGGCTCGCTGCTTTCGGCGCTGATTAACGATATTGAGCGCGTGCAGTACGCCACTTCGTCGGTGCTTTCCGATTTCCTGCAGCAGGTTTGCACGCTGATCTGCATGGTGGTGATCGTGATTGCGCTGGGCGGCAAGCTGGCGTGGGTGCTGCTGATCTTCGTTCCGGTAGTGGCGGGATCGATCCGGCGCATTGGGCGCGATGTGCGGCGGACGACGCGCAAAGGCCAGGACAAGCTGGCGGATATTCAGAACATTCTGCATGAGACGATTACCGGCAATCGGATCGTGAAGGCGTTCAATATGGAGTTTTGGGAGCTGGTGCGCTTCCGGAGTGCGGCGCGCAAGCTGTTCCGAGCGAATTTGCGCTCGGTGCGGGCGCAGGCGCTGACCTCGCCGCTGATGGACTTTATTGGAGCGGTCGCGATTGCGCTGCTGCTGCTTTTCGGACGCAACCAGATCAATCACAAGGCGATGCCGGAGGGCGTGTTCTTCGCGTTCATCGTGGCGTTGTTCAAGATGTACGATCCGATTCGGCGATTCGGCGTCTACTACAACAATTTCCAGCAGGCAGCGGGCGCGTCCACGGCGATTTTCGACTTCATGGACGATCAGGATGAGGTGCCGGAGGCGAAGCATCCGCAGGCGCTGAAGGAGTTCAAAGAAAAGATTGCGCTGGAGGGCGTGGACTTCCGCTATCAGCAGCAGGATGGCGATTCGGAAGGGCCGCGGATTGTGCTGGAAGATATCAACCTGACCATCAACCGCGGCGAAATTGTGGCGTTGGTGGGGCCGAGCGGGGCGGGCAAATCGACGCTGGTGAATTTGATTCCGCGGTTCTTCGATGTGACGGGCGGCCGCATCACCATGGACGGCATCGATGTGCGGGACATGAGCCTCGCGTCCTTGCGCGCGCAGATCGGCAAGGTGACGCAGGAGACGATTCTCTTCAACGACACGGTGCGCAACAACATTGCGTACGGGCAGCCGGATGTACCGCTGTCGCGTGTGGTGGACGCGGCCAAGGCAGCGCTGGCGCACGAGTTTATCGAGAAGATGCCGGATGGCTATGACACGGTGATCGGGGAAAAGGGATTTCGGCTGTCGGGCGGCGAGCGGCAGCGGCTGGCGATTGCGCGCGCGATTTTGAAGGCAGCTCCGGTGCTGATTTTGGATGAGGCGACTTCGGCGCTGGATGCGGAGAGCGAGTCGCTGGTGCAGATCGCGCTGGGGAATTTAATGTC
>CAWFNL010000003.1:0-32558 GCA_963817165.1 uncultured Acidobacteriaceae bacterium | reverse complement strand
CACCAATCGCCGGTCGTGGGGGATATTTGTCGCCGCTGATGGGGCCGATGCCGTTGGAAGTGACGGTGGCGACGGTGGTGAAGTCGCTGCCGGTGTCGAGGGTGGCGAGGCGGTCGTGCTCTTCGGAGTAGGGCGAGAAGTAGTCGTAGCGGAGACCGATGAGGAACGTGAGATTCTTCATGGCGCGCCAGTCGTCCTGAGCGTAGCCGTCGATGTTGTTTTCGCGGAGGTGGGTGGCCTGGTAGTCGGCCTGGAGGGAGGTTTCCTGGGGAAGGCCGAGGAGCATGTCGGCGAGCGAGGAGCCGGTTTGCGCGAGGCCGCTGGTTCCGGTGTTGCCGGTGCCGCTGGAACCGCTGGTGCCGGGCTGTTCAGTGAAGAGGCCGGAGAAGACGTAGGTGCCGGTGGAGTTGGTGTTGCCGATCATGTCGGAGTAGACGCGGCGGAAGTCGGCGCCGAAGCGGATGTTGTGCTTGGCGTGGACCCAGGAACTGGATTCGCCGATGCCTATGGTCTGCTGCAGGGAGAAGCTGGGCTGGTCTTCGTTCATGCCGGTGAACTGGTTGAGGGTGACGTCGGGCAGGCCCCAGAGTTGGGAAGCGCTGGGCAGGCCGGTGAGGCCGATTTGGGAGGCGACGTCGCTGAGGCTGGTGAAGAAATTGGTGCCCTGAGCGTTGGTGCGGTTCCACGTGCCGGTGAAGTTATTGACGAAGCGGCCTTTTCCGATGGAATAGCCGAGTTGCAGGGAGTACTGGTGGCTCTGGTTCTTGCCACCGAGCTGGGAGTAGATGTTGGGGCTGTCGGAGGCGGTGTGGCTGAGGTTGAAATTGGCGTTCATGCTCTGGGTCAGGCCGGGGGTGCCTGCGCCGAGGAACTGGCGAACCATGCGGAACATGGGATTGCTGCCGGCGGGGACGCTGCCGAAGGTGTGCATGAAGCGGAGGCCGAGGGTGGTCAGGTTCTGCTGGGTGGTGGTGAGGCGCTGATAGTTTTCTGTGGTGCCGGGGATGGTGGGCTGCGGGATGTAGTTGAGGAGCGCCTTGGCCTGGGAGGCAATGCAGGCGGTGGGAATGATGTTGCCGATGAAGGGCTGGCCGGGGGTGTTGCCGCCGGCGGTGCAGTTGGGATCGTAGATGGTGATGGGGGTGCCGGCCTGGGTGGTGAGGGCGGAGAAATCGCCGCCGCGTTCGGCGGAGGTGGGGACGTTAGCGTACTGGTCGAAGGGGGTGGAGGTCCGGGTGCCGGAGAGCGAGAAGAAGAGCATGTCGTTCTTGTCGCTGGTGAGGATTTTGGGGATGTAGGGCGCGGTGATGATGGTGGCGCCGAAGCGGTTGGACTCGTAGGCGGGCTCGGCGAAGGACTGGCCGCGGAGGGCAAAGTCTTCAGCGTTGAGGGCGCCGTTGCCGCCGTTCCAGAAGACGGCGCCGTGGGGCTGATTGGGTTTGAAGTTGCGGAAATTGGGGCGGCCGCCACCGCGGAAGCCGCCGCCTCCGCCAAAGCCACCACCGCCGCCGAAGCCGCCGCGGCCACCGCCTCCTCCTTCTCCGCCGCCGCTGAGAGACTGGTTGAGCTCGGCCTGATCGCGCATGCCGCTGAAGTCGACGCCGGCGAAGGGGTTGGTGGTGCCGTTTTGGCCGGTGACGGCTACGGATTCGCCGGAAGCTAAGTCGGGGTTGCCGGCGAGGGAGGGGAGGGAGGCTCCGGCATCGCCGGCGCCCCCCGCCTGAATGAGGTCGGAAGCCGCGCCGAGGAGGCTGAGGGCCTGCGAGCCTGCGGTGCGAGCGGTGGTGGCCTGGGCCTGTTCCTGCTGCTGGGCGCGGGAGGCTAGCTCGAGGGCGAAGTCGATGGTTTGCGCCGGAGTGGTGGCGTTGAGGAGGACGGATTTTGTGGCTGCGGCAAAAGCGGAAAGCTCGGTGCGGAGCACGTAGCGGCCGTTTTGGGGAATGACCAGGGTGTAGGCGCCGGTGATGTCGGTGGTGGTGCTGTAGCGTTTGCCGGTGAGGCTGTTGGCGGCGGTGACGCTCACGCCGGGTAGGGGGATATTGCCGTCTTTGACGGTGCCGTGGATGGTGCCGCCGGTTGTGGCTGCCGCTTGAGGCGTCGGTGCGGAGGGTACGGGCGCTGGGGCCGGTGCCGCTTGCGCGAGGGCGAGCGCGGGGGCGAACAGCAACGAGGCGGTCAGCAGCGAGACAAGTAGGGCGGCGGGTCGGATCATGCGGTTGATTTCGGTCCGTTTGGTGCTGGGTCGTGGTTCAAGTCTGCCTGGTTAATTCTGAGGCGGCTGGGGAGTGGTGGTTCCCGTGGGCGCGCCTTCGGGTTGGGGCGGGGGCTGCTGGGCGGGCTGGCGGCCATTAGGACCGCCGCCAAATCCGCCGCGTCCGGGGCCGCGGCTCCCTGGTTCCATGGCGTTGAGGGTGGTGGCGAGGAATGCGCCGTTTTGCAGTGCGCCGGTGGCGCGCACCATGTCGCCTACTTTGAGGTCGGGGAAGGTGATGTCCTCGTTGCGTTTTTTGAAGGTCGTATTTTCGTCGACGGTGATGGTTTGGGTGACTTTGTCGGGGCGTTCGATGGTGAGGGTGAGGTCTTTGATGGCGGTGATTTTGCCGGCGGTCCAGGTTTTGCCGAAGTCGGCGCGCATCTTCTCCATGCGGGCGGCCTGCTCGGGGTTGAGGACGATGACGAACATGGCGCCGACGGTTTTGGCCTGTTCGTCGAGATTGCCCATGGCGACGACGGTGTCACCGGCTTTAATGTCGGAGACCTGGACGGGGGCGCGGTCTTTGATGACGCGGGTGTTGGGGCCGGTGAGGATTTTGTAGGTCTGGCCCTGTTCGTCCCTGATCGTGATGTCGGTGCCGGAGACGGCGGTGACGGTGCCGTGGGCGGAGTTGCCGGCCATGCCCATGCCCATACCACCGCCGAAGCCACGGCCGCCGCCCTGCTGGCCAGCTTGCTGAGGGGGCGCATCCTGCGCGAGGAGCGCGGGCGTGGGGGCGAGTGCGAGACAAAGGGCCGGTACCGCGAACAGTAAAATTCTGATTCTCATGGTCGTAATCCCTCGGTGATGCTGCGCCGGGGCGTTCCGCAAACGGCTTTGCAGGATAGACGCGGCGGGCATTGGAAAGACGCGGGCGAAGCCGGAATCCCACGCTCGTTCCTACGTTAACCTTTGGCGGATGGTTCCAGGGAGGAGAACGGGGTAATGTGCGCCAAAAATGAACCCATCGAAAATGAACCCATCGGGGGTATTGAGCATCTTGTAACTCTGTCCTTCCTGGCCTGGTGATAGTCTGACGGGCAACCCCCAGCCGTTGGGCTGCGCTCTGCTGAAGGGAAGGACACACAGGACTGAACCATGAGCGTACTGACTTCATCAGTAGTGGCCGAGGAATACTGTCGCGTGCGGAGCCGGAGCCTTGCGCTCTGTGCGCCGCTTACCCCGGAAGACATGATGGTGCAGGCCTGCGCCGAAGCGAGCCCGGCGAAATGGCACCTGGCGCATACGACGTGGTTTTTTGAGACGTTTGTGCTGCGCGAATTTGTGCCGGGGTACCAGGCGTTTCATCCCGACTACATTTGGCTGTTTAACAGCTATTACAACGCGGTTTCTGCGCAGCCGGAGAAGAAGCTGCGGGCATCGTTTTCGCGGCCGACCGTCGACGAGATCATTGCCTACCGGCACCATGTGGATGCGGCGATGGAAGAGTTGGCCGGTGGCGAGCTTCCCGACGAGGCGCGGACGCGGATTGTGCTGGGGTTGAATCACGAACAGCAGCACCAGGAACTGCTGATCACGGATGTGAAGCAGGCGTTCTGGGTGAATCCGCTACATCCGGTGTATGCGGAGGGGCGGGTTGGTGGGGCGCAGGAAGCGGCGCCGCTGAAGTGGACGGAGCATCCGGGTGGGCTGGTCGAGATTGGCGTTTCTCCGCAGGCGGGCGATGGATTTTGTTTTGACAATGAGACGCCGCGGCACACCGTATATCTGCAGCCGTTCAAGCTGGCTTCGCGACCGGTGACGTGCGCGGAGTATCTAAGGTTTATGGAAGACGGCGGGTACGCGCGGCCGGAGCTGTGGCTGGCTGAGGGGTGGGCGACGGTTCAGAGCGAGAAATGGGCAGCTCCGCTCTATTGGCGGAAGGATGAAGGGGCGTGGCAGGTGTTCACGCTGCGCGGGCTGGTGGCGTTGGACGATTTGATGGCGACGCCGGTTTGCCACATCAGCTATTTCGAAGCGGATGCGTATGCGCGGTGGGCGGGGAAGCGGCTGCCGACGGAAGCGGAGTGGGAGAGGGCGGCGGCGGGCGCGGCGGTTGCGGGGAATCTGATGGAGAACGAGGTGTACCACCCGCAGGCGGCAGAAGCTGCATCCAATTGCGAGCAACTGTTCGGCGATGTGTGGGAGTGGACGGCGAGCGCGTACCTGCCGTATCCGGGGTTTAATCCGCTGCCCGGGGCACTCGGCGAATACAACGGCAAGTTTATGTGCAACCAGATGGTGTTGCGCGGCGGGTCGGTGGCTACACCGGCGTCGCACATCCGCGCAGGCTATCGGAATTTTTTCCCGCCTGGGACGCGCTGGCAGTTCTCGGGCGTTCGCCTGGCCGAATAACGAACCTCAAACGAATCCTGAAACGAATCCTGAAACGATCTTGTGGAGGCGCGACCCACGATGCACGCACTGTCAACGATTCCCTATCTGCCGGCAGCGGCTTCTACGCCGGTGGGCGCAGAGGTGTACCGCGGCCTGACGTCGCGGCCGAAGCAACTTTCACCGTGGCTCTTTTACGATCAGCGCGGGTCGGAGCTGTTTGAAGCGATCACCGAGCTGCCGGAGTATTACCTGACGCGGACGGAGCGCGGGATATTTGCGGAGCGGGGCGAGGAGATTCTGTGGGCGGCCGGGGCGGACTCGGAAACGGGTGAACTGTCGATCATCGAGCTGGGCGCGGGGACGGCGGCGAAGACGGGGTTGCTGCTGGAAGCGGCGGTGCGGCAGAAGATTGGGGTGACGTATTATCCCGTGGATATTTCCGATTCGGCGCTGGAGCTGGCGCAGAGAAATCTTGCGGAGCAATTGCCGGAGGTGCGCGTGGAGCCGCTGGTGGCGGATTACGCGCGCGACATGAGCCGGCTGCCAGCGCCGGGCGGGCGGCGGCTGGTGCTGTATATCGGATCGAGCCTGGGGAATTTTGAGCCGTCGATGGCGGCGGCGCTGCTGCGGAAGCTGCGGCGGCAACTTTCGCCGGGGGATTTGCTGCTGCTGGGCGTGGATCACGTGAAGGATCGCAGCGCGCTGCTGCATGCATATAACGACGCGGCGGGCGTGACGGCGGATTTTAATCGCAACGTGCTGGTGCGCATCAATCGCGAGCTGAGCGCGGATTTCCGGGAGCGGCTGTTCCGGCATCGCGCGGTGTGGAACGATCGCGAATCGCGGATCGAAATGCATCTGGAAAGTTTGATTGGGCAGGAAGTTTCGATTGCTTCGCTGGGGCTGACGGTGCGATTTGCGCGGGGGGAAAGTATTCACACCGAGAACAGTTACAAATTCACTGCGGATTCGGTGACGGGGCTGTTGGGGCGGTGTGGATTTGCGGTGAAGCGGAACTGGACGGATGCGAAGGGGTGGTTTGGGGTTTATTTGGGAGAGGCGGAGTAGGGCGGGGGGATAGGGTGTAGGGTGTAGTTGGCGGTTGCTGGGTATAATTCCTGGCATGATGGCATCGAATCCTGCTGGCGAGCGTAAGTGGTGGGAAAGTCCGATCCATACGGCTTACAACCTCTATTTGTTCATCATCGTGCTCGCCGTAATGGCGTTTAGTCTCGGCGTGCAATCCATTGCACTCCCAAGAGACCTTGGACGCGGCGATCCCTACCATTCCGTGCACTGGGAAGTTTTCGACGTCGTCGCGGGCGTTTTCGCCGTGGCTGCCATCGGATTTTCTATGTACCGAGGGATTCGCCGGCTGCTGCTTGCTGCGCAAGATCACTAATTTATGGATGCTGAGACGCTGCGTGCTTATCTGCTGACTCTGCCGGATGTGGTGGAGACGATGCAGTGGGGCGACAACCTTGTGTTCTGGGTTGGGGATAAGGCGATTGGCGGGAAGATGTTTGCGCTGGCGAGCCTCGAGCCGGATCATGGCGCGGTGCTCTCGTTTGCGGCGGGGCCGGAGCGGTTTGCGGAGTTGGTGGAGCAGGAGGGTTTGTTTCCGGCTCCTTATTTGGCGCGGGCGCATTGGGTGGCGATGGAGCGCTGGGACACGGTTGGCATTCGCGAGTTGAAAGAGTTGTTGGCGGGGGCGCGGGATTTGATTTACGCGAAGTTGCCTGCCGGGACGAAGACGGTGTTGGCGATGAGTGCGGCGGAGAAGAAGAAGCTCGTTGCGGCGCGGCGGAAGGTTTTGGCGGCGAAGAAGAGCCGGGCCTGAAGGCCCTTGGTTGAAGCGCTGTGACGCCAGGCTGAAGCCTGGCTCTTTTGCCGTTGTGCTGCTTCGCAGCACCTTGGAAAGGCAGTAGCATGGGCGACGCGGGGAACTTCGCTGCGGTTCGTTGTCCGCGCTGACGATTTTATCGGCCGCTTTGCGACCGATTCCCCTCGCTGTTGAGATTTGTGTTTGGGCAAAAGTGGCCAGCTACGGGGGGGTCCCTCCACTACGCGCCGGTTTGTTTTCGCGCTCGCTGGACGCCATATTTGCGGCGCTCCGGTCGGGATGACAATTCCTATCGGTCGGGATGACAAGTTTTATTGAGTGCGCGGTGGTTTAATTTAGTGCCCGCTGGCGGCGGCCATTAATCCCGCTCTCTTGTCTTCGGAGAAGGCGCCGGAGGCGCGCCAGAGGACGTGGCCCTGGCGATCGACGAGCAGGGCGACGACTTGCTTTGCGTTGGGAATGTCGAGGTCCTGGAGAAATTTTGTGCGGTCGATGAAGAGGGGCACGATCCAGTGCCAGGCGACGGGATCGGTCTCATCGCTGCGCATCGACGAGGTTTCCCACCAGCGGAAGACGAAGTTTTCGCGGCCGGAGACGGGGAGCTGGTAGTAGCGGAATTGAAAATTGGAGTGCTGCAGGGCCTGGGCGACGGGCAACCAGGACTCAACGTCGGCGTGCTGTTCGGGCTCGAAGGAAATGATGAGCAGGGCGGTCTGGCCTTCCATGCCGCTGGGCAGGGTGACTTTTTGTTTGTCGAGGCTGTACGAGGTGACGGAGGGGAAGGTGACCGGCTTTTGCGCGTGGGCGAGAGGCAGTCCCAACAAAAGCAGTGCGAGGGCCGGGAAACCTGCTGTTCGGAAAAGCGCAATCGGGCGCAGCAGGCGTTTTGAATGTGACGAAAATGTCATCAAGGAAGCTGAACGCATGGTATCACTCAGTTGGACGCGGACTGCCGTGTTGGGGGCTGCCGTTCGACCCGGGCGTGCGCGCGCATTATCATAAGAAGTACGATGAGCACCCATCCCTTCCAGACCGATGACCCGCGGGTTGCGGCGATTGCTGAGAAAGTGCTGGCCGGCAAGCGGCTGAGTTTCGAGGACGGCGTGGCGCTGTATCGCAGTCGGCGACATTCTGGCGGTGGGCTGGCTGGCGAACCAGGTGCGCGAGCGGATGCATGGCGACGTGGCGTACTTCAACGTGAACCGGCATATCAATCCGACGAATGTGTGCGTGGCGGCGTGCCGGCTGTGCGCGTTTGGGCGGAAGAAGGGCGACGCAGGTACGTACACGATGGCGCTGGAAGAGGCGTGGGAGACGGCGGCGTCGGGCTGACGCGAGGCGGTGACGGAGTTTCATATTGTCGGCGGGCTGCATCCGGATCTGCCGTTTGAGTACTTTCATGGACCTGGTGCGGGGGCTGAAGGTGCGCTTTCCGAAGGTGCACATCAAGGCGTTCACCATGGTGGAGGTGGCGTTTCTGGCGAAGCGCGGCGAAGATGACGATTCCGGAGACGCTGCGAGCGGATGAAGGACGCGGGCGTGGATTCGCTGCCGGGGGGTGGGGCGGAGATCTTTGCGGACCGCGTGCGGCACATTATCTGCGACCACAAGATCGATGGCGGCGAGTGGCTGGAGACGGCGCGGGCGGCGCACAAGATTGGGCTGCGGTCGAACGCGACGATGCTGTACGGGCACGTGGAGAACGACGAGGACCGCGTCGACCACCTGCTGAAGCTGCGCGCGGTGCAGGACGAGACGGGCGGATTCCAGACGTTTATTCCGCTGGCGTTTCATCCGGACAACACGGCGCTGGCGCATATTCCGAAGACGACGGGGATGATGGATATGAAGCAGATTGCGGTCGGCCGGCTGCTGCTGGATAACTTTCCGCACATCAAGAGCTACTGGCAGATGGTGTCGCCGAAGATGGCGCAGATCTCGCTGCGGTTTGGGGCGGACGATATTGATGGCACGGTGATCGAGGAGAAGATTTACCACGATGCCGGAGCGACGACTCCGCAGGGCATGCGGCGGGCGGACCTGGTGCGGCTGATTACTGAGGCGGGGCGGGTGCCGTTCGAGCGGGACACGCTGTACCGGGCTGTGACGCGGACCGAAGAGAGTTTTACGGTTAGCGTGTAGGACGAGTTGGTGGCTGGTCGCGAGGGCGCTCACGGCAGCTAGAGGCAGCTCAAGGCAGCGGACAGCACTAGAGGCAGCTAAAGGCAGCTAGAGACAGCTAAAGGCAGCTCAAGGCAGCGGACAGCAGCTGACGGCAGCCTGGAGATGACGGCAGTTTGGAGCTGGTGGCTGGCGGAGTTCGCGGGCCTCGCGAATTTGGATTTCTTTCCCCCTTTTTTGCTGAACCTCATGGGATAATCGGTCCGACTTTCAGGAGACTGACGGACATGACAACGATTGTTGCGGCCATTTGGTTCTATGGGCGTTCGTCGGCTCCCTGGGAGTATTGGGTCGCGGTGCTGGTGGTGGGGATCATCGCTGCCTCGGCGAGCTCGTGGCAGTTTTGGGCGCAGCGGATGAAGGGGATTCGCGGGCGCAACTGGCCGACGGTTGCGGCGGTCATCGATATCGCCAGCGTGCAGCAGCGCGTGGAGTCGGAAGGCAAAGGGCCTCCGAATATTACGTGGGTGGTATTGCTGACGTATGTCTATCGCAATCCTGAAATGCAGACGGGGGACTACGACCGGTCGTTTGGTGGCATCGAGGGCGACGCGCGGGACTGGGCGGACGCGTGCAAGGGGCGCACGGTGATGGTGCATGTGGATCCGAAGGATCCGGCGAACTCGGTGCTGCGTGAGGAAGAGCTGCTGGCGGTGGTTCCTGTCCCCTGCTGAGTTGCCTGCGGGGGATCATCGGTGCGATTTTGCGGAGCGAGCGGGATGATGCTTGTATCGATGACCGATGCGATTTTCCGCGCGAGCGGCGGCCGCGGCGTCGGGTGGCTCGTTTTTCTCGCTTACTTCGTCGTCCTCGCCGGCCCCATGGTGGTGATTTACCGGCGTGTTTTGGTGCAGCGGGTGCGGGGCTTTGGAGGCCGGAACTGGCCCACGGTAATTGCGACGATCGACGACTTTACGATCGATGAGACCGACATTCAGGGGCGCGGCCGCACTGTGGCGGTGTATGAAGTGACGCTGCAGTATGTGTTTCACAATCCTGAAATTCAGGTTGGCGAATACCGGCGCGAATTTGAGGACAAAGAAGACGCCGAGGCATGGGCGAATTCTTTCAAGGTGTGCACGGTGAAGGTGCATGTGGATCTGAAGGATCCGCAGAAGTCGGTGTTGCGCAAGCAGGAGCTGGATGATGCGGTTTTTCCGGCGGCAGATGCGAAGGTGACTCGTTAGAGAAGACAACCTCAGGCACTGCCGGGCCTAAAGGCGGATCGGTTGGGTTAATGGGACGCCAGGCTGAAGCCTGGCTCTTTTGCCGCCGTGCTGCTTCGCAGCACATTATGAGCAGAGGCTGAGACAGAATTCTATGCGACTTCGCGGATGGGTTCGGAGTCGGCCATGGGATCGACTACGCTCACGGATGCGGTGACGGGGGGCTGACCAGGATCGCGCGGCGGGTTGGTGCCTCCCTGCTTCTGTTTCTTTTTCGCGCGGTTGTTGCGGACTACGTTCGCGGCGATTGAGAACAATCCGACGAAGGTGACCACGAGCAGCGCGATGGCGACCATGCCGTGGAGCTGCTCCATCTCTCCATAGAGGAGCGCGAGGCCGGCGAAGACGAAGAACAAATGCGCGCAGAAGACCTGGAGCGAAGCTTTGCCGAGGGTGAGGAAGGGTTCGCGCGCGACGACGACGCGGATGAATTTACGCGACCAGTAGAAGACGATCATGAAGGCGGCGATGTTGAGGACGCGGAGCGGGCCGATTTGCCACTTGTCCACGAGCAGGCCGAGGGATTGTTCGGTGAGGTGTGGGCCAAACCAGAAGTGACGGACGCCGATGAAGAATGCGCAGACGGCGGCGGCGCAGGCCACGCCCCAGCGGGGAATGCGCGCGAGGGGGAGCATGCCGCGAGTGGAGGTGGCGCCGAGCCAGAGGCCGGTGATCCAGACGGCCTGCCACGCGAAGAGATTGAAGGCTCCGGTTTCCTGCAGAGGGATTTGCAGGTGGGTGAGGCGGACGACGGAGTTGTGGACCATGTCGCGCAGGCCGAATTGCGCGAGCAGCCAGACGAGGGCGCTGGCGGCGAGCATGATTTTCCATCCCACGCGCACGGCGGCGGAGAGCAGCAGCGGCGTGAGAAAGAGAAACATGACGTACATGGGCAGGATGTCAAAGAGCGGCGGGCAATAGAGCAGGAGCGCGGAGCCGACGATGGCGGTGCCGGGATGGTGGAGATAGAAATTGAGCAGATTGGTGATGGCGGCGCGGTGCATATGCACGGCCCACGTAGCGCCCACGGTGAAGGCGAAGGTGAGCAGGAGCATGTGGTAGCCGTAGAGCTTGAGTGAGCGCATCCAGAGGCGGGCACGGACGCCGGCGGGGTTCTGCGTGAGTTCGCGGATGTAGAGACGGCCGACGAGGAGGGCGGAGAGGAAGACAAAGCCTTCCGCGGAGGAGATGAAGCCGAAGGGCTGATTGACGAGGTCGCTGAAGCGGGTAGGGAGGTGGGTGAGCGTCATCCACACGAGGAAGAGGCCGCGGAGGGCGTCGAGTTCGGGGAGGCGCTGGAGTTTGGGCAGATGCATGGTGGCGTTCTGCAGAACGCTTCTTTGCTTAGACGCCGATTGGCGGAGGGGGTTGCGAGGGGGTGGGTGCTCGATGAACGCGGGCGCTCTCGCGCGAGCCCCCATCTGCCAAAAACGGGCAGAGCCTTCGGGTTAGCTCAGGCCAGGTTATGGGTCACCCGCATTCGTTTTCCCGCAGGCTACGAAGCTGTGCCCATTCAAAACACTCGCACTAATACGCCGGAATGCCCGTGACGTGTTGGCCGAGGATGAGGGTGTGGATATCGTGTGTGCCCTCATAGGTTTTCACCGATTCGAGGTTCATCATGTGGCGCATCACGGGGTAATCGTCGGTGATGCCGTTGGCGCCCAGGATGTCGCGGGCCATGCGCGCACATTCAAGCGCCATCCAGACATTGTTGCGCTTGGCCATGGAGATGTGTTCGTGGCCGACTTTGCCGGCGTCTTTGAGACGGCCGACCTGGAGGATGAGGAGCTGGGCTTTTGTGATTTCAGAAATCATCCACGCCAGCTTTTCCTGGACGAGCTGATGGCTGGCGATGGGCTTGTCGTGGAATTGCTTGCGCAGCAGGGAATACTGCAGCGCAGTGTCGTAGCAGGACATGGCCGCGCCGATGGCGCCCCACGCGATGCCGTAGCGTGCCTGATTGAGGCACATGAGCGGGGAACGGAGGCCATCGGACTCCGGCATGACGTTGGTGACGGGGATGTGAACGTCCTGCAGCGAGAGGCCCGAAGTGACGGAGGCGCGCAGAGACCATTTGCCGTGGACGTCGTAGGCGGAGAAGCCGGGGCGATCGGTTTCGACGAGAAATCCGCGAACGCGACCGTCTTCGTGGCCGGGATCGCCATAAACTTTGGCCCAGATGATGGCGACGTCGGAGATGCTGCCGGAGGTGATCCACATTTTTTCGCCGTTGAGGATGTACTCGTCGCCGGAGCGGTCGGCACGGGTGCGCATGCCGCCTGGATTGGAGCCGTAGTCTGGTTCGGTCAAGCCGAAGCAGCCGAGTTTTTCGCCGGTGGCGAGCCTGGGGAGCCAATAATTCTTCTGATCGTCCGACCCAAAGGAAAAAATTGGGTACATGACGAGGGCGGACTGGACGCTGACAAAACTGCGTACGCCGGAGTCGCCGCGCTCAAATTCCTGCATGACCAACCCATACTCCACGTTGGACATACCGGCACAGCCGTAGCCGTGGAGGTTGGCGCCAAAGAAGCCGAGTTGACCCATTTGGGGAACGAGCTCGCGGGGAAAACGGCCCTCGCGATTGCATTCCTCAATAATGGGAATCAGGTTATCCTCAATGAACTGACGGGCGGTGTCGCGGGACAGCCGTTCATCATCGTCCAGCAGGTTGTCGTATTGGATAAAGTCAACGCCTTTGAAGGGGAACGCCATGGTGTAAGGCTCACTCCGAAAGAAGGATTCTACCGTTCCGGAGTGAGGAACGGGAAACCAGGGGCCGCAGCAATGCGGTTGGATGCAAGGTAAACCCGCTGTTCGAGGCACGGCAAAGGACGCCAGGCTGCTGAAAGCAATCGGCGGGACGCGGGAAATTGACGTAGAGTGGAAATGAGGAAAAACCATGGCTGGAGATCAACAACTCACCTGTAGCGACTGCGGGCAGGAATTCACCTTCACAAGCGAAGATCAGGCGTTCTTCCAGGAACGCGGATACACACCTCCGAAGCGCTGCAAGCCGTGCCGGCAGGCCAAGAAGAACGAGCAGGCGGGCGGCGGGGGAGGCGGATACCAGCGGGCAGAACCGAGAGGGACGGCGGTGGTGTGTTCGGGCTGCGGACAGCAGACGACGGTGCCGTTTGAGCCTCGGGGCGATCGTCCGGTGTATTGCCGGGACTGCTACAACGCGCAAAAGGGCGGCAGTGGCGGCGGCGCTGGACGGGGTTCGAGCCGCGGCGGTGGCGGCGGCGGGCGCGGCCGGTACTAAGCTTCCTGACGAAAAGCTGGAGACCGACGACGGCCTATGGGCCGCCGTCGGATTTCTGCGTTTAAAAATAAGCGATGAGAAAATCAGGCGGCGTATTTGGAGTGCAGCTTGCGGAAAAAGCCGGCTTGGGAGAAAAGAACATCCCTCAGCGGCTAAAGCCGAGCGTACTGGCGATGCTTTACGGCACAGCTAAAGCGGTGCCCCTTCCAAGCAATTCGTTTTTCCGCAGCCGGTGAAGTCGTGCCCTAATACGAAACGGACGCGCCTCGCGCGCCTCCCACATCTGCCAAAACCGGGCAGATATGGGGCACTCGCGTTCGTCTTTCTCAAGCTGTTCAGTCGTGTCCTGAAACGAGATGTGGGTTTTTCCGCAGGCGGTTCACGCGCGCGGCGGCTCGAGCATGCCTTTGAGGGTTTCGTAGAGGCGGGCGGTGATGTGCTCGGCGGAATCTTCGGGCGTGAAGGTGATGGGTTCGCCGATGCGGATGGTGAGCTGGCCGGAGCGGAACCAGCCTCTTCCCTTTTCTTTTAGTTCGCTGAGCCCGGCGAGAGCTACGGGAA
This sequence comes from uncultured Acidobacteriaceae bacterium, assembly GCA_963817165.1. Taxonomy (GTDB): domain Bacteria; phylum Acidobacteriota; class Terriglobia; order Terriglobales; family Acidobacteriaceae; genus Palsa-343. The sequence continues at coordinate 18,888 of CAWFNL010000003.1, read as the reverse complement.
TGACGTCGGCTGCGGATTCGCGGACGAGCAGGCCGATGCCGGGGCGGAAGGGCTGCAGGCCGGATTCCGTGCGATGGCCTTCAGGAAAGACGAGGACGTTGTAGCCGCGGTCGAGGGCTTCGCCGGCGTGCCGGAAGGAGCGGCGGAATCCTGCGCTGCGCGGCAGCGGAAAGGCATTGAAGAGCGCGGTGACGAGCAGCCAGGTGAGGGGGCCGAGGAAATTGAGGCCGGGGGCGAGGTTGCGCATGCGGCGCCAGTCGCGGAGCATGTTGCCGGCCATGGCAGCGGCGATACGGCGGCGCATGGGGCCGGGGAGTCCGTAGAGGATGAGCGGGACGTCGTAGGTGGTGACGTGGTTCGCGATGAGGAGGACGGGCTTGGCCGGGGCGAGATGCGCGGGGCGCTCGACGCGGGGATGGGCGAGCAGACCGACCAGAGGCTGAGAGATGAGTTCGATGAAGGCCGTGCGGAGCCAGGGGATGGGAAAGCGCCATGGCCAGCGGGGGTAAATGTCGTGCTCGTTGACTTCGCGGTGGTCGGTGATTTGGTTGGGCGTTTGTGTAACGGTGGTAGTTGCTAATGTTTCGTGTGCGGGTTCTGATTCGATTTCTGTAAGGCCGAGGGCTTGGCGGAGATCGCCGAGGGTGATGAGGCGCTCGAGGGTTTCGTCGGGGATGGTGAGGCCGAGGTGCTGCTCGAGTTCAGATTGGAGCTGGACGCGACCGAGCGAATCGAGGCCGAGATCTTCGGAGAGGCGTGCGTTGTCGGTGGTCCGGGTGGGCGCGGCGTGGCTGATGGAGAGGATGAGCGCGAGCAGCGGATCCTGGATCGCGCCGGATGGAGTGTTGACCGATTGCGCGTTGACCCATTCGGTAATTTTGTGGCGGCGGATTTTTCCGGTTGATGTGAGGGGAAGATCGAGCCCGGGCCACAGACGCCACTGGCGAATCTGCTGATAGTCGGCGAGGGTGCGGTTGGCGGCGACGATGGCTTGCTGCGCTTCTTCGCGCGATCCGCGAAAGAGGAGGACGGCGACGGGCTCGGTGCCGCCGGGGACGAGCAGCGGGACGACGGCTGACGTTTGGACACCGGGCTGCTGATTAAGCGCGTGCTCGACATCTTCAGGATGGATGTTGAGGCCGGCGGGGGTGACGATGACCTGGCTTTTGCGACCGACGAATCGGAGTTGGCCCTGGCTGTCGCGCTGCGCGAGGTCGCCGGTGGCGAGCCAGTCGCTGGTGTTGGGGCGGAGCGCGCCATCCTGCCAGGTGGCGGGGGAGACGGTGTCGCCACGGACGAGGATTTCGCCATCTTCGGTGATGCGGACGTCGCGGCCGGGCAGAACTTTGCCGATGGTGCCTTTGCCGGGCTTGAAGGGGTGATTGAGGGTGACGAGGGCGGAGGTTTCCGTCATGCCGTAGCCCTGGACGAGCGCAAAGCCGAGGGTGGTCCAGAAAGATTCGAGCTCCGCGGGGAGCGATGCGCCGCCGCAGACGAAGGCCCAGAATTTGTAACCGAAACTGCGATGAATTGTGCGGAAGGCGAGCCAGTGCGAACCGACGCTTTTGCCGGAGGCTGCGTTGAGCTTGCCGGGAAGTTGCGGATCGAGGGCGAGCAGGTGGGCGCGGAGGAGATCGAGCAGGCGGGGCACGCAGCAGACGACGGAGATGCGCTCCCGGTGGATGGTTTCGATGAGGCGCTGCGCCTGCAGACGGTTCTCGAAATGGACTTCAGCGGCGAGGAGAGGGGGAATCCAGAGAGCCATGAACTGGCCGAAGACGTGGCTGAGCGGGAGCGTGTGCAGGAAGCGGAGGGGGTGGAAGATGCGCTCGTATTTGAGGTACCGCTGCATCTCGCGCTCGATGGGGTCGAGGCTGGCGAGCACGTTGCGATGGGTGTGGACGATTCCTTTGGGCTCGGCGGTGGTGCCGGAGGTGAAGAGGATTTGAAAGGGCGTGTCGGGAGTGATGCTTGGGTCGCGGAGATTGGTGAAGGGCGGTTGGGGCAGGGCTGCGTCGAATTGTTCGAAGGCGAGTGTGGGAAATTGGGGCGCGATGGTGGGCAGGAGGGATTCGTCGCCGACGACGAGGCGGGGTTGGGTGTCGACGATCACGCGCTGGGCGAAGTCGAGTGCGCCAGCTGGGTCGAGCGGGACGGCGAGGACGCCGCGCTGCAGGCAGCCGAAGAATGCGGCCATCCACTGGAGGCCGTTCTGTCCGCAGAGAACGACGCGTTCGCCCATGGGGATTTTGCGGCGGATGAGTTCTGCGGCGAAGCGGTCGGCGAGTGTGGCGAGGTCGGACCAGGAGGCCGCGATCTGGCGATTGCCGCGATGGACGACGAGGGCGCGCGCGGGACCGAATCGGCGGAAATCGTCGAGAAACGTGGTGAGGTTCGCGCGCATATACGCCTGTGTTTAACGTATAGGACGCAGGATGGGGCGGCGCGGGTTCATGCGGACACATTCGGAAGTGAGCGGTGCCAAATTGCGTCAGGCGGCTTTGGCTGGGCGGACCTCGAGACGAATGCCTTCTGCTTTTTGAAGGTGGGCGACGACAAGGAAGAGATTTTTGGCATGCGGGTTGCCTGAGGGCCCGAACATGCGGATGAGGCTCTTCACTGGGATGTTGGTGGCGTTCGAGAGAGCGGCCTAGCCGCAGGTGGCCTTGATGAATTCGCGCAGCATGGATTTGCCGACGTTGATTTCTCCGGAGAGCAGGCAATCGACGGCCTCGCGCAGCATGGCTCTGCGGAAGGACCGACTTCGCTGCATTCTCGGGATGATCGTCTCGCGGAAGTCTCGGGTGAGTGGCATGGATTCACGCTCGTTCATTGAGGATCTCACGCCTTTGCGAAGTCGATGAAGCCGTGGGTTGGGTCGGTGCGGACCAAGGTGACGCGGAGGCGATCGCCGACGTCGAGGCCTTCGTGGCCGCGCACCAACATGCCGTCGACGGGCGGCTTGAGGGTGCGGACGAAGGAGCCGTGTTCGTTGACGCCGGTGACGATGGCGTCAAAGGCCTGCCCGATACGGTTGCTCATGGCGACAGCGGCGATACGCTTCTCCATTTCGCGGGAAACTTTGCGCTCGGCGTCTTCCATTTTGGTGCACTGCGCTGCGATGCTGGCCAGTTCGTCGTCGGAATAGGGCGATTTTTGGCCAAGGATCATGGCCTTGAGCAGGCGCTGGGAGACAAGGTCGGCGTAGCGGCGATTGGGCGCGGTGGAGTGGGTGTAGTCCTGCACAGCGAGGCCGAAGTGGCCTTCGGACGGCTCGCCTGGTTTTTCAAGGACGTATTCTCCGGGACCGAGCAGTTTGATGACGGAGAGCGAGAGATCGGGGAAGTGGTCGGGATCTTTTTTCTGCTGTTCGCAGAGGAAGTCGTGGAGGGGTTTGGAGTCTGGCTGGGCGGGAAGTTGGGTGCCGAGCTGACGCGCCAGCTCGACAATGCGATCCCAGCGCTTGGGAGTTTTGACGATGCGGCGGATGGAGGAATAATGCTTTGCGTCGAGGGCGCGCGCGACGACGCCGTTGGCGGCGATCATGAAATCTTCAATGAGGCGCGTGGCGAGATTTTTATCCTGGGCCTGGATGTCGAGCTCGCCGCCGGTGAGCGGAACGGCATGCGTTTCGATGGTTTCGAGGTTGAGCGCGCCGTGGTTGCCGCGCGCGTCGCCGAGGCGCTGCGCGATTTCGCTCTGCCAGTGGAGCTGCTGCTGGAGATCTTTGGAGGCGGCGACTTTGGCAGGGGCGGAACCGGTACCGGCCAGCCATGCGCCGACGGAGGGATAGGCGAGCTGGGCTTTGTTGATGACGCGGGCGAGCGAGATGTTGGGGTTGGAGATGTTGGCCTGGGCGTCGACGGTGAATTCAATGACGACGGCGGCACATTCCTGGCCTTCGAGGAGAGAGGTGGTGCCGGTGGAGAGCTCTTCCGGGAGCATGGAAAAAATCTCGACGCCGGTGTAGACGGTGGTGGTCTCGCGGAGCGCGTGGGCGTCGATGGGCGAACCTTTGGGGACGAAGAGGTCGACGTCGGCGATGCCGATGAGCACTTTGTAGCCGCCGCCAGGGACGCCTTCGACGTATTCAATTTGGTCGAGGTCGCGGGAGGTGTCGTTGTCAATCGAGGACCAGAGGAGACCGCGGAGGTCGCGCGCCGAGGGGTTCATGGCGGGCGGATGCTGCTTGAGCTGGGCCAACTGCTGGGCGACGGCAGGCGGATAGACCGGCTCGAAGCCGTGCGCGATCATGGATTGGCGCGCCGCGGCGGCCAGGTCGAAGTGCTGCTGTTGACTCATCGTTTCCCTCGTAGCTGGACGGAAGGCCAAGGCTATCATGCTGGGCGGCCAGCGTGGGACGGGTGAAGAAACGGAGAAATATCGGCGATGGGCGCGCAACCGCTGATCGTTCGCGGCACTCCAACGCAGGACATGCCACTGCGCAAATTCAAAGCCGAGCCGAATGCGGACAAGGAAGCGCCGCAGTCGCAACAGCGCGATCTGGACCGGCCCACCGCCAATCAAATCTACGAGCAGGTTGCGCGGAACGCACGGCAGGAGCTGCGGCGGCCGATGCGCGCGCTGGCGATTTCAGGGATTGTGGGCGGGCTGACCATGGGGCTGACCGGGCTGAGCGTGTCGGTGATCAGCGCGCAGCTGGGTTCTTCACCGTGGGCGCAGCTGGTGGCGCTGCTGTTTTATCCGGTGGGATTTATGGCGGTGATCCTGGGGCGCGCGCAGCTGTTTACGGAGAACACGCTATATCCGGTGGCGCTGATCCTGGTGGAGCGCCGGCATGTTTGGGAGACGGTGCGGCTGTGGGCGATGGTGCTGCCGGCAAATATTGCCGGGGCGTTTCTGTTTGCGCTGCTGGCGGCGCGGACCAAGGCGCTGCAGCCGGCGACGCTGCATGCGCTGGTGGAGATGGGCGCAACCGCGGCGACGCCGGGAGCGCGGCACATCTTTTGGAGCGGCGTGGTGGGCGGATGGATTATCGCCATGGTGGCGTGGCTGGTGAGCGGCAGCCATTCGATCACCGGGTCGGTGGCGGTGATTTGGGTGCTGACGTTTATTGTGGGGCTCGGGCATTTCGCGCACTGCGTGGCGACGAGCGGGGAAATTATGGCTGCGGTGCTGAGCCATGGCACAACGTGGGGCGCGTATTTTCGATGGCTGCTGCCGGCGACCGCGGGGAATATTGCGGGCGGCGTGATTCTCGTGACGCTGCTGGAGTACGGGCAGGTCAAGGCGGAGTGACGCGCCGGGCAAACGCCACGATTCGCAAGTCCGCGTGCGCGTGAGACCATGAACAACATCGCGCGATGACGGATATTCAAAAAGAAAGCGTGCTGGTTTGGCTGCGGCTGGATCTGCGATTGGCGGATCATCCGGCGCTGGCGGCGGCGGTGGCTACGGGGCTGCCGGTGGTTCCGGTGTTTCTATGGACGCCGGAGGAGCGGATGGGCGCGGCTGCGCGATGGTGGCTGCATCAGTCGCTGGTTCGACTGGATGAGTCGCTGCGCGAGAAGGGGTCGCGGCTGGTGATGCGGCGGGGCCCGGCTGCGGAGACCTTACTTTCACTTGCTGAGGAAGTTGGGGTGCGGCGCGTTTTCTACAACCGCGTCTATGAGCCGCGTGCGCTTGCTGCTGACGCTGAGGTCGCTGCGCAGCTTAAGAAAAATGGGATTGCGTTGGAGAGATTCAACGGGAGTCTTTTGTTGGAGCCTGGATCGATCAGGACGACGAGTGGGGGAGCGTTTCAGGTTTTCACGCCGTTTTGGCGGGCGGTTTGGAACGAGCGAGGCGCGCTGCGGGCGCCGCTGAAGGCTCCGGTGGCGATTGCGGGGCCTTCAAAATGGCCGCAGTCTTTGACGGTGGCGGATTTGGAACTGGAGCCGAAGATTGACTGGGCTGCGGGGATGCGCGAGGCGTGGACTCCGGGGGAGACGGCGGCGCGGGCGCGGCTGAAGGGATTTGTGCGCGGGGCTGTGACGAATTATGCCGGGGAGCGGGACCGGCCGGATCATGATGGGACTTCTCGGTTGTCACCGCATTTGCATTTTGGCGAGGTGAGCGTGGTGCAGGCCTGGCATGCGGCTCTCGATGCGCCGGGTGATGAGGTTTATTTGCGACAGCTGGCGTGGCGGGAGTTTGCTTACCATGTGCTCGCGGCTTATCCGGAGAGCCCGGTGGAACCGATTCATGCGCAGTTTAAGAATTTTCCGTGGCGGCGGAATCAGCGTCGATTGCGGGCGTGGCAGAGGGGGGAGACAGGCTACCCCTTTGTGGATGCGGCGATGCGGCAGTTGTGGGCGACGGGGTGGATGCACAATCGCGCGCGCATGGTGGTGGCGTCATTTCTGGTGAAGCATTTGCTGATTCCGTGGCAGGATGGGGGAGATTGGTTCATGGACACGCTGGTGGACGCGGATCTCGCCAATAACACGATGGGTTGGCAGTGGGTGGCGGGGTGCGGGATGGATGCAGCGCCGTATTTTCGCGTGTTCAATCCGATTTTGCAGGGGAAGAAGTTTGATCCGGATGGGGAGTATGTGCGGCGGTGGGTGCCGGAGTTGCGCGGGCTGCCGGCGGAGTTGATTCACGAGCCGTGGAGTGCGCCGCCTTTGCTGCTGGCGGCGGCTAATGTGCGGTTGGGGGAGAATTATCCGCGGCCGCTGGTGGATCATGCGGAGGCGCGGTTGGGGGCGCTGGCGGGGTTTGCGGAGATGCAGGGAAAACGCTAGCGGTGGATTGTCGGCATCGCTGGTGCTGTCCGCGCTGAAATTCTTATCGGCCGCTTCGCGACCGATTCCCCTCGCTGATGAGATTTGAGTTTGAAGAGCGTTGCTTAGCTACGGGGGGTCGCTGGACTGCGCGCCGGTTGGATTTGGAGTTCGCTGGATGGTGTGGTGGCGGCGGCCATTCGACTTCGCTCAGGCCAGGCTTTCGCTCGGGATGACATTTCGGTTAGTGGCGGTTTTTTTCCTTCATGCGTTCGACTACGAATTTTGGGACGAGGCCGTCGACGGAGCCGCCTAAGCGAAAAACTTCTTTGACCAGGCGCGAGCTGACGAAGGAGTACTTCGCGTCGGGCATGAGGAAGATGGTTTCGACTTCGGGGGAGAGACGGCGGTTCATGAGGGCCATCTGGAATTCGTATTCGTAGTCGCTGATGGCGCGGATGCCGCGGACGACGGCGTGGGCGCGCTGCTCGTGGGCGAAGTCGACGAGCAGGCCTTCGAAAGTGGCGACCGAAACATTTTCAAACTCGGCGACGCCTTCGGAGAGCATGGCGACGCGCTCTTCCACGGTGAAGAGGGGATTTTTCTGGGAATTGCGCAGGATGGAGACGACGAGGTGATCGAAAATCTTGGCGGCCCGGGCGATGAGGTCCAGGTGCCCGTTGGTTAACGGGTCGAAGCTGCCGGGATAGATGGCTTTAACGGTGTTCACGCCAGTTGCATTCTATCGGAAGCGGATAGCGAGTGGCTGGTGGCTGGTGGCCGGGGGCCAATGCAGGGGGATCGGAGCAGGGGCGTTTTGGCTACGAGCTGCCCTAACAAGCCTCTGGTGCGATGCTAGCCGGCGCGTTTTTGCAGGGTGCTGACGGTGGCCGTGTTGGCTTGGCCGGAGTGGGAGGCGAGGCGGGGAGCGGGGCCGGTGGATTCGCGGACCATGAGCTCGGGCTCCATCACGATTTCAGCGGGCCACTCTTTTTCGGAGTCGGCGATGCGGTCGAGGAGCACTTCAGCGGCGGTGAGGCCCATCTGGCGGAGCGGCTGCTTGACGGTGGTGAGGCTGGGCTGGCTGAAGGCGGCAGTGATGATGTCGTCGAAGCCGATGACGGAAATATCCTGGGGGACGCGGAGGCCTGCGTCGCAGATGGCGCGGATGGCACCGAGGGCGCTGATGTCGTTGAAGCAGAAGACGGCGGTGAAGTCGCGATGCAGTTCGAGGAGATCGCGCATCAGGTGATGGCCGGCTTCCGGGGACTGGCTGGCTTCCTGGAGCTGCATGCAGCGCTCGGGCGCGATTTCGATGCCCATTTCGCGCGCGACGTTTTCGATGCTGAGCCAGCGGTATTTTGCGTCGGTGATGCCGGGCGCGCCCTGCATGAAGGCGATGCGCTGGTGGCCGAGGTCGGCGAGGTGGGTGAGCGCGAGGCGGGCGGCGAGATCGTGGTCGAGGACGACGTTGGTGACGCCGGGCGCGGGGTTGTGCGAGGAGATGGCGACGGCGGGGACGGGGACGTGAATTTGCGCGGGCGTGTCGAGGAGCAGCAGTCCGTCGACGGCGCGCTCCATGAGGCGGCGGGAATATTCTTCGACCAGGTCGGGGCGGCGGTAATGGCTGGCGGTGACGTAAAAATAATGGGACTTGAGCAGATGGCTCTCGATGGCGTTCATCACCACGGGAAAGTATCCGTCGCTGAGGTCGGGGACGATGACGCCGACGGACATGCTGCGGCTGTTGCGCAGGGAGCGCGCGAAATAGTTGGGGCGATATTTGAAATGGCGGGCGGCTTCGAAGACGCGATCGCGGGTGTGCTGCGGAATGGAGCGGCCGGCGGGCGCGTTGTTGAGGACGAGCGAGACGGTGGTTTGGGAGAGATGCAGGTGTTCGGCTAACTGCTTGAGATTCAGCGGCCGTCGTTCAGCTGAGGCTTCCAGTTTTCCCTGGGTCATTGGGATTTCCAGGGCCCTGTTGGGGGTCCGAGATTCGTTACCCGAACGATAGCAGATTCGCGCAGGTCAGGCCTCTTCCCAGGGGCCGAAGACGTCCCGCAGAGCGGCACAGATTTCGCCGAGGGTGGCATAGGCGCGGACGCAATCGAGGATGAAGGGCATGGTGTTGGCGGCGGAGATGGCGCCGGGCGCGGGCGAGGGGGCGGACTCGGGTTCGGTAGCGGCGGCGCGTTTGAGAGCGTCGAGGGAATGCTGGACGGCTTCAGTGGAGCGCTGGGCGCGGAGTTTGACGAGCTTGGCGGATTGGGCTTCACGGACGGATTCGCCGATGTAGAGGGTTTGCGGGGCTGATTCGGCTGACGCGCTTTCGCCTTTCCGGTCGAGGGCGTAGCGATTGACGCCGACGATGATTTTTTCCTGGGCTTCGACGGCGCGCTGGAAGGCGTAACTGGATTCGGCAATTTCTTTTTGCGGGTAGCCGGACTCGATGGCGCGGACCATGCCGCCCATCGCGTCGAGTTTTTCGAAATAGCGGAAGGCGCCCTGTTCCATGTCGAGGGTGGATTTTTCGACGAAGTACGAGCCACCGAAGGGGTCGACGACGTCGGCGACGCCGGATTCATGCGCGATGATTTGCTGGGTGCGGAGCGCGATGCGAGCGGCGTCTTCGGTGGGAAGGGCGAGGGCTTCGTCGAAGGCGTCGGTGTGGAGGGATTGCGTGCCGCCGAGGACTCCGGCGAGAGCCTGGATCGCTACGCGCGCGATGTTGTTCATGGGTTGCTGCGCGGTGAGCGAGACGCCGGCGGTTTGGGTGTGGAAGCGCATCCAGGTGGAGCGTGGATGGGTGGCGCCGAAGCGCTCGGTCATGACGCGATACCAGATTTTGCGGGCGGCGCGATATTTGGCGATCTCTTCAAAGAAATCGTTGTGGGCGTTGAAGAAGAAGCTGAGCCGGGGGGCGAATTCGTCGATCACGAGGCCGCGGCGCAGAGCCCATTCCACGTATTCGACGCCGTCGTAGAGGGTGAAGGCGAGTTCCTGGAGCGCGGTCGAGCCGGCTTCGCGAATGTGGTAGCCGGAGATGGAAATGGGGTTGAATTTGGGTGTCTGGCGCGCGCCGAATTCGAGGGTATCGACGACGAGGCGCATGGAGGGCGCAGGGGGATAGAGATATTCCTTTTGCGCGATGTATTCCTTGAGGATGTCGTTTTGGAGGGTGCCGGAAAGCTGCTGCCAGTCTGCGCCCTGGCGTTCGGCGACGACCAGATACATGGCCCAGAGGACGCTGGCCGGGGAGTTGATGGTCATGGAGACGGTGGTTGCGTCGAGGCGGATGCCGGCGAAGAGCGTCTCCATGTCTTCGAGGGAATCGATGGCGACGCCGCACTTGCCCACTTCGCCTTCGCTGCGCGGGTCGTCGGAATCGCAGCCCATGAGGGTGGGGAGATCGAAGGCTACCGAGAGGCCGTGCGCGCCGCCCTGGAGCAGGTATTTGTAGCGAAGATTGGTCTCTTCGGGCGAAGCGAAGCCGGAGAACTGGCGCATGGTCCAGAGGCGTCCGCGATAGCCGGTGGGGTGGATGCCGCGGGTGTAGGGAGGTGCGCCGGGGGCTCCGAGATACGCGGCTTGATTGTCGGTCCAGTCTTCGGGCAGATCGGCCTCGGTGTAGATGCGGCGGACGGGCGCGCCGGAGACGGTGGTGAAGCGGGCGTTGCCGGATTCGTCAAGGTTAGTGCCGGTAGCGGCGCCGATGGGATGCTCGGGACTTTTGGCTAGGGAGAGAGCGAGGGTATTCTCGGCCCAGCGCTGTTCTGCTTCAGAAGGATGGCGGTTAGTGGTGATGTTGGCGTTGAGGGCGTCAGTTGTTTTGTCCGACATGATCGGCTGCGCCTCCGCAACCCATCAGGATAGGGAGCGGCGGGGCGGGACGCAAGGCGGAGTCATTGCCGCGTGGGCAGGACGGCTAGTTTTCGGGCGATTTCCCAGGCTTTGGCGTATTTCCAGCTGACGTAGACGGAGTGGTAGAGGTGGAGCAGGAGGCCTTCGCGGCCGTCGAGGAAGCCTGCGCGGAGGAAGTAGTTGTACTGGAAGGTGGCGACCGGGTTCACGTAGACATTCCAGAGAAAGGGCAGGAAGCCGCGGCTGATTTTGCCTTTTTGGATGGCCTGTTGCGCGCCGAGAGCGCTGTAGGCATTCATGTGCTCGATGTAGGCGTCGAGGGTGGGGTAGGCGTGATGGAGGAGATCGCCGCGCAGGTGGCCGGGGGCACCGCGAAACTGGATGGTTTCGTGGACGGCGCGCTCTTCAAAAAGGGCAGCGCCGCGGCGGAGGAGGCGGAGCTTGGGATCGGGATAGTAGCCGCCGTGGCGGATCCAGCGGCCGAGGAAGAAATTGCGGCGGGGGATGAAATACGCGTCGTGGGACGGAGTGCCGGAGAGCAGAGCGCGCGTTTCATCGGCGAGCTCGGGGCTGACGACCTCGTCGGCGTCGAGGGAGAGGATCCAGTCGCTGGTGCATTTGGCGATGGCGGAATTTTTCTGCGCGCCGAAGCCTTTCCAGCCTTCCACGAAGAATTTTGCGCCGAATTCGCGGGCGATGCCTTCGGTGCCGTCCATGGAACCGTTGTCGACGATCACGATTTCGTCTGCCCAGCGAACGGCCTGCAGCGTTCGCCGGAGGTTCGATTCTTCGTTCTTCGTGATGAAGGCGACGGAGAGGGTTTGCGTCATGGAGCGGTCGAGCTCTGGCGGCAGTGTAACAAGTTGTGCGCAAGTGACGAGGTTGTCACGAAGACTTCTGCAAGGATTCATGCGGGCGAGACACAACTCCGGCATACTCGCGATGGATCATAGAGCGAGGGTGGGAGAGCGGATGGCGGCATCGGGACAACTCGCATGGGTGGTGCTGGTGGTGTCGTGCGCGCTGCCTTTGTGGGCGCAAACGGCTCCTACCGGGGCAGATGCGAGGCCGACGGCAGTGCAGCTGGTGCGGGATGTGGTCTACAACGAGGCGCAGGACCGGGAGCGCGACAGCCACTGGGAATACCGTACCGACTGCGTGACGCCGGAGAAGCGGGTGGTGCGCGAGCAGGTGGAGACGGACAAGGGTCCGGTGTTTCGCAACCTTGCGCTGAACGGGGTGACGCTGGACGGGGCCGACCAGGCGAGGGAAGAGCAGCGGATCGAGGCGTACATTCACGATCCAGCGCAGGTGGCGCGGGTGGCGCAGGCGCATGCGGAGGATGAGAATCGGGTGGCGGCGACGCTGCAGCTGATGCCGGACGCGCTGCTTTGGGAGTATTTGCCGTCGTCGAATGACGAGGTGGCGGTGCTGGCGTTCAAGTCCGAATCCGGCATTCACTCCGCCGACGTATGAGGCGCGGCTGATTCATGCGCTGACCGGGACGGTGACGGTGAATGTGCGGCTGAAGAGGCTGATGGATATGCGCGGGACGGTGGCCGCAGCGGGTGGATTTTGGCTATGGAATTCTGGGCCACGTGGACCAGGGCGGCAGATTCGAGTTGCATCGCCGGCCGGTGAGCGACGCTCACTGGAAGACGGACGTGGTGGACATTCATCTGCAGGGAAAGATTCTGATGCTGAAGACGCTGACGAAGGATGAGCGGGAGACGCGGACGGATTTTCGCCCGGTGCCGGGGGGCACGACGCTGGCTGGGGCGAAGGATTTGCTGGATGCGGCGACGAGCGAAGCCTTGAGCGCTTCAGCGCAGGCGCGGCTGGTGCCGGTGGCGGCGCGATAGTAGTCAGGAATCAGGAGTCAGTCGAGCCGGGTGCCCGGAGCCGTGCGGGCTAATTGAGGCCTGAGGCGCGGGGGTTTTCTGTGCGGGGGTTGCCGGCATTGTGCTTTGCGCGTTCCCGCGCGGATGGTTTCTGGCCCATGCTGCCCATGAAACGGATAAGAAGGAAGCAGAGCGCGAGCCCCACTGCGACGGCGATGGCAATCAGGATCATGGAGTCCCCCTGTTGAGTAGGAGGGGTGATGCGGGGGAATTGGTTTTCCCGCGGCTGGGCGCGCCTTATGATGGTGTCACGGGTCATGATCGAAGGTGACTGCCATTCGCGATTACCAGGAACTGTATCTTTGGTGCTTCTCGAGCGCTTTCGTCCTTTTCTTCGCTGCCGCTCCGTCCTTGATCTTCTCGTTTGTGAGAATGCAAAACGAGGACGCGCACCGAGAGCTGACCTATTGGAAGAAGGTGTCCCTCGGTATGCTGGGAGGGATTGTTGGCGGCATCACAGCGTTTGCTGTATTTTTCCCGGCTCAGTCAGCGTGGTGCCGAGCGGAGGAAGCGAACGGCTCTTACTGCCGTGACGGAGCGATGATTCTCTTTGCTCTCACGGTTCCGCTCAGTGTCGTCTTGGGAAGCATCATCTCTCTGCTGTGGACCTGGTTCAGCCTCCTGATACCAGCGGACTGCCTCTACGCTTCGGTTTTCAGTTATTGCGGGGACGGTCGAAAGCTGAATGCAGGAATCGCGCTCGCCGTTCAGGCGTTCTACTGGTCGAGCTTCGCCATAGCACTCTACCGTTTCACGCTGAGCGAATTGTGAGGGTGACGCAGGAATGAAAAAGTTTGCGGAAGAAGGCGGATGGTGGAAAGCAGCGTCCCGCGGGGGCTAAAGCCCCGTCCATTCTGGGCGTTTACGGCACGAGTAAACTCGTGCCCTGATACAAGATGTGGGTTTTTCCGCAGGCTATGATGCCGAGCCTTTTTGACCATCTCATTTTCCGCAGGCTGTGAAAGGCGGTCTCTAGAACGGAATATCGTCGTCAGTGATTTCGGTGGACTGGACTAACTCGTCGGAGTGGGCGGGTGGGCGCTGGTCGTAGCTGGAACTGGAACCGGATTTGGAGTAGCCGCCGCCGGATTCTCCGCCTTCGCCGCGGCCGGAGAGCAGAGACAGGTCGCTGACGATGATTTCGGTGCGATAGTTTTTGCGGCCGGCGTGTTCCTTATCGTCCCAACTGCGAGTGGTGAGGCGGCCTTCGACGAAAAGCTTGGAGCCCTTTTTGACGTAGTCGCGAACGATTTCGGCGAGACGGGCGTAGGCGACGATGTTGTGCCACTCGGTGCGGTCCTGCCAGTTTCCCTGGGGATCCTTGGAGCGTTCAGTGGTGGCGATGCTGAAGGTGGCCACGGTGGTGCCGCCGCCGGTGGCACGGATTTCAGGGTCTTTGCCCACGTTGCCTAACAGGAAAACTCGATTAACGCTCTTGGCCATGGCGGCACCTCAAATGGAAATTGATCCAATCGAGGATAGCAGAATTGGGAGGCATGATTTGGCGGTTGGTTGGGGGTGTGGGTTACCTGTGGATGGGGGTTTGGTTGGGTCTTGCGTTCTGTGGCATTGAGGTCCGCGCCGGGATTTGGGTCGGCCGCTCCGCGACCGATTCCCCTCGCTGACGGGATTTGTGGCTGGAAGAGCGGTGGTCAGCTACGGGGGGTCCCTCGACTGCGCGCCGGATCGATTTTGTGTTCGCTGGACGAATTTGTGGCGGCGCTGCGCTCGGGATGACAAAGGAGCGGCGCTTCGGTCGGGATGACAATTCCCTTTACACTTCGGCGTTGATTTGCTCGATGAGCTCTTCGGCGGAGGCCACCGGGGGCAGGCAGGTGGTGCCGCGGCAGACCAGGGCTAAGGGTTGGGTGGCAGCTGTGGCGAGGCCGGGGAGGTGGGGGAGGGTTTCGGCGAGGACGGGCGGGAGGTTGGCTGCGGTGACCTGCGCGGGGGCGAGGATGACGACGTCTTTGTTGACGGCAAAGCGGGCGTTGGCGATGGCGGCGAGGCGGCGGGCGGGGTCGCCTTCGCCGACGATGACGACCTGGACGGGCGGCAGGAGCAGGCGCTCGAGGGCGAGGGCGTAGCTGCCTCCGTAGAGTCCGTAGTGCTCAATGACGCCGGCAAAGGCGGCGAGGGTGGCTTCGGCTTGATGATGGAAAGCTTCGCGGCCGTTGAGGGCTTCGAGGCGCAGGAGGGCGGCGGCGGCGGTGGAATTGCCGGCGGGGGTGGGGGAATCCTGCATGGGCTTGCGGCGGGCGGCGAGGGCGCCGAGCTTGTCGCCGGCATTCTGCTCGGTGTCGAAGAAGCCGCCGGCTTCGCTGTCGTGGAACCTGGCGATCATGGCGTCGGCCATGGCGAGGGCGGCGTCGTAGTAGCGGAGCTGGCCGGTGGCCTGCCAGGCGTCGACGCAGGCGTTGATGAGGAGGGCGTAGTCGTCGAGGACTCCGGCGATCGGTGTGGCCTGGGCGTTGCGATCGGGGTAGGCGATGACGTGGTTGAGGCCACGGGTTGCGTCCCAGGCTTCGCGGAGGATGCGGTCGAGGGTTTGGAGGGCGAAGGCGCGGGGGGCTGCGAGGTCGAGCACGCACGCGGCTTCGAGATAGGCGGAAATCGCCATCGCGTTCCAGCCGGTGTAGAGGGTTTTGTCGATGAAGGGCGTGAGGCGCTGGAGGCGCGCGGCGTAGAGCTTGCGCTTCGCGGACTGCAGGTCGCGGTCGACGTCGGCTGCGGGGCGTTGCAGGCGCTGGGCGAGTTCTTCGAGAGAAAAACGGCGATAGAGAACGTTTTTCTTCGGGTCGTGGTGCATGTCGCCGAGTTCGCCAATGTCGTAATACGGATCGGCGACGGCTAATTCTTCAGGCGTGAGCACGGCCTTGGCTTCTTCGCGGGTCCAGGTGAAATAGTCGCCATCGTCTTCGAGGGAAATGTCGGCGTCCTGCGAGGCGTAGAAGCCGCCGTGTTCGCGATCGGTGAGCCATTCATCCATCCAGCGCATGATGTCGCGGGCGACGGCGGCGAATTCCGGATCGACGAAGGTCTGAAACGCGTGGACGTAGTTGGCGAGCAGGCCGGCGTTGTCGTAGAGCATCTTCTCGAAGTGGGGAACGATCCAGCGCTCGTCGACGGAGTAGCGGTGGAAGCCTCCGGCAAGCTGGTCGTAGACGCCGCCGCGCGCCATTTTTTGCAGCGTGACGGTGGCTGCAGTTTTGGCGCCTTCATTGCCGGTGCGCGCCGCGACGTCGATGAGGAGATCGAGCGTGGATGGATGAGGAAATTTGGGCTGCGAGCCGAAGCCGCCGTTGCGTGCATCGAACTGGCCGACGGCGCTTTGCACGAGCTTGGCGACGATGGCGAGCGAGACGCCTTCGCCGCGGGCGGCAAAGGTTTCGCTGTGCTCGATGGCGGCGATGACGCTGGATGCGGACTCCTGGACTTCGGTGCGGCGCGTTTGCCAGGCCTGCGCGAGGGTGAGCAGGACGCGTTCAAAGCCGGGGCGGCCGTAGCGATCTTCGCGGGGGAAATACGTGCCTGCGAAAAATGGGCGCCCGTCGGGCGTGAGGATCGCGGTGAGCGGCCATCCGCCCTGGCCGCTGATGGCCTGCACGGCGGCCTGGTAGCGCGCGTCGACATCGGGGCGCTCGTCGCGATCGACTTTGATGGCGACGAAATGCTGGTTGACGGTGGCGGCGAGGGTGGGGTCCTCGTAGGATTCGCGATCCATGACGTGGCACCAGTGGCACCAGACGGCGCCGACGTCGAGCAGGATGGGCTTGTCGAGTTGGGCGGCGAGGTCAAAGGCGGCCTGGCCCCACTCCTGCCAGTAAACCGGTTGATGCATGGCCGAACGCAAATAGGAGGAGGCCGCATGATCGAGCGCGTTGCGGAGCGCGGAATTCTGATTATCTGCCATCTGTTTCAGGGTAACGCGTTCGGCGGGATGGAGTTGATGACGGTCGTGGTGAGGGATTAGGTTGGCAGATCCTCCCTCTTTGCGGGGACCTGAACAAAACAACCGCAGGTCCTTCGTCGCGCGGCTCCTCAGGATGACAGTTGTGTTGGGGGGTGGTCGTGGTGAGGGATTAGGTTGGCAGATCCTCCCTCTTTGCGGGGACCTGAACAGAACAACCGCGGATCCTTCGTCGCGCGGCTCCTCAGGATGACAGTTGTGGAGGGGGTGAGTTTAGCCTGGCTGCGCGATGAGCTGTTGCGCGACGTCTACGTAGAGGTCGATGGCTTCAAACAAATCTTTCTTCGAGAGTTTTTCGTGTGGGGTGTGCGCGACGTGGATGGTGCCGGGGCCGAGCAGGACGGGTTCGCCCCAGTTGCCGAGCCAGGGGACGTCGGTGGTGAAGGCGGCGACCATGGTGGGCAGGCCCGCGACGGAGCGCAGGCGCTTGAAGGGAATTTCGAGAGTGAAGTCGACGGTGGCGAGGCCTTCGATGGCGGATTCGATGGCGTGACGCGTTTCTTCGGAGGAGCCGACGAGGCGGACGAGAATTTGCGCTTCCGCGTGATCGGCGATCACGTTGGGGGCATGGCCTCCGCTGATGGTGCCGATGTTGAGGGTGCTGGGTCCGATGTCCGGGGTGGTGGGCAGCGGGATTGCGAGAATGCGGCGCAAAGCTTCGACCATTTTGTGGGTCGCGCTTTCGCCGAGTTCGGGATAGGCGGAGTGGGCCATTTTTCCAGTGGCGCGGATGACGGCGCGCAGAGCGCCTTTGGAGGCGAGCGCTACGCGATTGTCGGTGGGTTCGCCGTTGATGAGGAAGCGGCTGCCGCGCGGATGCTGGTTGGCGAGCTTGGCTCCGGCGGAGTCGCGCTCTTCGCCGACGACGAAGAGGAGGCCGGCCTGGATGCCTGCATCGCGGAGGCGCAGGGCTGCGGCGATTTGCGCGGCGATGATGCCTTTGGCGTCGCAGGAGCCGCGGCCATGGATGAATTCATCGTCTTCGCTGGAGGAAATGAAGGGCGGGACCGTGTCCATGTGCGTGGAGAAGACGACGTCGGGCGTGTGGCCGGGATTGCAGGCGAAGACGTTGAAGCGCTGGCTGGTGGAGCGGCTTTCGCGGGGCTGCGCGACTTCCATTTTCTCGACGGCGAAACCGCGGTCGGCGAGGAATTCGGCGAGAAATGCGCCGACGGCGCCCTCGTTGTAGGTGATGGACTCGATGTCGACGAGACGCCGCGTGAGTGCAATGGGATCGAAGCTCATGCAGCAACAGGATACCCGACGGTTGCTTGGGTGATGGGGTGCGGGCTGGCTTCGTACAATGGAGATGGATGATGCAATCTCATTTGGGAACGGCCATTTTGCGCAGCGTTGACGATTTGCGAGGACCGGCGGGACAGCTGGAAGCGCTGCTCAATGAGGGCGCTGCTGACTCGGGAAGCAGGGGCGCTCCTTACGCGGCGTTGGTTTGTCATCCGCATCCGCTGGGCGGGGGCACGCTGCACAACAAGGTGGTGTACCACGCGATGAAGGCGCTCAACAGTTTTGGGCTGCCGGTGTTGCGTTTTAATTTTCGCGGAACGGGGCTGAGCGCGGGCACGCACGATGAAGGACGCGGCGAGCAGGACGATGTGCGGGCAGCGCTCGACTGGCTCGATCGCCAATATCATTTGCCGATTTTGTTTGCGGGATTTTCATTTGGCGCGTGGGTGGGGTTGCGCGCATGCTGTGGCGATGAGCGGGTGCGAGGGTTGATCGCGCTGGGATTGCCGGTGGCCGCAGAGGGTCGCAGCTATGAATATGATTTTTTGGCGAACTGCGCGCAGCCGAAGCTTTTCGTCAGCGGAACGCGGGATCAATATGGGCCGGTGGATGCGGTGGAAGCGGCTGTAGCGCTGGCCGCGGAGCCGAAGGAACTGGTGTGGATTGCGGACGCGGATCACTTTTTTGTTGCGCGCGCGAGTGCTGCTTCCGCGGACACAAGCGACCGACACGCGGGGCCACTGGGGAGTAAGCTGGATGAGGTACGCGAGGCGATTCGGACATGGATGATGAAGCAATTTCTGCCGCAACCATGACCGTGCTGGAAGAGCTGCACGCCGGGGCGCGGGATATTTTCGAACACGCGCTGCGCGAATGCGATATTGCCGCGGCGTTTGACCGGCATCTGCACTTCGACGGGCGGACGCTGGTGCGGCATCCATCGCCCAGGTTGCCGGAGATTGCGCAGCCGCTGGATAAATTCAAAAAGATTTTTGTGATTGCGCTGGGGAAAGCCGCGCTGGGCATGCTGAATGCGCTGCTGGAGCGGCTGCCGCCTAAGTCGCATGTGAGTGGGGTGTGCTCCGCGCCGCAGATTCCGAAGAAGAAGAACTGGCACATTCGCTACTACAACGGCGGGCATCCGCTGCCGAATGACGATTCGTTTGCGGCGGCCAAGGCCACGCTG
>CAWFNL010000002.1:0-160471 GCA_963817165.1 uncultured Acidobacteriaceae bacterium | reverse complement strand
TGAGTTGAATACGCCCACCAGCGCAAGATGCGCACCCGCAACACTCCGCGCTACCGCGCCGCCCACTGGCCCATCTGGATTTGGGTATTCTTTCTCGCACCTGGGCCCCTCACCTTCGACCTTTTCGCCCATGGCGGACGATCCGCGCAACTGGATCTGGCTCGCAGTCGTGCTGGCCGGCACCGGCATCGCCCTCCTCTGCGGCCAGCTCCCCGGCGCAGAGCCCGCGCCCTACATCCCTCCGCTTCACGGAGGATCGCCCGAACCCCCTCTACCGCCGCATCTGCTACACCTTCGCCTGGAACGCCCTGCTCAACTTTGCCGCGCTCAACCTCGCCGGTCTCGCCTGGGCTGTCTGGTCCGGCCAGTGGCGAATGATGCAGATCTACCAGCACGGCTACACCCCCGTGCTCGTCGTCGTCCTCCTCCTCGGCCTCTTCGGTCTGCTGCCCCGCGTCCGCCGCTCCACCCAGGGCGAAGGCATCGAGCGCCGCTACTTCTACGGAGCCGTCTGGTCCATCACCACCGCCCAAACCACGCTCCTCATCCTCTGGAAAGCCCTGCCCAAAAATCACACTTCCGACATCGTGAAGCTGGCAATCTACACCGCCGTCCTCATCGTCATGGCCTCGTTAGCCGCCAACGGCACCCTCCCCCGCACTCGGCCTATCCTGCCCGGCGAATTAATGGTCGCGGATTAGCTCGGGGCCGGCGCGAAGCGCTCCTGCACCCTGCACTGCTACACCCTATCCCCTACTCCCTACTCCCTCGTTTACAAACTCCTTACTTCTCCCTTGCGCGACCCTTGCACCCCCTCCCGTCCAATGAACTCTAGAGGATTTGCAATGGACCTGCACCCCGACCAACTAGCCCTTGATGCCCTCGCCCTCGTTGTCACCTTCGGCATCGGATTCCTGCTCTGGACCCTCACCCACCTCTTCCGCGAAACTCACCCCACCCACAACGGACACCTCTTCAAGTCCAGGGGGAACCACCGCGACCGGCCCCTTCCAGCAGCCAGAAACCGATCAGGGGCTCACCGCCGCATGGAATTACGTCATCAACACTTCGCTCGTGAACGAAGTCCGCGCCGGATTCAACTCGACCGACACTGCCACGCGCATGGCCGGCACTACGCAGCAATACCTCACCGAACTGGGCATCAGCGTGCCGCAAGTCGATTCCACCGTTGAAGTCCCCAACACCACCATCGTCGGCTTTATGCCCACCGGCGGCGCTGAGCCTTCTGCGCAGCGCAGCAATATCATGCAGATCCTCGATAACCTCACCTGGTCGCATGGGCAGCACACGTATAAATTCGGTGGCGACGTGCGCCGCATGACCGACCACGACGACAACGTCTTCGGCAATTACGTTTCAGGACAGTACGCCTTCGACAGTTCCTCCGACATCGGCCAGGCCATCGACGGCTATGATTCGACGGGCAATTCGGTCAGTGCGCCATTCGCGCAGTTCCTTCTCGGCTATCCTGACTACTCCGCCGCCGCTGTCGTCCAGGCGCCTGCCATGAACGGCCTCGGCTATGCGTACGCCTTCTACGGCCAGGACGACTGGAAAGTCACGCCCAGCCTCACCCTCAACTACGGCCTCCGCTACGAACTGCATCCGCCGCTGTGGGATGTGGACTACAACACCGCCGCGTTTCTGCCTACCTACAACGAAAACGGCGTGCAGGGCGCCGTCGTCGTGCCGAACGAAAAGGCGCTCAACAACACCGCGCCAGCCTTCGCCCAATCCATCGCGCCTACGCCGATTCTCACCGCCGCGCAGGCAGGGATTCCGACCTACCTCCGCTACACCGACAAGACCGACTTCGGTCCGCGCATCGGTTTTGCCTGGCGTCCCTTCCACAACGACCGCACCGTGCTCCGCGGCGGTTGGGGCCGATTCATTGAGTCGCCCCTCGGCTGGTCGCTCGTCTCTGGTTGGGCCGTCAACGCCAGCTATCTCGGTTTCTACTCCAACGACTACGACACCAACGGCAACCCTCTTTATTCGTGGTCGACGCCGTTTCCGTCGAACCTCGCGCAGCCCGGCAGCGCCTCGTTTGAATACGCGTTTCCCATCCACTATCGCGATCCTTCCGTGCAGCAGTGGAACCTGACCGCGGAGCAGGACCTCGGCCACAACATCGGCTTCCGCCTTTCCTACGTGGGCAGCCACGGCAGCAATCTTGAAACGGAAGAGGACCTCAACCAGGTTCCCGCCAACACCGCTGGTTATGCGGTCGCCGGCAACAATCGGCCGTTTCCGAATTTCGGCCTCATCCAGAGCGTCGTCAACGCGGCCATCAGCAACTACGACAGCATGACCGCCGTCGTCGAGCGCCGCTTCTCCAATGGTCTCCAGTTCCAGGCCAGCTACACATGGACCCGTGACCTCTCCAACGAAGGCGGCGACAACCCCACCTCCTTTGCCTCAGCTGGAGGCAACATGGTCACCGACCGCTTTCACACCGGCCTCGACTACGGCAACGTGATCTACGACCGCCGCAATCGGTTCCTCGGCACCTATCTCTACGAGTTGCCGTTCGGAGCAGGCAAGCCCTTCCTGAACGGCAATCCGTTCGGACGCGCGCTGGCCGGCGGCTGGCAATGGGGTGGTGTCCTTGTCTTTCAGGGCGGGCCGTTCCTCACGCCCTATGAAGAGTCCACCGATCCCGGCGGCACCAACGTCCTCAGCACCGTCGGCTACACCCGCGCCGACATCGTGCCTGGCGTTCCGCTCTACACCAAACGCGGAACCAGCGAAGGCGGCGTCCCGCTCTTTCTCAATCCCAACGCGTTTGCGATTCCGGGTAATAACATGGGCCGCTTCGGCAACGCGGGCGTGGGCAACGTCGTCGGACCCGGCACGCAGGACGTCTCCATGTCGCTGATCCGCTCTTTTCACATCCACGAGAAGACGAATTTCCGGTTCGGCGCCGAGGCTTCGAACCTCTTCAACCACCGCAACTACGAACCGCCCGACATGGAAGCGGACGATGCAGGCTTCGGCACCATCACCGCGCTGCAAACCGCCGAAGGCGCCGGCCCAAGAAGCCTGGAAATCACTGGCCGTATTTCGTTCTAACGGTTTTTGTAATTAAACAGAAGGGCCGCTCCAAGAGCGGCCCTTCCTGTTGCGTTGCTACCAGCTACCAGCCACCGGCTACCAGCTGTCGTTAGAGATTCCCTCGCGCATCCTGCTCCCGCTCGATCGCCTCAAACAGCGCCTTGAAGTTGCCCTTGCCAAAGCTCCGGCTCCCCTTGCGCTGGATGATCTCAAAGAACAGCGTCGGGCGATCCTCCACCGGTTTGGTGAAGATCTGCAGCATGTACCCCTCATCGTCGCGATCCACCAGCACGCCCAGCTTTTCGAGCTCGTCGAGGGGCTCGTCGATCTTGCCCACGCGCCCTTCGAGCTCCGTGTAGTAGGTGTGCGGCACGGTGAGAAACGTGCACGCCCTGCGCCTGTAACTGCGCCACCGTCTGCAGAATGTCGTTGGTGGCCAGCGCAATGTGCTGCACGCCAGGCCCGTGATAGAACTCCAGATACTCTTCGATCTGCGACTTGCGCCGTCCCTCCGCCGGCTCGTTGATCGGGAACTTCACGCGGCCGTTGCCGTTCGCCATCACCTTCGACATCAGCGCGGAATACTCCGTCGAAATGTCCTTATCGTCGAAGTGCTGGTAGAGCGAGAAGCCCATGATGGTGCCGTAGTAATCCACCCAGCGATTCATCTCGTTCCAGCCCACGTTGCCCACCATGTGGTCCACGTGCAGCAAGCCCGTGGGACGCGCCTGCTGGTCTTCCGGCTCCGCGCGATAACCCGGCAGAAACGGCCCGCTGTAGTTGCTCGCGCTCCACAAAGGAGTGAATCGTGTCGCCGTAAGCGGCAATCGACGCGATCCGCACCGAACCGTGCTCGTCCTTCAGCTCAAAGGGCTCGCGCACGCTGCGTGCGCCCGCGCTTGGTCGTTTCCTTCCACGCCTGGCGCGCATCGTCCACCCACAGCGCCACATCGCGCACGCCGTCGCCGTGAATGCGCACGTGCTCGGCAATTTCGCCGTCAGGACGCAGCGGCGTGGTCAGCACAAACCGAATCTTGCCCTGCTGCAGCACGTACGAAGCGCGGTCGCGCACGCCCGTTTCCGGGCCCGGCGTACGCCACCAGCTTCATGCCAAACGCCAGCCGGTAATAGTAGGCGGACTGCCGCGCATTCCCTACATAGAATTCAACGTGATCGGTCCCGTTCAGCGGCAGAAAATCCTTTCTGCACCGCTACTTCCTGTTGCACCAAAGTCGACATTGGGGAACTGCTCCTTTTCGCTCATTCGCGCCGCTTCCCGGGACCTCTTTCAGGCCTTCCCGCGTTTCTGGGGCGCGGTCCGGGCGCACAGCGACTGATTACATTAAACCCGCGCAGGCAGAATAATCCAGCGGATTCACCTACAAAGAATCGACGTTTCAAACGGCCTTCAAGTTCGCCAATTTCCCGTGCCCAGCCACGCCGTTTCGCGCCTTGCCGCTCTCCGGGCACTAAAAAGCAGCCTCCTGGCGCGCATCTGCCTCCTATTCAACAGATGCCGAAAGCTGCCATGCCGAAAAAAGCCGCCAAAGCCGTAACCCGCAAGCCTTCGCCCGCCAAAGAAGTCGACCGCCAGCTCGCCCGCTACCGCTCCATGCGCGACTTCGCCATGACGGCCGAACCCGCTGGCTCGACCAGCAAATCCAAACCCGCCAAAGCCGGGCTGCCTTTCGTCATCCAGAAACACGCAGCCACCCGCCTGCACTACGACTTCCGCCTCGGCTGGCGCGGCGTGCTCAAAAGCTGGGCCGTCACCAAGGGCCCCAGCTACAACCCGGCTGACAAGCGCCTCGCCGTCGAAGTTGAGGACCACCCCATCGAATACGGCGGCTTCGAAGGCACCATCCCCAAAGGCCAATACGGCGGCGGCACCGTCATGGTGTGGGATCAGGGTACGTGGGAGCCGCTGGTCGACGTCGAAGAAGGCTTGCGCAAGGGCAATCTGAAATTCTCGCTCGACGGCCAAAAAATGCACGGCCACTGGGTGCTGGTCAACATGCACGGCGGTCACTTCGCCAAAGAGGGCAAGCCCAACTGGCTCCTCATCAAGGAAAAAGACGAGTTCGCCCGCGGCCCCAAAGATCCCTGCGTCACCGACGAAGAGCCGGATAGCGCCGTCACCGGCCGCAGCTTAGAGCAAATCGCCGCCGCCGAAGATCACGTCTGGAATTCGAATCGCCCGGAGAAAGGCGAAAAAAAACCGCCGGCCAATCGCTCGCGCCTCACGGTTCGAGCTGCGAAATCTGTGCAGAAACCCAAATCCGCTCCGAAAGAAGACTCCGCCGCTCCTCCCGATCGGGACAGCGCCCTGCGTGACGCGCCGCGTGAAAAAATGCCGGCTTTTCTCGCGCCTGAACTCGCCATATCCGTCGCCGAGCCGCCCAGCGGCGACGAATGGCTGCACGAGCTCAAGCTCGACGGCTACCGCATCCAGATCCACATCGACGAAAAGGGCTCGTCGCGTCGCGCCCGCCTCTTCACGCGCAAAGGCCTCGACTGGACGCATCGCATGCCCGACCTCGCCCGCGCCGCCGCCGAGTTGCCCGTCCACGCCGCCATCCTCGACGGTGAAGTCGTCGTCCTCGACGAAAACGGTGGCACCAGCTTCGCCCAATTGCAGGCCGCGTTCGACGAGGGCGCGAAGCATCCCCTGACCTACTTCGCCTTCGACCTGCTGCATCTCGACGGGCACAATCTGCGCGGCCTGCCGCTGGAACGTCGCAAGACGATTCTCGAATCCCTGCTGCAGGAACGCGGTCAGGACGACATTCTGCGCTACAGCAACCATCTCCGCTCCAAGGGTGCAGAAATGTTTCAGCACGCCTGCTCGCTCGGCGCCGAAGGCGTGGTGTCGAAGCTCGCATCCAGCCGCTACCTGTCGCAGCGCTCGCACGACTGGGTCAAATCCAAATGCGTTCTCCAGCAGGAATTCGTAGTCGGCGGTTACACCCCGCTCTCCAACGGCACCCACGGCATCGGCGCGCTGCTGCTCGGTTTCTATCGCGACGGCGAACTCATGTACGCCGGACGCACCGGCACTGGCTTCACGCAGAAGACGCACAAGCTGCTCCGCGATCGCCTCGACAAGCTGAAGCAGACAAAGACCTCCTTCCACCTGCTGCCACGCGATGCGAAGAAAGACGCGGTCTGGGTCAAACCCACCACGGTCATTGAAGCGCGCTTTGCCACCTGGACCAGCGATCATCTCGTCCGCCAGGCCGCCTTCCTCGGTCTGCGCGAAGACAAGGACTCTAAAGAAGTCGTTCGCGAAGAAGCGACGCACGTGCCAAAAACATCTAAAAAGCAGCAAAGAGAAGCAGCAAAACAGCAGCGAGAGACAGCTATGCCAACAACCTCAAAGCACGCCCCACGAAAATCCGCTAAGCCGTCATCGGCTCGCGGCGATCGCGCTGAAGTCGAAGGCGTCTCCCTCTCGCATCCCGACAAAATCCTCGACGAAGAATCGCAGCTCACGAAATTGCAGCTTGCGGAATACTACGCGGCCGTCGCCGATCATCTCCTGCCGCAAATCGCGAATCGTCCCCTGAGCATCGTGCGCTGTCCCGAAGGCAGCGGCAAGCCCTGCTTCTTTCAGAAGCACATTGGCATGGGCGTGGCCGCCGGCATCGACAGCGTCGACGTGCCCGCGAAAAAAGGCGGCGCGTCCGAAAAATATCTGACCGTCAGTAAAAAAGAAGGCCTCATCGGCCTGGCGCAAATGGGCGTGCTCGAAATTCATCCCTGGGGTTCGCGCAACGACGCGCTCGAAACGCCTGATCGCTTCATCATCGACCTCGATCCCGACACCAGCCTGCCGTGGGAACATCTCGTCGCCAGCGCCATCGAAGTCCGCGACCTATTGAAAAGTCTCGGCCTCGAGACCTTCGTCAAATCCACCGGCGGGAAAGGCCTCCACGTCGTGGCACCGCTCAAGCCGGAGCGCGACTGGCCGGAGATCAAAGCCTTCGCGCACAACTTCGTGCTGATGATGGAGCACGCCAACCCAAAGCTCTACCTGACGAAAATGACCAAGTCCGCGCGTACCGGAAAAATCTTCCTCGACTATCTCCGCAACGAGCGCGGATCCACCGCCGTCGCTGCGTGGTCGCCCCGCGCCCGCGCCGGAGCCCGCGTAGCCGTGCCTCTCACCTGGGTCGAACTGAAGCGCACCGACCCCAAACAATTCGCCGTTTCCAATTTTGAAGAATGGAAATCAAGACTGAAGCGCGACCCCTGGCTGGAGATGGACAAAGAAAAGCAGCGCCTGACCGATCGCGCGATTTCTGCAGTGGAAGGAATGACGTTGAAGAAGTCCGCATAGCGATTGGGCTCAGCTTAGAAATCCCGTCGATCCCTATTTGTCGTAGTAAAACTTCACGATCTTAAGATCGTTCCGGCTGATCTCAACCGTGAAGTCTGGATGTGAACCCGAACTCCCCTTCCAGCCCGGCTTGTCGTCGTTAGATAGAAGGGTAACGTCGACCAAGTCACCGTTCTCATCAATCAAAACCTTGTAGTTGTCCAGATTGAGATGATGCCGCTTGAACTCTGGCTCGGCGATGCGCAACCACTTGATCGAGGAACCAGGAAACTCAGCTCTTGTTTGCAGCGGCCCAGACTGCGCCTGCAGAGCGTTCAATCCCGCGAATAGCAATCCGGCCCCGACTAACACCTTCGTGAATTGCCTCATCACTGCCCCCCTTTCGCCTACTCTGCCCGCTGTAACCTTCAACCTGTAACCTGCTTCTCACATCCGCCGCAGCGCCATCTTGGCGGCGTGATACCCGCACATCCCGTGCACGCCCCCGCTCGGCGGCGTCGACGACGAACACAGATACAAATTCTTCGTCCCGGTGTAGTAGTTCCCCAGCGCCGGACGAAACACGAATTGGCGCAGCGACAGCAATCCGCCATTAATGTCGCCACCCACCAGATTCGCGTCCATCCGCTCCAGCACTGCGGGTGTGGACGTATGGCGCGCCAGCACGCAGTCGCGAAATCCCCGCGCGAAGCGCTCGATCTGCGCCTCAATCCGGCTCGTCATATCTTCGGTGCACCCGTTCGGCACGTGGCAATACACCCACGCAATGTGCTGGCCCTTCGGCGCGCGCGTCGCATCGAAGAGCGTGGGCTGCGCTACCAGCAGAAACGGCTGCTCCGCAATCTGCCCGTGCGTCGCCGCGTGTTCCGAACGCGCAATCTCATCAAGCGTTCCGCCCACATGCACAGTAATCGACCGGTTGCACTCGCGCGCGTCCCACGGAATCGGCGACGACAGCGCGTAATCAATCTTGAACACGCCTGGACCGTAGCGATATTCCCCCATCGCCTTTCGGTAACTCTTCTGCAAGCGCTCACCCGCCACGCCGAGCAGCTGCCGCGGCGTCAGATCGCACAAAATCGGGCCGTCTCCAAGTTTGCCATCGACATCCACTTCGTCCAGCGACCCAATCCGCCTGCCCGTGTGCACCGTGCCGCCCAACTCCTGCAGATAGCTGATCAGCGCATTCGTAATGGCCTGCGAGCCGCCGCGCGGCACCGGCCAACCCACCACGTGCGCGGCCGCGCCCAGCATCAGCCCCACTGCCGGACTCAGCGCGTCATCGAAACTCAGAAAGGAATGTGCAGCCAGCCCCGCGAAAAGGGCCCGCGTTCGCTCATTTTTAAAGTGCCGCTTCGCCAGGCCGCGCGCCGACTGCATCGCGTAGAGCCCAAAGTTGGCCATCACGAACGGGTTCAGCGGAATCCGCGTCACCGGACCCAGCGCATCCACCACAAAATCTTTCCAGTGCAGCACCAGCGGCTCAACGATCTCGCGCCACGCGGCCGCATCTTCGTCGAAGACGAAGTCCTGATCTTTGAGGCTGGCTTCCAGCGTCACCGCTGTGCCATCATCCAGCGGATGCGCCAGCGGCGCGGTGCCATGCACCCACTGCAAGCCGTGATCCGCCAGTGGCAGCGTTGAAAAGAACGGCGACGCCGCGGCCATGGGATGCACTGCCGATCCAAAATCATGATGGAAACCAGGCAGCGTCAGATCCAGCGTCCGCGCTCCGCCACCAGGAATTTCCTCGGCCTCGTAAACATCCACAGCGAGCCCGGCGCGCGCCAGCACAATGGCGGCTGACAGCCCGTTTGGCCCGGAACCGATCACGCAGGCGCGACGTGTCATTTCAATCCCGTCTTCATTCCACTTTTTACGTTACAGGTTCCGTTGCGGCTCGCGCAAAGGCGCATCAACCCTGCGCAGCACGCCGCGCTCGCCGATTGCGCCGCTCCATCATGCGCATCTTCACGTAGAGCAGCAGATAGAACACCACGGCGATATTGATAACGGTGAGACTGACTTTGATCCAGGTCACGCGCCGCACCACTTCCCACAATTCCCATGGCAGAAACGATGCTGTCAGAATGAGGGTCACGAATTCCGCCCAGGCTTTTTCCAGCACCAGGCCTGTGCCTTCAATCGCATCCAGCGCCGCGACCACAAAAATCGCCGCGCTGATCTCCCGCATCCGATGCGGATCGATCATCGCCACCCTGGTCAGAATCAAATTGACGAAATGCCCTTCAGGATTGAAGCGCATGGCATGGATGAAGTGCTCTGCCACGTCGGCCAGATTTTTATGCAGCAGGCGCAGCGCGCC
This sequence comes from uncultured Acidobacteriaceae bacterium, assembly GCA_963817165.1. Lineage (GTDB taxonomy): Bacteria > Acidobacteriota > Terriglobia > Terriglobales > Acidobacteriaceae > Palsa-343. The sequence continues at coordinate 150,731 of CAWFNL010000002.1, read as the reverse complement.
GATGCCGAGCAGCAGAAAGAGTGCAGCCTGCGCCAGCTTGAACATGCCGATTAAAATGATCCAGCGATCGTGGCTGGAACCCACGCGCGTGGACGAATCTTCCTGGACAGCGGAGGCCGGCTGAAGGGGCATAGCGTGGGTGCTTGTTGGCATCTTCCCACACTGGATGGGATCGAGACCAGTAATTACCGCGCCACCAGCGTTGGCGCACTGCGCGTGAGAAACGGCGCCAGCTTCCCGAGCGCCGCTTCCACGCTTACGCCATGCCGCGCGCGCAGCGCAGCCACCTTGCCGTGCTCAATGAACTGATCGGGCCAGCCGATTCGCACTACCGGCGTCTCCACGCCCAATTCGTTCAGAGCTTCCAGCACCGCGCTGCCAAATCCGCCCATCAGCACGTGATCCTCAAAGGTGACGACAGCCGTCGCACGCCGCGCGTAGCGGCCGATCAGTTCCCGGTCCAGCGGCTTCACAAAGCGCGGATTGATCACCGCTGCCGAAAATCCCAGATGCTCCAGCGCCTTCGCCAGCTCTTTCGCCATTGGCAACAGCGAGCCAAGGCCGAGAATCGCGAAATCTTCGCCTTCCTGCACCACTTCCGCCTGGCCAATGGGCAGCGCGCGCGGTTGCGCCTTCACCTTCGCACCCGGCCCAACGCCGCGCGGATACCGGATCGCGCTCGGACCCTGATGCAGCATCGAGGTGTACATCATGTCGGCCAACTCGTCTTCGTTCGTCGGCGCCATTTGCACCATGTTGGGCACGCCCCTCAGGTACGAAATGTCGAACAGCCCGTGATGCGTTGGCCCATCGTCGCCGCTCAGGCCGGCGCGATCCATGCAGAAGACCACCGGCAAATTTTGCAGGCACACATCATGCACAATGGGATCGAAAGCCCGCTGCAAAAACGTCGAATAAATCGCGCAATACGGCTTGAATCCTCGCGTCGCCATGCCCGCGGCAAAAATGACCGCGTGCTCTTCGGCAATCCCGACATCGAAATACCGCTTCGGATGATGCGGCCGGAAAAGATCGAGCGCGGTCCCGTTCGGCATGGCCGCTGTAATCGCGACCACCTTTTCGTTCTGATTCGCCAGCTTCACCAGCGACTCGGCAAAGACCTCGGAATACGTCCGCTGTCCGGCTGGCTCCGTTTTGCCGGTTTCCGGATCGTACGGCCCCAATCCGTGAAACTTCTTCTGCCCATCCAGCGCCGGCTGGAAGCCGCGTCCCTTCTGCGTAATGGCGTGCAGCAGGACTGGCCGATCCTGTTGCTTCAGGAACTTGAATGTCTCAATCAGCAACCCGATGTTGTGCCCGTCGACTGGCCCGTAATAGGTGAGGCCAAACTCTTCAAACAGGAACGACGGCCACAGCATGCCCTTGGCAGCTTCTTCGGCGCGTTTCACCATGTGGAGTGCGCCTTTTCCGCCGAAGCGCTCCAACAGCCGCGCTGCGCTGTCGTGCAACTGGCTCACATGCTGGTTGGTCACGATCTTGTGCAGATACTTCGCGATGGCCCCAACGTTGCGGTCGATCGACCACTCGTTGTCGTTCAGCACCACGATCAGCCGCTTCGTCTGGTCGGCGATATTGTTGAGAGCTTCAAACGAAATGCCGTTGGTAAAGGCCGCATCTCCTGCCAGCGCGATTACATTTTCCCTGCCGCCCGCCAAATCCCGCGCCACCGCCATGCCCAGCGCCGCGGAAAGCGCCGTGCCTGCGTGTCCCGCGCCGTAGCAATCGTGCTCGCTCTCGGTGCGCAGCATGAATCCGTTCAGGCCGCCTGGCTGCCGCATTGTCTCCATACGGTCGCAGCGCCCGGTCAGCATTTTGTGGACGTACGCCTGGTGGCTGACGTCGAAAACAAACTTGTCGCGCGGCGTATCGAACACATAATGCAGCGCAATGGTGAGCTCGACCACGCCCAGATTCGGCCCAATGTGGCCGCCGGTTTTCGACACCGTGACGATCAGGCGCTCGCGAATTTCCTGCGCCAGCACTTCGAGTTGCGGGACGGTGAGCGCCCGAAGATCAGCAGGAGAATGGATTGCGTCGAGAAAATTGCCCATGAAGAGTCCAGAGGCGCCTGACCGTTGAGAACCCCGGAGCGGCGAACCTGTTGCTCCGGAATCAAAAAAGACTCCCAATCCGGGAGCCTTCGCTTTTCGAAACGTCCTCTGAAGGTTAAGTATATCCCGTTTGTTCAGAATGGGGTAACGGACGCGACGCGCCAAACCCCGCCAATTTTCCTACCGGCCTTTCCTGGCGGGAAAGAGAAAACGCAGCAGCGGACCCACGCGTTCCGCCCATGCTGCCTCGTCATGGGTTCCACCAGCCACTCGCTCGTAATGCAGATCCACACCTTCGCGCCAGCCGTGCACCTTCAGGCGCGCCTGCAGCAGCTCCACGTCGGCCAGCGTGCGCCGGCCTTCCGCATCGCCTACATCCAGCCACAGCTTGGGACGATGCTCCAGCTCCGGCGCGACATCGTTGACGTAGCTCACGATGTACTTGTGGTTCCACCAGACCGACGGCGACAGCACGGCCAGCTTGCCAAAGGTTTCCGGATGCCGCAGCCCCAGCCAGAGCGTGAGCAATCCGCCCAAAGAGGATCCGCCAATCCCGGTGTTTTCCGCGCCCTCGCGCAGTCGAAATTCCGAGCGCAAAAACGGCAGCAGTTCGCGCATGAGCATGTCGCTGTACTTGCCGGCGTCGCCGCCGCCCATTTTCCAGTCGCGGCTCGGCGTGTATTCCGCCAGGCGCCGCTCGCCGCCGTTGGCGATGCCCGCAATCACCAACGGCTCCACTTCCCCTGCGCCGATCACCTCGTCCGCTGTTTCCGCCACGCGCCATGTACGGCCGCGAATAAATGACGTTTCCGGGTCGAAGAGATTCTGCCCATCCTGCAAAATCAGCAGCGGATACTGGCGATCCGGATCTTCGTCGTAGCCTGGCGGCAAATAGACGGTGACATCGCGCTGCGCGCGCAACACCTTGCTGCGGAACCCGGCGAATTTTCGGACTCGCGGATGAAAGTATCCGCCTGGTGGTGGAAGCGTCTGCGCCTGTACCTGATTCTGTGTCGCCAACCCGGTCGTTCTCCGCCTTCTTCGTTCGCGCATGGCGATTCCGATGCTTTACGATACCGTAACTTCACAACCTGGACCCAATGAACCGCGAATATCACAAATGGTGGTCTCCAAGCCTCGGCCGCGACATGGAACTCCTGGTCTTCGGCCATGACGGCGTTCCTCTCGTCGTCTTCCCCACGTCGCAGGGCCGCTTCTACGAGTTTGACGATCGCGGCATGGTCGGCACCATCGCGCACAAGATCGATGGCGGCGAAATCCAGCTCTACTGCCTTGATTCGGTCGACGCGGAAAGCTGGTACAACCGCGCAGTTCCGCCGCGCTGGCGCATCGCGCGCCACGTGCAATACGAAAACTATATCCTCGACGAAGTCCTCCCGCTCATCCGCCAGAAAAACGGCAATCCCAACCTCGCCTCCTTAGGATGCAGCTTCGGTGGCTATCATGCGGTCAACATTGCGCTGCGCCATCCCGACCGCTTTACGGGATTTCTGTCGATGAGCGGCGCCTTCGATCTGTCGAACTTTTTCGGCGGTTACTACGATCAGGACGTCTACTTCAATCTGCCCACGCACTATCTGCCGAATCTCGGCGATCCCTGGCACTACGATCGCTACCGCCGCAACAAATACGTGCTGGCGACCGGTTGGGACGACCAATGCCTCGGCCAAAACCAAAACCTCGCGCGGATCATGGGCGCTCAAGGCATCCCGCATAACCTTTACATCTGGGATACCTGGAATAGCCATGATTGGCCAACGTGGGCTCGCATGATGAACGAATATTTGTAAGCCGGCAGCGTTATATTTTCAGCGCCATTGGCCTGGCGATCTGCGTCTTGAGAACGATGGTCGTTTCAGTTTGCACGATGCCGGGAATCTGGCGGAGTCGTTCCGTCAGACCGAGAAGAGTTGCCGTGTCCGCGACACGAACTTTGAGAACCAGGCTCAGTTCGCCAGCCACTGAGTGGCACTCTTCAATGAACGGTATGGCGAGCAGAGGTTGAATGAGTTCCGAGCACGGACATGTCGCTCGAATACCGATAAACGCAAGCACCCCCAATCCCAGAGCCGATGCATCGAGATCGACGGTCCATTTCTTAATGATTCCCTCGGCTTCGAGTCGCCGCAGACGTTCGTGAACAGACGACGGCGCCAGATGCACAAGTCGCGCCAGGTCCTCCAGACGCTGCGAGGCGTTGACCATGAGTGCCTCAAGCAGAGCGAAATCTTTTCGGTCCAGTTCCATCATGAGTCTCCCGTAAATCTCATTGCCGAATAATATTCGGCATCTGCCTCATCTTACAAAAATTTCTTGTAGCAACGGCGCGACCTGCCTAATCTCTTCCATACCAGGAGGAATACCCATGAAAGCTCTGATCGTCGTCGATGCGCAAAATGAATTTTCCGCAGAGGGATTGCGTGCCGTACCGAACCACTTGCAGGCACTTCGCCGGATTGGTGCCCACGTGCAGCAGACCCGAAACGACAAGCGGCCCATTGCCTGGGTTCGTCACTACAACAGGCCGGGTGAATCCTGCGCTTTTATTCCCGGAACCTGGGGAGCGGAATTGTCCCCTGGCCTCGGACCGGCGACAGGCTTCGGCGCAGAAAAATTGTTTGAGAAAGATGTTTTCGGCGCATTTACGGGAACCGGTCTCGAGGATTGGCTGCGATCGCACGACGTAAGCGAGGTGCTCATCGCCGGCTTTTATACACACATGTGTCTCTCCACTTCTGCTCGCGAGGCATTGGTACGCGGCTTCGACGTTGCGGTCGATCCGGACGCCACAGGTGCGACGGATATCAGGCACCCAATGCTTGGACAGCAAAGTGCGGATGAAGTTCGACGTTATGCACTGCTTCACCTCACGAATATGGGTGTGACCCTTGTGAATCTCGACGAGACCCCGCGAGAAGAATTCGCAGAATTCTGGATTGCCGAGGAAGCCTTCAGGGCATAAACGCCGACTCGACCAGGAGGTATCGCGCAAGGCGGACGCGAGCCCGACGGATTCAACATCGGGTTCGCGATCGACGACACATTCTCTCCTGCACACGACTCGCCTTTCTCCCGGGAACCTTTCCTGTCTTTCAGCGTCTATCCACCCAGCACCCGTCGTAAATGTGTTTAGGATGGTCCGCATGCTCCTGCGCAGGCTCGTCGTCGCGTCATGTCTTCTCCCCGGCAGTCTCCTCTTCACCCAAAACACCACCGAGACTCACTCCGCGCAGCTCCCTGTGCGCCGCGTCGTGCTCTACAAAAACGGCGTTGGCTACTTCGAGCACGCCGGCCGCGTCAACGGCAACGAATCCGTCAGCATTGACTTCACCTCCTCGCAGCTGGACGACGTGCTGCAGTCGCTGACCGCGCTCGATCTTGGCGGCGGACGTATCACGGGCGTGAATTACAACTCCACCACGCCGCTCGACCAGCAGTTGAAGAACATTCCTCTCGGCCTCGGCGAAAAGCCTTCGACGAACGATCTCTACGCGTCGCTCGAAGGCGCGCGGGTTGAAGTCTCCGGAACCGGTGAAGCTGCGCTTTCCGGCCGCATCGTGCACTATGAAATCCGCTCCGAAAAACTGGCGAACGGCGCGGAAGCCAACCACCGCGTGCTGACCATCGTCACGGATGCTGGCGCGATCCGCTCGCTGGAAGTCGGTCCTGCGACCAGCGTGCGCGTGCTCGATGGCGACTTGCGCCGCGATCTCGACGAATATCTCACCCTGCTCGCCTCCACGCAGAGCCGCCAGATGCGCCACCTTACGCTCGAGGCGCAAGGCACCGGCACGCGCGACATTCGCGTGAGCTACATCAGCGAAGTCCCGGTCTGGAAGAGCACCTACCGGATCGTTTTCCCGAATGATGCCAGCAAATCCGCGACGCCCGGCGAACCCGAGACAGCGATACTGCAAGGCTGGGCTGTGGTGGACAACACGGTTGGCTCGGACTGGGACAACGTCCAGCTTTCGCTTGTTGCAGGCGCGCCGCAAAGCTTCATCGAACCGCTGTCGCAGCCGATCTACACGCATCGGCCCACGGTCGCTGTGCCGGAAGCGGAAAATACTGCGCCGGTGGTGCATGAAGGCGCGGTTGTTGCGGATTCGAATGGCTTAGTTTCCACAACCATGAACGCCGAGCAAATCGAAAACTCGCCTCTTAGGGGCCAATTGCCTCACATGCTAAAACTCGCTCCCGGCCTGGCGGGCGGCAGCGGCGGCGGCTTCCTGCGTGGCCGTCTGCCTGCGGCGGGCATACGGGCTCCGCCGCCACCGCCGCCGCTCATTCAGGACGAAACCAACAGCGCCTCCTCCGCCAAATTCGACGACTACTTCGAATACACGGTCGCGCAACCCGTCACCCTCCACAAAAATGAGTCGGCCCTCGTCCCTGTGCTGCAGACCAACGTGCAGGCCGAGCGCGTCACGCTGTGGAACGCCGCACAACCGGTTCCGCTGCGCGCGCTGTGGCTCACCAATTCGGGCTCACTCACGCTCGATCGCGGCAGCTTTTCCGTCTTCGAGAGCGGCGAATTTGCCGGCGAGGGCCTCACCGATCCCATCCACGCCGGCGAAAAGCGGCTGCTCTCCTACGCCGTCGACCAGGCCGTCCATGTCAGCACGGAAAGCCAGCACAACACGGGGCACCTGCAACACATCGCCGTCCACAACGGCGTTCTGACCGCCCGCAGCGAGGATATCCGCGAGGTCACCTACCTCGTTCACAACGCCGCCAGCGACGCTCGCGACGTGATCGTCGAGCATCCGGTGGAAGACGGCTGGAAGCTCAATTCCGAAGTCAAGCCGGTCGAGACTTCCGCATCGGACTACCGCTTCCGCGTCATCACCCAGCCCGGCGAAACCGTGCGCCTCCACGTCGGCGAAACGCATGTCGACGCGACGGAATACGAGCTGGCGGACATCAACGACGACCAGCTCGATGTGCTGCTCCAAAACGGCGACCGCCCCAATCTCGAGAAAGCCCTCGCCCCCGTCATCGCGGCGCGCGCCAAAGTGAACGACCTCGGCGAAGCGATGGACGAGAAGGACAAGGAAATCCAGAAGGTGGAAGCCGACTCGACGCGCCTCCACGGCAATCTTCAGGGCTTGAAGGACTCCGCGGAAGAGCGCACGCTGGCCAGCCGCTACGCGCGCGAAATGAACGCCGACGAAGACCAGCTGGAGACGCTGCGCAAAGACCGCGCCAATCTGGAGCAGCAGCAGAAGGCCGCGCAGACCGCGCTCGACGATGCGATCCGGAGCTTGAACCTCGACCAGGATGTTTGAGAGCAGCTGGTGGCTGGTGGCTGGTAGCTGGCGGCAGCCTGAGGCAGCTTAAAGCGGCCTGAAGCCGGGAGCCTGTTTTTTTCAGTTGCTTTTGTGTGCCTGCGGTTGTCCTTCGTTCCCTACCCCCTCCCCCTGCTCTTGTTTTCTGCATGTGTATGAAAGGACTGGGGTTGTTTTTTGTTGTTTTCGTATATGTGGGAAACAATGGGGTTAGGGTCTGCTTTGGCGTTAAGTGTTTGAATCCTTGTGGGTTGCGGGGTGGTTGCAGAGCTTTCCTCCGCTGTGGATTGGTCAGCTACGGGCGAGAAAGGCGGGCGCTCTCGCGCTGGCCCACTTCTGCCAACACCGGGCAGAAATGGGGCACCCGCCTGTTCGTGATCCGGGGTCTCGGTGGCCTCTTCGGGATGACAGTCGTTGGTGGGGGCGGGCTGCGGTTCGATCACGGCCTCGGTGGGTACTTCAGGTTGTGGCTCGGGTTGTGGGTCGACGGCTCGAGGTTGGCCGAGGTCGTTGTAGACGACGTCGCGGGCGATTTCTTCGGCGGTGATTTTGGTTTCGATCTGGGACATTTGCTTGAGGGTTTTGAGGACGGTGTTCATGAGGTAGGTGGCGGCGGAGACCTCGGCGTGGTGGATGGCGTGGCGGGCGAAGCCGTCGGCGATGGCGTTGAGGTTGGCCATGACGTCGTCGTGGTTCTCCATGTAGACGAAGTTCACGAGCGGGGCGCGGGGGGAGAGGTCAGGGACGGCGGGTTTGAAGGGGACTCGGGCGCGGTAGTTGTGGCGGAAGCAGAGGTCTTTGTCGCGGAGGGCGGGCATGGTGCAGCGGGCTCCGGCGAGGGTGAGGTGGCAGCAGCGGGAGTAGTCGGGGGCGCGGCAGGCGCGGGGGGAGGTGGATAGCACGGTGGTCTCCTTGATAGCTGGTAGCTGGTGGCAGAAACAGAAAGGCCTCGCGGGATACGCGAGGCCTTTTCTTGAAATCTCTCTCTATTTTTAGAATACCAAGTGGGGCATTCAATTGCGCCAACTATTTTGGCGTGGAAGTGGTTGTGGAATCAACAAATGTTACTTTGGGTAAGTGGTGGATGCTTGACAAGAAAAGCGGAAGGCAGCCCCTGGAGCCGGAAAGCAGCCGGAAAGCAGCCCGAAGCGAAAGGCAGCCGGTGGCTGGTGGCTGGTGGCTGGTGGCCGGAGGATAGGCGAGGTCCGCTTTGCTGACCTTCACCCTTCTGCTAAACCGGGCTGAAATGGGGCACCCGGGTTCGTCAGCGCAGGACGGTCCCGAGGAGCGTTGAGAATCCGTTCCAGGCGATTTGGACGCCGATGCAGAAGAGAATGAACGCCACGATACGCAGGATGCCGTGGGCCGTGGATGCGGAGATGCGGCTGGTGAGTTTGGGCGCGTAGGCGTAGCAGAAATAGACCATGGCGCTGAGGACCACAACCGCCAGGAAAACTCCGAGATGGCCCATCAGGTGGGCCCTGACGCTGCGGCCCGACATGTGCGCGCTGAGGGTCAGCATGCCGACCAGCGTTCCTGGACCGGAGGTGACGGGAAAGGTGAAGGGATAGAAGATTTTCTGCTGGAGGCCCTGCAACTGGGCCGCGTGTGGATCGCCGCTCTCTTCTTCTTTCGCACGCAGACTGGCGCTGGAATCGCTCTGATTGAGGACGCGCCAGCCGAGGGAGGCGATGACCAGGCCTCCGGCGAGCTGGACGATGGGCAGAGAGATGCCGAAGAAATGCAGGATGGCGGAACCGAGCAGCTCGATGATGCCGAGGAAAATGGCGTTCGCGATGGCGATGCGGCGGGCCAGGGAGTGATAGACGGCCGGGGGCGCGTCGCCGACAAGGCCCAGGAACACCAGCGCGGAGCCGAGGGGATTGATGAGCGGGAGGAGAACGCTGAAGGCGAGAAAGGATGCGGACCAGAGCGCCATGATTCCTTAGGGACGGCCGCGGCAGGCGCGGACCTCTCGGGCAAACGATGAGATTCGGGTGTTGTGGCCCACTTCACTTTATCCCACGGGCGGAGCGGCAGGCTGCGGTTAGGGCGCTTCGATCAGCTCCATTTTGCCGTCGCGTTTGCGGTGCAGGACGCAGACGGTGCCCTCATTGGTGCGGAAGACGAAGACGTCGCGGTCGCGGAACTCGGCTTCCTTGACGGCTTCTTCGACGGTCATGGGGCGCAGCGCGACGGAGTCGGCGGAACGAACGATGTGGGGCTCGGCGATGGGCGACCGGGCGGGAAAGGTGTGCACGGTGACGGGCACGACCTGGCGCGCGGGACGTTTGCCGTTGGCTCGCGCCGAAACTGGCGCGGGGGCGGCGGGCAGGTCGTTTTCGGCGTCGGCGGCTTCGGCGCGGGAACGGGCGGCTTTGCGGGCGCGCACAGGGAGATTGTCGGTCTGCATCTTTTCTTCTTTGGGCTGGCGCTTGATGGTGTGCAGCTTCTTCCGCAGGCGGATGGCCTGGGATTCGGCTTTGTTCAGCGCTTCGCGCAGGGCCGTTTCCATGTTGTTGGATTCGGCAAAGCCGACGATTTTGCCGGCACGCATGCGCAGGGTTACGTCGGCGGTCTTGCGATATTTCTCGGTGGTGAGCACGATGTGCGCGTCCACCAGTTTGGGCAGCAGTTTCACGATGCGCTCGATGCCCTCATCGCCAACGCGACGGTGCGCGGCGGTGACCGTTATCTGCCTTCCTGTGTACTCAACCTGCATGGAAAGCTCCTTTCTGAATGAGACGCCAGAACGGGGTGCGGCGCTGCTAATTGCGAATGCGCCGCTGATGGGTGCTGGGAATGCGCATGTCTTCGCGATATTTTGCCACCGTGCGCCGCGTAACGTCGATGCCCTGGCCCTGCAGCAGCGCGGCGATCTGGTCGTCGGTGAGGGGTTTGCTGGGGTCTTCCTCTTCAATCAGCTTCTTCACTTTGCGCTTGAGCAGCATGAGCGGAGTGCCTGCGCCTTCAGGACCGTTGACGCCTTCGCTGAAGAAGAAACGCAGCTCGAAGACGCCCTGCGGAGTGTGGACGTACTTGCTGGAAACCGCGCGGCTGACGGTGGAAGGATGCACGCCAATCTCTTCGGCGACCTCTTTGATCATCATCGGCTTCAGGGCTTCCACACCTTTTTCCAGGAAGTCGCCCTGACGGCGGACGATGGACTCGCAGGTGCGGAGGATGGTGTTTTTGCGCTGCTCGATGTTGCGCATAAGCTGCAGCGCGGAGCGGTAGCGCTCTTTCACGTAATCCTTGACGTCTTTTTCGGCGCCATCCTGGGTGAGGAGGCGGCGATAGCCCTGGTTGAGGCGGAGGGTGGGCAGGTCTTCTTCGTTCATGGCGACCATCCACTCATCGCCGCGCTTGACGAAGGCGACATCCGGCTCGATGAGGCGGGCCTCGCTGCGGTTGTAGCGCTGGCCGGGGCGGGGATCGAGGGTGCGAATGAAGTCGATGGCGCGCTGGGTCTCTTCGACGCTTTTGCCGACGGCTTTGGAAAGCTCGCGGGGATCGCGCTTCTGGAGGAGCAGCATGTGGGTGTCAATGATGCGGGTGGCCAGCTCGAAGATTTCGAAGCGGCTGTGGTCTTCGTGGGGAGCTTCGTCGGCTTTGGGCGCGCCGGATTTAGCGCCGTTGCCGTTGGTGGCCGGCAATTCGGACTCTTCTGCTGCTTTGGCGATGGCGGCGCGACGGTTGGCCCGGGTGGTCTTGGCGAAGATGAGCTCGAACTCTCTTTTCTGGGCTTCGACCTGGACGAGCAGGCAGTCGCGAAGATCGCGGGTGGCTACGCCGATGGGATCGAGGGCTCGCACGACTTCGAGGGCCGCCGCCAGATTGTGGCGGGCGCGTTCGACCATGGCGGGAGGAAGTTCCGCGACGCGGGTTTGGACCGCTTTCGCGACTTCGCCTTTGGCCGCGTCGAAATTGTCCGGCTCCATCTGCTCGTGCAGATAGCCGCCCAGCAGATCTTCGTCGGTCGCGGTGAGGTAGCCGTCCTCGTTCAGATTGCCGATGAGGTATTCGGCGGCTTCGCGAACGGCGGGCGACAGGCTGAGCGCGCCGAGCTGCCAGAAGAGGTGATCGGTAAGGGTGGCCGGAGTGGAGAGAAAGTTCTCAATCGACGGCTTTTCAATCTCCTCGTAATTGTTGGGCGAGCGGAAACCGGGGTCGAGATAATCCTGGAAATAGCTGCCGAAGTCGATTTCGTCGAAAGGATCTTTTTCTTTGGGGGTGTCGGCGGTTTGGGTTTCCAGCGGGCGCTCGCGCTGCGCTTCCTCAGCGGCGACGTCGTCGAGCAGGGGAACGTTCTCTTCCAATTCTTCGAGAACGGGGTTTTCGGCGATCTCCGCCTGGATCATTTCCTTGAGCTCGAGTTTGTTCAAAGCCAGGACGCTGACCATCTGCATGAGGCCCGGCGTGAGAATCTGCCGTTGCGCGACCTTGAGGCTCAGTTTTGGCTGGAGCAGTCCCATAAATCCTTATCAAGAATGAGGCTTGAACCCTCAGATGCCTCAAAGTGTACATCCGGCGTCATGGCGGCGAGCAGCTTTTCCGGCGGGCTGGGCCTGACCTTGAGACGAAAGAACCGCCGCGGCGTTTCGTCCGGGCGTTAATCCAGCGAAAAACCTTCGCCGAGGTAAACGCGCCGGACTTCGGGGTCGCTGCCGAGTTGCTCCGGCGTGCCATGCCGGAAGATTTGACCGTCGTTGATGATGTAAGCGCGATCGGTGACGGACAGCGTCTCGCGAACATTATGGTCGGTAATCAGTACGCCGATGCCGCTGGCCTTGAGGTCGAAGATGATTTCCTGAAGGTCGAGAACCGCAATGGGATCGATCCCCGAAAAGGGTTCGTCGAGCAAGATGAAGGTTGGCTGGATGCAGAGGCAGCGGGCGATCTCCACGCGGCGCCGCTCGCCGCCGGAGAGGGCATAGCCGCGGGTTTTGCGAATGTGGCGGAGATTGAGCTGTTCGATGAGTTTTTCGGCTCGGGCGCGGCGCATTTCCGGGGCAATGGGCTGCACTTCGAGGACGGCGAGGATGTTTTCCTCGACGGTGAGCTTGCGGAAGACGGAGGGCTCCTGAGGAAGATAACTGATGCCGTATTGGCGCGCCCGCAAATACATGGGGACATGGGTGATGTCTTCGCCATCGAGCAGAATGCGGCCGCCGTCGGGCTGGATGAGGCCGACGATCATGTAGAAGCTGGTTGTTTTTCCGGCGCCGTTTGGACCGAGGAGGCCAACCACTTCGCCTTCGGTTACCTGGACGCTGACGTCGCGTACCACCTGGCGGCCTTTATACGATTTATTGATCCCGTCCGTGAACAGCTTCCGCATGATCCTACTTTGGCGCGCGCGTGTCGGTGACCGCGCTCGACTGACCACCATTCACTTCGACGCTACCATCCTGACTATTGAAAAGCAAAGCAGTGCCGGTTGTCGTTCCGTGCACGCTGTCCCACAGGTGCGGGGGCGCCTGGGGGGTTCCGGTGAGGACGTAGCGGCCGGTGTCGGCGGTGTAGAGGAGCTTCTCGCCTTCGCCTTTGCGGCCGGGCTGGGTGAAGACGACGTGACCGGTGGCCAGGACGTGATCGATTTGCGAATTTTGGCTTTCAGGACTGGGAGGCGCGGCTGATTTTTTAGCGCCAGTCTGTGCGGGCTTGAGATAGACCAGGGCGTCGCCGGCGTGGATGACTTCGTTGGACTGCTCCATGCTGACGGCGCCGTGGAAATCCGCGAGGCGGTCTTTGTCGGAGTAGACGAGGGTCTGGCTATGGACGCGGGCGAGGGTCTGCTGGTGTTTGGCGCCCATGGCCGAGGTGAAGTTGGCGTTGACGACGGGATCGGCGCCGGTGTTTTCACCCCAGGCTTTTAGCTGATTTTTGTTGCGGTCGATTTCGATGACGGGGGCGATGAGGGAGTCCGCATCCTGCCAGAGGCGGGCAGGATTTTTCACGGTTCCGTAGAAATCATTTTGATTGGTGGCGTGGTGCAGGGCGGCGCGCTCCGCGATGACGTGGACGGGGCCGCTACCGCCCATGGTGGGAGGCGCGGTGGAGGCAGATGATCCTTGAGTTTTGGGCGGCTCGGTGTAGGTGGCCTTCACATTGCCTTTGGCGGCGGCATCCTGCGAATCGCGGTGGTAATCGATGGTTTCCGCGGAAACCTGCATGGCCTGGCCGTCGGAGATGCGCGGGCTTCCGGTGAGGTGCAGCACCTGGTCCGCAGCGTGGTACTCGGCGTGGTCAGCCCAGCCGGTGAGGGTGGTGGGCTGGGTGGTGGCATTTGGTTTCCTGGCGGGCAGCTCAGTCAGGAGGACGTGGCCATCCTGCGTGGCGGTGTCGATGGTGGTTTGCAGGCGTGGCCCGGTTTGGGGTGTGGCGGGATTTTTGGCGGATGCTCGCTGGTGCGTGGAATTCTGCCGCGGTTTTGCGGCGCTCGCCAATTCCGGGGACGGGTGCTGCTGGAAGGTGATATGCAGCACGTCGCCCTGGCTGGTATCGCGCGCGCCGTCGGTCGATTCGTCGACTACGCGGGTGTTGCCCTGGCCGTCGAGGGTATGGAGAACGTTGCCGGGGTCGAGGGTGGCAACGAGATGATCGCCGTTGATGCGCGTTGTGGTCGATGGGCCTCTGGAGGGGATCTGCTGCATGGTCACGACGGGATTGCCTTCGGCGACGGCCTTGCGCGCCTCTGTCTGACCCTGTGGACCGGGCGGGGCGAAGTCGATGTCGACGGTCTCGCCCTGCATCCGGCGCTCGGCGCGGCCGTGAGGATCTTTGGCGAGGCCGGTGAGGTCGTCAGTGAAATGAACGTCGTGGCGGAACTGCGCGTGGGTGAGGGCGGACTGCGTTTTGCCATTCGCGCCGGCGACGGTGGCAAAGTGCAGCGTGCTCTCGCGCGCTGTGCCCTGCATGGAACCGGGACCGCGCGCCGATGCGAAGGCGACACCGCCGGCCAGATCGGCCTGGGTGGGCTGGCTTTTCTCGTCCATGAGAATGTGCGCGGTATTGGAGGTCATGGTCGCGCCGGTATCAGTCTTCATGCGGACGTGACCCTGGGCGTCAATTTTCTCAGTGGTGCCGTCTTTGCGGAAATACAGTGTCGCTGCATCCGCGCTGCCGTCTTCCGTCTCGTATTCCATGGTGGCGCCGGTCAGGAAGCCCTGCATGGTGTCGCGCAGCAGCGTAGCGTGGCCTGCGGTAATGACGGCGGCTCGGCCATTGCTGGAGGTAGTGATTTTGACAGCGCTGTTGAGGATCAGCACGCCGGTTTTTGAGTTGTAATTGGCGCCGACGGAGGTACCGGCGGCGCGGGGAAGCTGGAATTCGACGGGCTGCGTTGTGTCGGCGTCACCGGTCTTCTGCGAAAAGACGAGGCCGCTGGTGCGTACGCGGATGGTGCTGCTGGCGCCTTGCGCTGCGGTTTGGGCTGCGGATGGCGCTGGGCCGGGCTGCGCGCCCATACCGGCCAGCTCGATGTTTACATCGCCCTGGCTGGTGGCGGTCTGCGTGTTTTGATCGAAGTCGAAGTCGCTGCCGTAGATGCGGTCGGTGCGGCCGGAACCGGGCGGACCGTAGAGAGTAATGTCGACGTCGTGCAGCAGCACGTGGCCGGACTTCATCTGCATCTGCTTCGCCGCTTTCAGCGTGAAGAGGGTGTGCGGGCCATCCGACTGGGAATAGGTGAAGCCGTTGGCGGTTTGCTGGATGTTGATGCCCAGCTTGCCGGGAAGATCTTTTTCGATGTGCCGGAAACGGTAGCGGCCGTAGAGAATGAACCCCGCGACTACCGCCAGCAGCAGGCCAGTCGCCGTGAGAATCCACAGGCGCAGCCCCTTGATCGTGACACGCATACCTGCTTCATCTTCTCATTGATGGCGGGATGCGGCGGGCGGGCCGAGTTTCCTGGCGGCGGGAAGCTGGAATTCCTCTTAGAAAAAAGCTGGCGGCGCAGTGTCTCCCAACTCTTCGCCGCCAGGAGGAAAGAAAACTCAAACCTGGGCGGTCACTCGTTTCTCAGCGTTTCCGCGGGATCGATGCGGGCGATGCGCAGAGCCGGCAGCAGGCTGGCCAGCGCCGCAATGGCCAGTAGTAAGGCTGGAGCGGTGATCAGCGTGACGGGATCGTAGGTGGTGACGCCGTAGATCGCGCTCTTCATGACCTGGAGCGCGAAGGCTGATGCGACCAGGCCGACGGATACGCCGGCGCAGGCTGCTAATAATCCGGAGCGGGCGATGGTGCGCATGGCCTGGCCGAGCGTGGAACCGAGGGCGATGCGGATGCCGATTTCGCGGGTGCGCTGGACGACCAGGTTTGAGACGAGGGCGAAGATGCCGACGGCGGAGAGCAGGAGTGCGAGCGCGGCGAGGGTGCCGAGCAGCGTGACCTCAATGCGCTGCGTTTGCAGTTGTTGGTCGAGCAGATCCTGCATGGAGTAGAAACCGGAAAAGGGGAGGCCGGGGTCGGCCTGCTGGAGGGCGCGCTGCATTTGCGCGGTGAGATCGGCTGCTGGACCGCGCGTACGTACGATCCAGGACGGCTGGAACCACATGTGCGCCACGTTCACAATGCGCTGATCAATCTGAGAAGCCGGTACATAGAACAGCGGCTCGGTGGCCAGCGGCGCGCCTTGCGTCATGCCGAGTTTCTTCACCACGTTGCCCACCACGCCCACGATGGTAAAGGTCGTGCCCTCATTGCTGAAGTGGCGGCCAACAGGATTTGGATCGCCGTAGAACACGCGCCCGAAATCTGTGTTGACCACGGCCACTGGCTGCGTAGTTTCCGTGTCGCTTTCGCGAATGGCGCGGCCGCTGAGGATGGGGATGCGCAGAGTCTCAAAGAAGCCAGGCGTGACCCATGCTTCACTCGAGCCGTATTCGAAACCAGCCCGGCTGCCGTCCAGTATTTTCAGCCCGTCATTGAGTCCGCGCTCGTAAGGAAGACTCAGCGCAGCAGCCGCATTCTCGACGTCAGGAATACGCTGCATGGCTGCGAGACTCGTCTTCAACAGTGCATGGAACCGCGCCGCGTCGTGATAGCGCGCGTCGTCGAGGGACGCTTTCGCGGTCATCACGTTGTGGCCGTCGAATCCGGCAGGCAGCGATTCGAGATGGGCGATGGTCCGGATCAGCAGACCGGCTGCGGCCAGCAAGACCACGGTGAGCGCGACCTCCGCGCCGATCAGACCCTGGCGCACGCGTCCCGATCCACCAGCCACGGTGCGGGTTCCGGAGGCGATGGAACTGCGGAGGTCGACGCGGCGGGTTTCGAGGGCGGGCAGAGCGCCGAAGAGCAGGCTGGTGAGGAGGGCGGCGCCGATCGCAAAGGCCAGGACGCGCATATCGAGAACAAAGCCGCCAATCGGAATCATGTCGTCGGGCAGCAGCTTCTTCATGACCGGGAACAAGCCCAAAGCAACGCCCAAACCCGCAGCGCCGCCGGTGAGGGCGAGGACCAGGTTCTCCACCCACAACTGGCGCAGGATGCGGGCGCGCGATGCGCCGAGGGCCATGCGGGTGGCCATCTCCGGAGTGCGGCGGTGAATGCGGGCGAGCATGAGCCCGGCGAGGTTAGCGCAGGCGATGAGCAGGATGAAGCCGACGGCCAGCATCAGCGCCTGGGTTTGCTCGCGCATAGCGCTACCCGCGTAGGCACGCAGCGGGCTGGGGTAGTACCAGACGTTCTGCTTGCTGAGATTGGCATTGCGGGGGGGCGGCATGTGCGCGAGTTGCGCGCGCACCTGATCCCAGGTTGCGCCATCTTTGAGCCGCATGAGGATCAGGCAATTGTTGCCGACGCAGACGCCGTGCGGATCGTCGGGCATGAGCGGCGTCCAGACGTCGGCTGCACTGGGCATCTGCGCGCCCTGCGGCAACACGCCGACGACGGTGTAGGGAGCACCCTTGAGCAAAATTTGCTTGCCGAGGATGGATGGATCCCGCTGGAATGTGGTGCGCCACAGCGGATAGCTCAGAACCACGGCTTTGCCTGCGCCAGGCTGGTCTTCTTCCTGGGTAAAACCACGCCCCAGCAACGGCTGGATACCAAGCACGTCGAAATAGTGGGCCGAGACGCGCGCCCCATGGACGTAGCGCGTCGCTCCGGCCTGCCCGGAGCCAGCCTGCGCCGTGCCGGTCTGCAGGTTCACGCCTTCGGTGTCGCCAAAGCCTTCGCCGCCGATGGCCGCGGTGACGCCGGGGACATCCTGCTGCACGGCGCGCCAGGTCGAATTATCCGACGAGTCGTCATCCGCAAATTCCGCGGGATCGGATTTCAACTCTTCGTGCGCCACGAGCGCGGCGATGCGCTCTGGATGGGGATACGGAAGAGTGCGAAGCAGAAACCCGTCGAGGAGGCTGAAGACGGCGGTATTGACGCCGATGGCGAGCGCGAGCGTGATGATGACGGCCGCGGCAAAGCCAGGGCTGCGGCGAAGCTGACGCATGGCGAATTTGAGGTCTTCGAGCATGATGTCTCCTTACGAAAAAATCTGGCGCGACGTTCCCGTTCAAGTGGCAATCATTCGGTACGCAAGGCGACGAGCGGGTCGATGGTGGTGGCGCGGCGGGCGGGCAGCGCGGACGCGACGGCGACCATGACGATGGTGAGGCCCAGAGCCATGCTGAGCGTGATGGGGTCCCAGGTGCTGACGCCGTAAAGCTGGCTGCGGAAGAAGTGCGCGAGGCCCACCGTTGCGGGGAGCGCAACGAGCGCGGCGATACCCGCGAGCCACAATGTTTCATTCACGACGAGGCCCACGACGCGGCTGCGCGGCGAGCCCAGGGCGAGGCGGACGCCAATTTCCCGCGTCCGGCTCTGCGTGGAGTACGCGAGCACGCCATACAGGCCGACCGCGGCCAATAAGGCCGCGAGCACGGCAAAACCAAGCGCCAGCATGGCCAGCGAACGCTCGTTCGACGCGCTGATGTCGATCTGCGCCTCCATGGTGCGCAGGCCATCCACCACCAGCGTCGGATCCAGCCGGTGATGGATGGCCTGGCGAATTGCCGGTTCCACGGATTCAGGATCCTGCGCCGTCCGCAAGTAGACCTGCACGCCGACGGGATGCGGTTGCTGCAGACAGGACTGATAGACGCCCGGGCCCATGTCTGTCCGCAGATCGGAGTGCTTCACATCGCCGACGACGCCGACGATGGTGATGTCCGCCTTGTCGCCTCGCCGATCATGACGCCCAGCGCATTCTGCGCGGAGCCGTAAAACTTCTTCGCGAACGCCAGGTTGACGATGGCCACTTTGGGAGCGGTGGCTGCGTCGGCCAGCGTAAACTCGCGCCCTGCCAACAGCGGCTGATGGAGGGTCGCGAAATAGCCCGGCGTGACCCAGGGCGCTTCAAAGTCGGTCGCTTCGCCTTCCACCGGGTTATGTCCCTGGACGATGAAACCGTCCCACTGCATATTGCCGGTCAGTTCCGGATCGTTGGTGGCGGCGGCCATTTGCACGCCGGGAATGCGGCGCAGAGCGTCGAGCGAGGCCAGCACGATGTGCGGCGTTTGCTGCTCGCAGTAGCCGGAGCTGGTGGGATCCAGACTGAAGGTCGCCATGTGCCGCGTGTCGAAGCCGACGGGCTGATCGCGGAGAGGATCGAGGGTTCGCACAAAGAGGCCGGCTCCGCCGAGCAGCAGGACGCTGAGCGCGATCTGCACGCCGACGGCGACTTTGCGGAAAATCTGAGTCTGCCTGCGACGCCGTGCCTGTGCTCTGCCGCAGCGCTCCGGAAAGATCGGGGCGCAGATAATGCAGTGCCGGCGCGATAGAGAAGAGCACGCTGACCAGAAGCGCCCCCAGCGCGAACAGCAGACACCCGGCCATCCAGATGCCCCGAATAGGGCTCGTGCCGGGATCGGCATGGTCATGAGACGAACCAGAACCGCGACAGCACGGGAGACAGCGCCAGTCCCGCCGCCGCGCCCATCGCCCCGAGCAGTCCGCCTTCCATCAGCAGTTGCCGCAACGATGCGGCTGCTGTTTGCGCCCAGCGCGTAGCGCATCGACATTTCCCGTACCCGGCCGCGGACGCGCAGCAGCAGCAGCGTCGCGACATTAACCCGCACATCGCCAGCAGCAGGCCCGCCATGCTGAGCAGAATGACCAGCGGCGTCTGCAGGTCCAACCGGTCGGGGATAAAGCCCCGCGAATCGTCCATGCACCGTAGATGGTGGACTTATCGAGGCATACCGTCTTTGAACTTTCGCGATGCATACGGGTAGAGGGTGACCTCCTGCGGCGCGGAGCGCATGCCAGAGCGTGCGTCATGTTGGCCTGCGCCTGCGGCGAGGGAGACGCCCGGCTTGAGGCGCGCGATCACGGTGAGCCAGATGTTCAGGTGGTTGTCGAGGCGATGGCCGGGGGCCGCCCACGGCATGGCCTCGTCGACCATCGTCACCGGAATAAACAATTCGGGAAGATAGCCGCCAATGGCGGTGTGGAAATCCTCGGGCGCCACGCCGACAATCTGAAACGGATGCCCGTTGATGCGAAGCGTCTGTCCCACGACGGAGGGGGCTGCTCCGAAGTGCGTGCGCCAGTAGTCGTAGCTCAGCACGACGACGGCATTGGCATCCTTCGCGGTCTCATCGCGAGAGGTGAAGAGGCGCCCGGCAGGGGCGCAGTCCGAGCACCTGAAAATAATTTCCGCTCACCACCTCGGCGTCTTCATCCTCCGCCTGGTTGTTCCAGGAGACGCCGACCTGCGTCCGGACCGCCGCCAGCATGCCGCTGAAGACCTGGTTGCGGTCGCGCAGGTCCTTGTACATCGGGTAGGAGTAGTAATTCCCGACGTCGCCGCCGAAGTCGCTCATCGACCCCGAGAAACTCCCGTGCCATTCCATACGCACCATCTGCTGGGGATGGTCCACGGGCAGCAGGCGCAGGAGCACCTGATCGAACATCGTAAAGATGGCGGTGTTGGCGCCGATGCCGAGGGCGAGGGTGAGGACGGCGGTGAGAGCGAACCCAGGCGACTTGCGCAACTGGCGGAGTGCATACGGAATGTCTGCGATCATCTGTTCCCTCCCGAGCACACTGCGTCGTATCGACAGGAGTGGCAGTTAGGCTGCCAAACCTGACCGCGATTAAGCCCTGAAAAAACAACGATTCGGGAAGACAGTAGGCGGAAACCGTTGTCCGCAATTGGGTTTGATTGTTCAGAACCGGACAGATGGGTGCCTCGGGGCGGCGGTTGCGGCGGTTTGCGGTTGGGAGCTACTTCTTGCCGCGCTTGAGGTCGTCCATGAGGATGATGGCCTCGGCGATTTCCTTGAGAGGCTTGCGTTTCTGGCGGCTCTGCTTCTGCAGCATGAGGTAGGCGGCCTCTTCGTCGATGGCGAGCTCGCGCTGCAGGATGCCTTTGGCGCGCTCCATGACTTTGCGGGTTTCTAGCTGATCGGCGAGCGCGGTTTTCTCGTATTCCATGCGGGCGAGTTCGACTTCCGCGCCGACCAGGTAGCCGATCATGGTGATGAGCTTGATTTCGCGTTTGGAGTGGTGGTGGGGCTCGCGATGCTGCATGTTGATGGCGCCGACGAGCTTGCCGCGACAGAGGATAGGCACGGCGAGGAAAGCTTCAAAACGATCTTCGGGGAGATTGACGAAGCGAGCGAAACGCGGATCGGCCCAGGCTTTGGCGGGGAGAGCGACGGTTTGGCGATGCTCGGCGACCCAGCCGGTGACGCCCTGGCCCATTTCAACAACGAGGCGATCGACCACGTCCTCGTGAGGATTCTTCGAGGCGCGCATGACGAGCTTGTCTTTTTCGAGGACGTAGATGAAGCAGGAGTCGCAGCGGACGGCGGCAGTGACCATTTCGATGACGCGCTGCAGCACTTCGTGGAACGGATCGGCCGCAGCCATCCTGCTCCCGATCTCATGCAGCAGATCGATATCGCTTGTGTCTTCCTGGGTGCGCACCATTTCATCCACGGTCATCAACTCCCTGAAAAGAGGGCCCGGCGCGAAAGCGTCGTTATTTTTGGTTTTTGTCGTTCGCGCTTGTTCTCCTCAGGGTATAGCAAAACCGTGGAAAACGTATTTGCGGACTCACTTCCGATGAAGCCTGGCGAGAAGACCCGCGATGGTCTTCTGCGCTTCGCCTTCTGCGGTGGCTACTTTCCCGAGCGGCTTCCCGGCGGCGGGCTTGGCGACGGTTGGCCTGCCTGGGACGGGCGGAGTGGCGGGGTCGGGCTTTGGGGCGGGTGAAGTTACAGGTGCGGGCGGCGTGCTGGCGGTTTTGTCCGCGCGGTTGGCGGCTGTGGGAGGTCCAGGGTTCGCCGGTTGAGGATTGGGCGCAGTTTTGCCCGGTGGTTCTGGCCCGGCCGGCACGGGTGGAGCGTCGACGGTGACGTACTGGACGATGAGCGAAATCCTGCGGTTCGAGGGGTCCATGGGGTTCGAGGGCACGCGCAGCTTCTGGTCGGCGTAGCCGCGCACCTGGGAGACCTGGTCCTTGCGGAGCCCGGTGGACTGCATGGCGCGGCGCGCGGCATTGGCGCGGTCGGCGGAGAGCTCCCAGTTGCCGTAGCCGTCGGTCGAAGCGTAGGGCTGGGCATCGGTGTGGCCTTCGATGGAGACGCGATTGGGGACCTGGCCGAGTTGCTGGGCCAGCATTTCGAGGAGCTCGCGACCATGGTCGTTGAGGCGCGCGCTGCCGGTATCGAAAAACGTGCCGTCTTTGGTTTCGAGTAACTCGATACGCAGGCCTTCGGGGGTGATGGTGATCTGAATCTGATTTTGCAGCGACTTCAGATCGTTCATCTGGCGGATGGCTTCTTCGATTTTTTGTTTGAGTTGCGCGACGTTATTTTCCGTCAGCGCGAGATTGTCGCTGGTGCCGGATTGGTCGGATCCGGTTTGGGCTGAATTGCCTTTGGGATCGTTGAAATATCCGGCAACGGCCTGGCGCACTTTCGTACTGGTGTTCATGAGCCAGAGGACGATGAAGAGGGACATCATGGCGGTGACGAAGTCGGCGTATGCGACTTTCCACGCGCCGCCATGATGGCCGCCGTGGCCGCCTTTCTTTTTGATAACGATGATGGGTTTGTTCTGCGGCATCTTCTCCCTGGAGGTCTACGCAGCCGGAGCGGCGGCGGCTGGAGCACCCTGGTTTCTGCACGCCTCTTCGACTTCAGCAAAGGAGGGACGGACGTGGGAGGGAATGGCGCGGCGTCCCATCTCGATGGCGACGACGGGGGGCTGTCCGCGAATGAAGGCCAGCATGAGGACGCGGAGGACGTAGAGGTAGGCGTGCTCCTCCGCCATGAGCTTGGCCATGTTCTGGCTGACCGGGCCAACCAGGCCGTAACAGAGCAGGATTCCGAGGAAGGTGCCGACCAGCGCGGCAGCGACTTTGTGACCGATTTCTTCGGCGGGGCCGCCGAGCGCGCCCATGGTGATGACGACGCCGAGGACGGCGGCGACGATGCCGAGGCCGGGGAGCGAATCGGCCATGGTGGAGAGGGCGTTCACGGGCTCTTCCGCTGCGTGGTGCTGCACTTCCATATCGAGGTCCATCATCTGGTCCATGTCGAAGGCTTCGACGCCGCCAGTGATGACCATGCGCAGGGTGTCGCAGACAAAATCGCGCACGTGATGATCCCTGATGAAATCCGGATAGGCGTTGAGGAGCGGACTTTCTTCCGGCTTTTCGACGTCGGCCTCAATGGTGAGCATGCCGCCGCGGCGGGCTTTTTGCAGCAGTTCGTACATCATGCGCAGGGTGGTGAGATAGCGATCTTTTCCGAAGTGGGAACTGCCGAAGATAGCGGCGGCGCCCGCGCCGATTTTTTTGAGAATGCGCAGGGGATTGGCGATGAGCAGCGTGCCGAGGCCGGCGCCGCCGATGATGAGCAGTTCGGCGGGCTGCAGCAGAACGCCGACGTGGCCATGTTCCATGAGATAGCCGGCCATGACGGCTCCAAACACCACGATGATGCCGATGATTGCAAACATGCCTGCTGAGAATCCTCTTCCGCGCTGTGCCCGCGCTTGCCTGACCGGATGCGGCGCTCGAATGGACGAGCTTCTGTCTCCTTCATCGGCGGGAATTGGTGAGACCTTCAACGGCGCGGTGGCGGCGATGGACCGTCGTGGACGGTGTCTGCAGCAGAAGACTTCGGGCCACTCTCGGAGATCGCGCGCGCGTCCGGTGCGAAGCTGGATGCGGAGTGGGCCGGATGGGCGCGGTGGCCGCATCCGCTGCTGCCGGCGAGGCGGGCGGCTACGACGAATCCGGTGCAGGCCTGGGGGGGCGCAGTAGTCAGACCCAACGCGGGGCAGGTTTGCGGCATCTGATTCCCTGTCTGCGGGGCTGAAGAATTCCCCGCCGAGTGAGGGGAAAAGAAAATATGTCCGCAAAGAAAGCCGGAGCCCAGAACGAAACCCAGAACGACAAGGCGCTGAAGGAGTTGGTTGACGCGCTCAACGAAGACCTGTCGCGCGAATATCAGGCGATCATCGCGTATACCGTGTACAGCAATGTGATCACGGGGGCGCAATACATGAGCATCGCCGACGAACTGAAGCTGCATGCGGCCGAGGAGCTGCAGCACGCCCTGATCATTGCCGATCAGATTGATTACCTGGGCGGGATGCCGACGGCGACGCCCAAGCCGGTGAAGCTCTCCGACAAAGCTGAAGACATGCTGCGCTTCGATCTGGAAAACGAGACGGAGACGATCCGCAACTACCGGCAGCGGGTGAAGCAGGCGGAAGCGCTGGGCCACTATGCGCTGGCCGAACAGTTGCGCAAGATCATCTCGCAGGAGCAGGAGCACCAGCACGATTTGGCGACGGCTCTGGGGATCGATGTGCCGAAGGTGTTTGCGCAGGGAGCGTAAGGGCGGCGTACAGCGTACAGGCGGAGACGCGGGGAATTCGACTGCACTAAACTTTCTGCATGGCGCTCGAATTCACTACTTCGTTTCTTGAAGACGCCCGGGGTGTTTTCGCCTACTACAAGAAGCTGGGCGACCGGGCGATGGCTCAGGTTTCCGATAAGGATCTGTTCACGTGCATCGACGGCGAGGCGAACTCCATCGCCATCATCGCGAAGCATATGGCGGGCAACATGCGGTCGCGGTGGACGGATTTTCTGAACAGCGACGGGGAAAAGCCCGATCGCAACCGCGACTCCGAATTCGAAGAGCCACCGGCGACGCGGGCCGCGCTGGTGGCGGCGTGGGAAGCGGGCTGGGCGTGCCTGTTGGGCGCGCTGCAGCCGTTGACCGACGCTGATCTGGCGCGGAAGATTACGATTCGCGGCGAGGCGCACTCCGTGATGCAGGCCGTGAATCGGCAACTGGCGCACTATCCGTATCACGTGGGGCAGATTGTGCTGCTGGCGAAGCATTTTGCGGGCGAGCAATGGCAGACGCTGAGCGTGGCGCGGCGCGGGTCGGCGGATTTCAATCGCAAAGTGGCTGCGGGCGAGGCGAGTCAGCGGTAGCGGCGCGCGCATCCGCTAGAATTCCTGCATGCTGAACCTGCTGCGCGACCTTCGCTTCGGCGTGCGCATGCTGCGCCGGAATCCTGGCTTCACTGCGGTTGCGATCCTGACGCTGGCTCTGGCGATTGGAGCGAACACCGCCATCTTCTCCGTGACCAGCGCGCTGCTGCTGAGGCCGTTTCCGTGGCCGGAGCCGCAGCAACTGATCAGCATTGGCGTGCACAACGCGAACTGGGAGAGCAGCGGGACGCTGCCGCGTTATGACTTCGTGCATGCGCGCGCACGCTCGCTCGACATTGCCGCGTGGACGAACGACAACCTGAACCTGACGGGCGTGGGCGAACCGGTGCAAGTGCCGGTGGCGCGGGTTACGCCGAATTTCTTTTCGCTGCTGGGTGTTGAGCCGGAGGTTGGGCGGACATTTTCGGATGGGGACGGTCATCCGGAGTCGCGGCCGGTGGTGTTGATCAGCAATGCGCTGTGGCGGAGCCGATTCAACAGCAATGCTGGCGTGGTGGGCCAGACGATCGACCTCGACGGCACGCCGAGCACGGTGGTGGGGGTACTGCCGGCTGCTGCGCACTTCCCTTTCGTGGGGAAAGCGGATGTGTGGACGCCGCGCTACTTTGAGCTGACCCTGATGTCGACGGCGCGGCTGCAGCAGGGCGTGGGCTATTTGAGCTACCTTGCTCGGCTGCATCCGGGCGTGACGCTGACACAGGCGAATGCGGAGCTGGCTGTTCTGAATCGGCAATACATTCAGCAGAACCCGACGTTTCACGATGCCGATGCGACCATGCTGATGACGGCGGCACCGTTGCGCGATCTGGTGGTTGCCGGACTGCGCGCGAAGCTGTGGATCCTGACGGCGGCCGTGGCGCTGCTGCTGCTGATTGGGTGCGCAAATGTTGCGAGCCTGCTGCTGTCACGGGCGCTGGCGCGGCGGCGGGAGCTGGCGGTCCGCGCGGCTCTGGGAGCGAGCCGCGGCGCGGTCATTCGGCAACTGCTGACGGAAAGTTTGATCCTCGCGCTGGCTGCGGGGGCGGTGGGGATCCTGCTGGGGTGGCTTGCCGATCGCGCGCTGGTGGCGTGGGCAGCGGCGCAGCTGCCGATTGGAATTCCGGTGGGCATCGACGGGCGGGTGCTGCTTTTCGCTGTGGGCATTTCGATCTTCACGGGCGTCGTGACTGGATTGTTTCCGGCGCTGCAGCTGGCGCGCACGAACCTGAACAACACGCTGCGCGACGAGGGGCGGGGGATCTCCGGCGGGCGCACGCGGGGGCGATTGCGCAGCGTGCTGGTGGTGGGCCAGGTGGCGCTGTCGCTGATCCTGCTGATTGCCGCGGGGCTGCTGGTGCGCAGCTTTTCCAGGCTGCTGCACACCGATCCTGGATTCGACGCCGATCATGTGCTGACCATGGAAGTGTCGCTGCCGACGGAGAAATACGCGAGGCCGGATCAGCAGATTGAATTTTTCCAGGAGGTTTTGCGGCGCATCTCTGCGCTGCCTGGCGTGCGCAGCGCCGCGATGTCCGCTGCGCTGCCTCTGGAGACGAAGCGCATCACGCCGTTGCTGGCTGAGGGGCAGCCTGAGGTTCCGCTGATGCAGCGGCCGTTCCTTGATATTGAGGCGGTCAGCCCGCGTTGGTTCGCCACGATGCGTGTGCCGTTGCTGGGGGGACGGGATTTTACGGAAGCGGACAACGCGCAGGCGCCCAGGGTGATTATCGTGAATCAGGCGTTTGCGCGGCGATTCTGGCCGAAGGAAAATCCGCTGGGCAAGCATGTGCTGGTGGGACGCGGGCCGGCGCAGTCGGAAGTGATTGGCGTTTCGCAGGACGCGCGCAACAACGGCGTTGCGCAGGAGGCGGCGGCGCAGGTCTATCTGCCGTTTCCGCAGATTCCCTGGGGGAACATGAATCTGCTGGTGCGAACGGCGGTTCCTCCGCTGAGCATGGCGGCGGCGGTGCGCGCGCAGGTGGCGGCGGTCGATCCGGATCAGCCGGTGACGGGTGTTCAGACCGTCGAGGATCTGATGGACACGGACCGCGCGCAGCCGCGCTTTACGATGCTGCTGCTGGCGGTATTTTCGGTGACGGCGCTGATGCTGGCGGCCATTGGGCTGGCGGCGATGCTGGCGTGGAGCGTGGTGCAGCGGCGGCAGGAGCTGGCGATCCGGCTGGCGCTGGGCGCGGAGAGGCGCGACATTCTATGGCTGGTGGTGCGGCAGGGAATTTTGCTGGCGGCGGCGGGGATCGTAATCGGTTTGGTCGCGGGATTCGGCCTGACGCGGCTGATGGCCAGCGTGCTGTATAAGACGAGCGCGCACGATTTGCGGACGTTCGCGATTGCGCCTTTGATCTTTCTGGCGATTGCATGGGTCGCCAGCTATCTGCCGGCTCGGCGCGCGATGGAAGTCGATCCCATCGAAACGCTGAGGGCGGGTTAGCACGCCATTTTGCGCCACGAAGAAGCTCTCTGCCCTGAGGGCCAAACTGCTTGTTTAACATTTGGTAACCTCTGTCGGAATACGCGCATCCATTTTCCGCAAGGATGCTTTGTATGCGTGTTTCGCCCCTTGTTGTTGCCGCTATGCTTTTTGTGCCCGCTGTCATTTTTGGGCAAAGCGGCCTTTCGGATGCTGGGTTGAATCCCATCATCTCCATGCCGGTGGACCGGACTGTCGATTCGTACCAAATTTATTCCGCGCTGTTGCCGTTTGGCGAGACGGCGGACAAGGGCTGGCCGCACAGAATGTGGGCCGTGAAAGACGCCACCTTGACGGTGGTTGCGCCGGACGATCCGTGCTGGGAGGAGCCGAACTCGAATCCGGCGGCGCGGTACAGTGCCACGATGAATCCGCATATTGCTGTGCATCCGCCAGCGAGTCGTTTGCTGGATTTTGAGGAAATCCTGGCCGACTTTGACGCGCATTGCCACGAGCGCGTGATGCTGCTGCCGGGCGCGTTTACTACGCATGCGCCGGTGCGGCTGCTCTCGCCGTCGGAGCAGGATGACTTCCACGCTTCGCGCAACGTCAGCTCGCCGGCAGCGCGTGAATACAGCGGATCGCCCGCTCTGTTCGGATTTTCAGAGGTGTATTTCAACCGGAGACACACGGTTGCGCTGGTGTATGCGGCGAACTGGTGCGGCAGTCTGTGCGGGCAGGGGGAGTGGGTCGCCTTTGGCCTGGAAGACGGCAGGTGGAAAGACCTGCACTGGAAGACGTACGGGTGGGTCTCGTAAATTACTGGGCGGCCGGTGGCGGAGCGGGCGTGAGCGGCTTGGCGATTTCATCCAGATAGTCGGGCGTGCCATCGACGCGGACGAGGGCTGGATAGCGTTCGCCAGCGTGATAATCGACGGCCACGGTGGCGACGTGGGTGTCGTTCTGGAGGATGAGCGCGAGCGGGCCGGATGCGGTTTTGCTGTCGTGCACAGCGGCGCGCAGAGCATCGCTTGAAAATACCTTGCCATTGACGGCGAGAATCTTTTCGCCGGGAGCGAGGCGCGCTTTGTCGGCGGGGGAGCCTACGCGCACGTCGACGATGCCGCCCTGGGGATCGAGCGAGAGACCGAGCGAATACCAGACATTGACGCCAGCGGGAGCGCGGCCCAGGGTTTGGCGCGCCTCATCGTAGGTGTTGGGCTTGTCGGTGTAGACGAGCTTGTAGCCGCCTTGTTCAATGCCTTCGAGATTGGCGTGGGGCTGAATGGTGTAGACGCGCTCGCGCAGGAATTTGGCCCAGTCGTACGGGACGACCTGATTGAGATCGGTGACGAGCTCGTCGAATTCGTAGGGAACGATCTGGGGCGGGGTGCTGCCTTTGCCGGCGACGAAGATGGCGAGAAAGTCGTGGAGATTTTTCTGGTCATTGGTGAGCTTGCGAATGGTGGTGTCGACGTCGAGCCAGACCAGGTCGCCTTCGGCGTAGTAGTCTGAGCCGCGACGCCAGTTGGCCCAGGCCGATCCGCCGCGCAGGCCGGAGATGCCGACCGCTGTGTCCTCCGTGCTGCGCCACTGGCGGCCGGAGGTGTTGTCGAGGGTAGCGGCGACCGATGCGAGATACGCGCGATAATCTTCGGCGGTCATGAAGCCGCAGCGCGCGCCGAGGACGTTGCCGAGATAATCCGTGAGGCCCTCGTAGACCCAGAGCAATTCGCCTTTCATGGGCGTTGCGTAATCGGGCGTGGCCAGGCCTGCGGGGCGGCGATACTTGCCGTTCCACGAGTGCGTGTATTCATGGGAGAGGACGGGACCGCCAACGATCAGGGCCTGATCGGTCTTGAGCGAGTCGGGGGCAGCGAGTTGTCGGACGACTCGTGATGCTCGAGGCCGCCATAGGGCGGGTACTTCGTGAGCGTGAGCAGGAAGTGATAGCTCTCGTAATGCGTGGAGCTGTACATGGCGAGAGCTTCGGTGACGAGATGTTCGAGGTCAGCGACGACGGTGGGGCGCAACTGGATCTCTTCGGGAGTGTCGCCGATGACGTCGATGAAGACGGGCTTCTGCGTGCCGGCCTGCGCGGCGGCGGCATTCAGTGGGTACTCCTTGAAATTGATGCCGGCCATGATGGGGGAATCTTCGAGCGTCTCGACTGTGGTGGCGGCGTAATGCACGGTGCCGCCTGCGGGATGTTGCGGATCGTAGGGCGAGATGGGCTTGAGGGAGGTGCCGATGCCCCAGCCTGCGGGGACGGTGACGGATGGCTGGATGGCGATCTGGCGCACTGGAATGCCGGCCGGATAAAGCATGAGGTCTTCCCACTCAAGGACGGCGAGTTCATTGGTCGCCTTGGCGTTGGCGATGTAGTCGAGATGGGCGTGGAGAGTGGTGACGCCGGCGGGAATGGTGAGATGGAATTGGTAGAGGTCGACGTCGTCGCGCTGCCAGGCGAGGGTTTGGCCGTTGGCGGTGAAGACGAGGCCGGTGATGTCGTTGTCAACGCTTTTGGGAGCGTGATGGCCGGGAATCCATTCAGCTTCAGTGAGGGCGAGCGGGCCGGCGTGAACGGGGAGATCGATTTCCGCGTGGAAGAGTTTGCGGGGCGCGTCGGTTAAGTCCGCGGTGATGTGAATAGGCGTTGGTTGCGCGCAGGCTGCAGCAGCGATGAGGAGAAGAGGAAAGAAAAGCGCACGGCTTCGCACCACGATGCACACCTCACGGGGAAATTCATCGCAAGTTTAGCATCGCGCCTGCTTCGAATTTGCCTCGCCGGATTCGGCAAGGTGTGTGCGATATCGATGCCGCTATACAATCCTCCGCGGGAGAGGAACTGGTGAGAGCCTTGAATCTGCAGAAAGCTTTGTGGTGCGGCGGAGTGTTGCTGGGGTGCGGTGGGTGGAGCGTTGTAGCGCAGGCGCAGGCGGCTCAGCCGATCACGATTCACTGGGACAAGACGGTGATTGTGTCGCGTTCGACGCCGACGTTGCAGGTGGTGGTGAATCCAATGCTGCGTCTGGGATCGGCGATTCATGACAGCGCGCTGGCGGCGGTGAAGGCGCTGGGCGCGGATGATGTGCGCTATGTGCCATGGCTGCCGTATCCAAAGCTGGCGGTTG
This sequence comes from uncultured Acidobacteriaceae bacterium, assembly GCA_963817165.1. Lineage (GTDB taxonomy): Bacteria > Acidobacteriota > Terriglobia > Terriglobales > Acidobacteriaceae > Palsa-343. Next base: position 120,318 of record CAWFNL010000002.1, on the reverse strand, counting down.
CGGAGCTGCAGCCACCGACGAAGGATGGAACGTCGTGGGATTTTTCGGTGATCGATCCGATGACGCGGGATTTCTTTGCGGCGACGGAAGGGCACTCGACGGTGATGAACTTCAGCACGATTCCGGCGTGGCTGTTTGAGACGCCGAAGCCAGTCACGTATCCCAGCGATCCGAACCAGGTGGATTGGAATTACACGCAGGGCACGGAGTTGAAGGACCCTACGGGCAAGCAACTGGGCGACTACTATGGGCGGCTGGTGAGCTGGTATGCGCGGGGGGAATTTACGGATGAAAACGGCAAGGTGCACACGTCGGGGTATCACTACTCCATCCCGATTTGGGAGGTGCTGAACGAGGTGGAGTTTGAGCACGCGACGACGCCGGAGCAGTATACGAGCCGCTACGACGCGATTGCGAGCGCGATCCATGCGGTGAGCCCGGAGACGAAGTTTATGGGGATGGCGCTGGCGAAGCCTTCGGACGATCCGCAATACTTCGAATATTTTCTGAATCACGCGCATCACCGGCCGGGGATTCCGATTGACTACATCTCGTACCACTTTTATGCGACGCCGGGCGCGGATCAGACAATCGACAACTGGCAGTTCACGTTTTTCGATCAGGCGGATGAATTTCTGGCGACGGTTGGATACATCGAAGGGATTCGCAAGCGGCTTTCTCCGGAGACGAAGACGGACACGGATGAGCTGGGCGTGATTTTGCCGACGGACAACACGCCGAACGACGACAAGATTGCGATTCCGGATCGCTACTGGAATGCGGCGGGGGCGCTCTATGCGTATCTGTTTGCGGATTTGGCGCGGCGCGGGATCGACGTGATTGGCGAATCGCAACTGGTGGGGTATCCGACGCAGTTTCCCAGTGTGACGATGATCGACTGGAAGAATGGAAAGCCGAATGCGCGGTACTGGGTGCTGAAACTGATCCTCGACAATTTCCATGTGGGCGACACGCTGGTGGAAACGAGCGCGGGGAGTGGGGATTTTGCGGCGCAGGCGTTTGCGACTCCGAGTGGGAAGAAGGTGCTGATCATCAACAAGCGGAATCGCGTAGTACGCGTGGCGCTGCCGGATGGTTTGCAGGCGAGTGCGACGGCGACGGTGGATGAAGCGAGCGGCGAAGGTCCGGCGCGGGTGGATGTTGCGAAGGGCGGAACGCTGGAGCTGGCGCCGTTTGCGGTGGTTGTGGCGACGGTGCGCTGATGATGCAGAGCTTTCGCGTGGGGCTGTTTGGGATTGGGCTGGAGGCTTACTGGAGCCAGTTTCCGGGGCTGGAGGAGCGGCTGCGCGGGTATGTGGCGGAGGTGGCGGGGCGGCTTGGTGCGGGCGGACAGGAAGACGGGCGCGAAGTAATCGACTTTGGCCTGGTCGATTCGCTGGATCGGGCTGTGGCGACGGCGGAGGCGATTCGCCGGGAAGATCCGGCGCTGGTGGTGGTGTATGCGACGACGTATGCGCTGTCGTCGACGGTGCTGGCGGCGGTGCGACGTTTGCGGACGCCGGTGCTGGTGCTGAGTTTGCAGCCGGGCGCGGCCCTGGACTATGCGGCGTTCAATGCAATGGCTGATCGAACGGCAATGACGGGCGAATGGCTGGCGTGGTGTTCGGCGTGTCCGATGCCGGAGATCGCGAATGTGTTTGCGCGGGCAGGGATTCCGTTTCGACAGGTGACGGGGGCGCTGGAAGACGATGCTGCGTGCTGGCAAGAGATTGAAGAGTGGGTGCAGGCCGCGGAGGTGATGCATGCGCTGGAGCATTGCCGGATTGGGTTGATGGGCCACTACTACAGCGGGATGCTGGACATCGCGACGGATTTGACGAAGCTGTGCGCGGTGTTTGGTCCGCAGATGGAAATGCTGGAAGTGGATGAGCTGAGCGCGCTGCGGGGCGGCGTTGCGCAGGCTGCAGTGGCTCGGGTTCGCGAGCGGTTTGGGGAAGTATTTGATGTGGGCGCCGATTGCGATGCGGAGGAGCTGGACTGTGCGGCGCGCACGGCTGCGGCGCTGGATCAATTGGTGGAGCGGCACCGGCTTTCGGCTCTCGCCTACTACTACAAGGGCTCGGGCGTGGAGGCGAATGAGGAGACGATGCGCTCGATCATCCTCGGGACTTCCCTGCTGACGGGGCGCGGGGTTCCGGTGGCGGGCGAGTATGAAGTGAAGAATGTGCTGGCGATGAAGATCATGGACCGGCTGGGCGTGGGCGGCTCGTTCTCAGAATTTTATGGCGTGGATTTTCGCGACGATGTGGTGCTGATGGGGCACGATGGGCCGGGGCATCCGGGGATCGCGGCGGGCCAGGTGAAGGTGCGGCCGCTGGGCGTTTATCACGGCAAGGCGGGGCGGGGATTGTCGGTGGAGATGTCGGTGGCGCATGGGCCGGTGACGCTGCTTTCGGTGGCGGAGGACGCGCAGTGCGGATTCAAGCTGGTGGTGGCGGAAGGTGCGAGCGAGGCGGGGCCGATTCTGGAGATTGGGAATTCCAACAGCCGGTATCGGTTTGCTGCGGGGGCTCGGAGATTTTTGGAGGCGTGGAACGCGGAGGCGCCGGCGCACCACTGCGCGATTGGCGTGGGGCATGTTGCGGGGCGGTTAAGGAAGCTGGCTAGTTTGTTGGGGGTTGGGTTTGCGGTCGTTGGGTAGTCGGTAGTCAGGTGTCAGTTGTCCGCAGGCCATGACAAAAGCGGGCGCTCGCGCGCGAGCCCACATCTGCCAAAACCGGGCAGATATGGGCACCCGGCGGTGTTGCTATGAAAACACCTATTTCTTGCTGAGGCCGTTTTTTTGCACGGTCGGAATTTTCACGACGAACTCGGTGCGGCCTGGTTCGCTGGTGAAGGCGATGGAGCCTTTGAACTGGGCGGTGACGATGCGGCGGGCGATCTCCAGGCCCAGGCCGGTGCCGACGCCGGGGGGTTTGGTGGTGAAGAAGGGCTGAAAGATCTGGTCGCGGACTTCAGGCGGGATGCCGGAGCCCTGGTCGGCGATACCGATGCAGACGTAGCCCTTTTCCGGCGATTGCGGGTCGACGGTGGAGGGGGCGGATTCCTGGCCTTTTTCCGCGCCGATTCCGCCGCTTCCCTTTTCAAACCAGGTGCGGATGGTGACCCTGGAGCCTTCGGGGGCGGCGTCGGTGGCGTTGTCGAGGAGGTTGGTCCAGACCTGGCTGAGGCCGGTGCCGTGGGTTTTGAGCTGGGGCAGGTCGGCGGCGAAATTCTTCTCGACGCTGAGCTGCTTGTGGCGGAACTTGTGGCCGAGGATGGTGAGGGTGCTGCGAATGCTTTCGTGGACGTCGACGATGTGCTCGCCGCTCTTGTCCTCGTAAGCGTATTTTTTGACGGCGATGACCAGCTCGGTGAGGCGGGAAAGGCTTTCTTCAATGGTACCGAGCTGCTGGGTGGCGGAGATGAGGGCCTCGAGCCAGTTGAGCGCGTCCTGCAGCGCTTCGCCGGGGAAGGCATGCTGGGCGCAGGTGATGTCGTCGCGACGCCAGCCGGCAGCGACCAGGGTGGGCGCGAGCTTCCAGCCGTTGGCCACGCCAATGCTGTCGAGGAAGGTCGCCAGCTCTTCTTCGGCGTCGGCTTCTTCGAGACTGCCGAGGGGTTTGGCCTTGTCTTTGGATCGGTCGATCGCCAGCACTTCCGCTTTCATGTCACGGAGGCAGGAAGCCTGCTCCGGGGTAAGCGGGTTGTGGCAGAAGCGCATGCTGATGTCCTGCAGGCGGCCCAGATTCTCGCGGAGCAGCGCGGCGGAGCGTTTAGCGGCGGAGCCAGGATTATTGAGCTCATGCATGAGACCGGCAGCGAGGGTGCCGAGGGAGATGAGCTTTTCCTGGTGGAGGGTGTTGGCCTGGAAGGCATGGATGCGGCTGGAGGCGTTAGCGAGGATGCCGCGGCGGATATTAGGGCAGGTGGCCATGAGGCGCCAGAAGCCTTCAGCATCGACGCGCAGAAGGCGGGTGGGAGCGGCGGTTTCGCACTCGACGCCGGAGGTTTCCGCACCGAGGAGCAGAGGGGCTTCGCCGATGGTGTCGCCGTCGCGGAAAATGACCAACGGGGTCTCGATGCCGTTAATTTCTTTGCGGACCGCGCGGACTTCGCCTTCGAGCACGATGCAGAAGGTGGGAGGGGTGACGCCCTGCTGGTAGAGGATCGCGCCGGCCGGGGCCTCGACGAGCTGGACGGCGCCGAGACAGATGAGATCTTCTTCTTTCAGCTTGGAGAGGATGGGGATTTTGCGGATGAGAGGGACCAGCTCCTGTTCGGTCAGGATCCTGGTGGTCATTTCCGCTTTTGTGGCTTCCATTGCGCTTTCCAATCTCGGGGTAAAAACCAAAGCTAAAATCGTGCCAAATACTGGTGCATAAACTGCACAGAAATCGAGCCTTCGCCAACGGCGGAGGCGACGCGCTTGATGGATCCGTGGCGAACGTCGCCGGCTACGAAGACGCCGGGCATGGACGTTTCGAGCAGGTAGGGTTCACGGTCCTCTTTCCAGATGCGCGGGAGTGCCCCTTCGACGCGTAAATCTCGGCCGGAAAGGATGAATCCGTTGGGGTCGCGCATGATGTTGGAGGGCAGCCAGTCGGTTTGGGGAGCGGCGCCGATGAAGAGGAAGACGGAGGTCGCAGGGCGCACTTCTTCGCCCTTTGGGGTACGTATCTTCAAACATTCCAGCCGTTTGTCGCCCATGGCTTCCACGATCTCGGTTTGGGTCTCCACCGTTATATTCGATGTTTCCGCGATCTGATCAATGAGGTATTTCGACATACTGGCTTCGAGGCCGGTGCCGCGCACCAGCATGGTTACGTGGGAGGCGAAGCGGGAGAAGTGCATGGCGGCCTGGCCGGCGGAGTTGGCGCCGCCAATAATGTAGACGTTCTCGTTGCTGCAGGACTGGGCTTCCGTGAGTGCGGCGCCGTAGTAGATGCCGAGGCCGATGAGACGGTCGACCCCGGGGGCCTCGATTTTGCGGTAGCAGACGCCGGTGGCGACGAGGAAGACGCGGCAGCTGATCTCGGCGCCGCTGGCGGTCTGGATCTGGCGGTAATGGCCGTCGCAGAGGACGCCGGTGGCCTGCTGGGTGACGAATTCAGCGCCGAATTTGCGGGCCTGGTCGTAGGCATCGCGAGCGAGGCGGTCGCCGGTAACGCCTCGGGGGAAACCGAGGTAATTCTCAATTCTCGAACTGGAACCGGCCTGGCCGCCAGGGGCAACCGGCTCGAGGACCAGGGTTTTGAGACCTTCCGAGGCGGCATAGACGGCCGCAGCGAGACCGGCGAGTCCGGCGCCGGCGACGACGAGGTCGTAGAACTCCTCTTTGGCCTGGGTGTGGAGGCCGACGTGGACGGCGAGCTGAGAGTCATCGGGCTGGACGAGCGACGAACCGTCGGGGAAAAGGACGACGGGGAGGCAGTCGTCGCCGACGCCGAACTGCTTGAGCAGGGTGATGGCTTCGTCGTTGGTCTCGGGATCGAGCCAGACGTAGGGAACGCGATTGCGGGAGAGGAAATTGCGGACCTGGTAGTCCCTGAGGGACCAGCGGGGTCCGACGACGCGAATGCCTTCAAAGGGGGGCTTGTAGCCCTCATGCCACTCTTCGAGGAGATCGTCGAGGACGGGGTAGAGGCGCTCTTCGGGGGGATCCCACGGCTTGGTGAGGTAGTAGTGGATGCGCGCGGAGTTGATGGCGCGGATGGCTGCCTCGGTGTCGGCGTAGGCGGTGAGGAGGACGCGGCGGGCGTCGGGATAGATTTCCTGGATGCGTTCGAGCAGGTCGACGCCGGCCATGCCGGGCATGCGCTGGTCGGAGACGATGAGGGCGACGGAAATCGCCGCGCTCTTTGAGCTGGGTACAGGTGTCAAGAGCGGCAGGGCCGGAGCCGGCGCGCAGGATGCGGTACTCCTGGCCGTATTTGCGGCGGAGATCCTGGACGACGGCTTCGAGGACGCTGGCGTCATCGTCGACGGCGAGAATGATTGGTTTAGCCATCGGAAAAGACTCTCCTCACTAAATTACAAGGCCGGGGGCATTTCCGGCGAGGTGGAGGGGAAACTGCTGTTGCGTGACAGGGGCGGCGCACGGACGAAGAAGGGGTTAGGAGGATATGACACAAAACGACGCGAGGGGCGGAAGCGTGACCCGATAAGGGTGACGACCGTCACAGGACCTCCGCGCACAGAGGGTTACTTTAGTCCTGGATGATGGCAATTGCACACAGGCCGTTGGCGATGGCACTCCGGGGACGCGCAGGACGGAGGGCCGTGTCATCCATCACGCACAAATCCATGGTACCCGAGATGTCCGAAGAAGAGACAGCCGGGGGAACGTGGCAGTTGAAGCCGATGACCTCTTTAGCAAGCCGCGGCGAACCGCGGATTGTTTTTTAACGAATCTGTCTTCGGGGAGACCCGGCGGCGCAACCCACGAAGGTAAGGAAGCGGGACAATGAACAAACTCATACTCGCGGACAATCAGGCCATCTTTCGGGCAGGGACAGCAAAGATCCTCGCGATGGAAGACGACTTCCGCATCATTGCTCAGTGTGCTGAGGGGGAACGGCTGTTCCCCGCTCTGGACACATTTCGCGGCGCAATTCTTATTTTTGCGTCATCGCTGAAGCTGGATCCACAGGTGCTGGTACCGCGTGTACTGGGGGCGGGGAGCCGCTGCATTGTGATCGCGGAGAACAGCGAATCGGTGCAGCCGTGGTTTGCGGCGGGAGTGAATGGCGCGGCGCACCGGAACGTGACCGGGTCAGCGCTGATTGAATGCGTTCGGCACGTAGGGCGGGGCGAGCGGCATGTGCGCGCGGCCGGGATGGAAGCGCCTGGACTGGAGGACGATACGGTGGGCTCGCGGGTACGCGACCGGCTGACGCCGAAGGAGCTGAAGATTGTCGCGCTGATCGTGCAGGGGTGCAAGAACAAGGAGATTGCGATTCGGCTGATGACGACCGAACAGGTGATCAAGAATTATCTGCGGAGCATTTACGACAAGACGGGTGTATCGGACCGGCTGGAGCTGGCGCTGTTCACGATCCATCACCGGATCCTGGCGGAAGCCGCGCAGGCGGTGGGCGACCAGATTATGCAGGGGTTGTAAGCGGAATTGCTTAGTGGGCAACGGGAGCGCTGCTGCGGGGTCTGCCCCGGAGCAGCGTTTCCAGCACTTTGAGCAGTTCCTGGGGATTGACGGGCTTCTCGAGGTAGAGGTCGGCAAGTGGTTCGGCGGCCTGAAAGGCCTCGGTTACAAAGCCGGAAACGACGATCACCGGAACGCTGGTATGAGCCTTGGCGGACTGGACGACGCTGCGGCCGAGGCCATCGCCGAGACGCCAGTCGGTGACGACGGCGTCGAAATTCTGTTCAGACAATGCGTGGACCGCTTGTTCGGTAGACAGACAGGCCGTGACCTGATGGCCCCCACTTTCAAGAATCTGTTTCTTGAGCGCCACCACATCGGGGTCGTCGTCGACACACAGGATACTTGCCACCATGGGCCTCCACCGCTCAAAAGCCATTGTCAGGATTCGCGTAACGATGTGTCAATGCAAACAGCAACAATGTTTCGACCGGCGCAACTCAACGCAGTCAGGACAGTTTTTCCGCGACCGATTTTGCCTGGGTAAAGAGGTAGAGATAGTCGGGGCCGCCGGCTTTCGAATCCGTTCCTGACATATTGAAGCCGCCGAAGGGATGCGCGCCGACCATGGCGCCGGTGCATTTGCGGTTGAAGTAGAGATTGCCGACGTGGAATTCGTTGCGGGCGCGGTCGAGCTTGATCGCGGTCGTTGGAATAGATGGCGCCGGTGAGGCCGAACTCGGTGTTGTTGGCGATTTCGAGGGCATGGTCGAAGTTGCGGGCGCGAATGACGGCGAGCACGGGGCCGAAGATCTCTTCCTGGGAGATGCGGGCATCCGGGGCGACGTCGGCGATGACGGTGGGCTCGACGTAGTAGCCCTTCTCCGGCGTGTCGATGAGATTGCCGCCGGCAACGACGCGGCCTTCCTGCTTACCGATCTCGATGTATTCGCGGATGGTGCGGAGAGCGCCTTCGCTGACGACGGGACCCATGTTGGGGTTGTCGACGGGGTCGCCGACTTTGAGGGCGCTGACGCGCTCACGGAGGCGATCGATGAAGGCGTCGTAGATGGCGTCTTCGACGATGGCGCGGGAGCAGGCGGAACACTTCTGACCGCTGAAGCCGAAGGCGGAGGCGACGACGGCGTCGACGGCCGCTTCGAAGTCGGCGTCGGCGCTGACGATGATGGAATCTTTGCCGCCCATTTCGAGGATGGTGCGCTTGATCCAGATTTGGCCGGGCTTGGTTTGCGCGGCGCGCTCGTGGATGTCGAGGCCGACTTCTTTGGAGCCGGTGAAGGCGATGAAGCGGGTGCGGGGATGCTTCGACGACGGCGTTGCCGAAGGTGGCGCCGGAGCCGGGGCAGAAATTGACGACGCCGGGGGGAAGGCCGGCTTCTTCGAGGACTTCCATGAAGCGGGCGGCGATGGTGGGCGAATCGCTGGAGGGTTTGAGGACGACAGTGTTGCCGGAGACGATGGCGGCGGCGGTCATGCCGGCCATGATGGCGAAGGGGAAATTCCACGGGGAGATGACGGCGCCGACGCCGAGCGCGATGTAGTGCAGCTCATTGCGTTCGCCCGGATACTGGATGGGCGTGGTGGCGGCGGCGAGGCGCAGGGCTTCGCGGGCGTAGAACTCAAGGAAGTCGATGGTCTCGCCTACGTCGGCGTCGGCTTCGGCCCAGTTCTTGCCGACTTCGTAGGTGAGCCATGCGCAGAAGTCGAAATGATTTTTGCGGATGATGTCGGCGGCGTGGAAGAGGAGCGAAGCACGCTCTTCCGCAGAGACGAAGCGCCAGGTAGCGAAGGCTTTGAGGGCGGCCTCGACGGCGGCTCCGGCATGCTCGGCTCCGGCCTTTTGATGGGTGCCGACAATTTGTGCGGGGCGCGCTGGGTTGGTCGACACGATTTTGCCGGTGGTGCGCAGGCGTTCGCCGCCGATGATGAGGGGGTACTCGTGGCCGAGTTGTTCGCCGACGCGGGTGAGGGCCTCGCGCATGGCGTGGCCGTTCTCGTGGCGCGAGAAGTCGGTGAAGGGCTCGTTGCGGAAGGCGCCTTGCGGTTTGCGCGGCAGGATGACGGTGGATTCTGCGGTGGTAGCCATGACAGTTTAGTTTAACGCTGAAGTGCAGCTGGTAGCTGGTAGCCGGTCGCTGGTAGGGCAGATCTGCGCAGCGTGCTCAGGCAACGCTTGCCGATTCGGGCGAGGCTTCGATGGGCTCCGCGGAGGTAGTGGGTTTGAGCAGCGGCCAGCCTTTGCGGAGGACGTAGTCGAGCCAGGCTCCGGCGATTTGGGAGGTCAGGACGGCGGCGACCACCAGCGTGGTATAGAACTTGGGGCTGATGATGCCGGCGTCGAAGGCGACGCTGGCGAGGACGATGCCCGGGCCTCCGCGGGCGTTGGTGGTGATGGCGAGGTTGATGAGGTCGAGGCCGCGGAATCCGGCAAAGCGGGCAGCCAGCGAGACGGAGAGAATTTTGACGGCGCAGGTTCCGGCAATGAAGGCCACCAGCATCCCGATGGAGACGCCGTGGACCAGGTCGAGCTTAAAGCCGACGATGGCGAAGTAGACCGGGATGAAGAAGGCGAAGGCGACTTTGCCGATGGCGTCGAGAGCGTCCGCAAAGAGGCGGCGCTTCTTGTGGACGACGGCGAAGCCCGCGAGGAAGGCGGCGAAGACGAGGCTGACGTCCATGGCTCCGGCGACGGCGCAGTAGGCGAGCAGGACGGCGAGCGCATAGCCGGTGGGCGAGTGGCGGGCCATGACGTTGAAGCGCGCTTTGTTGATGCGCTTCACGATGCGCGGCACGAGAGTGAGACCGAGCACGAAGAAAGCGACCGTGGCGAGCAGGTGCAGCGACAGGGCGCGCGGATGCAGAGCGGCTTTGCCAGCTGTCGCGGTGGCAACGGCGAGGGCTAGCCAGAGAACGATGTCCTCAAGGACGGCGACGCCGAGGACGAGGCGGGCGAAGCGGGTGTGGAGGATTTTGAGGTCGGCAAAAATTTTGGAAACGACGGGGACCGAGGTAACGGCGACACCGACGGCCAGGATGATGGTGAGCGAGATGCGATTGCCGTTGGGGCCGGCAAGGGAGGGGCGGATGATCCACGGAGCGAGCGCGAGGCCGATGAGAAACGGGAGGCCGGTGCCGACGATGATGAGCCAGCCGACTTCGCGGCGTTCCTCGTGGGTGAAGAGCTGCTGTGTTTCCGCTCCGGCGAGAAACATCAGCAGGAGGAGGCCGAGCCAGTAAACGAAGTCCAGAATGTTGCCCTGGTGCTGGGCGCTCTGCATGAGGTGCGCGATGGCGGGCAGGCGGCCAAGCAGCGCGGGGCCGAGGACGACGCCGGCGAGGATTTCGCCGACGACTTTGGGCTGGCGCAGGCGGACGAAGAGGTACCCGAGTAATTGCGCGCCGCCGACGAGCAGCAGCAGGGCGAGGAGGACGCGGGTTATTTCTGCATTGGACACGGCTCTGGCGGGCTAAGATGCCGTGCGCCGCGGGCCGGTTTGTTTGGTTACGAAGGGGCGGCTATTTCTGGCCGTGGTAGTCCTGGAAGAGCTCTGGGAATTGTTGTTTGAGGGCTTCGATTTTGGGGCGGTCGCAGACCTGGATGTAGGGATTGTCCGGGTTGTGGAGCGCGTAGTCCTGGTGGTAATCCTCGGCGCGGTAGAAGGCTTCGAGGGGCGTGACCTGGGTGACGATTTTCGAGGGGAAGACGTGGGCGGCGTCGAGTTGCGCGATGTAGGCCCTGGCGATGCGCTCCTGCTCTTTGTTCTCGTAGAAGATGACGGAGCGGTAGGAGGTGCCGACGTCGGGGCCCTGGCGGTTGAGCTGGGTGGGGTCGTGGGCGACCGAGAAGAAGATGCGCAGCAGCTGGCCGTAGCTGATTTTGGAGGGATCGTAAACGACTTCGACGGATTCGGCGTGGCCTGTGGTTTCGGTGGTGACCTGATCGTAGGTCGCGGTTTCGGCGGAGCCGCCCGAATAGCCGACGGTGGTTTTGAGGACGCCTTTGACGCGTTCAAAGACGGACTGCGTGCCCCAAAAGCAGCCTCCGGCGAAGACGGCTTTCTGCTTGCCGGGTGCGGCGGCGAGGGCGACGTCGGCGTTGGCGGCGGGAATGGGGGTGCGCGGCGCGGCCTGGGCGGTGCAGGCGATGAGGCCGAAGGTAAGAGTGCTGAGAAGAAGACCGCCGAATTGGCGCACGCGCATGGGACTGGGCCCTCCAGAGAGCCTTTGTATCAGACGGACTCTTTATAAGACGGGTGCGGGACGGAATGGATTCGCTGGTGAACGGCCGGGGGGCTATTTCTTCTTCGCCGGGGCTGGCTTTTTTGCGCCGGCGGGCGCTTCGTGTTTGGCGGGGTGGTGGCCGTCGTGCCCGTCTTTGCTGGGGACGCCGTCGTGACCGTCCCTGGCGTGGGTTCCGTCATGTCCATCTTTGCCATTGGGACTGCGATCGATGACGGTGAGCACGACGCCATCGATGCGGTTGTCGAGAGTGCGATAGGGCGTGATGCGCAGGGTGAAGCGGTTGCCCTCGTTGTCCTCCACCTGATTGTGCTGGGGCTGGACGTCCTGCATCACCTTGAGCATGGCCTGCTCAAGGATCCGTGTATCGATGGTGAGCTTGAGGCGGGGAATGGGTCGGCCGACGTCGCCGGGCATGAGGCCGAGCACGGAGGTAGCCTGGGGCGTGAAGCGGCGGACGCTGAGGTCGGAGTTCACCATGACCAGGGGCAGGTTGATGCTGTTGAGCAGGTTGTTGAGGTCGTTGTTGAGCTGGGTGAGGAGATCGTTGCGATGCTGCATTTCCTCATTAACGGTGTGCAGCTCTTCGTTGGCGGATTCCAGCTCTTCTTTTGAGGTTTGCAGCTCTTCGTTGGTGCTTTGCAGCTCTTCGTTGCCGGATTGAATTTCTTCGTTGGCGGACTGCAGCTCTTCGTTGGTGGCTTCCTGGACTTCGATGATGGACTGCAGATATTCGCGGGTAGCGGCCAATTCCTGCTTCAACTGGGCGAGCTGCTTTTCTTTTTCGGCGCGCTCGGATTCGGTGAGGGGCTCAGTGATGCGCGGTGACTGGATTTCGCCTTCGGCGGGGGGCGGCTCAAAGATGATGAGGAAATTCTGCTGATCGTGAATGGGGGTGCGGAAGGGCAGGACGCGGACGTTGGTGATGAAGTTCTGCGTCTCGCCTTCGACGTTGAGATTGCGGCGTTCGGTTTCGACGCCGGAGGTGCGCGCCTGATCAATGGCGCTTTGCAGCTCAAAGAGCAGGCCGGGGCGGGCCATGCGCAGGAGGTTGAGGCTGGCCTTGCCGGGGGCGAGCTCGAGGAAGTTACCGGTGCGGCCGCGGCTTTGCAGGATCTCCATGTGATCGTTGACGACGACGGCGGGGGGCGCGTAGCGGGCGATGAGGAGGCGGTCGGCTTCGCGCTGCAGCTCGATGGGCACCTTGAGAGCGTCGGAGACACCGATGGGTTGAGCGGGAATGTCAGCGGCGCGCGCATCCTGTTCGTGATGGCCCATGGAGAAGCTGAAGGTCACGGGTCGCGGAACGGGCTTCTTGCGATAGATTTTCTGCTTTTTCTCGATCATGTCAAACAGGTCCGATCCCACACCCAGCAGGCCTTCTGTATTTCCTATCATAAGAAACCCGGTGGGATTGAGGGCGTAATGGAAGACGGGGATGACGCGTTTTTGGAGCGCCTGGCCGAGATAGATCATGACATTGCGGCAACTCACCAGGTCCATGCGGGAAAACGGCGGGTCGCTGAAGATATTTTGGGTGGAAAAGATGCATAAGTCGCGAATCGTCTTGCTGATCTGGTAGCCGCCGTCGGTGCGATGGAAGAAACGGCGTAGCCGGATGGGGCTGACATCGGCCTCGATGCTCTCTTTGTAAACAGCGGCGCGGGCCCGCTGGACAGCGGCCTCGCTGAGGTCGGTGCCGAAGATTTGGATGGGGATATCGGAGCGATTGTCGCCCAGGAATTCGACGAGGGAGATGGCGTGGGAGTAGGCCTCTTCGCCGGTGGAGCAGCCGGGAACCCAGATGCGCAGCGGCGCCGAGGTACGGGCCTCGAGGAGGGCGGGATAAACGGTCTGTTTGAGAGCCTCAAAGGCTTCGGGATTCCGGAAGAAGGACGTGACGTTGATGAGCAGGTCCTGGTAGAGGGCGCTGACCTCGTAGCGGTCGCGATTGAGGAGCGCGACGTAGTCGCCCAGATTTTCAATCTTATGGAGGACCATGCGGCGCTGGATGCGGCGGCCAATGGTGGGCAGCTTGTAGTCAGAAAAGTCAACGCGGGTGATGCGGCGCAGCAAGCGGAAGATCTGAGCCATCCAGGCATCGTGGGGGCCGTCGGTTCCATCGATGCGATGCCCGGCGGCGCCGGCAATGAGAGGATGGCGGCGGATGCGGGCCAGTTCCTGAGCGATCTCGGCGGGCGGCATGACGAAGTCGACGCAACCAGCGGCGATGGCGCTGGCGGGCATGCTGTCATAGCGGGCGGAGTGCGTTTCCTGGGCGAACGTGATGCCGCCTTCGCCCTTGATGGCGGTGAGGCCGTGGGTGCCGTCGGACGCGGTGCCGGAGAGGATGACACCGATGGCGTTGCTGCCCTGGTCTTCGGCGAGGGAGCGGAAGAAGGTGTCGATGGTGGTGTTTCCCGGGCCCGTGTGTTCGCGATCGCTGATTTGGAAACGGGAGTCGACCATCCGGAGGTCGCAGTTGGGAGGAATGACGTAAACGTGGTTGGGCTGGGGCACCATGCCATCTTCAATCTGGACGACGGGCATGGTGGTGGTGCGGCTGAGGATTTGCGAGATGGAGCTGGCGCGCTGGGGATCGAGATGGGGAACGACGACGTAGGCCATGTCGAGGTCGGGGAGCAGCGCGGTAAAGAGGGCGGTAAAGGCTTCGAGGCCGCCGGCGGAGGCTCCGATGCCGACGATGGGGAAGGAGTTCGATGTTTTCGATTCTGACGACATGGGGGGGGCGGATTCCCTGGCGGGGGATGGAGAAGCGTCCTCGCCGTGTTTGGATTGGCCCCGAATTGTTCTGGGAACGGTCATGCCAGCGACTCCGGAAAAGCCAGCCTGGTGCCGGTGCACGCGAGGCGCATTGGTGGAGAACCAATGGCCTGGATTATAGCTCTGCAGAGGGTGAAGACAGCGGCCGAGGTGATGAGCGCGCAGAGAATGGGCGACGCCTGCGCAAGGCGATGGTCATCCGGCCAGCTGGTGCATCGAGTCGAGCCTGGTTCTGAGCTCCTCGACCGCTGCCTTCACTTCATTCATGAGCATGATGTTGTTGTCGCGGAGGAGGCGGGAGGTTTCAATTTTGGCACTCAGAGAGGAGAGCACCATGAGGGAGCGATCGCGGGCCTTGGTATCGAGAGGGAGACCGAGGGAAGACTGTTCCGCACGACTGCCGCAGCGGAGCGCGACCCAGGCATCCAGCTCGCGGGGACGCGCGAGGACCGCTTTTTTGTTGGAGCCGAGGGGCCGGCGCACGGGAAGACCGAAATCCTGTTCCCAGCGCTGCACAGTGCGAACGCCTTTGCCCATATAGCGAGCGATGTCTTTCCAGGAGGTGAGGACGGCGGTGTTGTTGTCGAACACGACTGGGGAATTCATTTTCAAGCTCCGGGGTGCGATTACGAACGTATCTAAGCCTGGAACCGTAGGTTAACGGCCACTGGTTGGAAGCCGCGGACGACCAGCGCGGATGCCTCAGCGGCCAAATTTCTCCATCATCTATATCACACTTTTCCGAGCGATTCACGGCAGCGGCAATCTCGATGGCCGCGGAAGCCATCCCAAAGGAAAGAGGAGACCGGAAAACGAGTGCATCGCGATCTGATTGTGATGGGGGCCTCGGCAGGGGGGATTGAGGCGCTGCAGCGGGTGCTCCGCGGGCTGCCGGCGGATTTACAGGCGGCGGTATTAGTGGTGCAGCACACATCGAGCCGGAGCAACAGCCACCTGGCGCAGATTCTGGAGCGGGGCGCGTACTTGCCGGTGACCCATCCGCAGGACTGGACGCGCATCGAGCCGGGGCGCGTCTATGTGGCCCCGCCTGATCATCATCTGCTGGTGCAGGGCGACCAGTTGCGGGTGCTGCAGGGGCCAAAAGAAAACCGGCATCGTCCGGCCATCGACCCACTGTTCCGTTCGGCGGCGGTGCATCGGGGAACGCGGGTCATCGGGGTGGTGCTGACCGGGCTGATGGACGATGGAACCGCGGGATTGCTGGTGGTGCGGGCGCACCGGGGCGCGGCGGTGATCCAGGATCCGGATACGGCGCTGTATGGAGCCATGCCGACGCACGCGCTGGAGGCGGTTCCGGACGCAACGGTGCTGCCGCTGGAGAAGATTGCGGGCGAGCTGGTGCGCCTGATGGGCGAAGAGTTGCCGGACGAAGGGCGCAGGGTGGGCGAGCGGGTTGCTGGACGGGCCGATCCGGACTCCCTGGAGGCGAAGGAGACGCGATTCCTGGAAAATGAAGCGCCGCAAATCGCGAATGACGAGCGTCCGGGAGAGCCGTCGTCGTTTGCGTGCCCGGATTGCGGGGGCGTGCTGTGGGAGCTGGAGGAGCATGGGTTTCTGCGCTTCCGTTGCCGGGTGGGGCATGCGTTTACCGCTCGGCATTTGGGCGCAGAGCAGCGGAACGCGATTGAGACCGCGCTGTGGTCGGCATTGCGCGCGCTGGAGGAGAGGGCTTCGTTGTACCAGCGCATGGCGCAGGGAGCGTTGCCGGACCGGCAGGGTTCAGCGACGCGATTCCAGGACCAGGCAAACCTTACCGAAGAAAACGCACAGGTGCTGCGGGAATTTCTGGTGGACGTGCTGGAAGGCGCAGCGGATTGAACATTTTTCCACGCCGCGCAAACTACTTTTGGCCCACCGGCCGGAGACGGAGAAACACGACGACCCCAACAGGATCGGTTCCATAGAGCGGGTCGAGACGCGGGCCGGGGACGTAGGCGGTAACCTGCGCGCCGAGGGCGGTGGCAAGATGAGCCGTGTGGCCGAGGTCGCGGTCGCAGCCGAAGGTGTACGCCTGGACGCGTCCAGCGGATTGCTCCTGGAAGTTGGGCGGCAAGGGATTTTCGCCGAGCAACAGCTCGTTGGTGCGGGCCACGTCTTCGATGCGCGTGAAGGCGTAATTGCGGTGGGCGAACTGTAGGGTGGATTCGAGGAGAAAGCTGTTTTCGATCAAGTTGTCGGGGAGATCGCGGGTGCGTCCCCAGACCAGGCTGCTGGCCCAGTTCCCGTTGTGCAGAGGACGGTTGTAGAGGATGGAGGCGGTGAGACGGTTCTGATTTTCGGTGGGGAAAAGCGCCTCGGGGCTGTGGAGATGGGCGTAGGAAATTTGGCCGCTCCAGTTTTGGCCGGGCTGGGCGGTGAGGCGCGTGGACCAGGAATCGAGTGCGCCCTGCTGCACTTGCCAGCGATGCTCGTTGGGTTCGCGGCCGTGAAAGGCGCTGGCTTCGAGACGGAGCCAGCCAGCGGTGAGGCCGGCGGTGACGACATCGTCGGCAATGTGGGTGGAGTCTTCCTGGTGGTGGCCGAGGGCGGCGACGGGGTCTTCGAGAGCCGAAGCACGATGGGGAAAGGCGATGGGGCCGATGGCGGGATCGCCGACGGGCGCGGCATAGAGACTGAGGAGCGCGTGAGGGCCGAGGGGAGCGTCGTAGAGGGCGGCGAATTCCATGACAAAGTCGTGGGGGTGCTGACCGTCGGCGATGGGGCGGCCGTACGCGGTCTCTCCCTGCTGAAAGAGCAGCGGGTATTGGCGGCCAGTGACGGTGGCGGGTTCGAGGGAAAGCATGGTGCGGAGGGTGAGCTGGCCGGGGCCCAGCGGATGTTGCGCCATAGGCATGAGCCAATTGGTGGAGAAGAGCTTGTCGCCGCCGCGGGGGCTGGATTGCTGGATGTCGGCGAGGAAGCCGTTGCCGTGGAGCATGAGCATCCATTTGCCTCTCATCGTCATAAGCATGGGCGCAGGCGTGGAGTTGGGCTCGGCGCTGGTGCCGGAGGTGGTGTGTGCTTCGATTTCCTGGGTGAAGGTTTGGGGCGGGGCCGACATGCTCGACATGCCGGGCATTTCTGTTTGTGCGGAGACGCCTGGCGCGAGGATGCAGAGAGCGGCGACGACGATGGGGAGGTTGTGGAACACGGACTTCTCCTCTGGTTGGGGAAACACGGGTCGGCGAAATTTCTCAGGGCCGCGGAAATGAGGAGGGTGCGTGGATCAGATGCGGAGGGGGATGGGGAGCGCGGGCGCGCTGGTGGTTCGCGCAGTGTGCGGGAATGCGAAGAGATTGGGCGTGGGTCGCGCCTGATGGGGGTTTTGCGCGGCCGCGTTGTCGAGGGTTTCAAGCACGACGGAGGAGGGCGCTACGGAAAAGGAAGAGGTCGCCGCGGCGGGTTGGGTGACGCCGTTATCGCACTGGGGGACGGGGGTAGTGGGGCAGCAGGGGTGCGGGCAGGATTTTTGCGGCTGGCATTGGGCCTGGCAGAGCGGCACGCAGGTGATGGCGAGCGCCAGAATGATGGCGATGCAGGCTGCGGGGATGGAGGACCAGCGCACACGGTGATCGTAGCATTTTGGGGGGTGGTCATTCTGGAGCGGTAGTCTGTCTGCGATGCGGCTTTTTGTGGCGATAGGGTTGGCGGCCTCGGTTGTGGACACCGTGCGTGCGGTGCGGGATCGCTTTGCCGCCCCGGACGATGGGCTGCGCTGGTCTCAGGAAGAGAGCTGGCATGTGACCCTCCAATTCCTGGGCGCGGCCGACGATGCGCAGACCGCGTGCGTGATGCAACAGTTGAGTGCGGTGCGGTCGGCGGCAGTTCCGGTGCGGATTGCGGGGCTGGATTTCTTTGAGCGCGCCGGCGTGTTTCATGCGCGGGTGGAACTCACCGCGGAGTTGCTGGCGCTGCAGCAGAAGGTGACGGCAGCGACGCGCGCATGCGGATTTGTCGCGGAGGCGCGCGCGTATTCTCCGCACATTACGCTGGCGCGGGTGAAGGGGCGTGGCAACGCTAAGGCTCTGGGCCCCTTGAAGGCAGCGGTGGAGCGGGCGCGGGTTCGCTTAGCTGCGGAGTTCGTAGCCAATGAATTTCGACTGTACGAATCGGTGCCCGGTCCGGACGGATCGCGCTACGAGGTGCGGGCGCGGTTTGAACTGAAGAGCAGGGGTAAGGGATAAGGGATAAGAAGACAAAACGATAACAAACGGGGGCGGATCAGGCTGGTTCGGGAATTCTTTGCAGCCTGCCTAAGCCGACGACATAGCCGGCGATGCCGATGGCGAGAACGATGGCGGCGAGGGCGAAGGATCCGCCGAAGTTGTGGGCGCGGGCGAAGTAGCCGGTGATGATGGGGGCGGAGATGGCGGCGAGCTGGGTGGCGAAGTTCATGATGCCGCCGACCCGGCCAACGGATTCGCGGGGCGCGATGAAGGAGGGGATGGACCAGCCGACGGGGGCCATGGCGCCGAGGCCGGCCATGCAGATGCTGATCCAGATGACGGCGGCGGTGGGGGTGTGCGCAAAACGGGCGCCGTAGATGCCGGTGCCGAAGGCGAGTCCACCGACGAGGACGGCCTGGCGGACGAGCCACGGACGGCCTCCGCGAGTGACGGCGCGACGCACGAGCGTGTCGACCATCCAGCCGCCGATAAAAAGATCGGTGAATGTGGCGACGAGCCACGGGATGCTGGTATCGAGCGCGGAGTGAAGCAGGTTGACGTGCAGGCTCATGGAGAGATACGTCGGGAGCCAGGTGAGGACCAGGTAGAAGACGTAGTTGTATGCAGCGAAGCCGATGGTGGCGCCGACGACCTGGGGCTGGCGCAGGAGGTAGAGAAGCGGCGCTCCGTGCACGTGCGCGGAGGGTGCGGATTCAGGCTGAGCGTGGCCATCGATGAGATGCTGGCGTTCGGCGGGGCTGAGGCGCGGATCATCGCTGGGGTTGCGGTAGACGTTCCAGAAGAGCAGGAAGTAGATGAAGCTGATGACGCCGGTAAAGATGAAGCTCCAGCGCCAGCCGTAGGCGATGAGCAAAATGCCGAGGATGGGGACACCGATCGCGGAGGCGAATTTCGCAGCGGCGTCATTGATAGAAGTGGCGAAGCTGCGCTCGTCTTCCGGAAACCAGTAGCCGATGGCTTTGGCGTTGGAAGGGAAGGTGGGCGCTTCTCCGACGCCGAGCAGCAGGCGCGCGGCGAAGAAGGTGTAGATGCCGGTGGCGAGGCCGGAGGCGAAGGACGCCATGCTCCAAAGGAAGGCGGCGATGCGACCGACACGGCGGACGCCGAAGCGATCGAGCGCTACGCCGACGGGGATTTGCAGGGCGGCGTAGGTCCAGTTGTAGGCGCTGGCGAGGTAGCCGAAGGCGACGGCGGAGATGCCCCAGCTCAGGTGGAGCGCGTTGAAGGCGACGGAAACGTTGACGCGGTCGAAGAAGTTGACGAGGACGCCGATCCCGAGCAGGATGGCGATGCGCCAGCGGCGGTGCGGTGCGTGCGCGGGCGCGTCGAAGGTCACCGATTGATTGTAGATGGACCTGAGTTTATTCGAGCGCCTGGACTGCGCCTCGTCCTAAGAGCAATTCCGCTTTGTCGATGAAGGCGCGGTCGGCGGCTAACGTGATGCCTTCCGGCTCCATCACGGCGCAGTATTGGCCGCGCTGTTCGACGTAGAGCATGATGCGGGCAGGGCCGGGCGCGGCGACGACGAGATCGCGCAGTTCGACCAGCGAAGTTTCGCTCATGCGTTCGAGTGGGATCTTGATACGGACGTTGTTGGGCAGGCGCACCTTCACGTCTTCAAGCGCCTGGATGGAGGAGACGGCGAGCTTGGGCGCGGCGTCCTCTTCCGCACGAAGCGAGCCGCGGAGGAGAACGGGGACTTCGATCTTGAGCGATTCGGCCAGGCGCTCGTAGTCGCGCGGGAAGCAGATGATTTCAATTTTGCCGGAGGCGTCTTCGAGCGCGCCCTGGGCGTAGAGTTCGCCGGAGCGTTTGGACTTGGCGACTTTGAGGCCGACGATGACACCGGCGATGGAGATTTCATTTTCCGGCGCCTGGCCGCGGCGGCCGCTGGAGGGCGCGGGTTTCATTTCGAGCGCAGTGGCGATATCGACGACGTGGGGCAGGTTGCGGAGTTTCTCAGCGTATTTGTCGAGCGGGTGGCCGGAGACGAAGAAGCCGAGAACCTCTTTTTCCATTTGCAGGCGCACGCTCTCGTCGAGGTCGCGGATGTCGGGCAGTTCGTCTTCTTTGGCGCGAGTCGCGGGCGTGTCGAAGATGCCGAAGAGACCGCTCTGTCCGGCGGCGTGATCGCGCTGGGCCTTCTGCGCGCGCTCCATGGTTTTGTCGACGGCGGCGAGCAGCTGGGAGCGGCGTCCGAAGGAATCGAGCGCACCGGCTTTGATGAGGGATTCGAGAACGCGCTTGTTGAGCAGGCGGAGATCGACCTTCTCGCAGAATTCCTGGAAGGAGGCGAAGCTCTTCCCTTCCGCGGCCAGCTCGGCGCGGACGGCGAGGATGGATTCGATGGCGTTACGGCCTACGTTCTTGATGGCGGTGAGACCGAAGCGGATGGCTTCGCCGTGCGGCGTGAAATCGGCTGCGGAGTAGCGCACGTCGGGCGGTTCCACAGAGATGCCGAGCTCGCGGCATTCCTTGATGTATTTGACGACGTTCTCCGGCTTCGAAATTTCCGAAGTGAGCAGCGCCGACATGAACTCGATGGGGTAATGCGTTTTGAGGTACGCCGTCTGATAGGCGAGCAGCGCGTAGGCGGCGGAGTGAGACTTGTTGAATCCGTAGCCGGAAAATTTCGCCATCTGGTCGAAGATTTCGCCGACCTGCGCCTTGGGATGCCCGAGCGCCGCAGCGCCGCTCATGAAGCGCTCGCGCTGCTCGGCCATGGCCTCGGCGTTTTTCTTTCCCATCGCGCGGCGCAGCAGATCGGCCTCACCGAGCGAGTAGCTGGCGAGAACGTTGGCGATGCGCATCACCTGTTCCTGATAGACGATGACGCCGAGGGAATCTTTGAGAATAGGCTCGAGTTCGGGCAGCAGAAATTCAACCTTGCGGCGTCCCCATTTGCGTTCGACGAAGTCGTCGATCATGTCCATAGGGCCGGGACGGTAGAGCGCGTTGAGGGCGGTGAGCTCTTCGACGGTGTCGGGCTTGTAGCGGCGCAGAACGTCGCGCATGCCGCCGGATTCAAACTGGAAGACGCCGGAGGTGAGCGCGGTGTGGAAGACTTTTTTGAAGGTCGGCGGATCGTCGAGCGGGACCATGTCGATGTCGAGCTTTTCGCCGCGCGTCTGCTCGATGAGCTTGACGCAGTCGGTGATGACGGTGAGCGTGGCCAGGCCGAGGAAGTCCATTTTGAGAAGGCCCATCTTCTCGACGGCCTTCATGTCGTAGGCGGTAACGATTTCTTCGTTCTTGGTGCGGTTGAGGGGAACGAGCTCGGTGAGCGGACGCGGGGCGATGACGACAGCGGAAGCGTGGACACCGGCGCCGCGGACGAGGCCTTCGAGTTTTTTCGCGGTGTCGATGAGCTCGCGAATTTGTTGGTTGCCGTCGTAGGCTTCCTGGAGTTGCGGTGAATCTTTGAGGGCCTGATCGATGGTGACGCCGACGGTAGCGGGGACCAGTTTCGCGATGCGGTCTACGTCGCCGTAGGGCATATCGAGGGCGCGGCCCACGTCTTTGATGGCGGCCTTGGCGGCCATGGTGTTGAAGGTGATGATCTGCGCGACTTGCTCGCGGCCGTACTTGCGCGTGACGTAGTCGATGACCTCGCCGCGGCGATTCTGGCAGAAGTCGACGTCGATGTCGGGCATGGTGACGCGTTCGGGATTGAGGAAGCGCTCGAAGAGCAGGACGTTCTGCATGGGATCGATGTTGGTGATCTCCATGGCGTAAGCGACCAGCGAGCCGGTGGCGGAACCGCGGCCGGGGCCGACGGGGATGCCGTGATCGCGCGCGTACTTGATGAAGTCCCACACGATGAGGAAGTAGCCCGAGTACTTCATCTGCTTGATGATGCCGATTTCGAAGTTAAGCCGGGACTCGTATTCGTGGAGCGGCGTGCGCAGGGTTCCGGCGAGCTCGAGCTGGCGAACCGCGGTGTCGAAGCGCTTCTTCAGGCCTTCGCGGCAGACCTCTTCGAAGTAGCTGTCGATGGTGTGGCCGGGGGGAACGGCAAATTCCGGAAAGGGGTTGTCGACCGGGTTGAGCTTGAGGTGGCAGCGCTCCGGAAACTGTTGGGTGCGGGCGACGACCTGCGGCGCGTAGGAGAAGAGGCGCTCCATTTCGTCGGCGGTTTTGACGAAGAACTGGTCGGAGTCGAACTTAAAGCGTTTGGGATCGTTGATGGAGCCGGCGGTTTGCACGCAGAGCAGGACTTCGTGGGCATGCGCGTCGTCTTCGCAGAGGTAATGGCTGTCGTTGGTGGCGACGAGGGGGATGTCGAGTTCTTTTTCGAGGCGGAAGAGGTCGGCCTGAATTTTCTTTTCGAGTTGGAGGCCCTGATCCTGAATTTCGAGGAAGAAGTTGCCGCGTCCGAAGATTTCCTGGTACTGGCCTGCGGCGGCTTTGGCGGCTTCGTACTTGTCCTTCATCAGATTTTCGCAAAGCTCGCCGGCGAGGCAGCCGGAAAAACCGATGAGGCCCTTGGCGTGTTCGGCCAAATATTTTTTGCTGACGCGGGGCTTGCGGTAGAAGCCGTGGAGAGACGCTTCCGACGTGATGCGGACGAGATTGCGATAGCCTTCTTCGTTTTCTGCGAGGACGAGGAGGTGATTGTAGTCGTCGCCCTGAGGTTCGGCGCGATGATCGTCCTTCTGGCAGATGTAGAGCTCGCAGCCGAGGATGGGCTGGATGCCGTGTTTCTTCGCAGCGTCAAAGAAGTGGACCGCGCCGTAGATATTGCCGTGGTCGGTGATGGCGACAGATTTTTGACCGATGCTGGAGACGCGCTGGACCAGCTTTTCGACATCGCAGGCGCCGTCGAGCAGGGAATAGTCGGTGTGGAGGTGCAGGTGAGTGAATTCCGCCATGGGGTCTGGATCTATTTTAGGTCGGCGGGAGCGAGGGTGGTTGTGTGGATGCGGGCCGGACGGATGAGGAAAAGCGGGTACGAAATGCGAATTGAGGATTGGATTAAGGGCGGACGTGTACCATTTCTCTGCCCTTTTAACTCCAGGAGAAACGCGTATGGATCATGTAGTGACATTTTTGCTGACGACGAAGCCGGAGGCCGCGGTTACGTTTTTTCGCGATCAGCTTGGCCTGAAGTATTTGCGCGATGATGGTTTCGCGCTGGTGTTTGTGAGCAATGGCGTGATGCTGCGGATTGCGAAGGTGAAGGAGTTTACGCCGGCGCAGAATACGGTGCTGGGATGGGAGGCAGAGAACATTGAAATGACGGTGGACCAGTTGGAGAGCGCGGGGGTGGCGTTCGAGCGGTATCCCAACATGGCGCTGGATGAGCGGGGGATTGCTACGTTTCCGAATGGGGATAAGGTGGCGTGGTTTAAAGATCCGGATGGGAATGTGCTGTCGATTTCGCAGCATGCCTGAGCGCTGCTAGCGAGGCATGTCGCGGTGCGCGGTTTTTACGCGATAGCCGTGACGGCCGAGGCGGCGCGCTACTTCTTCCGCGATCATGACGGAGCGATGCTGGCCGCCGGTGCATCCGAAGGCGAGGGTGAGATAGCTTTTGCCTTCGCGGATGTAGTGGGGGAGCAGAAAGAGAAACAGCTCAGTGATGCGGTCGAGGAATTCGCGCGTCTGCGGGAAGCCGATGACGTAGTTCTCGACTTTGGGATCGAGGCCGGTGAGGTTGCGGAACTCGGGAACGAAATGGGGGTTGGGCAGGAAGCGGACGTCGAAGACGAGGTCGGCGTCGAGGGGCACGCCTTTTTTGTAGCCGAAGCTGACGGAGGAGACGAGCAGGCTTTTGCCGTCGCTCTCGCGGACAAATTTGTTTTGGATGTAGGCGCGGAGTTCGTGGACGTTGAAGCGGGTGGTGTCGATGACGATCTCAGCAACCTTGCGGATGGGCTCGAGGAGGCGGCGTTCCTCCTGCAGGGCGCGGGTGACGCGCTCTTCGCGACCGAGGGGGTGGGGACGGCGCGTCTCAGAAAAGCGGGCGACCAGGGCGGCACGCGAGGCCTCAAGAAAAACGACGGTGGTGGGCAGGATGCGGCGAATGTCTTCGAGAATGGCGGGAAACTGCTCGAGGCTCTGGCCTTCGCGGACGTCGATGACAAGGGCGGCGCGATGAATATCACGCGAGTGCGCGACCAGCTCCGCAAACGGCGGAGTGAGCGAGACGGGCATGTTGTCGACGGCGTAATAGCCCAGGTCTTCAAAGGCTTTGAGGGCGGAGGCCTTGCCGGAGCCGGACAGGCCGGTGAGGATGACGAGCTCGCGGGGCTGTTCCGGCGCGGCGGGCTTGGTGGACTTGGCTGCTGCGCGCGGCCGGGCTGGAGATTTCCGGCTGGGAGCCATGGCCCATCGTAGCATTTGGGCTGGAAATTGCTGTGAATTGATTTGGGTGGGGTGAGGCGAATTATTTGTGAGCGAGAGCGGAGTGGAGGGCCGTGCGTAGTGTCCGTGTGACGCGCTGCATTTGGTCTTCGGTGATGCGATTGAAGAAGGGGAGGGCCAGAGTGCGGGCGGCGATGGATTCGGTAACGGGCAGCGGGGCGGTTGGGTGTTCAGCGTAGGCGGGCTGTTGGTGGATGGGGGCGAAGTAGCGGCCGGTGCCGATGCCTTCAGCGGCAAGGGCGCGCATGACGCGGTCGCGATCGTCGCGGGTGCATTCTTCTGCGAGGCGAACGACGAAGACGAACCAGCTGAGGCGCTGGCCGGGGACGTCGAGGGTGGGGAGATGCAGGTGCGGAGTTTCGGCGAGTCGTTCGTTGTAGCGGCGGGCGATGGATTCGCGGCGGGTAAGGATTTCATTGAGGCGGGCGAGTTGGGCGAGGCCGAGGGCGGCCTGCATTTCAGAGAGGCGGTAGTTGAAGCCGAGCTTCCGCGTGGTCGAGCCAGCTTTGCGGGGCTGCTGATTCGTAACGGCCATGGTTACGTAAGGCGCGGATGCGGCGGGCGATTTCCGGGTGGCGGGTGAGGACCATGCCGCCTTCGCCGGTGGTGATCTGCTTGTTGGGATAGAAGGCGAAGACGGCGCAGTCGCCGAAGGAGCCGACGGGCTGGCCGTTGATGCGGGCGCCGATGGCTTCGCAGCCGTCTTCGATGAGGAGGAGGTTGTGGCGCTGGGCGATTGCGAGCAGCACTGGCAAGTCGGCGGGACGTCCGAAGGTGTGGACGGCGATGAGGACGCGGGTGCGCGGGGTGAGGGCGGCTTCCACGCTGGCGGGATCGAGGTTGAGGGTGTTGGGATCGATGTCGGCGAAGACGGGATGCGCGCCGGTGTAACGAACGGCGTTGGCGACGGCGATGAAGGTGAAGGAGGGGACGATGACTTCGTCGCCGGGGCCGATGTTGTTGGCGAGGAGGGTGAGGTGCAGGCCGGCGGTGCCGGAGCTGACGCCGATGGCGTGGGGCGCGCCGAGGCACGCGGCCATCGCGTTTTCGAAGGCCTGGAGTTGGGGGCCGAGGCTGAGGCGGCCGGTGCGGAGGACGGCTGCGACGGCTTCGATCTCGGATTCTGTGATGTCGGGGGCGGAGAGTGGGATCTCGTTCATTCGGCAAATCCGCAGGGCATGGCGCGCTTGATGAGCAGTTGCGGGCCGGTGGGGACGGTGGTGAGGACCTGGACGATGCGCTCCGCGGCGTGGCCGTCGCCGTAGGGATTGGTCATGCCTGCCAGCGACGCGCGGAAAGCAGGGCTGCGGGCTTCTGCGATGCGGGCGAGGATGGCGGCGGCGTCGGGTTCGGCGTCGAGGACGTTGAGGGCGCGCTCGCGGCCTTTTTGGCGGAGGCCGATGTTGACGGTGGGCAGCGCGAACGAGGCGGTTTCCATGATGCCGCTGGAGGAGTTGCCGATCATGACGATCGACGTGGCGGAGGAGGCTCCAGTAGGTGACGGCGTCGAGATTGACGAAGAGTTGCGCCGGGGTGGTGCGCGAGGAAGGCGCGGGTGCGCTCGACGAGCGAGCGGCTGCCGGCGTCGGCGTTGGGATAGCAGAAGAGGAGCTGGGTGTCGGGCTGGGCAGAGATTTGTTCGAGCGCGGTGAAGAGCGCGTCGGCTTCGGTGGTGGTGTCCTGCTCGAGGGTGACGGGGTGGTAGGCGACGAGGAGCGCGGGGGTGCTGAGGTCGAGGCCACAGCTGGATTCGACTTCTTCGCGGGAGAGCAGCGTGCTGCGGCGGAGGTGATCGAGCGAGGGTGCGCCGGCGCGATGGACGCGCCAGGGTTCTTCGCCCATGGCGATGACGCGCTGCGCGGGCGCCGTCGGTCGAAGTGAAATGGATGTGGCTCATTTTGGTGAGCGCGTTGCGGACGGCGTCGTCGATGGCACCCTCGCTGATTTCGCCACCCTCGATGTGGGCGATGGGGATGCGCAGGGAGAGAGCGACGGAGGCGGGCGCGAGCATTTCGTAGCGGTCGGCGATGAGGAGCAGGAGGTCGGGGCGCATCTGCGCCGAGGGTATCGGCCAGCGAGAGGACAGCGACGCCGATGCTTTTGGCCATGCCGACGTCGGAGTCGGAGCTGAGCAGGCACTCGATGCGGGCGGCGATGGGGAAACCGTCTTTTTCGATCTCGCGGATGGTCGCGCCGAACTCCGGCGAGAGGTGGGAGGCCATGACGATGAGGCGGAGATCGACGTCAGGATGGTCGGCGAGGAGGCGCAGCGGCCAGTAAAGATGGCTGTAATCGGCGCGGGAAGTGGTGACGACGGCGATTTTGCGCATCATTTTTCCGGGATTCCGTGTTGAAGGGTTTGCATCATGCAAATCGCCGGTGGGCTGTGCTCATCGGGCCCGGAGACAAGTATATGCAGTGGGATGGATGGCCCTGGTTTGGGATATCGCTGCTGAAGGCGATTTTGCTGGTCTTGCCGGCCTTTGGAATGCTTTGGTTATGGCGGCGCAGAGGGGTGCTGAACCCCATGCTGTACCGGCTGTCGCGGGTGAACGTCGGTGTCTATGCGTTGTGGAGCGTCCTGGCGCTGGCGGTGCTCGGGATCCGCAGCGGGCCAGTGGCGGGGTGGATGGACGAACTGGGGTTGCCGGCCAGCGTGGCGTTCGTCATTCCGTTTTTGGCTGCAGCGGCTTCGACCCTGTTGTGCATGTTGTGCATTGCCATGCAGCGGGGGCACCGGCGCTACATTTTGTTGGTGAACGGGCTGATGCTGCTGTTTTGGGGCTCGGTGGTGGTCGCGCCCAATTAGTTTTTAGTTCAGCTGCGGGCGGCCAGTGGCTCGGATACGCAGTCGCGCAACAGGGCGCTGGGCTGGTAGCCAGGGACGAGATGCTGGACGAGGCGGACGATCTCGGCGCGGTCGAGGGCAGCGATGGCAGCTTCGAGCGCCTGGAGATGCTCGGCCAGGTTGGGTGTGGTGGGGCCTTCTACACGATTGAGGGATGGAGTGGCTGGTTCGGCGAGCGTTTCGTTGGGGGCGACGAGGGACTCGTCCTGCTTTTCGCCGGGACGCGGTTGGGTGAAGACGATGGGACTGTTGCGGCGGCTGGCAGCGATCATGCGGCGGGCGAGATCGGCGATGAGGATGGGTTCGCCGGTGACGTGAGGATTCGGGATGAGCAATCCGCTTGCTTCGGATTCGATGGCTTCTGCGAGCAGGGATGTGACTTCGCTGAGGGTTAGAAAGAATCGGTTGGCGGCGGGATGGGTGACGGTGACGGGTCCGCCGCGAGCGATTTGTTCGGAGAAGAGCGGGCCGACGCTGCATGGGGAGCCGATGACATTGACTAACCGGACGGCCGTTTTCCGCATGTGGCGATCCGGCACGAGCATGATCTGTTCTGCGATGTGTTTGGAGGCGCCCATGATGCTGTGGGGGGCGACGGCTTTGTCTGTCGAGACGAGAATGAGGTGGCGCGCGCCTTGGGCTGTAGCGGCTTCGGTGAGGGTTGCGGTGCCGAGGGTGTTAGTGGCGACGGCGGCGAGGGGATTTTGCTCCATGAGCAGCACGTGCTTGAGGGCGGCGGCGTGGAGGATGAGCTGGGGACGATGCTCGGCGAAGAGCGCGTCGAGGAGCGGGCGATCGCAGACGCTGCCGAGGATGGGCGTGCAGCGGACCGCATAGCCCGGGGCGGCGAGCGCGGCGTGGACTTCGAAAAGATGCTGTTCGCAGATGTCGAGGAGCACGATGTGTGCAGCGCCGGACGCGGCGAATACGCGGACCATCTCCGAGCCGATGAAGCCGCCGGCGCCGGTGACGAGGATGCGGGTAGCGGCGGCGGATGGTATGCGGAGGGGTTCGGACGGCGATGGCGGTCGCCCGAGAATCTCAGCCCAGTTGGTTGGGTTGAAGGGTTGCGACGGGGAGGAAAAATCGCTCGGCACTTGAAGAAATTATAATCACCCGGACCCTGACGTTCCTGACTTTGCCATGTCTGTGACTCTGAAGCCTGCCACTGAACAACTCGCGATGCTGCGCAGCCGCGCGATCACGCCGCTGGAACTGGCGGAGGAACATATCCGGCAAATTCAGCGGCTGAATCCGCAGTTGAACGCGCTTGTCGATTTCGATGCGGAGCGGGTAAGGGCGCTGGCGCGCAAGGTGAAGTTGGGTGCTTCAAACGGAGCGGGGGCCGGGCCGCTGGCGGGGCTGCCGGTCACGGTAAAGTCGTCGATTTCGGTGGCCGGGTATCGGTGCGAGATTGGCAGCGTGCTGAATAAGGGATCGAGGCCGGACCAGAATGCCGTTGTCGTCGACCGGCTGATCGCGGCGGGCACGGTGGTGCTGGGGACGACGAATTGTCCGGAATTTCTAATGGCGTACGAGACGGAGAACCTGCTGTACGGGAGCACGCGGAATCCGTGGAACCTGGAGCATACGGCGGGGGGATCGAGCGGGGGCGAGGCAGCGGCGATTGCGGCGGGGCTTTCGGCGGGCGGGTTGGGGAGCGACAGCGGCGGGTCAGTGCGGGAGCCAGCGCACTTTACGGGAATCTGCGCGCTGAAACCGACGGCGGGACGCGTACCGGCGGCGGGACATTTGCCACCCTGCCTGGGACCGTTCACTTTTTTGGGAGCGATTGGGCCGATGGCGCGAACCGTGGGCGACGTGGAATTGCTGTTCGCCACGTTGTCTGGACAGGACGCGACAGATGCAAGCAGCGCGCCGGTGCAATCTCGGAAAGTGACGCCGGAAGAGGCGAAGCGGACACCGATTGGGTGGTTCACGGATGACGGTTTGGTTCCGGTGACGGCGGAGACGCGCGCGGCGGTGGAGGCGGCGGCGCAGGCTCTGGAGCGGCAGGGGTTCAAGATCGAACCCTTTCGTCCGCAGGCACTGGAGGCGGCGCGGCAACTGTGGTGGACCTTCTTTATGCAGTGCGGGGCGATGCTGTATGCGTCGACGATTCGGGGACGCGAGCAGGAGCTGAGCCCGACGTTTCGGGATTTTCTGGCGCTGGCGCGGGCGGAGACGCCGCTGACCGCGGATTCCCTGCTGGAGGCGTGGGTGGAAGCGGACAAAGTGCGCGCGCGGCTGCTGGCGGAGATGCGGGCGTATCCGCTGCTGCTGTGCCCGGTATGCTCGGTGCCGGCGTTCAAGCCGTTTGAGCGGAGCTGGATGGTGGAGGGGACGGCGGTCGAGTATCTGGACGCGATGCGGTACACGCAGTGGTTCAATCTGCTTGGCGGACCGGCGGCGGTGGTGCCGGTGGCGCAGTCGGCGGAGGGTTTGCCGATTGGGGTGCAGATTGCGGGGCGGCCTTATGCGGACGAGCTGGTGCTGACGGTGGCCGCGGGGGTGGAAGGCGCGTTCGGGTATGAGCCGCCGCGGATGGCGCTGTGAGCCACCCTTAAAGGCGGGCGCTCACGCGCGAGCCCACATCTGCCAAAACCGGGCAGATATGGGGCACCGGGGAGGGGCGTTTGGGTATCGGATTCCGCCGATGGCGCTTTAGGGTTTGAGTCGCGAGAAGAGATTCAGCTTCGACACATCGTTGACCATGACGAACGCGAAGAACAGGATGAGCACGACAAACGCCACCTGGTAGATGCGCTCTTTGAATTCCTGCTTGAGATCGCGGCGCAGGACGCCTTCGATAACGAGGAAGAGGATCATGCCGCCATCGAGGATGGGGATGGGCAGCAGGTTCATGATGCCGAGGTTGAGGCTGATGAGGGAAGTGAGATAGATGATGGGCTCGAGGCCGTGGGCCTGGGCGGCTTCGCCAGTGGCGCGGGCGATGCCGATGGGGCCCGAGAGCTGTTGCATCACGGCGCCATGGTGCGAAAAGAGGCGGCTGAGAATGTCGAGGATGTAGCCGGAATTTTTGACGTTGAAGCTGACGGACTGGCTGATGGCTTTGGGGAGCGGCGACTGCTCCACACGGAAGGGCGGAGGATCGGCGCCGAAGCCGAGACGGTAGCCAGGGACCTGGCCGCCGCCGAAGTCAGCCCAGATGGGCTGGACGGTGATGTTGATGTCTTTCCCGCCGCGTTCGATGACGATGTTCACGGGCTTGCTGCCGGTTTCGTCGAGGACGGCGATGATGGAGGAGACGCCGTGGACGGCCTGGCCGTTGACGGAAACGATGCCGTCGCCGGGCTGGATGCCGGCTTTGGCGGCGGGATCGCCGGGCATCACGTCTTCCACGCGCACTGGATCTTCCTGCTCGCGCGGCAGCAGGCCGAGGGACTCGATGTCGAAGTCCTCGCCTTTGCTGGGATCGCTGAGGAAAAGCTCGGTACTGAACTGTTTGGTTTGGCCGTCAACGACGCGTTGCACGGTGATGGGGGTGGTGGAGTTGGCGTCGAGCGAAGCACGCTGTTCCACACTTTCCCAGGTGGGATTCTTGTCTTTGTCGAAGCGGACGATGACGTCGCCGGAGAGCAGGCCGGCACGACCGGCGGCGGAGTTCGGCGGCACCACATCGAGGACGGCCGGGCCGGTGGAATAGACCGGAACCTCGTTGTGAAGCATGAAGAAGCCCGCCATGAGAGCAAAGGCGAGCAGGAAATTGGCGACCGGACCGGCGAGGGCGATAAGCACGCGCTGCCAGCGGGGACGGGCGGAAAATTCAGCGGCGTCGCCGGTGGTTGTCTCCCCCGGTTGTTCGCCGGACATTTTGACGTAGCCGCCAAAGGGGAGCGCGCCGATGCAGTAGTCGGTATCGCCGTACTTGATGCCGAAGAGGCGCGGCGGAAAGCCCAGGGAGAAGGTCTCAACGCGGACGCCGCAGGCCTTGGCCACGATGAAGTGGCCCGCTTCATGCACCAGCACCAGGATGCTGAGCACGATGAAGAACGAAACAATCGAAATAACGGCAAAGGACATAGTGGGTCGCAGAACCAGGAACGTACCGGAGGCGGGATTCAGCCGCGGGAGACGGTGTTGCTTTGGGCCAGAACTTCTCGCGAGCGTTCGCGGGCCTGGCAGTCCAAAGCGAGCACCTCTTGTATGGTCGCCGGATGAGTCTCGGGGGTTGTCTCGAGTACCTTTTCTATTGTAGCGGGAATGCCCGTAAACGGAATGGCCCGTTGGAGGAATGCTTCGACAGCCACTTCGTCAGCGGCGTTGAGGGCGATGGGGTGGGCGCCACCCTGTTCCGCGGCCTCGTAGGCGAGGCGGAGGCAGGGGAAGCGCTCAAAATCCGGCGGCTCAAACTGCAGATCGGCGAGGGCTTCCATATTGAAGGTGAGGTCGGAGGGCACGCGCTCCGGATAGCTGAGGGCGTAGAGGATGGGCAGGCGCATATCGGTGACGGAGATTTGCGCCAGCAGGCTGCCGTCGACGTATTCGACGAGGGAATGCACGGTGGATTGCGGATGCACCGTCACCTTAACGGCAGAAGGCGGCAAGTCAAACAGTCGGCAGGCTTCGATGATTTCGAGGCCCTTGTTGAGCATGGTCGCGGAGTCGACGGTGATGCGGCGGCCCATGACCCAGGTGGGATGGCGGAGAGCCTGCTCCACGGTGATGTTGGCGAATTCAGCGAGGGGGAGGGTGCGAAACGGCCCTCCGGAGGCGGTGAGCCAGATCTGGCGGACTTCGCTGCGCTGGCCGGCGCGCATGCACTGATGAACCGCGTTGTGCTCGGAGTCGATGGGCAGCAACGAGACGTTGTGGCGGCGGGCGGCGGCGGTGAGGATCTCTCCGGCGGCGACCATGGCTTCTTTGTTGGCGAGGCCGATGGTTTTGCCTGCTTCGACGGCGGCATAGGTGGCTTCGAGACCAGCGACGCCGACGATGGCGGAGACGACGAAATCAGCTTCCAGGAGGGTGGCTGCGAGAACGGTGCCTGCTGTGCCCCAGACGACTTCGGTTTCCGTGAGGCCATCACGGTGGAGGCGCTGGCGGAGATCGGCGGCGAGCTCTTCGGTGGCGAGGGAGACGACGCGGGGACGCCAGCGTTGGCACTGCCGGAAGGCTGTATCGATGTTGCGTCCGGCGGCGAGGGAGACGACAGAGAAGCGGTCGGGGTAGCTCTCAACGATGCTTAGAGTGCTTTGACCGATGGAGCCGGTCGAACCCAGGATGGCGATGTGCTTCAAGGCTGGACGGTCTTCAGGAGCAGACGGAATCTAAAAGGTCTGCTGCGCTAACTGAGCGTACCACAGCAGTGGAGCGGCGAGCAGGAGGGCGTCGATGCGATCGAGCATGCCGCCGTGGCCGGGAAGCAGGTGTCCGGAATCTTTGACGCCGGCGCCGCGTTTGATGGCGGATTCGACCAGATCGCCGAGTTGCGCGCCGATGTTGACGAGGATGGCGAGAGTGATCCAGTGGAGGATGGGGCCGGGGTAGGAAAGGGCTTCGATGTTGCGGGCGACGAGCAGGCCGCCGACCCAGACCAGAAGCAAAGTGACGAGGATGCTGCCGGCGACGGAGGCGACGCTGCCCTCCCAGGTTTTGTTGGGACTGAGTTTGGGAGCGAGCTTGCGGCGGCCAAAGGCGCGTCCGATATAGAGAGCGGCGACGTCACCGCACCAGACGGCGCAGAAGAGGAAGAGCAGCAGCGAGGGGCCGTTGTCGCGGGTGCTGAGCAGGTAGAGCATGCCCATGGGCAGGCCGATGTAGATGAGCCCGAAGATGGAGTAGGCGGTGTCCGGCAGGACGCGGGTGACCGGCGAGCGGAAGGCGCAGACCAGGAAGAGCGCGAAGGAGAGGATGCCGAGGATGGGCTCCAGCAGATCGGAGCGGCGAAAGACGGTGGCCAGCAGCAGGGCGAGGGCGACGATGACGACCATGCGGGGAGTTTTGGCGCCCATGGCATCGGCGAGGCCGAGATATTCCCAGATGGCGAGGACAGCAACGACGAAGATGGCGCCCATCATGGGCAGCGGCTGGGTGGGCGAAAAGAAGATGAGCAGGATGACGATGGGAACGAGAACGACGGCGGTAACAATGCGTTGCATGCAAAGGCAGAATACACGCTGCGAGGCGGGACTTTGCGCAAGACGGACGGACGCGGCGGGTTACTTTGCGTTCGGGATGTGCTGGGCCGGAGTCTGGCGGAGGACGGCGAGCGCATCCTGCACTTTCTTCCACTGCCGCGGCTTGCGTTTGGTGGCGATGGGGGCACTGGGATCGGCGTAGAAGGCGATGATGTTTTGGCGCAGGCCGGCGGGAGGCTTCGCATTCTTCGAGATGACCTTCACGATGAGTTGGGCGTAGGTCTGGTCGGTGAGGCGATAGGTTCCCGGCTTGGTGGCGTAGCCGGTGTCGAGGTCGAGGTCGGGAACTTCAAAGTTGTTCTTGCCGATGTTCTGTAGCTGGGAGAGAAGTTGGGCGTATTCAGCGGTGGCGCGGTTCACGCTGCTGACGTAGTCCTGTTCGGTATCGGGCATGGGTCCGCGGATGGCGAGATCGCTGAGCGGCCCAATTTTGGGCGTGATGAAGATGGCGACTGCGAAGACGCGGGTGAGAAAACTGGGCTTATGTTTGCGATATTTTTCCCAGTGAGCGGCGGCGTCGGTGGCTTTCAGGCGAGCGGCATATTCCTGGAAGTCCGCGTTGTCTTCGTCGGGGGGAAACTGTTTGCGATGGAGCAGGACCTCGGCGTAGCCGACGCGGGGCAGCAGGGTGCGCACCGAAAACCGGTAGATGCGGAAAGAGGCATGCTCGTCGCCGATGATGGAGTGGAGGCTCAGACCGTAGGTGTCGTAGAAGGCGCGTTCGACGAGCGGGATGGGGACTTTGAAGCCGACGTGGCGGAAATAGCCCGATGGGGCGAAGCGGCCGTGGCCGAGCTGGTCGACGTCAAAGGCGAACTCGGTGCGGATGTGCGCGTAGGGATCTTCTTCGTAGGTGACGACCGGGCCGTATTTATCTTTAAGGTTTTGAAACTCCTGAGGGACGGAGATATTGACGGCGTAGCGATGGCCGACGGTGTCGCCAACATAGTGCGAGAGAGCGCCGAGGGCGAAGGCGAGTTCGTTGATATTGCGCGACTCGTGGATGAGATTGGTGACGAAGTCGCCGCTGCGTACATAGTGGGTGAGATCGCTGAAGAGCGGCTTCCCGAACGGATAGTAGCCGGCGTCCTGGATGGTGGATCCGCCGTAGGCGTAGGCGCGGGCGTTGCGCAGTTCGATGGGCGTGGCGTTGGGATAGCGGGCGAGCAGCAGGGGCTTGATGGAGGCATCCCACGCGATATCGATGATGGTTTCGTGCGTGAGGAAGGAGTAGCCGGAGCAGAAGGGGGCGGCGAGCCAGCAGCAGAGAATGACGGCGAAAACTTTCCTTACCATTGCGTGCGGAAATCCTTTCGGATCGTGCAGGGTCTGCCGCAAATGCCCGCGCTCATTCGTAGCGGAGGGCTTCGGCGGGCAACACGCGGGCCGCGGAGCTGGACGGATACAGTGTGGCCAGCAGCGAGACGCCGAGTGACAGGGCTGTCACGATCACGCCATGTAGGATGCGCGGCGCGAACGGGAGATAGTCCAGGGAATAAACATCGGCAGATAAATGGATGAAGCGATAATGGCTTCCCAGCCAGGCGAGGGTATAGCCGAGCACCAGCCCGATGGCGGTGCCGATGACGCTGATGAGCAGGCCTTCCAGCAGGAAGATACGGCGGATTTGGCCGGGCTGAACGCCCATGGACATGAGGACGGCGATGTCTTTGGTCTTCTCCATCACCATCATGGTGAGGGCGATGAGGATGTTGAGAGCGGCGACGCAGACAATGAGGCCGATAACGATGAAGGTGACGACCTGTTCCTCTTTGAGGGCGCGGAAGAGCTCGCGATTCTGCTCCATCCAGTTGGTGGTGGAGTAGCCGGGTCCGGCAGCTTTTTCGATTTGGTCGCCGATGACGTTGGCGCGGTAAAGGTCGTCGACGCGGAAGGAAATGATGGAGATGACATCGGGCTCGCCGAAGAGGGCCTGGGCGTCGGCGAGGCGGACGAAGCCGAAGCTGGAGTCGTACTGATAGAAGCCCGAGTGGAAGATGCCGGCAATCTGGAAGCGCTGATATTTGGGAATGAGGCCGTAGGGAGTGAGGTCGGCCTGGGGGCTGGTGACCATGACGGTGTCGCCCACCTTGGCGCCGATGGAGTCAGCCAGATCGCTGCCAATCACGATGGGCGGCGTTGGCTCGCCGGTGTCGCTCTGCAAATTGGCCGTGGCGCTGAGGGGCGCGGCCGAGCCGGCAGTGACATGGGCGAGCATGTCGGAGACTTTGCGTTCGTCCGCGGGGATGATGCCTTTGAGCACGGCGCCGCCGGCACGCGCGCCGCGGGAGATGAGGACGGGCTCGTAGAGTCCAGGAGCGGCGGCTACGACGTGGGGCAATTTCTCAAGGCGCGCCAGCAGAGGACGCCAGTCGCGCATGCCGTCGCTCATGCTGCGCATGAGGTCGACGTGGGCGGTGGAGCTGAGGAGGCGATCCTGCAGATCGCGGCGGGTGCCGTTGGTGATGGCGAGGGCGAGGATGAGCGAGGCGACGCCGACCGCAACGCCGGCGATGGAGATCCAGGTAATGATGCCGATGACGGCCTGGCGGCGTTTGGCCCGCAAATAACGCGCGGCGATGAAAAGCTCAAAGCGCATGGCGCTTAGCGAACCACTGCCTTCACGGTGACGGTGTTGTCATTGCGATCGAAGACGCGGAGCGCGATGACGTGTTCGTGCGGATCGACCGGAGCCTCAGCGCCGGGACGCGGGGCGGGGAGGGGCGCGTCGAAATCAAAATGCTCGGTGAGGGAATCAGCGATTTTGCCGGCCGGCTCGACGTATTGCCAGCGTCCGGCGTCGATGGAGTATTCGGCGCGCGCGACGGGCGAGATGGCGTCCGTTGCGGTGAACGAGGCGTGAATCTTGCCGTTCACGAGATGAGCTTCAATGCCGTTGACGACGGGCGGTGTGGTGTCAATGAGGAAGTCGTCGCTGACGCGGTCGCCGGTGAGGGCCTCGCCGGGATTGTGCGAGGGGGCATCGCTGGCGACGACTTTTACGCGGTAATGGCCGTCGGGCAGCAGCGAGGAGTCAAACGAATAGAAGCGGTCGCGGACGTGATCTTTGAGCAGCTGCCAGTTGTGCTCGCCTTCGCCGCGATAGAAGAGAGAGAAGACGAGGTCGTCGCCGTTGTCGTCGTGCGCGGACCAGCGAACGGTGACGGCGGTGCGTTCCTTGATGGCGGACAGCGGCTCTTTGCCGGCCTCGGGCTGGACGAAGCTGATGCCGTTATTTTGCTGCGAGGGGAAATTGATGGTGATCTGCGTGGGCTGGCCGGGCTGCGGCGGCTGGTTGACGGCGCGGGCGCCCGGCGCGACCACGATTTCGTCCACAATGGGCGGCATGTTCACGGGCAGGTAGTTGACGGCGACTTCGCCGACGGAGCTGCCGGGATGCTCGACGATCTTCCACTGCATGAAGCGGGAGGATTCGATGCCGACGGGTCCGGAGTTGGCGGTGAACGGTTTCCATTCGCCCCAGGCGCGCTCGGGGTTTTCAATATTGCCGGCGCGGGCGAACATCTGGAATCCGCTGGCTTGCGAGGCGGTCTCCACTTCGGCGCGTCCCCACTGCGCGAAGGCTCCGGCGTCGAAGACTTCGCTGGTGTAGGTGCCATCGGGGGCTTCGCCGTGGCTGAGCAAAAACAATTTGCCGGAGTTGGCGGTGCTGACGTAGATTCCTTTGGGTGCGTCGGCAAAGCCGGTGACCTGGGAGGCGTCAAGGTGGGCAACGTCGGCGTAGGTGCCGTCGTCGTGGATGCGGAAGATGCGACCGCGATTGCCAGTAGCGGCGAGGATGCCGTCGGGCGTCCAGGCGAGGGCGTAGACGATTTCGTCATGGCCGGACCAGATTTTTTGCGGCGGCCCGTCGCCGTGGGGGATTTCGTAGAGTTCTGAGCCGTCGGGGATGAGGGTGTTGCCGCTGAAGGCCTGGACGGAACCGGGCGTGACGATGGTGATGGTCGCAGTGACCTGGGCCTGCCCCGTAACGGTGAGCGGGGGGAGATTGTTTCTTCCCTTTTCGCCGACGCCGGCGGCGTAGATGTTGCCGTCGGGTGCGACGATGACCGAGGTGATTTCCTTTTTCGGCGAATCGTAGAGCACCCAGGCCTTGCCGGTGGGATCGATGCGATAGATGAGGCCGGTGCCGTCGGAGCCCGCGATGAGGTTGCCGGATTTATCGAAGGCCAGGGAGCGGATGTGCTCTTCGTCGCTCTTGTAAAACAGCGTGGGCTTGCCGCCGTTGGCGACGCGATAGATGGCCGCGGGCGCGCCGGTAGCGATGTAGAGCTGGCCGTGCGCGTCGAAGGCGAGATCCCAAACGTACTTCGGCTTTTCGGTCGTGGTGGCGGGATCGAAGACGACGGCGGCGGTTTCGTCGGTTTTATTTTCCGCGTGCGGATCGAGTTTGTAGACCTTGCCGGAAGGCAGCGTGGCGGCGTAGACGGAGCCATCGGGGCCGACGCGCAGGGTTTGCACGCTCATGTCGTGACTGGTGAAGAGCGTTGTCGATTTGCCATCGGCGCCGATGCGCAAGACCGTCGCGGGCGTACCGGTGGCGAGGTACGCGATGCCGTCGCGATCCGCGGCCACGGCCCACACATAGGTGGAGGGCGTAGTGAGAACGGCGGTGCTGGCGGGGCCAGGAACGAGATGGCCGTCGCTGGTAATGGCCACGCCATTGGGTGTGCCGCGCTCAAAGTCTTCGAAGTGCGACTCGGTCCACAGGCGGGTACCCTGGGCGTACGCGACGGGAGAAAAGGCGAGGCAGGCTGCGAAGAGAGGCAGCGCCAGAAGGCTTGCAGGCGGCAGAAATCGGAGGAAACGGCCTGGCATCATGCTGATTTTCAGTCTACAGAAAGGTTTGAGAAGGCGCGTTTGCGGCCAGGGGAAAGAGATGCGGCGCGGCAAGGGGACGAAACGAGGGTTCGTCGCCTACACTGGGGTTTCACTTTCTCCTCCAATCTCCGGGCCGGCGGGCTCGGCAACCCGCGAAGTGGAATTGCGCCGTCATGCTGAAGAGCTGGAAAACCCGGATTTTTGTGATCCTGGCGGTGCTGGGACCGGGCTTCATCACGGCCAACGTCGATAACGATCCCAACGGCATCATCACGTATTCGCAGGCGGGGGCGCAGTTCGGCTACACGCTGCTGTGGACGATGATTCCGGTGACGCTGGCGCTGATTGTGGTGCAGGAGATGTGCGCGCGCATGGGCGCGGTGACCGGCAAGGGGCTGAGCGACCTGATCCGCGAGGAATTTGGGCTGCGGCTGACGGTCATCATCATGGCGCTGCTGGTGCTGGTGAATTTCGGCAACGTGATCGGGGAATTCAACGGGATCGCAGGCAGTTTGCAGCTGTTCCACGTATCGAAATTCATTTCTGTTCCCATTTGCAGCGCGCTGGTTTGGCTGCTGGCGGTGCGCGGCGATTACAAGAGCGTGGAGAAGATTTTCCTGGTCGCCTCGTTCTTCTACTTCACCTACATCATTGCGGGGGTGCTGGCGCATCCGGGATGGCATACGGCATGGGCGGCGACCATCAAGCTGCCGCCGGCATCGGTG
Source organism: uncultured Acidobacteriaceae bacterium (assembly GCA_963817165.1). GTDB lineage: Bacteria > Acidobacteriota > Terriglobia > Terriglobales > Acidobacteriaceae > Palsa-343. Next base: position 81,043 of record CAWFNL010000002.1, on the reverse strand, counting down.
CTGCACAACAAGGACTACATCTTTATGGTGGTGGCGGTGATCGGCACCACCATTGCGCCGTGGATGCAGTTCTATCTGCAGTCGTCGATTGTGGAGAAGGGCGTGACGGCGAAGACGTATGCCGGGTCGCGGATCGACGTGATTGTGGGATCGATATTCACCGATGTGGTGGCATGGTTCATCATCGTGGCATGCGCGGCTACGCTGTGGACGCACGGTATTACCAACATCGCGGACGCTTCGTCCGCAGCGGAAGCGATGAAGCCGCTGGCGGGACAGTATGCGTTCGTCCTGTTCGCGTTTGGATTGTTCAACGCGGGATTCTTCGCGGCTTCCGTGCTGCCGCTGTCGACGGCGTATGTGGTGTGCGAGGGGCTGGGCGTGGAGTCAGGGGTGGACAAGCGCTTTCGCGAGGCTCCGTTTTTCTACTTCCTCTACACGCTGCTGATTGTGGGCGGAGCGGCGGCGGTGCTGTTGATTCCGAACGCGCAGCTGGTTAAGTGGTATCTGGAATCGCAGGCGTTCAACGGCATTCTGCTGCCGGTGGTGATTGTGCTGATGCTGTTGCTGATTAACCGCAAGGATCTGATGGGCGAACACACGAATCGCCAATGGTTCAACGCGATTGCGTGGCTCACGGCGATTGTGGTCAGCATTCTGTCGGTGATTCTGATGGTGCAGCAGTGGTGGCCCGGGCACAACTAGATCGAGGAGTGGAATCGATGCGGCTCGCGTCCGTACGCTAAGAGATTTGGCGCTGGGTGTTTGACCGGGAATGGCATCTGCTCCAAAATAAGAAATCTTCTCGAACCCTTTCCACAAGCGAGAACTGCATGGCGACCCAGGAAGTACTGACTGATTCCACCAACGTCGCTGCTGCCGAGCAGCCGACCGCGCCACCGGTCGCAACACCGCAGGCCTGGACGCCTTTGGGGCGGATCGGGTTCCGCATCGCCTTCCTGTACTTCGTGTGCTTCCTGGCGTTCTTTGGGAACGGCACGATCTTCAACATCTTTCCGGTGGTGGGCGACTGGGTCTACAACGGGCTGATGTGGGCGCCCCTCCACGCGACGGAGTGGGCGGCGCAGCATGTATTCCACCTGACCGGGAAGGCGGCGCACTGGCAGCCGACCGGCTCGGGCGACGCGACGATGAACTGGATTCTGAACGGCCTGTTCGTTGTGGTGACGCTGGGTGGGGGCCTGGTTTGGACGCTGGCAGCGGCGCTGCGCGGCAACAGGCGCAAAGAGTACGCGACGATGTACGCGTGGCTGCGCTTTCTGCTGCGGCTGACGTGCGGATATTTTATGCTGCAGTACGGCTTTGCGAAGATCTTCCCGCTGCAGATGCCGCCGCCCTCCATCGGCATTCTGAATGAGCCGGTGGGCAATCTGTCGCCGATGACCATGCTGTGGGCCATGATCGGGCTGCACCCGGCGTACGAGATTGTGTGCGGGCTGGCGGAAGCGATCGGCGGAGCGCTGATCCTGTTCCGGCGGACGGCGCTGGCGGGCGCGCTGATTTCATCGTTCGTGATGACGAACGTGCTGCTCTACAACATGTTTTTCGATGTGCCAGTGAAGCTGTTTGCGGCGAATCTGCTGCTGGCGTGCCTGTTTTTGGCGGTGCCGGATTTGCGCGCGCTGTTCGATTTCTTCTGGCTGCACAAGGCGTCGGCTCCCGTGGCTGTGTGGATGCCGCCTGCACAACGGCGCTGGTACCGGATCACTCTGCGCACCGTAGAGATTATTTTCACCTTCGGACTGCTGATCCTGGTCCCGTATTTCATTGGCATGGGATGGAAGCAAAACGTGGCTGCGATGCGGACGCCTTCACCGCTGCTGGGCGCGTGGCATCTGGATGCGGCACATCCGGCGAGTGGAGCGTTTATCACCGGGGATGGGGCGCCGGCCAGCGATCTCTACGTCGATACGGTGAAGCGGGCGTTTACGCGCTCGGTGGACGGCGAGCTGTGGCGAACAGGATTGCACATCGATGCGAAGGCGCACACCATCGCGGTGCATCCTTATGGCGGCGACACGGTGAAGTATGCGTGGCAGATGCCGGACGGGCAGCATGTGGTGCTGACGACGATTGCTCCGGAGCCGCCTAAAGCGGCAAAGGACAAGGCTCCGTCGAAACCGGCTCCGCCGTTTACGCCGCAGGTGATCTCGTTCACGCGAACGCCGGTGATGGCGCATTATCCGCTGCTGGAGCGGGGTTTTCACTGGGTGAATCAGTGGGGGTATGAGCGGTAGCGTCTTTTCGGTCGGATTAGAGCAGCTTGCCGGCGGCGAGGTCGCGGACTAAGTCGCGATCGGCGGCGAGGAAATCGTAGGCGGGCAGATCTTTGAGCGGGGACCAGCGGACATCTTCAAAGATGTGGTTGGTGAGCTCGCCCTCAAAGCTGTGGACGGCGAAGAACTGGAGATCGACGGCGCCGCCGCTGCGGTAGTTGTGGCGGACGTGGGCAACGCGGGTGCCGACGGCGGCCTGGATGCCGAGTTCCTCGTCCAGCTCGCGACGGAGGGCCTGCTCAGCGGATTCGCCGGCTTCGATCTTGCCGCCGGGGAATTCCCATTTGAGGCCCATGGGCGAGCCGGCCTTGCGCTGGCAGATGAGGACTTCTTCGCCACGCAGGATGAGCGCCGCCGCAACAAAGCGGAGCGACTTCACTTCCCGGCCGGATTGAAGCGTATCCTCCATATTCCCCTATAGTTTAGACGCAGCGGAAGGGAGTTTGATTCCGCTTCCCTGCTGTTTCATTGCGTGAAAATCAGCAACAGGGCCGAAAATTTGCGGATGCAGCACCGCCGCGAGGGCGCGGAGGCCGTCGATGAGCGTGGGAGCAGGGGTATTGAGGAGCTCGTCGGCGATGCAGTAAAGGCGGCCGTTGCGGATCGCGCAGAGGCTCTTCCAGCCAGGGCGGGCGGCGAGTTTGTGGAGCGGGACGCGGTCGCCGGCGCCGCACCAGGCAGCGATGACCACGTCAGGATCGGCGGCGGCGATGGCTTCCGCCGTGGTGACGGCGCCGGGCTGGCCGAGGAAGATGCCACCGGCAGCCTCGACTAATTCCTTGACCCAGAATTGCGAATGGATGAGGGGCTTGCCCCACTCTTCGCAGTAGACCGTGGGTTTGGGCGTGAGGGGTGCGGTTTGGCTGCAGATTTCTTCGACGGCGGAGCGCATTTCCGCGATGAGCGGCTCGGCGCGGTCGGGGACGCCGGCGACGGCGGCGATGAGGCGGATGTCCTGGTCGATGTCGGCGAGGGAATGCGGAGCGAGCGCGAGGACCGGGCAGCCAGCTTTGAGGATGGCCTCCAGCGATTCTTTGCGATAGGGCACGGACGCGATGACGAGGTCGGGCCGGAGGGGGAGCAACTCTTCCGCCTTGGTGGACCAGGAATCGTGGACCACGGCGAGGTGCCTCTGGCGCAGGGCAGGCACAGCATCCAGACAGTAGCGCGTGCAGGCTACGAGCGCATCGAGCGAGCCGAGGCGATCGAGAATGATGCTGACGCTCGGCTGCAGCGATGCGATTTTCACAGGCTTATTTGGTGTGGTCGGCGAGAACGGCTTCCGGATAGAAGACGGCCCAGCCTCGTTGCGCGGCGATCTCGACCAGTCCTGGGGTGGGATTGACGGGAAAAGCGCGCTTTGCGACGTCGAGCATGGCGGCGTCGTGGATGGAATTGCCGAAGACGGCGTCAGGAGCGGTGATGCCGACGCGCCGCATGGCTTCCACTTTGCCTTCGTCGGTGGGAACCTCGATGAGGTCGCTGGTAATGAGGCCGTCGTGGATGCGCACCCGCGCGGCGAGCACGCGCTCCGGAGCGATGGCGAAGCGGCGGACGCCTTCTTCAATGACCCAGTCGTTGGTGGAACTGACAGCCCAGATTTCGGTGCCCGCGGATTGCAGATCGGCGACGAGCCTCTGCATCTCCGGGAAGATTTGGGTCTCGACATGGGCGGCGAAGTAGCGGGCAGCGGCGCGGCGCAACTCCTCGTCGCGCAGGCTCGCGTAGACCTGGACCATCTCACCGCAAATTTCGGATTCGGAGACGTCGCCGTGCCGGTAGAGGCGATGGCGGGCGTCAATCCAGTCGCTGGCATTGCGGGAGAGGAGGCCGGCTTCCATGGACCAGGTCATGAAGCCAAGGCCGGCATCGCCATTCCACAGGGTGCCGTCGCAATCGAAGACGGCCAGCCGGGGGGTGGGATGAAGGACTGCATTGCGAAACTCTTCGTGGCTGAAGCGAATGGCTGGTGCTGCCTGAATCGACGTCAAGGGGACCTCAATCGTTTAACTGGGGAGCATAGGAGCTCCTCCTATTAGGGTACCAAGAGACGCAGCCGCCATGAGGCGCGAGCGGCGTCGTTCACAGTATCCGTACCTGATGTTGCAATGGTTTGAACAGGATGCGCGGGTTAGAAAATCAGGCCGCGTCGCTGAGGGCGTCGCCATTGGCGAGCCACAGGCCGCCTTCGCGCCGGGCGATGACGGAAGTGCCCGCAAAGGTGAGGGTGTATTCGCCGTCGGGCAAGTCGGAAGCCGTCTGAATGACGCTGCAGCGCGAGTAGGTAACGCTCCTGCTCTCAGAATCCGTGGCTTTCAGAGCCAGCATCTCGCACTCGGATTCGAGGCCCATACCCCGAAGGACACCATGAATGAGGACGACAGAGCGCATCATTTTGCTCGGCGGATGAATTGTCCAGATGGCTGGGCCCATACCTTGAGGGCTTGGGATGCGAGCGATACTTCTGCGGGTTGGTTCGGTAACCAGAGCGTTAACATTGCGGACCGGGAAGCAGCGCTGTGGATACCATAGGGAACGTGAGCCGAATTATCGAGAACCTCGAAAAGGTTGAGGAGAGCCTGGGCGCAGCGTGCCGGCGTGCTGGACGGAGCCGGGGCGATGTGCGGCTGATGGCGGTATCGAAAGTGCATCCGGCCGAGGCCCTGGCCGAGGCGCTGGCGGCAGGGCTGACGCTGTTTGGCGAGAACCGGGTGCAGGAGTATGACGCGAAGCGAGCGCGATTGCAGGAATTGGGCGTGGCGCAGGCAGAAGTTCATTTAATTGGGCATTTGCAGACGAATAAAGCGGCGCGAGCGGCGGAAATATTTGACGGCGTGGACAGTGTGGACTCACAGCGGCTGGCGGAGCGGCTGAACGAAGCGGCGGGGAGACTGGGCAAGCGGCTGCCGATTCTGGTGGAAGTGAAACTGAGCGATGAGCCGACGAAGGCGGGGATCGATCCGGCAAGCGCGGAGTTGGGGACGCTGCTGGAGCGGCTGCCGGATTTGGGAAATTTGGCGATGCGCGGGCTGATGACGATTGCGCCGTTCGATGACAATCCGGAGACGGCGCGCGCATGCTTCCGGGGATTGCGCGAGCTGCGGAACCGGTGGGCGCGGGAGTATCCGCGGGTGGATTTTGGGGAGCTTTCGATGGGGATGTCGGGCGATTTTGCGATTGCCATTGAGGAAGGCTCGACGCTGGTGCGGATTGGGACGGCGTTGTTTGGGAAGCGTCCGCGCGTGGAGTGACGATGCGGATTCCGGTTCGGGAGACAGCGGAGGGTGCGCAATTTGCAGTGCGCGTGACGCCGCGGGCGAGCAGGACGGCGGTGACTGGAATCGTCGGCGAACGCGCGGAGGCAGCGGTGAAGATTGCGCTGCATGCGCCGCCGGTCGAGGGCAAGGCAAACGCGGCGCTGGTCGAGTTTGTGGCGGAGATGCTGGGGGTGCGGCGATCGGCTGTGGAGATTGTCGGAGGCGAGCACGCGCGGAGCAAGGTGATTCTGGTGCGCGGGGTGGGGGCGGGGGCGGTGGCGGCGGCTATCGAGGGTCGGCTGGGCTAACTCGGATGGTCTAGCTCGCCTTTTTCCTCTTATGCGCTGCGGCGGTGGCGCGTTGCGGCGGCTTTTTCGATGGCTCGTGGGATTGCGCTCCCTGCTGCGCCATGCTTTTCTTCAGCGCTTCCATGAGGTCGATGACCGGGGCCAGCTTGCGTTTTGACTGCTTCGCCGGAGCGGGAGCATCCCCCTGCTTGCTCTCGATGAGTTGCTCGACACGGGCTTCGTATTCATCCTTGAATTTGTCGGGATTGAATTCCCCTGTGAGCTGCTTCATGAACTGTTCGGCCAGTTCCACTTCGGACTTTTGCACGTCGACTTCGGGCTGGTTTTCGTATTCCGCGACGGCGCGAATCTCTTCGGGATAGTAGAGCGTGTGCAGGACTAATCCCTTCTCGAAGGGCCGGATCATGACGATCTGCTCGCGCTGGTGGAGAGTGATTTTGGCAATGGCGCCGACTTTGAGGTCCTGCATGCCTTTGCGGATGAGCGAATAGGCGCGGCGGCCGGGATCTTCCGCGACGGTGAAGTAGGACGTTTGAAAATAGAGCGGATCGACTTCCGGCAGTTTCACGAACTGCACGATCTCCATAGTCTCCGACGATTCGGCTTCGAGGGCGCGGAGCTCTTCGTTAGTAACGCGGACGTAATTCTCTTTGTCGATGGGGTAGCCTTTGGCGATTTCGCCGCGCTCGACGACGCGCTCGCAGTGCGGGCAGTAGAGCTGCTGTTTGATGCGCGTGCCGCAGACGGAGTGAATCTGATTGAAGCTGACGTGGTGTTCGCGCGCGGCGACGTAGAGGCGGATCGGCACCGAGATGAGGCCGAACGAGATGTAGCCCTTCCAGACAGTCGAAGCCATAACGATGGTGGGATGCGGCAATTGACGCGGACGGTTAGTCAGCGCAGGCTCTTCGCCGAACGTTCGCCCGGGTTGGCGATTTACTTCGCCCGTGGGTGCGTGCGGTCGTAGACTTCTGCGACCTGGCCGACGGTGAGTTGGGTATAGCGCTGGGTGGTCGACAGGCGCTCATGGCCGAGCAGTTCCTGGATCGCGCGGAGGTCGGCGCCTTCCTCCAGCATGTGGGTGCCGAAGGCGTGGCGCAGGGTATGCGGGTGGACGTCGGCGGCCAGGCCGTGGGCGAGCGCGATTTTTTTTACGATGCGGCCGACGCTGCGGGTGGTCAGGCGTCCGTCGCCGCGCAGGCGGATGCTGAGCAGCAGCGCGTCGGCGGACTTCCCTGCTCCGTGATTCGCCTGGGCGAGTTTCGCTTCGCGCAGCGGCAGGTAGGCGCGAATGGCCTGGGCCGCGGCATCGCCGAGCGGCACATAGCGCTCCTTGCGGCCCTTGCCACGGACGAGGATCGCCTCGTTGGCCCAGTGAATGTCGCGTAGGTCGATACCGACAAGTTCCGCGTTGCGGATGCCGCAGCCGTAGAGCAGCTCGAAGATGACGCGGTCACGTTCGGGCCACGCGGCGGCTTCGTCGTCGGCGCTTTCGACGACGCGGTTCATCTCTTCAATGGTGGGCACGCGGGGCAGATGCTTCGGCAGCTTCGGCGTGGAGACGAGCGCGGCGGGGCTTTGCTCCACGAGGCCGTGACGGGCCAGCCATTTGAACCAGGAACGAATGGCAGCGAGAGCACGGGCGACGGAAGCTTTCGACAGACCGTGCGTGTAGAGTTCGCCGAGATACGCGCGGATGTGCTGGTGCTCGATTTTTTTGATCTGCGAATGTGGCGCCGAGTTTTTCATCGGTGAAGTTGGCGAAGTTGTGCAGCTCGCGTTCATAGGCGCGAACGGTATGCGGACTGGCGTTGCGCTCGTTCGTGAGCATGGCGAGAAATTCGTCGACGCGGCGCGCGACTTCGGATTTTTTCGCGGATTTCTTTGTCGCCTTCTTTTCCGTCATGGGACGGCTCGCTTGGCGCGCGGGTGATGTTCGCGATGCACCGCCTTGAGACGTCCCAACGCCAGGTGCGTGTAGACCTGCGTGGTGGCGATGTCGGCGTGGCCGAGCAGCGTCTGCACGGTGCGCAGATCCGCGCCGCGCTCGACCATATGCGTGGCACAGCTGTGGCGGAGCATGTGGGGGCTGGCCGCGTGATCGCTGTGCTTCACGAGATGCCAGATCCATCCGCGGCTGAGCGGCGCGCCGCGCGTCGAAAGAAAGAGGCGGCCGATGGGCTTGCGGACGAGCGCGGGGCGGCCGAGTTTCAAATACTGTTCGAGAGCGGCGATGGATGCGCGGCCCAGCGGGACGATGCGCTCCTTATCGCCTTTGCCGCGCAGCAGGGCGCGTCCTGCGTCCAGCGAGAGGTCAGCGACGTTGAGGCCGGTGAGTTCGGAGACGCGGAGCCCGGCGGCGTAGAGCAATTCAAGAATGGCGCGATCGCGCATGGCAAGCGCATCGGCCAGCGGGCTGTCAGCGGCAACGGCTGCGTGGTCCAGCATGGCGTCCACTTCAGAGACGGCGAGAGACTTGGGCAAAACTTTCCAGGTGGCCGGCGATTCGAGATTCAATGTGGGGTCGCGGCGGATGCGCTTGTCCAGCAGCAGCCAGCGATAGAAGCCGCGCAGGCAGGAGAGCTTGCGCGCGGCCGACCGCGATTCGACGCCGTGCTTCGCCAGGTGCTCCAGGAATCCGGCAACCTGCGCCTGGGTAGCGGCGAGCAGCGTGGATGGCTGCTGCTCAAGGAACTCGCTGAATTGCAGCAGATCGCGCTCGTAGGCTTCGCAGGAGAGCGGGCGCAGACCTTTTTCAACACGCAGATAGGTGATGTATTCGCTGAGCAGCGCGGAATTGCCTGGATCGGATGCCTGCGGACGAGCCACGCTTCTGATTATCGAAGAAGCGCGGCGTCCGTATCAGTACCCAGAGAGGTTCAGGGGACTCGCAGGGCATTTACTGTGCGGCGATCCACTGCTGCAGCTTCGGTCCCTGCAGGGCGCGGAGCTGGATGCAGTCGTCGATGGAATCCTTAGCGCGCTGCAGGGCGGTGCCGGAAGCAGGCACGGGATGGGCGGCGAAGAAGTCGACGGCCTCCTGCTTTTTCTCCGCGCTGCAGAAGGAGGCCGCGCCGCTGATGAGGTATCCGCCCACGCCGGTGGTGAGCTGCGCCTGGACCTTATCCCAATTTTGGCGGATGAAATCCCACGCAATCTCGCGGGTCTCCGGATAGCGCATGGGGAGCAGCAACTGGAAGACCGCATCCTGATTGCGCACTTTGCCGGAGACGGCGTACTCCAGCGAACGGCGCTCGAGGGCGGGGTCGCGGAAGAGCGCCAGCAGGCGCAGGGCGTAATCCTGAATTTGCGGATTATTGGCGGTTTCGTAGGTGTGCTGCGCCTGATCGAAGAAGGCGGCATCGCCGTTCATGGCGGCAATGGCGGAGGCGGTCTGCGCGAGGTTGGGATCGACGGACGAGGGGTTGGCTAGATATTGCGTCGCGAGCTTCTTTGCTTCCGCAATGACGTCGGTATCGCTACCGATGGTGCCCAGCGTGCCGAAGAGCGCGGAGCGAAGCTCCTCTTTGTCGGGAGCATCGTCGGGGGAGGGTGGGCCGAGACGGGTGTACGCGGGCTTGAAAGTGCGAACGACCCACGCGGCGAGAGCCTTATGTTCTTCAGGCGTGCTGGCAATGCGCATGTCGATGGTGGTGAGGGGCCCGACGGCAGTTTCGATGACGGCGGCGTTGGGATCGTCTTTCACGGCGGCGACGAGGTTGAGATAATCGCCGACGCTGTCGTGATTGGAGCGCACGCCCGCCCACTCATCGCCGATCACGGCGATGCGCTCTTCCGGCGTCAGCGTCGTTTCCACCTGGGAGACAATTTTCGCGTAGACGTCGTCAGGCAGCGCGAAGCGGTAGTAGCCGCGGCCGCCTGCGTCGGGATTGAAGATGGGCGCAGAAGGAATCTTGAGCGACTGCTGCGCGGAATCCAGCACATCGCATTTCGCCTTGCCAGAAGTGGCAAAACAAACGGGAATGGTCCAGGTCTGCTGCGTCTCCGGCTTGATTTGGGGATTGAGGAAGAAGCGCGACTGGCTGACCTGCACCGTTCCGTTCGCGGGCTCGGAGAAGGTGAGTAGCGGAACGCCGGGCTCAGAAACGTAACTCGACAGAATTTTGTCGACAGGCAGATGGCTGGCGGCGGCCTGTGCGGTCCAGAAATCCTCGGCGGTGGCGTTCGCGAACATGTGCGCCTCAAGATAATTGTGGACGCCTTTGCGGAAGGTCTCAGGCCCCTCATACTGCTCGGTCATCAACAACACGGCGGAGGCCTTGCCGTAGCTGATGCCGTCGAACATCTGCTCGATCTCCTCGGGCGTATCGGCTTTGGCGCGGATGGCGCGCGTGATGCGCTGCGAATCGTAGTCCAGCGTGCCGTTCAGGCCGGCAGCGACATCCTGCGGAATCTTCCACTCGGGATGCCAGGCGGCAACGGGTTTGTTTTCCATCCAGGTGGCGAAACCTTCGTTGAGCCAGATGTTGTCCCACCACTTCATGGTGACCATGTCGCCGAACCACTGGTGGGCCATTTCGTGCGCGACGACTTCTGCGACGTTCTTCTTTTCGGCAACGGATGCATTCTTCTCATCGATGAAGAGATCGGTTTCGCGGTAGGTGATGGCGCCGAAGTTTTCCATGGCGCCAGCCTCGAAGTCCGGCAGGCCAATCAGATCGAGCTTGGGCATGGGATAACGAATGCCGAAGTAGTTGTTGTAGTAATGCAGGATGTATTCGGCCGCGGAAAGCGCGAAAGCGCCGTACTGCACCTTGCCGGGCGTGCCGCAGACGCGGATCGGAGTGTTATCGCTCTGGCCGGAAATGCATTCGAAGTCGCCCACGAGGAACGCAACGAGATACGTGGACATCTTCGGCGTGGTGGCGAAGTGGATCGTGTGCTTGTCCGGCTCAGGGCCGGGGGTGTCGGACACGATGTTGGTGTTGGAGATGGCGGTGTCGCCCTTGTCGACGACGAGGCTCACATCAAAGGTGGCCTTGAAGGCAGGCTCGTCGAAACTGGGAAACGCACGGCGCGCGTCGGTGGATTCAAATTGGGTTACAGCATAGTTACGTTTGGCGGTCTTCGAGAGATAGAAGCCGCGCAGCTCGTTGTTGAGGATGCCGGTGTATTCGATGGCGAGAGTGACGGGACCGGCGGCCAACGTTTGGCCGAATTTGAAGGTTGCCTGCTGCTTTTGGGCGTCGAGCGTGACGGTTGCGGGGAGTTGCTGACCATGGACCGTCGCAGTAACGCTCACAAATTTAATCTCAGCGGCGTTCAGCGTGATGGAGTCGCTGGGCTGCTGGAGGGTTACGTCGATCTTCTCGCCGCCGGTAAAGGTCGCGGCCTTGAGATCGGGCGCGAGCGTCAGTATGTAGTGCTCGGGAATGACCGTGTCAGGCAGGCGTTGCGCGGATGCGGATGCGGCGGCAAGCAGCAGAAGGCAGGCGAGGGTGCAGCGGAGATAAGACACAGTAATCAGTACCTCGAGAACGAAATCCAGCGAACCTTTCAAGATACCGCAGGAGGCATGCGGCTTGCTCGGACTAGGACTCGCGGTAATTGAGCAGGAGCAAGCCGACGAGGATGAGGCAGAGAGGCCAAATCCACGCAGCGATGCGGCGCGGGCGCTGTTCGTGGGGAGAAGCGGCGGGATCGGCGAGGCGCAACTCCAGCCAGCGCGACCAGCCAGCCACTGCGCCGAAGACGGCCATGGGCGTGTGGCTCAACTGCGCGAAGACTTCGTCGGTTCCTTCGCCGAGTGCGTGGGTATGGGTGAGGAGCAGCGCGCCACCGGCGGCACAGATGGACGGGAAGACGAAGCGGGCAGCGGGCCAGCGCAAACGTCGGGTACGCACGCCCCACTCAAAAAGCGCGAACGCGGTAATGAGGACGGCGAAGACGCGATGCTCGAGGACATCGGGTGCAGTGAAGCTGCGCCAGAAAGGACGCGGGCCGAGCGGCCAGCATTCGGGGTCGGCGCGGAGCAGGATGAAGACAGCGAGCGCGAAGAAGAGCAGCGGCCAATGCTGCGCCCAGCGCTGACGGGGCAGGCGCGCGATGAGCGCGAGCAGTCCAGCGGCGAAGACGATGAGGCCGGCCCAGTGGTGGTTGTATTCCGACCAGGCGCGATCGTTGGCGTCGCTGGCGCTGCCACCGGTGTAGGCGGATTCCGGGACGGCGACGCTGAGCGGTGTGGGCGGGGCGAGTTGCGCAAGCGCGGGCGTATGGAAGCTGGGCCAGCGCCACTCCATGCGCTGGACGACGGCGTGGGCGGTGAGCGTATTTTGCGGCAGCTCATCGACTGAGGGGGATTGCGCGGTGAGGGATGCGGCCGCGAGGATGACGGTGAAGCCGAGGCCGAGCTCGGTTTCGCTGAAGCGGCGGAGGCGGAAGAGGAACGGCTTGCGTGCGCCGTTCGCATCGCGAATGGTGAGATAGTTTCCGGCGCCCAGGGTGAGCATGAGCGCGGTGAGAGCGATTTTGGCCGAGAGCAGAATGCCGTACGAAGTGCCGACGAGGGCGGTCCACGATCCCACATAGAAATACGACAGTCCCACGCCGGCCAGCACCAGGGCGGCGACTGCGACGATGGCCATGGTGGAGAATCGGCGCGCCATAGCGGCAGAGATTTGTTCATCGCTGGTGCGCTTGAGGGCGATGAGCAGAAACGGGAGTGCGCCGATCCACGCGGCCATGCCGAGGTGATGGACCGCGGTGAAAAGCAACAGCAGGACACGGTGGTCCATGCGCGACAAAGCGTGGCTGAGCGAAACAGATGCGCCGAGGGCGATGAACGCAGCAAGAATCGCCGGCCAAAGGCTTTTGCCCAAGCGGAACGAAACCGACAACGCGATGGCCGCGGCGATGAAGATGCTGCCGGAGATGAAATAGGCCGCGGAGACTACGTCGCGCCAACCGAGGCCGGAGCTGCCCATGAGCTCGGCGGACGTTGTGGCGAGGAGGACAAATTGCGTGACGGCCAGGGCCAGCGCGCATCGCGATGCGATGCGGCGCAGACGATGTTGCGCATCGGCTGCGAGTCCGGCGGGGCGCGCTGCGAAGAGCAGGAAGAACAGCGCGCCAAAAGACAGCGCCTCAAAAGCAAACGAAACTGCGCGCAGCAGCAGCGCGAGCAGATCGAAATCGCGGACGAACCAGATCAATGCGTTCTATTTCACGGTGAAGGGAATTTCGCCGCGGGTGATGTGCCCATCGGTCGCCAGCGCCTGCCAGCGAATGACGTACGCGCCGGGGTGCAGCGTGGCGTGAGCATTCAGATAAGAGGGCGAACCCTGGCGATCGAGCGTGAGGGGATGGGTGGAGCTATCCGGCATAACGAGGGTGAGGGTGGAGCGCTGGCCGTCGACGCGCGAATTGAATTGGAGTTCGATGGGGACGTTGCCCGCATGCACAATGGCGCCGGCGGCGGGTGAGCTCGTCACGAGGTGCGCGTGCGCGAGGGCGAGACGCGGAAGAAGAAGGACGACGCACACGGCGAGAATGCCGAGAGACAGTTTCCGAGCGGATGAACTGCGAGCGAACATAAATTCTCCTCCGTTGCGCAGGGACTGGTTACCGCGAAGCGGCGCGGACCGACTGCCCGCTGAGTTCCGCGGCGCGGGCTTCAGCGTAGGCGGCTGCTCCCAGCAACGCGCAACGGCTCTCCAGAATAATGTGCACGGGCGTGTTGATGGTGAGCGCGCTGAGGCGTCCTTTATCGGTGAAGGCTTTCATGAAGGCGCCGCTCTGCATGGTCTTCATGATCTTGGGCGCAATGCCGCCGCCGAGATACATGCCGCCGACAGCGAGCACCTTGAGCACCATGTTGCCGGCTTCGGCGCCGTAGGAGGCGGCGAACATTTCGAGGGTTTTGGCGCACAGCTCGCTGCTTCCCTTTTCGCCCTCTTCGCCGATGACGGCGTTGGGATCCTCAGTCTTCATGCGGTCCTGCAGCCACAGCGGCTCTTCCATGCCTTTTGCGTCGCGCAGGAATTCATAGATGTTGGTGATGCCCATGCCGGAGATGACGCGCTCGTAGCTGACGCGGCCGTTGAGCTTTTTGATGAGGTAAACGAGCAGCTCGGCCTCCAGCGGATTGCGCGCGGCATAGTCGGCGTGGCCGCCCTCGGACGCCATCGGTATATGGGTCCTGCCATTCCAGATCAGCGCGCCTTCGCCGAGTCCAGTGCCGGCGGAGACGACGGCGCGATTCCCCACCGCGGAGGGATCGCCAACATTGAGCGTGAAAATCTGATCGGCGGACAGCTCGGGAATACCGTAGCCGTTGGCTTCAAGGTCGTTGATGAGAAAAATGTGCGGGATTTTCAGGTTCGCGGACATCTCGGCGCTGTCCAGATCCCACGGAAGATTGGTAAGGCGCAGGCGGCCGCCGCGCACCGGGCCAGGCACGCCAAAACAGGCGGCGGTGATGGCGGCACACTCATCGGCAGTTACGAATTTGCGAATGATTTGCTCGAGCCCGGGAAATTCCGGTGCGGGAAAACGCTCTTCGCGCTTGTGAACCAGGCGGCCTTGCTCGAACTCATACAGCGCGAGGGTAACTTTGGTCCCCCCCACATCTCCAGCGAGAATCATCGTGCAATCTCCAGTGTTCCGGTACCCTGAGCATCCGGCGGAGGGAGTTGCGCCGCAGCGGCCCCGTCCAGATAGAATAGCAGCCGCCCATTGGCGGGCTGGATGAGCTGCGAGGGCAGCGTTTCGGGGTCATACGGCCCCTGGAGAACGCGCCCGAGAGGATCGGCTTTCTTCGCGCCGTCGACCAGGAAAAAGACTTCGCGCGCCGCGTTGATGACGGGCCACGTGAGCGTGACCCGCCAGGTTTGCGTTTGTTGCGGCACGTGGTTGGCGATGGCGATGCGCCCGATTTCGTGCAGCGCCTCGGTGTGCGGAAAGAGCGAGGCGGTGTGGCCATCGTCGCCCATGCCGAGGTGGAGCAGGTCGAAGACGGGACCCTCAGCGCCTTCGAGACGGAAGTGGCCGCGAATGGCAGATTCGTAGCGGGCCGCAGCGGCTTCGGGATCGAGCTCACCCTGAATGCGAATGATGCGATCGGGCAGCAAGGGCACGCGCTCGAACAGCAGCTCATTGGCGACGCGGTAATTGCTGTCGGGGTGCGTGGGCGGCACGCAGCGCTCATCGACCCAGAAGACGAAGAGGCGATCCCAGGGAACGGCTTCGCGGAAAGGCTCGCGCGGATCGGCGAGCAGCGAGAAAACCGGCTTCGGGCTGCTGCCACCCGAGATGGCGATGCGGGCTACGCCGCGCGCGGAGACGGCGGCCCTGATGCCATCGACAAAGTGCTGCGCGACGGCACGGGAGAGAGCGTCCTGCTGCTGGTAGACGCGGTAGTCAACGTGAATCTTCTTCGGCATTTTCCGGACTCAGAATGCGGAGGTGATGTGGCGCAGGGAAAAGCGGCTCCGCATCGCAAACCGCATTCTACGGCAAAACCGGAGAAGCGGTTCACTCCGCCGGTTTTGCGGCCGGCGGTTGAATGGTGTGCCAGGTGTAGCCGTCGCGGCCAATCAGTTCGTCGCCGCACTGCGGACCCCATGTGCCCGCCGCGTAGTTGGGGAAGGTCTGCGGATATTTCTTCGCCCATGCGTCGATAACCGGCGTGTAGAGGCCCCACGTGGTTTCCACGCCGTCGCGATGCGCGAAGAGCGTAGCGTCGCCGAGCATGGCATCGAGCAGCAGGCGCTCGTAGCCGTTGGCGGACGATGCGCCGAAGGCCTGGGCGTAGCTGAAGTCCATGATGACCGGGCAGACGGCCATTTGCGGGCCGGGCACTTTGGTGCCGAAGCGCAGGGAAATGCCTTCGTCCGGCTGAATGCGCATGGTGATGATGTTGGGCTGAATTTCGCAGCCGCCCTGGGTATTGCCAAAAAGTAACATCGGCGGTTGCTTGAACTGGATGGTGATCTCCGTGGCGCGCGTGGCGAGACGCTTGCCGGCGCGCAGATAGAAGGGGACGCCGGCCCAGCGCCAGGTTTCAATCTCGAGACGCACGGCGGCATAGGTTTCGGTCTGGGAATTGGGATCGACGCGATCTTCTTCGCGATAGCCTTTCACCGTTTGCCCATTCACGATGCCGGGCCCGTATTGGCCGCGCACGCAGTCGAAGATATTCAGGGGCTTGATCGAGCTCCACACTTTGATTTTCTCGCGACGCACAGCTTCGGCAGCGAAGCTGGCGGGCGGCTCCATGGTGATGAACGAGAGCAGCTCCATCATGTGGTTCTGCACCACATCGCGCAGGGCTCCGGCTTTCTCGTAGAACGGGCCGCGGCCTTCGATGCCGATGCTTTCCGCCGCGGTGATCTGCACGTGATCGACGAAATTGCGATTCCAGATGGGCTCGAAGATGCCGTTGGCGAAGCGGAAGACCAAGACGTTCTGCACCGTTTCTTTGCCGAGGTAATGATCGATGCGGAAGATCTGGTTTTCGCTGAAGACGGTATTGACGTCGTCGTTGAGCTCGCGCGCGCTTTCAAGATCGTGGCCGAATGGTTTTTCGATGATGACGCGGGCCTTGCCCACCTCGGGCTTGGCCATGCCGTGGGTGCCGAGACGATGCACGATGTCCGCGAAGTAGTCGGGCGCGGTGGCGAGATAGAAGAGGCGATTGCCGCGGGTGCCGTAGTCGCGGTCGTACTGCTCGAGCAGGGTTTTCAGCGAAGCGTAGCCAGCGTCGTTGTCGAACTCCATGGCGTGGTAGCCGATTTTTTGCGTGAAGTCGTCGAGTTTGTCCGCGCCGTCTTTGACGCCGCCAAATTCGATGATGCCCTGCTTCATGTCGTCGGCAAAGCCCTTGCCCAGATCGCGACGGGCCACGCCGACGATGCGGAATTCTTTCGGCAGCAGGCCGCTCTGCTCCAGATGGAAGAGCGCGGGCAGCAGCTTCCGCTTGGTGAGATCGCCGGACGCGCCGAAGATGACGACGACGGTGGGCTCGGGAATGTGTTCCTTCACCTGGGACGCAGCCTGCTTCACATCCTCGGGCGAGATTCTCAATTCGGTGGTGGCCATGGGGGTCCTCTTTCGCAATGCGCCGCGCACGCATGCACGCGGCGCTGGGTTCCTAGGCTGCTGCGTCTTTCTCTGACTTCACAGCATGACCGCCGAACTCGTTGCGCATGATGGCGAGCATGCGGTCGGTAAAGTTATATTCTTCGCGGCTGCGAATACGGCGCAGCAACGATTCGGTGATGACGGGCGCGGCGACGTTGAGGTTGATGGCTTCAAAAACCGTCCAGCGGCCTTCGCCGGAATCTTCCACGTACGGCTCGAGTCCCCTGAGATCGGGATTTCTGCCCAGCGCGTCAGCGGTCAGGTCGAGCAGCCACGAGCGCACCACGCTGCCGTAGCGCCAGATCTGCGCGATCTCCGGCAGGTCGAGCTTCATCTCTTCTTTCGCCTTCATGATGGAAAAACCTTCGGCGTATGCCTGCATCATGCCGTACTCAATGCCGTTGTGAACCATCTTGACGAAGTGCCCCGATCCGGCGGGACCGACATGGCCCCAGCCCTTGTCCTTCGCGGGCGCGAGCGTTTCAAAGATAGGGTAGAGGCGCTCGACGACCGCGTCTTCGCCGCCGATCATCATGCTGTAGCCCTCTTTCAGGCCCCACACGCCGCCGGAGGTGCCGACGTCGACGAAGTTGAAGCCGTCGGCTTTGAGCTCGTGGTAGCGGCGCTGGCTGTCCTGGTAATTCGAGTTGCCGCCGTCGATGAAGGTGTCGCCCGGCTGCATGAGCGCCTTCAGTTTGGCGATGGTGTCGTCGACCGGCTTGCCCTGGGGCACCATGATCCAGATGGCGCGGGGAGCAGCGAGATTCTTTACCAAATCCTGAAGGCTGTTGACGCCGACGGAGCCGGCATCGGTGAGCTTTTTGACGGCGTCGGCGCTAAAGTCGAAGCCGACTACTTTGTGGCCGCCCAGGCGCAGCCGCTCGGCCATGAAGCCGCCCATCTTGCCCAAGCCAATCAATCCAAGTTCCATCGTGTTCCTCCTGCGAAATTTTCGGCCGTCAGGCTTCGCGAAGCTGGCGGTCCTGTGCGTGGTTTTGTCCTGCGGAAACGCCGAGGCGCGCCAGTTCTTCGGCGAGTTGGGCCGAGCCCTTGTAGCAGATGGCATGGATGCCCAGCGAAGCGGCCGCAGCGGCGTTCTCAGCGCGGTCGTCGATGAAGACTACTTCTTCGGGGTCGCGCTGGAGCACATCGAGCGCGAGCTGATAGATTTTGCGATCCGGCTTGCGCAGCCCGACATAGCAGGAGCTGAAAAAGGCGTCGTACAACTCGAGCAGATCGAATTGCGCCAGGCGAAATTCATTCATGATGCGGGATTCGTTGTTGACCGTGGCCAGCACATATTCCTGCTCATCCGATGCGGCCAGGTCACGAAGGATGCTGATGGCGCTGTCGGGGAGCAGAGTGGACTGCTCGCGCATGGCATCGAGAAACGCAGCCTGGGTAAAGGTGCGCGGCTCGAAGAAGACGGTGTGCTGCAGATATTCGTCGGCGGAGATTTCGTCTTTTTCCCAGGCCGCGTCCACTGCAGCATGACGGCGCTCGAAGTCGTCGCGGTCGAGGCCAAAGCGCGCAAGCACTGCCGTACGCTGCTGGTGATCCCAGCCATTGGTGAGCAAAACGCCGCCCACGTCCCACAGGATGGTGCTGATGCTCTCCATGCAGCTCCTGGCGCGATTGATTTTGGAATGACTAAAAAGAAGCCCTGGGGTTTCGAGTGGTTGATTTTACGATTTCGCTGTTTCGTGCATGTTACGAGCTTCAATGGCCTTCACTTTATTGAGCCTGCGCACATAGCGCTCCACCTGGGACTGGAAGCGCGCATTGAGATAAGCGCCGACCAGGTCAAAGGCAGTTTCAGAACCAATGATGCGCGCGCCAAGGACGAGCACATTCATGTCGTCGTGCTCGACGCCCTGGTGCGCGGAGTAATGGTCGTGGCACATGCAGGCGCGGATGCCGGGCATTTTGTTGGCCGCAACACAAACGCCGACCCCGCTGCCGCAGATGAGGATGCCGCGTTCGGCGCGTCCTGCATAGACGGCGCGGCCGACGGCTTCCGCGTAGTCGGGATAGTCAGAAGGCTCGGTGTTGAATGCCCCGAGGTCGATGACCTCGTGCCCGAGGCGCTCGAGGTAGCCGCGCACTTCTTCTTTGAGGTTGTAGCCTGCGTGATCTGCGCCGATGGCCAGTTTCATAATTATTTCCCCGCCAGCGCCGGCTCTGCTTTGCGGGCGCGTTCCACCAGCGCTTTTGCGCGGGCCACTACGTTGTCGGTTCCGAAGCCGAGCTTCTCCAGCACGGTGGTGCCGGGAGCGGATGCGCCGAAGCGGTCGATGCCGATGACGTCGCCGTGACGGCCGACATATTTCCACCAGCCGAGGGTCGCGCCCGCTTCGATGGCCAGCTTGGGCAGGTGATCGGGGAAGATGGAGGCTTTGTAGGCTTCGGATTGCTCTTCGAAGATGTGGGTGCTGGGCATGGAGACGACGCGCGCGACGATGCCGTCTTTCTTTAGCTGCTCGGCAGCGCGCAGAGCGGGCCAGACTTCGGCGCCGGTGCCGACGATGAGGACGTCGGGGGAGTCGCTTCCCTGCTCGACGATGTACGCGCCCTTGCGAACGCCTTCAAAGACGCCGTGCTTGACGGGATCGAGGAGCGGAAGATCCTGGCGCGAGAAGGCCATGAAGGCCGGACTTTTGCGCTCGATGGCCAGTCCCCAGCACGCTGAGGTTTCATTGGCGTCGGCGGGGCGGAAATCGGTGAGGTGCGGAACGGCGCGCAGCATGGTGAGGTGCTCGATGGGCTGGTGCGTGGGGCCGTCTTCGCCGAGACCGATGGAGTCGTGCGTGAAGACGAAGAGAGAATGGCTCTGCATGATGGCGGCCAGACGCAGCGCGGGCTTGCAGTAGTCGGTGAAGACGAAGAATGTCGAGCCGAACGGGATGATGCCGCCGTGGACGGCCATGCCGTTGACCGCGGCGCACATGCCGAATTCGCGAACGCCGAAGAAGACGTTGCGGCCGGTGGGATCGATGTGAAAATTGCCGCTGTCTTTGAAGATGGTCTTGGTGGAAGCGGTGAGGTCGGCCGCGCCGCCGATCAGTTCCGGCACCGCTTTGGCGATGGCGTTCATGACGGTGTTGCCGGCGGTGCGGGTGGCGACGGGCTTGCCATCGGCGGGGAATTTCGGCAGGCTCTGTTCCCAGCCGTCCTTGAGGCGACCTTCCTGGATGCGCTCGAACTCAGCTGCCACGTCGGGGAACGCTTCTTTGTATTTCGCGAAGAGCGCGTTCCAGTCGGACTCTTCTTTTGCGCCTTTTTCGACGGCCTGCAGCCAGTTTTTGGCAGCGTCGTCGGGAACGTAGAAGGTTTTGTCTTCGGGCCAGCCGAGGTTGCGCTTGGTCGCCTTCACGGCTTCACCGCCGAGCGCCTCGCCGTGGGCTTTGTTGGTGCCGGCCTTGGGGCTGCCGTAGCCGATCACCGTGCGCACCGCAATGAGGGACGGCTTGTCCTTCACGCCCTGTGCGGCTTCAATCGCTTTGGCAATGCCTTCCAGGTCGTTGCCGTCCTGAACAATCTGCGTGTGCCAGTGGTAGGCCTCAAAGCGCTTCAGCACATCTTCGGTGAAGGAGAGCTCGGTCGGTCCGTCGAGGGAGATGAGGTTGTCGTCGTAGAGAAAAATCAGCTTGCCGAGGCCGAGCGTGCCGGCGAGCGAGGCCGCCTCGTGCGAGACGCCTTCCATCAGATCGCCGTCGCCGCAAATCCCGTAGGTGTAGTGATCGACGACGTCGTAGCCGGGGCGGTTGTAGACCGCGGAGAGATGTTTTTCCGCGATGGCCATGCCCACGGCCATCGCGAATCCCTGGCCGAGCGGGCCGGTGGTCACTTCCACGCCGTCGGTGTCGCCGTACTCCGGATGGCCTGGGGTGTTCGAACCCCACTGGCGAAACTGCTCCAGGTCTTCGACCGACACGTCGTAGCCGGTGAGGTGCAGCACGGAATAGAGCATGGCGGACGCGTGGCCGTTGGAGAGCACGAAGCGGTCGCGGTTGGTCCACTTGGAGTGCTTCGGATTGTGCCGCATGAATTTGTGGAAGAGGAGGTAGGTGATGGGAGCATCGCCGAGGGGTGCGCCGGGGTGGCCGCTGTTGGCTTTTTCCACAGCATCGACGGCAAGGAACCGCAACGCGTTAATCGACAACTGGTCGAGTTCGCTCATAAAGCTGGTCACTCCTCTGGTTGGGGCTTGGGGACAGTTCGGCGTCCGGGGCAATTCCGTCCTGATTGTCTCTCTACTGCTTTAGATGACGCAAACCGCCGCGAGGTGTCAGGCGGGCGGTTCCACAGCGACGTCGAAATTCCGGCCTTCCCAGCGATTCTCGTCGGGCCAGAACAGAGTAAACGAAAGCGCGCCGGTCTGCTGCTCCGTGGTGGGCAGGTCGGCATAAGAGCCGGCAAAACCGACCTGGGTACTGTCGAGCACGTGGTTGGATTGCCAGTTGTCGTCGGTCCAGGTGACCTGGAAGCGGGCGGCAGCGGTGATGCGGAGGTTTTTGCCGGCATCGATGCGGCGAATCTGACGCCGCGTGACTTTAAACACCTCAATGTGGCTCTTCTCGTGCTTTCCCTGGGCGTAGCGCTCCTCGACGATGGGGATGCAGTCGAAGACCTTGCCGTCGGCGGCGGAGCGGAGGAGCTTCAGGTACTCCGAGTGAGCCCAGACGAGGGGCATGGCGGAGCCGGCGGGGCCGCCGAAGCACAGGCCGAAGGCGTCTGGCTCGTCCCAGATCTGCTCGGGCAGCATGCCGCCGTCGGAGGCGAAGCGTTCGATGGTGGCGATACGCTCGCGAATGTCGAGGCCGGCGGCGAGTTCGTAATGGGCGCGTTCGCCGATCAGCAGCGGCCACGGCGCCCTTGCCCGCAGCCGATAAACGGGCCGCCGTCCGCACGCTGGCCGTAGCCGTCGTGGTTATAGCGGAGCCAGCAGGGGCCTTTGGGCGTGTCGCGCTTCAGCACGCTGTCCATCGACCTTGAGGGTGTCGACGATGACGGGATCGTTGGCGGCGCGGACGCCGTAGCGGACCAGTTCGAGGAAGCCGCCGTCGATAATTTCGCGCGCTTCGAATTCGGATTGCTGATCGGGAGCGAGGTTATTGATATGCACGATCTCGCGTCCGCAGGTTTCGCGCGCATAGGGTTCGCCACACTCGGGCGGCCGGATGCGCATGTAGTGGCGCTTGACGTCGGGATCGAGGACACCGTTGTTGGTGACCATCCAGTCTTCCAGGTGGCTCTCGATCCAGTCGGCATGCTGCTCGAGGAAGCGGGCCAGTTCGGGCGCGTCGTGAGCACGGGCGATATCGGCGGCGCAGATGAGGCCGGCAATGACGGCTGCGAGTGTTGACGGCGAATAGCCGGGGGTTTCTTCCCAGCGTTCCTGCTGGGTGACCGGCGCGTAGCGGACGAGGAAGCCAGCGGCGCGCTCGACGAAGGGGAAAATCTCGAAATTCTCGAGGCCGTCCAGCATCCACAAACGCCACGCGAGGATGATGGGGAAGGCGACCTCGTCGAGCTGGATACCGGTCCAGTAGGGATCGCCGTTGACCCAGAAATTCTGCGAGAAGCCGCCGTCGGGCTTCTGCGTGCAGGCGAGGTAGACCAGGGCGCGCAGGGCAGTATCCACGCGGCCGCAAGCCATCATCGCGGTCGCGGTCTGCACCATGTCGCGGGTCCAGACCAGGTGATAGCCGCCGAGATCGTCGTCGCCTTTGGCATAGCCCCAGGGGATGGACGCGGAGGCGATGAAGGCGCCGGCAGAAGGTCTTGTCCTCGTGAGCCAGCACGACGTTGTGGCTGATGTGCAGCAGGCGGCCGTCGTCGTTGGCGTACTCCGCGAGGTTGAGCGGCGTCTCGATGCGGTGCCACTGGTTCGATGAAGCGGGTGAGATGCCGTTTGAAGGGGACGGCGGCGGATCCCATGGTGGCGGCGAGCGCGGCGTGATGGCTTTCGCCGATGCCGATGGCGATGGTGAATTCGCGGGTATGGGCGGCGGGAATCTCGCCCATGAGGGCGATATTGCCGTTGAGGGCCGGAACCGAATTGCCAGTCCATCTGGAAGTTCTGTTTCAGGTCCTGCCAGCCGTCGCTGGCGCCGACAAAGCCGCAACTGGCGCGGGAGAAGCCGTGATTGGCAAGCCATGGCGAGGGACACGGTGTCGCGCCAGGCGAGAACCAGGCGCTTGCCGGCGACGTCGACCACGCGGGCGTTGTTCTCCATGCCGCCGCCTTCGAGATGCGGAGAAAGCAGAGAGTAGAGATGGAGGCGGCTGAGGAGTTCCTCATCGCCTTCGAGGCGGACGTGGACCAGCACCACCGGATAATGCGGGTCGCTGATGATTTCGCGAACGATGGTGTAGCGGCCTTCTTTGTCGCGGTTGCGAACGCGCACGGCGAGCGCATCTTTGTCGATGTATTCAAACTCATGGATCAGATCGCGGCGCTCCTCGTGGAAAAACGTCTCACCGTCGGTGATGAGGAACTGCATGTCGCGAATCTGCGGGCGGTCGATGGTGGGGTAATAGATTTCGTTGAGGATGCCGTGGGAGACAGTGAACCAGACTTTGCTGGACGCGGCGTAGGCGGTGCTGACGGCGTCTTTGGCGCTGGAGGTCCAGCGCGGCTCGAGGCCGGGCGCGCCAAAGGCGGGGCCATCGCCATCGATCCAGCGGTAACGGGGTGTGTCGGTCATGGGGCTACGAGTATCCGTGAAAATTGAATTCAGACGCGTGGGGAATCAGGGCGCGATTATAGCCGACGGGCTCAGCGCTGGTCGTCCTCCACTCATAAGCTCAGATTCAGAAAATGAATTTTGGTGTCAGCTTTTCGCACTGCGCCGGCACACGAGACGATCGCTGGTGATCCAGTTGAGCGCGACGGTGCGGCTGATTTGCCAGTCGACGGTGAAGCTGTCAGGGCCGTTGATGGTGTATACGAATTGATTGGCTGCGTAGGGAGCGCGCGCATCCTGAATGACGGCGGAGGTCATGGTGAGCGTGTTGCCGCTCCAGCCGCTGTCGCTGGCATAGACGGCAGCGCTGAAGTTGTTGGCGTCGAACTCCACGAGGCGTCTCGGCTCCGGCTGGAATCCGATGAGGTATTCCGCCAGGTAGCCGCTCGAAGGCTCAATATCCTGCTCGGTGAGCTCGAGCCATTTGCCGCCGAGAATGACTGCGCCGGTATACGTGGATTTGTGCACGCGACCATTGCCGAAGGCGCCGGCGCACGTCCAGTTGCCGGTAAATTGAAAGCCGCCCGGCGGCATAGCGGACAGAGGCGCGGGCTGCTGCGCCCGGGCGGATCCGGCGCACAGGAGAACAGCGCAGAAAAAGCAAATGGTTTGGAAAACGCGCATCGGCCGGCTCCGCAAACATCTTAGACGGAACCGTGAACCGAGGGTTGCACAGCGAGCGCCCTAGAGAACCTGCGACATGGCGTCAGGATCGGGGTGGAACTGGACCTCGCTCATAGCATGGCCGATTTCATGATTTTTCATGAACTGCTCCCACACGAATCCGGTGCGCAGATTTTCGGCCATCAGCATCATGATGCCCTGGTCGATGCCGAGAATATCCGAGGCAAACCAGTTGGCTTTGGGCTGAAAGGCGTCGACGAATCCGTAGCGGGTGTAGACCTTGTCTTTGAACTGGTCGCGCATGCTCATGCAGAACGTGGGAACACTCAGCGGGCAGGAAGACGAGTGAGCCGCCGGCGGCGTTGGGGACGAGCGTGCCATCGAGCGGCCCCATGGAGGGCGGACCACCCCAGACGCGGTAGCCCTCGCGCGAATCGGATGCGGAGACGCCCCAGAGATTTTGATCGAACCAGGGAAAGCGGCGGCCCTCGGTGAGGCACCACAGCTGGTGCGCGCGGGTGGCGGCGATGGAGTTGGTGAAGTAGTTGGCATGGAGGTCGGCGATGTTGCGGAGGTCGCACCAGGCGTGAGCGTACTGGTGAATGAAGATGGGGGCGACGCCGCTGATGAAGTCGATGCCGCCGAACTGGACGACGGGGCGCTGCAGATCGCTCCAGGTACTGGCGGGGATGGGATGCGTGGGCGAGCCGATGGCCAGCAGGTACATGACGAGCAGCTCGGAGTAGATATCCCAGCGATGGCTGAGGAAGCCCTGATCGGGCAGCCAGCCCATGGAGAGGGTCTGGCCGGCGTTGAGCATCCATTCCCAATCGATGCGGTGGTAGAAGGTCGTAGCGAGGGCTTCGATGCGCGCATTGCCGGAAAAATACTGACGGCAAGTGAGGATGCCGCAGAGGAGCCAGCAGGTGTCGATGGAGGAGAGCTCGCAGCCGAACATGCGCTGGCCGCTTTCCATATCGATGAAGTGGTAGAGGAAGCCGTGCTCGTGGGGGCAATCTTCGAGCAGGAAGGCGAGGGTTTTCTCGACGCGCTGCTCGCAGTCGAACGGGCGGAGATAGTTGCGCTTGTGGGCGATGCAGAGAGCGGTCAGACCAAAGCCGGTGGCGGCGATGGACGGAGACGCGGCTGGGCGAAAGCCCGACGTTGGAGGCGCGATCGCGCACCATGCCGGTGCGGGGGCTGGCTTCGTTGTAGAAGAAGTCGGAGGCGCGGCCTTCGAAGTCGTCGAGCAGACGCATTAGCGGCCTTGGTGACCTGGGTGAGCGGGCGGTTGATGAAGACGCCCGGCGGGTGCGCATACTTCTGGGCCGACCTGGGATCTCGGACGTCGGCTCCTGTCCGGGCTTCACCTTGGGAGCCTGGGTCTGGTTCTGAGCCAGGGCGAGCGCGGGCGCACTCAGCGCCAGCACGCCCGAAGCCCCGGCGCGTTTGAGCAGATCTCTTCGGGTTATTCCGTCGTAGGCGCCAACGCAGATCGATTCTTTTCGTCAGGAATTCAGCAGAAACGCGGCCCGTTTGGTCCAGTCTTGCCCGGGGAGACGCCGCTCCTGCAGGAAGATGCCAAGCCGCGCATCTGTCCTCATTACAATGTAAATGCGCGGGGCGGATGAGTGAAACGGAAGGAGGGAGCGTCTGTGGAATCTTCGTACCACATTAGCCGCGTGGAGGGGCTGTGCACCCTGCAGCGGGTCTCGCGCATCCAGTATGATCAGAGAGCGCAAACGGTGCGGGCGCCCTGCCTGGCGAATTGAATCCGCTCGCGCGCGGCAAGTCGAAACCTCCACTACGCAACATTGTCAAACCATCGACCAACCATTTTCGCCAGGAGGATTGCTTTGGCACACGAACTTCCACCGCTTCCCTACGACTATTCGGCTCTGGAGCCGCACATCGACGCCGAGACCATGAAGCTGCACCATGACAAGCACCATCAGGCCTACGTCAACAATCTGAACGGGGCCATTGAGAAGCATCCCGACCTCGCCAAACATTCGGCGGAGGACCTGCTCCGCAATCTGAACAGCGTGCCGGAAGATGTGCGCACCGTTGTGCGCAACAACGGCGGCGGGCATGTGAACCACAGCATGTTCTGGCTCGATCATGAAGCCGAATGGCGGCGGCGCGCCTACCGGAGCGATTGGCGAGCAGATCACGAAAGATTTCGGCAGCTTTGACGACTTCAAGAAGCAGTTCAACGAGACCACGGCCAAGCAGTTCGGCTCCGGCTGGGGCTGGCTGATCTGGGACGGCAAGCTCAAGATCGTGACCACGCCGAATCAGGACAGCCCACTGTCGCAGGGTCACTTCCCCATCCTGGGCAACGACGTTTGGGAACACGCCTACTACCTGAAATACCAAAACAAGCGCCCTGATTACCTGGCCGCCTGGTGGAACACCGTGAACTGGGACGAAGTGAACAAGCGGTTCGAAACGGCGAGGAAGAGCAGCTAAAGGCAGCTACGGGCAGCTAAAGGCAGTTCAAGGGCGGTCAGCGATGAGACGGTCAGCGATAGTCCGGTCAGCGGGAGTTTCCCTGGCCGCCTTCGCTGGCCGTTTTTCTGCCGCACGCTGAACCGATTTGTTTTACGCTGTGTGGCCGGCGGGAACCAATGATGAGGAAAAGGCCAGCGTCAACACGGTAATGTCATCCTCCTGCCCGAACTGCTGCGCGGCATCAGCGATCGACCGTGCCGGTTGGGTGCTGATGGCCTGCGTGCGCTCGAAGCCGAACAGTTCACCGGTGGGCCCCTGGGCCTCCACGATGCCGTCGGAGATCAATGTCAGAAGATCGCCGGCGTCCAGAGTCATCACCGCCTCCGCGTATTGACTGTCGCCCAAAATGCCGAGGGGAAGGCCCGCGTCGATCTCGACCTCGTGTCCGTTGCGATAGGGTGACAGGTGCCCAGCGTTCGCGATGGTCACGCGTCCGGCTTGATCCACAACCGCGCAGATGCAGGTGATGAATCCCTCCTCGCCCATGCGATGAATCTCGCGATTCATCCGTGCCAGCAGGGCTCCTGGGCCGAAGCCCTCAGCGGCGTAGGCGCGCACCAGGCCCAGAGCGAGAGTGCCGCGCATGGCTGCTTTCAGCCCCTTGCCGCTCACGTCGCCCACCACCAGCAGCAGGCTGCCGTCGGCGCGCTCCAGCGCCTGATAGAAATCGCCGCCCACTTCGGTGGCGGGGCGGTACACCGCGTCGAGGATCAATCCGTCGAGTTGGGGCAGCGTCGCGGGCACCAGGTTCTGCTGTATCTCGCGCGCGGCTCCCAGTTCCGCGGTCGCGCGCGCGTGTTCGAGCGTGATGCGCCGATGCCGCAACGCGATGACGGGAGCGATGGAAACCAGAAAAAAGAACATCGACAGATCGTCAAAGTCGTAGCTGAAGCGGCCGACGTGAAACCGCTGGTGAAAATAGGGCGTCACCAGTCCCAATATCTCAATGCCATTGGCCAGCACGAACGATGGCAGCAGTAATCCCGCTTCTTTATTGCCTCGGCGCCAACGCATGGCGAGGAAGATCAGCGACCCGCAGACAAATGGAATCTGGGCCCACAGAAAGACCGCCGAAGCGCCGGTCCAAACCGGCCACCATCCCAGATTAACGCCCTCCATTTGGGCAATCATCAGGAGCGGCACCAAAACCAGCGCGATTTGGTAGGCACGCACCCAGCGATTGATGCGCACCCCCGTGAATGCCGCCAAAAATCCGATGAGCGGCGCATAGCGCGCAATCAGGCCAATGATGTCGCCCGCATTGTGACCAAACGGCGGCAGCAACGGATAGACCCGCGCGAATACCGAGAGAAACGAGCAGGTTCCGTCGAGCCAGAGAAAGACCGCGAACCAAAAATATTCGCGTCCACGCCGGTCATCGGCAAAGACCAGCAGCAGAATCGTTCCCCCCACGAGTTCTGCCACGCACAGGAGCGTTTGGGGCAGGAGGTTGAAAAAATGGGTTGCGTCGGCGGCGGTGCGGTGATCCTCGAGCGCCCCGGCGGAGCCGAAAAGCACATCACGTTCGCGCAGACCCCATCCCTGGGTCGCCGCACGTGCATTGAAGAGGGCATCGCTCTCGAGGCCGATGGTTCCCACGAGAGGTTCGCGGATTTCGACCGTCGCCGGCCGAACGAGCCTTATCGCCAAACGTATCGGCGCACTGAATGGGACACCGGGCGATGCCTCGGGCAGATGCACCAGCAGGCCGCGCTGGACACGATCGTTGGGCGCAGACAATTGGGCGCAGTCCGCAGCCTTGAGGTCGTTGATGAAGATTTCGCAGCCCATGGCCCGGGGCGCAATCAGCAGAGCTGGGTTCGGGACCGGCGCGCTCATTTGCAGAGTGGCGCGCAGCCACAGCACTTGCGGCACCGCGGCGAACTTTGGCGGCAGAGACAGAGATGCGGTGGATCCCGCTGACGAATCGCCGATCGAAAATGTCCACGGTCCATCGACCGCGACTGGACCGGCAGCCTGCGGCAACACAACGGGCGGAATCACGACGGCCTGGCCGGCGGCTAACCGCGCCATCAGCAAAATTGCAGACAGGAATCCGATGAGTCGTACCGTGCGCAGAAACGCAACCTCCGGGAGTGACCGCAGACTTACACAGGAAGCCTGCGCTGACAAGGAGAATTCGGATGGGCGACTGCGTGGGGCGCCGTGGCCTACCCCGCCAAAATCGAAATCCTGGCGTAAGCTGAGCGGGGATGTTTCGCAGATCACCGCGCCCGCCTGAGGGATCCATGGTTTCCAGAAGAGATGTTTTGCGTGGCACGGGCAATGTGCTGATGGCTGCCGTCCTTCCGCCAATAACGTTGCGCGAAGCGCACGCGCAGCCGGCCGCCGCTTCACCCGCAACGACGCCGCAACAGGCGCGGTGGGTCGCGCTGGCGGAATCGCTGAAGCCCGCGCTGCGCGAAGAAATCCAGGCGCCGCTGACCGTCGTTCATCCGGTCGCCGACTCGTCCGTTTATCTGCGCTGGCGCATGGAGGTGGTTGGTCCCGCCACCTCGATCGAAGAACGCACGTTCCGGCCTGGCGAGCAATTCATTCTGGACTTCGGCGGTCACCGCACCGGGTATCTGTCTTTTTCCCTGAGCGGTGTGGGCCGCAATGTGGACGCGCCCGCACGCCTGCGCTTCACCTTTGGCGAAGTTCCCGGCGATGTGGCGGAGCCGCTGCATCCCTACAAGGGCAGCCTCGGCGAAGGCTGGCTGCCGGAAGACACGGTGACCATCGACTATCTGCCGCAGGATGTGCGCCTGCCGCGCCGCTATGCCTTTCGCTACGTCAAGATTGAGATCATCGGCACCTCGCCGAGCTATGCGGCGCAATTCCGCAACATCCGCGCGCATGCGGTAACGTCGGCGGTGCAGACCCCTCCGCCGATCGCCGCGTCCCTCCCGCAGTCGCTCCACACCGTCGACGCGGTGAGCCTGGCCACGCTGCGCGATTGCATGCAGACCACGTTTGAAGACGGCCCACGCCGCGATCAGCGCTTGTGGATTGGCGATATGCGGCTGCAGGCGCTTGCCAACTTCAAAACCTTCCGCAACTTTCCGCTCGTCAAACGCTGCCTGTATCTCTTCGCCGCGTTTCCACGCGAGGATGGACTGCTGCACGCCTGCGTTTTTGAAAAGCCACGTCCGCTTCCGGCCGGCGACGTGATCCTGGACTATGCCGCGCTGTATGTCGCGGCGCTTTACGACTACGTCGTCGCGTCGGGCGACAAAGCCTGCGGGCGCGATCTTTGGCCTGTGGCGCGGCGGCAGTTGGAGATCGTCGGCGCGTGCGTCAATGCTGAAGGACTCTTTGTCGATCCGCACAATGTTTGGATTTTCATTGACTGGGCGCAGCGTCTGGATCGCACGGCGTCGATGCATGGCGTTTTGCTCTACAGCTGTCGACAGGCCGCATTGCTGGCTGCGCTGCTGGGCCACAGCGGCGACGCCGCGCATTACAACGAAATCGCCGATCGCATGAAGGCCGCTGTGCAGCAGAATTTTTTCGACGCGGCGCAGCAAATGTACATCAGCGGGGCCGAGCGTCAGGTCTCGCTCGCTTCGCAGGCCTGGCTCATCCTGGCGGGCGTTCCGACGAAAGAGGCCGGTGCCGCAGCGCTGCGCAATGCTCTAGCCGATCCTGCAGCCGTTGTCCCTGCGAGTCCTTACCTCTACCATCACGTGGTCAGCGCCATGCTCGCGTGCGGGATGCAGACGGAAGCGCTTGCCCTGATCGATCAATATTGGGGCGGCATGGTGCGCGACGGCGCGGACACGTTCTGGGAGGTCTATAGCCCCACAGACTCGCTGGCGAGCCCCTATGGCGATGTTCACATCAACAGTTTTTGCCATGCGTGGAGCTGCACGCCGGCTTACCTGCTGAGAAATCTTTAGCCCACCAGCCACTCACGCTGCGCCGAAGCTGCGTGGCGTTTATGATGGACCGTTCTGCAGTCACCCTGGAGGAAACATCTCTCATGCGTTCTGTTTGGCTCGCCGCTCTTGTCTGCTTCGCCTCGTCTTCATTGGTTCCAGCTCAAACGCACGCCACGCCAACGCAATGGGTGGGAACATGGGCGGCGTCGCCGCTGAGCGGCGATCCGTGGCACACGACACCGACGCTGGTGGATTCGACCTTGCGCGAGATTGTCCACACTTCCATCGCCGGAAAATCGCTGCGCGTGCGGCTGACGAATGAGTTCGGCACCGAGCCGCTGCGCGTGGACGCGGCCACGATCGCGCTGAGCGCAGACAACACGAC
Source organism: uncultured Acidobacteriaceae bacterium (assembly GCA_963817165.1). Classification (GTDB taxonomy): domain Bacteria; phylum Acidobacteriota; class Terriglobia; order Terriglobales; family Acidobacteriaceae; genus Palsa-343. The sequence goes on along the minus strand of CAWFNL010000002.1, from coordinate 49,925 downwards.
CAGCAGGATCCAGCCCGAATCGCTGCATACTCTCACCTTCAACGGCCAGCCCTCAATTGTGATTCCAATGGGCGCGCAGGCGGTGAGCGACCTCGTGGATATGGCCACGCCGGCCTTCGCCGATCTCGCCATCAGCCTGTTTCTGCCGTTGCAGCAAATCAGCAACATCTCCGGGCACACCAGCGCGCAGCAGATAAATTACATCCAGACCGGCAGCAACGAAGTAAGCGCGCCCACACTGAGCGCGCCGATTACGACTGCTTCGTGGTACTTCATCAAAGGCATAGACGTCGAGCCAACGGTGCCGCATACCGCCGCCGTGGTGGCGTATGGCGACTCCATTACCGACGGGGCGTATGCCACCGACAATCAGAACCATCGCTGGCCCGACTATCTGGCGGTGCGGCTGCATAACAATCCGGCCACCGCGAATCTCTCTGTGCTGAACGAGGGCATTGGCGGCAACTGCGTGCTGATTACCTGCATTGGCCCCAACGCGCTGGCGCGCTTCGACCGCGATGTACTCGGGCAGGCGGGGGTGAAATACGTCATCGTGCTGGAGAGCATCAACGATATTGGCGCGCTGCATGAACCCAACCGGCCCAACTACCAACTGACCGCGCAGGATCTGGAATTTGGCCTGAGCCAGATTGTCACTCGCGCCCACGAGCACGGCATTAAGGTCTTCGGAGCGACCCTGACGCCCTACGGCGGCGCAGGCTACTCCACCGAAAAAGGCGAAGAGATTCGCGAGGCGGTGAACGCCTGGATTCGCTCGAGCGGCGCGTTTGACGGCGTGGTGGATTTCGACCAGGCTACGCGCGATCCTGACCATCCCAATGCGTATCTGCCGAAATACGACAGCGGCGACCACCTGCATCCCAGGGACGCGGGCTACGCGGCGATGGCGGACTCCATCGATCTGTCGCTGTTCCACTAAACCCGAGCGCGTGCCGGGGCCTGCGTTTCAATCGCGAACGAGTTGTTCGATACCGCGCGCCCGCAAATACGCAGCGTCTTTGGCGCGGCTTTCGAGAACAATGGCCGGCGACACGCCGCGCGAGAGCAGCTTCATGTACGGCGTGGCATAGCGCCAGTCCGGCGGCCACGGCTTCGTCGACAATCCGAGATCGGGAATGACGAGGGCCGTCTTGCGCACGGCCGGCGCGGGATGCGTGCGGCGGAACTCTTCGGCGAGCGCGGCAAATTTTCTCCCCAGCGGCTTAGGGTGGTTTTGTAAATCGAGCAGGCCGAGCGTGTATTCGAGATCGGCGAATCCCTTCACCGCCGGATCGATGTCATGCGAGCCCCACCAGGTGATGCCCCACGCTTTGCCTGTCGCCATGATGTTGCGTATCGACTGCTCCATGAACTCTGGCTTGTAACTGTCGGGCATAGCCAGCGCGCCAATTTCCTCCACCCAAACGCGGCGGTTGAGATCGGTTTGGTAGGCGTAGGCGAGTTCGACTTCGAATTCGGCCAGGTGCAGCGCCGCGGGATCGGAATATTTGTAGTGGTCCAGCAATCCGTCGAACAGTGTGTAGGAGTGCACCACGGTGGCGTGGCCGGTGGTGGCAATTTCTTCGCGGCTGAAGCCGGAGTCGCTGAACCAGTGGGTATGGTCGACGCCGTTCACATGGAATTTGCCGGGGGCGATTGCGTCGCAGTAACGCAGGATCCCGGTCGCCCACGCATCGGCCTGGGGCGTTGATACCGGATTGCCTCTTCCCTGCAATACGCCCAGCTCGTTGCCTACATCGAAGCCGAGGAAGCGCGGATGGCGGCCCACTGTTTCAGCGATGCGTAGAAACAGAAGGCCTTCCGCCTCGACGACGCGCGGATCGGTAAAGATATTGCCGGCGCCAGGTTTTGCGGGGTCCATGAGCGGCGCCACCCACGCCGGGATGAACTGGAGCCCGCTCATCCATCCGTTCAGCACCGTCACTTCCACGTCGAGTCCGGCGCCGGCGGCGGCATCGAGCAGCGCGTGCAGATTGGCCAGCGCGCGGTCGCTCACCGTGGCGATGCCCGGCTGGAAGAACGGCCAGAGGCACTGGATGCGGATGTGGTCCACGCCCAGCGAGGCGATGCCGCTTAGATCGTCGATAATCGACTGCTGATCCCAGTCGAGCCAGCAATACCACCAGCGGCGGCGCGGCACATAATTCACGCCGAAGCGGGTTCTGGCTGCGGGATCGTCGGTGGCAACCCGCAATCCGGGCACTCGGGCCGCCAGCAGCCCGGCCGAACCGAGCAGCGAACCCCTCGTAAAATCCCGCCGCGAAAGCATGACTCATTCTCCCCCGAACGACCCGGATGAAGCCACCGGACGGCGTCCCGGCAAGGAACAGATTTGGGGAAGGTTCCTGGCACGAAGCGCCGTGTCCCGGGACGGCCAGTCCTCGACCGCAGCTTTTGCATCAAAACCGTGTCTAATTGTGCAGGAAGGACTTTGCACCGATGCGGTTTCACACATTTGCTTTGTTTGTTTCTGCGGCCCTCGCCGCCTCTGCCTCCGTTCCCAGCTTCGCCCAGGCGCCGGGCGTCCCGGTGGGCACCGGCCATTACACCATCGTGCAGGCGAACGATGGGAAGACCGTCGGCGTGGCGGATTGCAACGTGGGCTCGCTCGCAGCCGGCTACCAGATCGATTCGAAGGGTGAGTTGAAGGTGGACAAGTTCGCCTACTCCTTTTCGAACAGCAACCGGGTCGATGACCATCTGAACATCGTCCGAGACCAGCTCAGCGGGACGGTAAACGGAACGCCGGTGACCTTCAGCCTCGGCTCCGATCCGACAGGAAAGCAGTTCCTGGTGAACATTGCGGCCAGCGGGAAAAATACCACCAACAGCTTCGACCGCCATCAGCACACCGTGCTGCTGCCCGATCTGGACCCCGCTGCTTATGTGGAGATGGCGCACTTTGCGCTCGAGCATCCGTCCACCACCTGGATCGTGATTCCCAAGCAGCAGGGCCTGCTGGTTCCGGCCGACTATCGCACCGAGGCCGACGCGCACGGCACGCTGCAGGGGCAGGCCGTGCTGGTGCACCATACCAGCGTGGCGGTGAGCGAACAAAACAGCATCACCGTGGAGATTTACTACACGAATGACGGTTCGCTGCTGGAAGCGGATCTGCCCGAGCAGAATTTCTATGTGATCCACGACGGTTTCAAGCTGGATAGCCGTCCGAAATACGAGCCGCCGCGGGGTGCCGCGCCGTCGCAGGCTGGACAAGTTCAGCAGCCTGCGCAGCAGCCTGTGCCGCAGCCGCAGCAGCCGCCGCAATATTCGGTGCCGCAGGGATCGGCGCAGCCGCAGATACAGCCGCAGTCGTTTTGATTGGCTAGTGTGGGGAGACGGGCGCAGTCTTCGCGAAAGCGCCCACCAGGCTGGTGAGCAGACGCATAGCGCGGGGAACGGCCTGCCGAAGCGACCCACTCAGGTCCTCGCCGTAGTCGAAGTGGCTGGCGCCGACGGTGAGGGCGAACGCATGCGCCGGTGTGTGGCCGCAGATGCTCTGCGCCATGGCCAGCAAGGCGGGCGGATCGAGGCGGTGGGTTTCCGGAGCCTCAGCACACGCGCAGACCGGGGAACAGCGAATGGCGCCCGGCTCATCGGAAACGTTGGCGTCCACAAAGATGGCAAGTTCAGTCGAGGCCAGGTCGGCAGCCATTTCCGGCGTGAATTGCTGGGCGGCCACAATCCGCAGACGCGAGACGGGGAAGAGTTGTTCCGCCGCCTCCGCAATCCGCAGACCGACTCCATCATCCTGGCGCAGCGTGTTGCCGCAGGCCAGCAGGAGGGCGGGGCATCCGGACTGTTCCGAAGCCCGGGACCGAAGCGTAGGTTCGCTGATGCTCATAACTTTCGCGCGCGTTCTGCGGACCCCTGGCGTCGGGCTGCTTCCCCTCGCCGAAGAGGTCGCTCTGGAAATGCTTTTCGCTTTAGCGGCTCGCATACGTCGTGGTTCATCCTCTTCGCACTTCGCGGACCAGCGTACCATCCGGAGCGCGCAATTCGACAGACAGCGGCATGGTGCCCATGGCGTGCGTGGAGCAGCTGAGGCAGGGATCGAAGGTGCGCACCACCGCTTCCACGCGGTTCAGCATGCCTTCCTTCACATGATCGCCCTGCACGTAGTGCCGTGCCGTTTGTAGGATGCCGCGGTTCATGGCCGCGTTGTTGTGCCCGGTGGCGATAACCAGATTAGCCCACACGATCAGGCCGTTCTCGTCGACTTTGTAGTGATGGATCAACGTGCCGCGCGGCGCTTCCGCCACGCCCACGCCTTCGAGATTGTTGACCGAAGCGGTGGCGCGCACGTGGGTATCGAGAATGGCGCGATCCGCCAGCAGCTCTTCGATTTTCTCCGCGCCGTGCAGCATTTCGATCAGCCGCGCGTAGTGGTAATGGAACGAGCTGAGCACCGGCCGCGGCGACATGGCGCGGAAGGCGCGCCACTCCACGTCGGCCAGCGGCGTATCGCAGCGTCCGGCAAGGTTCAGCCGGGCCAGAGGACCCACGCGGTAGGTTCCGCCCGGATAGCCAAGCGGCTTGTAGTAGGGGAACTTCATGTAGGTGAAGGGCTCGACCGCTTCGCCAATGAAGCTCTGGTAGTGCGCGGCTTCGAGCTCGCCCGCGATGATGTTGCCTTCGGAATCGATGACGCGGAGATTGCCGTCGTAATACTCGGCAAGGCCGCTGTCGTTGATGAGGCCCATGAACAGCGTGGGGAAATTCGCGAAGACTTCAATCTCGGCAGAGAACTTTTCGATGCTTCCTTTGAACCAGGTGAGCGTGCGCTGGATAGCGTCGATGGCTGGCGGAATGAGGCTGAGAATTTTGTCGCGCTTCTCTTCGCTCAGCGGTTCGCTTACACCGCCAGGAACGGTCCAGCCAGGATGGATGCGCCGTCCGGCAAGAATCTCAATGATGCGCTGGCCGAACTGGCGCAGCGAAACGCCATCCGCGCCGATGGCGGGATGCGAGTGCGCGATGTGCAGAATGCTGCGCTCTTCCGGCGGCGCATCCATGCCCAGCAGCAGGTCGGGGGAGGACAGATAGAAAAAGCTGAGCGCGTGCGACTGAATTAACTGCGCGAGGTTCAGAATTTTGCGCAGATTGGCGGCCACCGGGGGAATGCGGACGGCGAGGATAGCGTCGCAGGCCTTCGACGAAGCCACCAGATGGCTGACCGGGCAGATGCCGCAGATGCGCGCAGTGATGTTGGGCATCTCGTAGAACGGACGCCCTTCAACGAACTTTTCGAATCCGCGCAGCTGGGTCACGTGGAACGTTGCATCCTGAACGATGCCGGCGTCGTCCAGCTGCAGCGTGATTTTGCCGTGCCCTTCGAGGCGCGTGACCGGATCGATAACGATGGTGCGGGACATAAAAGTCTCCTGACTCTGCTGCCTCAGCCGAAGTGGGCGACGCCGCCCAGCGTGGGAACGTGGCCTGCCAGCAACTCCGACAGCACCTGATAAATCGTGTCCGCCGAGGGTGGACAGCCGGGCACAAAGACGTCGACCGGCACCACTTCATGCACCGGGCGCACGCGATCGAGCAGCGCGGGCACGCCGACGGTGGGCACCTGCTTTTGCAGATCGACAAGCTCGTCGTAGACGCGGAATAACACCGGCTGCACGCCGCAGGCGTTGCGCATGGCTGAAACGTTGCCGGTGAGCGCGCAGTCGCCCAGTGAAACCAGGATGCGGGTATGCTCGCGAATCTTGCGAATCTTCTTCAGATCGTCTTCGCTCGCCACCGCGCCTTCCACCAGCGTCACATCCACGTGGTCGGGGAAAGTTTTGCAGTCGACCAGCGGCGAGTAGACGAGGCGGAACTGGCTGCTCAGCTCGATCAGCCGCTCGTCCATATCCAGCAGCGACATGTGGCAGCCGGAGCAGCCATCGAGCCAGACCGTTGCCAGGGTTGTGAGCGCGCTCATGGCTGCTCTCCTTCGCGCATGATGCGCAGATACGGCAGAAATTCGGGATGCTTGTGCATCTTGGTGCCGGCGCGGCCCTTCTCGGTGATGGCGCCGGTGGGACAGACCTGGACGCATTTGCCGCAGCTGGTGCAGGTTTCGGAGGATCCCCAGGGCTCGTTGAGGTCGGTGATGACCAGCGACTGGCCGCCGCGGCCCATCACGCCCCAGGTATTGGCGCCTTCAATTTCAGAGCAGACGCGCACGCAGCGCGTGCACAACACGCAGCGGTTGTGATCCACGGTGAAGCGCGGATGCGAGGCGTCGACTTTGAGCTGCGGATACTGGTAGGGAATCTCAACATGCGTGAGCCCGAGAGAGAGCGAGAGGCTCTGCAGCTCGCAGTTGCCGTTGGCCACGCACACCGAGCAAACATGGTTGCGCTCCGCGAAGAACAGCTCGAGGATCATGGTGCGGTAGCGATCGATCTTCGGCGAGTGGGTGACGACCTCCATGCCCTCTTCCACCCGAGTGACGCAGGCCGGCAGCAGACGCCGCGCGCCTTTCACTTCAACGAGGCAGATGCGGCACGCGCCGACTTCCGAGAGGCCTTCGAGATGGCAGAGCGTGGGAATCGCGATGTTGTGATCCCGCGCCGCTTCGAGGATGGTTTGATCGGCGCTGGCGCTGATGTCCACGCCGTCGATGATCAGCGTGCGAATATGCGGTTCCGGGCTCATGCATGCACCTCCGCCGTCAACGGCTTTTCAATCGAACCAAATTCGCAGACGCCGGCTGGACAGCGCTTCTCGTCAATGTGCGCCAGGTATTCGTGCTTGAAGTAACGCAGCGTGCTCAGCACCGGATTGGGAGCGGTTTGGCCCAGGCCGCACAGGCTGGTGGCGCCGACCACTTCGCATAACTCGGTGAGGCGGTCGAGGTCGCGATGCGTTGCTTCGCCCCGGCAGATCTTCGAGAGCAGTTCGTACATCTGCACCGTGCCCGCACGGCAGGGTACGCATTTGCCGCACGATTCCGTCATGCAGAATTCCATAAAGAAGCGGGCGACCGAAACCATGCAGGACGTATCGTCCATCACGATCATGCCGCCCGAACCCATCATCGACCCGGCGCTGATGAGAGCGTCGTAGCTGATGGACAAATCAAGGTGCTCTTCCGGCAAACAGCCGCCGGAGGGTCCGCCAGTTTGGACCGCCTTGAATTTTCTGCCGTCGGGAACGCCGCCGCCGATATCGAAGATGATCTGGCGCAGCGTCATCCCCATCGGCACTTCGACCAGGCCTGTGCGTTGAATTTTTCCCGTGAGCGCGAAGACCTTCGTGCCTTTGCTGCGGTCCGTGCCCATCGCGGAGAACCATTCGCCGCCGTTGCGGATAATCGGCGCAACGTTGGCAAACGTCTCTACGTTATTGATGAGCGTGGGCGCGCCCCACAATCCCGAAACCGCTGGGTATGGCGGCCGTGGGCGCGGCGTCCCGCGCTTGCCTTCAATCGAGGCGATCAATGCGGTCTCTTCGCCGCAGACGAAGGCGCCAGCGCCGAGACGAATATCGATATCGAAACTGAACGTCGTCTCGCAGATCGCGTTGCCGAGGAAGCCGCGACGCCGCGCTTCGCGCAGAGCCACCGTCAGCCGCTGCACCGCGAGCGGGTACTCCGCGCGGACGTACAAATATCCTTTCGTCGCGCCGATCGCATACGCTGCAATCGCCATGCCTTCGATCACGCGCTGCGGATCGCTCTCGAGCACGCTGCGGTCCATGAACGCGCCCGGATCGCCCTCGTCGCCGTTGCAGATCACATATTTCTGCGGGCCTTTGACCTTGGAAACCATGTCCCACTTCAGCCCGGTGGGGTAGCCGCCGCCGCCGCGCCCGCGCAGGCCGCTCTTCATGATCTGCTCGATCACGGAAGACGGGTTCATGTCGGTGAGCGCCTTGACCAGCGCTTCATAGCCACCGCGGCCTATGTATTCGTCAATTTTTTCCGGATCGATGTGGCCGGAATTTTCCAGCACAACGTGCTTTTGTCCTTTGAAATAGCCGCCCAGATGCGGGTCCAGATGCGCATCGAGCTTCGCATCCGTATCTCCGAGTGATGCAATGATGGCCGGAGCGTCCGTGGTATGCACGTGGCCGTAGCGCGTCTCGGTGGGTTCCACTAAAACCAGCGGCCCGGCGGCGCACAATCCCATACAGCCGGTACGGCGCACATGGCAGCGTTTGACGCTGCCCTCCGCCTCTTTCTCAATGGCGGCCTTCACCTGGTCGCTGTGCTGCGACAGGCACCCGGTGCCCATGCACACGTTCACTTCGTAATCGAATTTCTCGCGCTCTTCGTGGGCGGCGGCGGCAATTTGCTGAAGCTCTTCCTGATTCATTGCGTCGTCCACCTTTCCAGCTGCGTTTTCAACTCCGCCGCTTCCATTTGCCCGGACAATTCGCCGTCGAGCAGCGCCACCGGCGCGCGTCCGCACGCGCCCACACACCGCGCGGTTGTGAACGAAACTTCTCCGTCCGGCGTCGTCTGCCCAGCCTTGATGTGGAGCAGCTTTTGCGTCTCGGCCACCAGCTTGTCCGACCCCTTGATGTAGCAGGCGGTTCCCGTGCAGATGGTGCAGGTGTGCCGGCCCGGCGGCTTGAGGCTGAAGAAGTGGTAGAACGTCACCACGCCATAAGCCTGACTGAGCGGCACGCGCAGCGACTTCGCGACAAACTTGATCGCCGGCACATCGAGAAATCCGAAGGAAGACTGCACGGTGTGCAGCGTCTCGATCAGCGCGTTGCGCGAATAGCCATGCTTGCGCATGGTGCCATTCACAATTCTCCATCGTTTGTCATCGGAGGGCAGAGGCGGGCGTTCTGCATACAGCGGCATGTTGTACTCCCCGGCTGCGGATGGGCAGTCGCAGGTTGTGGTGGCCCATTCTACGCGCGGCCGGCGAACAGGCGTTCAGAGGCTGCGGATAGAGATCGTCTTGTGCGACGCCTGACTGATGATCATCGGCCAAGTGGTGAACCAGGAGCCGGAACCTTCAACGTCCGCGTTCGCTCACGCATAAAGTTAATTGCGCTGAGCAAGACGGACGATTGTCCGTGACAGTCGTCACTGCGTCGTGCGCGGGGCTTTGTTACTCCCCTATATCTTCGTTCCACACTTCCGGATGCGCCTGAATAAATCCGCGCAGCAACTCGATACATTCCTGCGACGCAAGATCAATGACCTCAACGCCCAGCGAGCGCAGCGATTCGATCCCGCCCTGAAACGTCTGGCTCTCGCCGACGATGACCGTGCGGAAACCGAATTGCCGGATCAACCCGCTGCAATACCAGCAGGGCGCGAGCGTGGTCACCATGATCAGGTCCCGCCAGGAGCGTTGCCGTCCCGCATTGCGGAACGCATCGGTTTCGCCATGCGCGGAAGGATCGCCATGCTGCACGCGGCGGTTGTGTCCCGCGCCGACGAGCTGTCCCTCGCGCGTAAAAATCGCTGCGCCGATGGGAATGCCGCCCTCCGCGAGCCCGGTGCGCGCTTCACGCAGCGCAACCTCGAGCAGCGTGCGCGGATTGACGGGGGAGTCCATGGCGTCCAAAATAACAGGTCGGCATGAATACGGTGTGTGCAGAACCGCTCACGCGCAAGCATCGCAAGCCGACCTCCGGAGCATCCACTTCGCAGACACACCATTCAGGAGGAAGCATGGAAAACAAAAAGCCGACGCCGCCGGATGCGGATTTGCAAAAAGGCAGTCTGGAAGATACTTCGCCGGAGGACGTGCACCGCCTACCTTCGCAGCAAAACGAAGATGCGCTCGCCGGCCAGCTCTCGCATCGCGAAACGAACGAAGAGATTAAGGATAACGACTCCGACTTCCCCGAACCCGGCTCCAGCCCGGAACACTCGTAATCGAAAACGCGCCGCGGCGCTAACAACAGTCGGCGGCGCAATCCCTCTGCCATAATTCCCCTATGCTCGTTCTCGCCTCCGCCTCGCCGCGACGCCGCGATCTGCTGGCGCAGGCTGGGTATGAATTTCAAATCCTGCCCGCGGAAATCTGCGAAGATTTGCATCCCGGCGAAGAGCCGATCGCCTATGTTCTGCGCCTGGCACGCGAGAAGGCCGAAGCCGTCGCCGCGTCGCCGGAGTTTGCAGCTTTGTGCCGCACGCAGGCCGAGCCGCCCCTGATCCTAGGCGCGGACACCACCGTGGTCGCGCCCAACGGCGAAATCTTGCTGAAGCCGGAAGACGATGCCGATGCCGCGCGCATGCTGCGCCTGCTCTCCGGCGCCACGCACCAGGTCATCACTGGGGTTGCGCTCGTCGCGAACGGCGCCACCGAAACCGCCGCGGAAGTGACCGACGTGACGGTGCTAAACCTCTCCGACAAGGACATCGCCACCTACGTCGCCACCGGCGAGCCGCACGGCAAAGCGGGTGCGTATGGGATTCAGGGACGTTTTGCCCGCTGGGTGCCGCGCATCCGCGGCTGCTATTTCAATGTGGTGGGATTGCCGCTGGCTCGTGTCTCCGGCATGATCGACCGAGCGAGAGCCGACACTTTCGTGACCCGCGAGCCTTAGCTGGCCTTCGGATGTGCCTCGTCGACCGGATCCTGCGCGCCGAGGGGATGTTCTTCGACGGGCGGCGCTTCCGGCGGGCCCTGCAGCACCAGGCCCAGCACAATCAGCAGCGTCACCGCGAGCAGGCCGTATTCCATCAGCTTCAGCATTCGGTCGTCCTTTCGTTACGGGGTCCGTAACATCTCGGCCAGCAACGCGGTTCTGGGCACCAGGTCCCGAAGAAGAACCGATTCATGAGATGCATGCGCGCCTTCACCGACTGCACCCATGCCGTCGAGTGTTGGGACGCCCAGCGCGGCAGTAAAGTTTCCGTCCGAACCGCCGCCGGTCGCCGCTTCTGCCAGGGTAAACCCCATTGCAGCCGCCAAAGTCGCGGCGCGCCGGAAGAGAGCGACCGTGGCGCGGCTGCGTTCCATGGGCGGTCGATTCAAACCGCCCTCTACCGTGAGGACGCAGCCGCGGTCTCGAACGCGCAGCGCCCGAAACTTGCGGTCGATGCGGGCGGCGTCCGCGGCCCGCGCAATGCGCACGTCTACTTCTGCCTCGGCCTCGGCTGCGACCACGTTAGTGCGCGTGCCTCCGCGAATCACTCCGGCATTTACGGTGAGCCCGCGGTCCAGTTCCGTAAAGCCGCGCACTTTTTCCAGTTGCCACGCCAGTTCGTGAATGGCACTGTGGCCGCGCTCGAAGTCGACCCCGGCATGCGAGGCCACGCCGCGCACCCGCAGCGTATAGTCGCCTACTCCTTTGCGGGCAGTCTTGTAAGCGCCGCTGAGACCCTGCGCCGGCTCCAGCACGTAGACTGACGCACACTCCGGCGCCAGTTTTTCAATCATGGGCCGCGAAACCGTGCTCCCTACCTCTTCATCGCTGCTGAGCAGGAAAATGACCGGCCGGTTGAGTGCATCTGCCTCGCGCAGAGCGCGGATGGCCACGAGGCCCATCACCACCCCCGCCTTCATGTCGAGCGTGCCTGGCCCCCAGATGCGGCCATCGGCGATGCGAAAGGGCATGCTTGGCCAGGGTTCCGAGCGGCCAGACGGTGTCAAGGTGGCCGAGGAGCATGACAGGTTGGGCTTTCTGCGCGGCGCGGTCTGCGGGGGCGAAGCGCAATTCCAGGAAATCGCCGTATCGGCGCTGCTTGTGCCGCTTCAAATTGCCACCCACACCGGCGGCCAGCGCGGCCACGGCTTCGCAGCAGCGGTCGACGGCGGCTTTGTCGTCACTGGGCGACTCGATTTCGACGACGGTGCGCATCCAGTCCAGCAACACTGGTTCCAGAGCTGCTATCGCTTTCAGCATCGTCTGATCAACGTAAGGTGCAGATTTTGTTACTCTTACCATTGGGGTAATCTTCCTTGGTACTGTGACTTCCGTAAGGCCGAGTGTGGCTGAATTACAACACTGCAACTTTGCTCTCTACGGGTTAGTCTATGACTTCTGACGAGGAAAGCGTTTGGCAGAATCATCGCACCTGGAAAATACCATTTCCTCTCCGATCGAGTTTTCCGGCGTCGGCCTCCACAGCGGAGCGCCGGTCCGGATGAAGCTGCTGCCCGCGCCTGCCGGCTGTGGGGTGGTCTTCCGGCGCACCGATCTTGACGGGTTTGAAATTGCCGCCATCGGCCGCAATGTCGCCAAGGTCAGCTACGCCACCAGCCTGATGCGCCAGGGCGTGCTCATTTCCACAACCGAACATTTGCTGTCTGCGCTGCTGGGCATGGGCGTGGACAACGTGATCGTCGAAGTCGACAACCTTGAAATTCCCATCCTCGACGGCAGCGCTCTTCCCTATATTGAAGCATTCCGCCAGGTGGGCCTGAAAACCCAGCGCCGCCGCCGCGAATATCTGCGCATCCTGAAAAGCGTCGAAGTCCGCGAGGGCGACAAGTTTATCGGTGTGTACCCCGGCGACGGTTATTCGGTTTCTTACCGTATCGACTTCCCTGCCCCCATCGGACGCCAGGGATACGGCGTGGATCTGGCGACCAGCGCGTATGAATCGGAGATTGCTCCGGCGCGCACCTTCGGCTTTCGCGAAGACGAGCAGAAACTGCGGGACATGGGGTTGATTCGCGGGGCATCGGAGACGAGCGTGATTGTGCTCACCCGCGACGGCGTCCAAAACGGTCCGCTGCGCTTCACCGACGAGTTCGTCCGCCACAAGGTGCTCGACCTGATTGGCGATCTGGCTCTGGCCGGACACCACATCCTGGGCCATGTAGTCGCCGAGCGCGCGGGACACGCCATGCACACCGCGCTGGTGTCGCGCCTGCTGCGCGACCGCTCCGCGTGGAGACTGGTGACGCTGGGCGCGGAACGGCCGAAGACGAAGCACGTTCCAGCCGCAGCCGCTGCCCGCCTCGCTACCGCGTAACAGAAAATAAGAGACCCGCTACTGTGCTGGCTCACCCGTCGGCAGGAAGCGTACGCCCGCCAGCATCGTTCCCGATGCGAGAACATCCCGCAATTTTTCAGGATTGTTTCCGCTGGTCTGCGCCGCGGCGACCAACAGCCGAACCGCTTCAGCCGCGTTTACATCCGCAGGCAGGCGAAAGATCCACGGAACATTCGTCGAGGTGAGCGCGCGATCGTTGGCGAGGGCAACCACCGGGACGAAAGTCTTGAGCGCTAGTTGTTCCGCCAGATGCGAGGAGTCGCGATCGAGCGCGATCACCGCCAGCGCATGCTGGTCCTCGAGCGCGGAGACCATTTGCGTCGACGCCACGCCCCAGCTCTGATCGCTGTTGACGGTAATCAATCCCCAGTGTGTTGCGCCGAGCGCTGCGCACAGCTCTGCGCTGGCGGCGACAACATCTGCATGCGGCCCGAAGAGGACGATTTTCACGCGTCCCTGTAGCAGATCGGCCTGATGCGGTCCTGCGTAAGCCACTCCATCTTCACCGACGCGGGCGTAGGGCTGCGACGGAACGTCGATCCTGCTGACACTCCCGCTGCCATCTTGCGGCGTGGCCGCAGCATTTTTCTGTGCGGGCATCGTCATCGGAGCCAGGCGGTACGTGATCCTGCCGTTGTGCACGGTGCCCAGATACATGGGGCGCACATTTTTATTGAGCGGATCGAACGTCATGGGCCCGGTGACACCGTCATACGCTCGCACCTGGTCGAGCGCGTCCTGGATGCGTGCGCGATTCAGTCCCGCACGGCAAATCGACTCGAGCAGCACATTCATCGCGTCGTAAGCCAGCGCCGCAAACTGCTCCGGCTTCTCGTGGAACTGCGCCTCGTACCGCTGACCAAAGCTCGTCCATTGCGGATCGCTGCGCGCCGGATCGTAAGGGAACACCGCCTCAAAACCCTCCGCTGCCGGGCCGGCCGCCGTCAGCAGATCGTCGCCCAACGTGCGGTAGCTGCCGAAGACGGGCTGTTTCATACCCAGCTCGCGCATCTGCTTCAGGATCTCCGCTGCCTCCGGTTCATCGGTCCAAAGCACGATGGCGTCCGCGCGTGAGTCGCGAATTACGCCCAGGGCACGCCGGAAATCCGTATCGCCCGGCATGAATTTCTGCTCGATCACCAGCGGATGCCCCAGACGCCGCGCCGCGTCGCGAAACTTGATGACGCCCAGGCGCCCGTAGCGATTATTTACGCGCAGCAGAGCCACGCGCTTCATCCGCAGGTCGGTAAAAATGTGCCGCGCGAGCGTGTAGCTCTGCACTCGGTCGTCCTGAATATCGGTGAAATACCAGGGAATATAGGTTTCGGGAATGGTCGGATCGGTTGACGCCGAGTTAACGATGGGGATCTCCGCCCGCAGCGCGACGCGCAGGATGATATGCGTCGTCTCCGAGTTGATGCTGCCGAAGATCGCCCAGTCGTTCTCGTCATAAATCATCTTGACGGCTTCATCGGACGGCGAGCCCCAGATGGCCGAGTCGGTGGGCCTCTCCGGACCGTACTCCGAACGCAGCTGCCAGTTGTTGTAGTCGTCATGCACCATCAGGCGAAACGGTTTGCCGCCGTAGCCGCCGCGCGCGTTCGCCTCATCGATGGCCAGCTGCGCGCCGTGCAGCATGCGCAATCCATACACCTGGTCCGCCTGTTTCTCAATCGGCCCCAGGAATCCGATGCGGATTTCGGTCAGGTTTTTCGGATCGGGCGTGTCGCGCGCCGCACCGGAATAGATGTTGGGGTGGGTGTAGTTGGTGTCGTAGGGGGCGGCGAACTTTGCGTAGGGCCGCAGATCCTGCGGCACCCCGGCGTAGGGCTCGGCCACCCAGTCCGGTGGCACCCCGGGCGGATGCGCTCCGCATGCGCAGCCCGGGCCTGGAACTGGCGAACCAGGTCCCTGCGCTCCGCACGACGCGGCGACGGCAAGCAACACTGCGGCCGCTGACCCGATCCACCCGGTTCGCATCGCTACTCCTCTTGCTTCGGCGTGCGGAACATCGCGATGGCTTCAATCTCTACCAGCAGTTCCGGACGGCAGAGCTTTGCCTGGATGCCGGTCGAGGCAGGCAGCGGATCGAGACCCTGCTCCTGAAAGAACGCCGTGCGCCCTTTGTTGAACACGTCATAGTCGCGGTCAATATCCCGCAGATAGCAGCTGGTGCGCACAATGTCATGCCAGGTGCAGCCTTCGCTGGCCAGCAGGCCGGTGATGTTATCGAGCGTCTTCCGCAATTGTGCGGGAAAATCGCCGATGTGGACGCTGACGCCGTTCTCATCGATGCTGGCGGTGCCCGAAATCAGCAGAATGGTGAGACCGTTGAGGTCGATCCGCATGCCGCGCGAGAAAGAACTGGGCTTCGCATAGGCAAACGCCTCGTTCAGAACGTCGTGGTTGGTGATGGCGCGCTTCTCAATGGGAGCATGCGCGAGGTCTGCGAGTAACGATGCAACTGCATTCATGGAAAAACTCCTTAATGTTGATCAATTCCGTGACTTAAACCTTTGGCGGTAGCGACCCAAATATCGGATCCCTGAAAATCAATTCCTAAAATGTAGTTATGCGCGGGTGCGGTGGTGACATGAATTTCTGTCACGTGCCCAGCCGCATCGCGCACCGTCATTTCCGGCTTGCCAGTATCCAGTGAGGGCCGGTAGACAGCCCAGTTTGTGCCGTCGTAGTAGGCCAGGCCCTTGTCGGTCCCAAACCACGCGCGGTTGCGGTCAACGCCTTTGATCGTGTTGGTAAAGTCACTCGGCAATCCGCTGTCTTTGGTCAGGAAGTTATGCCAGCTGCGGCCGTCGTAGTGACTGTCTCCGAAGTAAGTGGCCGCCCACACAACGCCGTCTACGTAACTGACTGAAGTGACAATCTCGTGGATGAGTCCCTGATCCTTGAGCAGGACAATCTCGTTTTCTCCGTCTGGATCGTCGTACTTATTCCATGTGCCTGTCTTCTGATTCAGCTCGAGCAGACCGCTGCCCCAAATAGCGAAGTACACTTTGTCCGCGGCCGCGGAAACGCCGTACGCCCAAATCTCGATCATCGGCGTGTTGCGTTCGTTGTAGAGCGACCACTCGCCGGTGCGCGTGTTCAGGCGGCATGCCCCCGCCGCGGTCGCTACCCAAACGTTCTCGCCTTCGACGGAAACGCCATAGACCACGTCGTTGCTTAGCCCGGAGTTGAGCTGCGTGTAGCTGTCGATGCGCCCTGCGGAGATGCGGCTCAGGCCGCCCATCGTCCCGGCCCACACATCGCCGTTGCGCTTATCCAGCGCCAGCGAGGTGACCGCACGATGCGCCAGGCCGTCCGCAGTCGTATACGTCTTCCACTTACCATTTTCCAGGGCCGCCAGACCGTTGTTGGTGCCTGCCCACACGCGGTCGCCGTCCACCAGAACCGAGAACACGTGATCGTCGGGCAAGCCATTCGCTGTGGTGTAATTTTCGAAGCGGAAGCGCGGCATGGCGGGAACGCTCTGCGTGGCAACCGTAGCGTGAACGGACTTGACCGGCCGCGCAGGCGTTTGTCCCGGCAGCGATGCCGCCGCTGCGATCAACACTCCGATCAACCATGCCTGCTTCATCGCGTCCTCAGATACTCGATCAGGTCGTTCAACTCGTCCTTGGTTAAGTCGTTGGTCCGGCCGTGCTGGTCATGCGGGTTATAGATCGTCCAAATCTCTTCGAGCGACTTTGCCGATCCATCGTGCAGGTACGGCGCGGTCAGAGCAATATTCATCAGCTGCGGCGTGTCGAGCTTGCCGCTGTTATCGGTCGGCTTGCCCGTGCCTACGTCAAATGATTTTTGACTGGTTCCCTTCGGGCCGCTGTGACAATACGCACACTGGTTAATCTGCGGAATGGGCTGGCCCAGTTTGTCGACGGTGCGGTTGAAGAGCACGCGTCCGCGCTCCTGTGGCGGCGTCAGCTCGCCATTTGCGGAGCGAAAGCGGTTGGGCCGCGAGGGCAGGCTGCGAATGTACGTCACCAAATCCGCCAGAATCAGATCGTTAAACGTTTGCGAGCGGAAAAAGTATTTTTCCGTACGCGGACCGCACTCGACGGCCAGCGTCGGATTGCCGCCGTTCCATTTAAAAGGCTCGGTGCCACGCAGGTCTTCGATCAGCCGGTTGTCGACGATATCCTTGCCGAATCCGTCAGGTTCCAAATCCCACTGCATGCCGTCGAAAGTGGAATCGATGTGGCAATTGGAGCAGCCGAATTGCCCTTGAAATGCCCATTCCGCTGTGTAGAAAGTTTGCTCGCCACGCCGCAGCGCCGAAACTTTCTCCGGCCCGCGGAGGCGCAGGGTCTCGACCACATGATTTGTATGGGTATCGATCACGCTGATGGTGTCGTCGAGGCGATTCGCCACGAAGAGCCGCGCGCCGTCACGACTCAGGACCAGGCCGCGCGGATTTTTGCCGACGTCAATGTGGGCGATCACGTAATGGCTGCTCGCCGAGAGGTCTTCCTCAAACGGCTGCGGATGCGCGCGAATGTATGCGAGCATGCGTTGCGTGTCGATCACTGTCACGCAGGCGGAACCGCCGTTGGTGACGTAGATTCGTGAGCTGTCCGGCGCGATGGCGACGCCGAATGGCATCGCGTAGTAATGGTCCAGCTCATCCAGCGGAACCTCGACGGTGCGTCCCACAGCGGGGCCAAACACCGTGAGCGTATCGACGAAAGCCCAGCCGTGCTCAACGTGCGCCAGCGGGACCAGGTTTTTCGGATGCAGCTCCGCGGCCACGCCCAGGCGCCCATCGCGCGAGAGGGCAATATGAAAAACTCCGGCAATGGCCGGGAGCTTTATGCGGTCGATCACGCGCGCGCGCGCCGGATCGATGATGGTGATCTCCGACTGCGGCGGCGTGCGGTGCGGCACCGGGTTGGGATAAACGTGGGTGGCGAAGAGGCGGCTGCCGTCCGGCGAGAGAGCCAGGTAGCTCGCGCCGCGTCCGGCTTCCAGCGTGTCTTTCCCCTCGCCGGTCGCCGCATCCAGCACGGTTATGTCGTTGCCGATGCGATCGGCGACGAAGAGCATCTTCCCCGCGCGATCTTCGATCACGCCGGAGGGCTCAAAGCCTGCCTTCCACGTTGCTGTCACTGCGTTCGCTTTTGTATCGATGACGGTGACAGTATCGTCCCAGGAATTTGTAACGAAGAGGCGGCTGCCATCCGGCGACAGCGAAAATCCGCGCGGAATGTGCCCCACAGGAATCGCCTGTAGCTCACGTCCGGTGATTGCATCCAGCACGCGCACTTCGTCGGCGCCTTGACAAAGGACGTAAAGCCGCACGCCGTCGGGCGACAGCAACAGTTCCAGCGGCGATGCGTATTGGTCGTTCTGCTGCGCGGCGACGGCCGTCACGCGCGGCTGCCAAAGGCCCGCGACGCTGATGGCCGCGGCGCAGAGTGCCGCCAGTGCGAAGCGCTGTTTCACTTCGGCTCCTCGATGGTCAATACCCGGTCTACACTTTGGTTCTCGAGTGTTTGCTCGCGGCCGCTCGGCCAGTGAACGACGATTTTGTCGACCATCGCCGCTGCGCCCAGACCAAAGTGCAGGCGCGCGTCGTTCTGCGAAAGGTAGCCTGATCCGGCCACGCGCTCAGCGATCTGTTTCTTGCCTGCGGTCCACACTTCCACCCGCGCGCCGATGCCGTCGCGATTGCTCCCCGTGGTTTCCTTTCCGCGTTTGTCTCCCTGGAGCTTGATCTCGAGCCAGTGGCCGGTTCCCGTTGAAACGTTATGCAGCAGCGTGCCCTTTCCGCCAAGGTTCACCACGAACGCGTCCACCTTGCCATCGTTGTCGTAATCCGCAAAACACGCTCCGCGCGCAACGGTCTTGGTGCTGATGGCAGAACCAGCGGTGCGGGAGACGTCCTCGAATTTGCCTTCGCCGAGGCCGCGAAATACGGAGTGCTCCTCGGTGATCATCTGGATCAGGCCGCCGTGGAACACCGCAATGTCCAGCAGACCGTCGTTATCGAAGTCGTAGACGCCCGTTCCCCAGCTCACGTATTGCGCGTTGGCCTGCGACAGGCCGGAGAGGATGCCGATGTCGTCGAAGCTGCCTTTGCCGGTGTTCTTCATCAGCCGGTTGTAGTGCGCGTCGCTCACCCACAGGTCGGGCAGGCCGCTGCCGGTAATGTCGGCGAAAACCGGCCCCATGGAGGATGTGGCCTCGCCCTCCTGCCCATAGGCCACGCCCGCATCGTTCGCGACTTCTTCAAAGGTGCCGTCGTGCTTATTGTGGAAGAGGAAATTTTCCGTGCGGTCGTTGGCCACATAAATGTCCGGCCATCCATCGCCGTCGTAATCCGCAGAGGTCACGCCCATGGTGCGGCCGATATATGCGCCGATTCCCGACTTATCGGTGACATCGGTAAACGTTCCGTCGCAGTTATTGTGGAATAACAAGTTGGTTTCGCCGGCATAGTCCAGCGGCCCCGGGTAGTTATCCGCCGCATAGAAATTACGATACTTCGGATCGAACTTCACATAGCGGCCCACAAACAGATCGAGGCATCCGTCGCGGTCGTAATCGAGCCAGGTGGAACTGATCGCCCATCCGTCGACTTTGATGCCGGCCTTCGCGGTCACATCCGTAAAGGTTCCGTCGCCGTTGTTGTGGTAGAGAACGACCTTGCCGTAGCCGGTGACCAACAGGTCTTCGAAGCCGTCGTTGTCGTAGTCGCCTGCCGTCACGGCAACGCTGTACATATCCGGATTAAGCCCGGCCTTGTCCGTCACATCGGTAAACGTCCCGTCACCGTTGTTGCGATAGAGGTGGTTGTGGGGCGTCGGAATGGGCTTGTCCTTGAGCGGAAAGGGGTGCATCGAGTCGTCGAGCGGGCGTCCGCTGAGCACGTAGAGGTCGGGCAGGCCGTCATTGTTGTAGTCGAACCAGACGCAGCCCGAGCCTGTTCCCTCAAGCAGCGATCCAAGTTTCGCCGAGCCAAAGCTGTGGGTGAAGTCAATGCCGGCTCTCGCCGACGCGTCTTCAAAGCGGATGAGAGATTTCGCCTGCGGAGTTTGCGACGCACGCGGCACGGACTGCCCCATCGCCGCAGAGGCCACGGCGAGAATGAGCAACAGGGGCAGTTTGACGTTAAGTTTCATATCAGTGGCCTCCGCCGATCGCGGAAGCAGCCGCACCTGTCATGTCCGCGGGCGTTGTCGTCCGCAACAGGATCTGGGGCACGCGATTGTCCGGGGCTCGCTCCGGCCCGGTGTGGCAGCCGACGCAGATGCGCTGTTCGCCAGCGCTCATCCAGAACCATCCCTGCTCCGCGCGAATAGTTTTGCCGGCAGCGTCGAGCAGGATGAAGCGAATGGGACGATTCCCGGTGACCTGCACAAAGAAGGAGCCGTCGCTCTCCACCGGCGCGGTGCCCAGAGACACGACTTGACCATCTGCGCCGAGCGTTTCCACGCGCACCGTTGTCGGCGTTGCGCTCAACGGGCCGCTGCGGGTGAGGCGCGCGTTCAATGCCAGCAGATTGCCGGTCTTCCAGTCATGCAGGCCGGAGGGATGGCGATTCGGCGTGGCATGCGGAGCGACAGCGACAGGCTCAACCATATCGAGGTTTGTATCCTTCGCGAGTGTCGCGGTTCCGGCTGTGCCCGGGCGCCACGCTTCGAGCGCGAAATGCTTTGCGCCCGGCCTTCTGAGCGCGAGGACCCAGCGGCCATCGGGCATTTCAGCAACGTCGCCGGCCAGCGTGCCCGCTGGCGTCGTGATGGGAGCCTCTCCTGCTAATGCCGAGGTGAAGCGCGAGAGCCGCTGTCCGTGAGTGAAGACAATGTCGCCGGAAAGAAGCTGGCGGCCATGTTGCCGCCCCTGTGCCGCGCTGGATGGATGATCGCAGCGCACGCTTTCCACGCCGCTGCCATCCGCATAGACCAGGAACATTTCTGGCGTCGCGCCCGCGCCCAGGGGAAATCCCGACTCAAACAAAACGCGCCCGTCTCGCAACACATCGTCGGGGATGAAATTGCCGGGAAGGTAGCTCAGCTGCCTCCCAGCCGATCCGTCCAGTGCGGCCGTCTCCAGCGTGAATCCGGCCGGCTCCCGTTGCGCGTAGACCAGGCGCCCGCCCGGCATCCAAAGGGGGCGAATCGCGTCTGCGGGCGACGTCACCACACGCTGCGGCGTTCCACCCTGCACGGGAACACTCCAGATTTGCCATGGGTCTCCCGAGTTCTTTTTTCCTGCAAACAACACGGTGGCAGCGTCGAACGAAAGACTGGCATCGGCGCTCGCTGCGAAGTCCGGCACGAACGGCGTGAGTTGCCCTGAGCGCACCACCATCAGTTGCGCGCCCTGCGGAAAGCGTTCGCCCCCCTGCAATGCGGCCAGCGAATCATAAACCGGCGCAGCGGTGACGATCACGGTGATGGGATTGTTGGCCTGTTGTGCGGCGATCCCGCTTGCCAGCAAGAGTGCAGAGCCCAGCAGCAAAATTGGGGTGCGGCGCCTCATGCAATCGGCTCAAGCGCGCCGCTGCGCTGGGTCCACAACTCGAGCCACGGAGCGAGATCGGCCATCATGGCGTCGAACTCCGCAAAGGTCAGCGACTGCTCGCCATCGCTCCACGCTTTTTCCGGATGCGGATGCACTTCGACGATCAGTCCATCGGAGCCCGCTCCCACCGCACTGCGCGCCAGCGCTGGAACCAGGCTGCGCCGCCCGGCTGCATGGCTCGGATCGGCGATCACGGGCAGATGCGAAACTTCCTTGAGCACCACGATCGCGCCCACATCGAAGGTGTTGCGTGTCGAGGTTTCAAAGGTGCGAATGCCGCGCTCGCACAAAATGACGTTGGGGTTGCCGTGGCTCACCACGCACTGCGCCGAGGCCAGCAAATCGGCCACCGTCGCCACCATGCCGCGCTTGAGCAGAATGGGTCGCCCGGTGTGCGCCGCCGCTTCCAGCAGGGCGTAGTTCTCCATGCTCCGCGAGCCGATCTGCAAAATGTCAGCGTATTCAGCCACCAGTGGTGCGTCGGCTGCCGTCATCACTTCAGTGACAATCGCGAGGCCAGTCGCTGCGCGCGCGGCGGCCAACAGCTTCAGGCCTTCGAGGCCGAGCCCCTGAAACGCATAGGGCGAGCTCCGCGGCTTAAACGCGCCACCACGCAGTACGCGTGCACCACCCGCAGCCACGCGCTCCGCGGTCTCCATGAGCTGGCGTTCGGTTTCCACCGAACAAGGTCCAGCCATGGTGACAAATGCATCGCCGCCGATGGCGACGCCGCCCGCCCAGACAATCGTCTTCTGGTCAGGCGTCTTTTTCAGAACGTCCGGCGCATCCGCAAACTGGTCTTTCCAACCACAGCCCACCTGGGCTCCACTTCTCTGGGGAACAGGTGAGCTTAGCCCCGCGCCCGCTGCATCGCCTCCACCGAAAGGTGGAATTTGCATGTGACCGTGGTGTACACCTTCGTGCGCGGTGCTCATCTCGTTGGGATGGGTGGGCATCGGCTCGGCCTTCCTCTGGTTATTGAGTTCCGCCGCTGGCGGCCTGCGCCTGGTAACGCGCCAGATTCGCTTCGAGCGACGCGGCCAGGGCCTGGTTCTGCTGCTGGCGTGCTACGTTCAGCGCGGTCTGGGCGGTTGCGGCCGCGTCGGCATAGCGGCCCGTCTCCGACTGCATGGCGGCCAGCATCTGCAGAATTGTGGGATCCTGCAGGTTGGTGAGGCGCGCCGCCTCAGAGAACTGCGGCAGGGCATCGCTGAAGAGGCTGCGCGCAGCCAGCACCCGGCCAAGGTTGTAGCGATAGCCCGCATCCTGCGGCGCGAGGTCGACCGCCTTCTGCAGATGCGTTGTCGCCTCTTCCAGATTGCCGGCGTGCGCCAAGGCGATGCCCAGACCGTTCTGACCGTCGGGAGAATTCGGCTGTTTCTCGACGCCGTTCCTGAGCAGCGCAATCGCTTCATCGGAGTGGCCGCCTGCCGAAGAGAGTGCGTTGCCCAGGTTCACTTCCGCCGAAGCGTTGTCGGGATTGATATGCAGCGCGTTCTCAAAATGCCGGCGCGCCTCGTCCAGCTGGCCCTGCTGCGCCAGCGCGCTGCCCAAATTATTTTCTGTCTGCGAACTGTTGGCATTGAGCGCGAGCGATTTACGGTACTCCGCGACGGCGTCCGTCACTTTGCCGGATCCAGCCAGCGCGATCCCCAGATTGTTATGGGCGCGCGGATCGTCGGGATCCATCGAAACAGCTTTTTGCCACGCCGGAATCGCGGCGTCGTACTGATGCTTGTCAGAAAGCTGCACGGCCGTGTCGAACATCTGATAAAAATCCGTCGCGGGGTGGTCGATGCGCTCGAAGCCGCCTGGGCGCACGTTGACGAATTCCGGAATGTTGACGGCCCGGTTCGACGCAGTCGCATTCTCCACCAGGATCGCGGGGCTGGCGTTGCCGTCCGCGTCGATGTGGGTCAGATACAGCTCGGTGTAGAGCGAGGGCGTCTTCGATGAGAACGCCAGCCAGTGCCCGTTCGGCGAAAACGTGTGCCATGAATTCATCACAGCCAGGTTCGAGGCCAGCGGCCGCGCCGTGCCTCCCGCAAAAGGCACAATGTAGAGCTTGCTGTCTGGCCGCATCAGCAGGCCATTTTTGCACTCGACAAAAACGATCCACTTGCCGTCGGGCGAGACTTTGGGAAAGTTGTTGCTCATCCCGTTTTCGGAAGCACCCACAATGCGTTCCGGCGTGCCGCCCTTGCCGTCGTTGAACGGAATGCGATAGAGGTCGTATTGAATCTGCGTCTCGTTGGGATCGTTGGCGTAGGTGGCCTGGATCTGCCCGGGCGTATAGGGATCCTTCGCCGCCGCGCGTGAAAAAACCAAATACTTTCCGTCGGGGCTCCAGAAGGCGCTGGTCTGCACAAAGTTTGGATTGTCCGCGCCCGGCAGCGGCATGAGCTTGCCGCTCTCGCGGCTATACCAGCCCAGCACGCCGCGCGTGGGAAAGAAGACCTGGCCAAATCCGTAGTTGCGATAGAAGCCGTTGTAGAGCCGATCGACCACGCGCCGCCCGTTCGCATGGGGCACGTCGATTCCCGTCACCACATATTTTCCGTCGGGCGAAACTTGCGACATGAACCCAAAGCGCTTCTGCGCGTGCTCGTCGCTGTAGGCGCTCCAGTGGATCACGTAATCGTTGCTCATGGTGCTGATGGGCTTGATGGGAATGAGCGCGTACAGGCCTTTGTCGTTTTGCGGGCCGTCCACATCAATGCCGAGCGTGCTGCCATCGCGCGAGGGCGAATGGCAGTTCGCGCAGGTGGGCAGGCCGGTCATCACCACTTTGCTTTGCGTATCGTTCACCCAGCGCAGTTGCCACTTGATCTTGGGCAGCACGGAGTCGGGCAGCGGCTTAATCACGCCGCGCTCCTCGCTTTCCGGCGGCGGCGGAATCAGCGGAACGTCGCGATACATAATGGGCGCATCGACGGGATCGGACGAGGTTGCGATGGTCACTTGTCCGGCCGAAACCGGCTGTTTATCGTCTTTGCTGCGATAGCCGATGAAGTGAATCACCGCAGGGTTCTGCTGCGAATGCCTTTTGATCTGCTCCCACGTCTTCGCGTCGGGACGCCAGGTATGAGCGGCGGCCTGCTCCGGGTTGAGCGTCGGCGGGACGAAGCCGGTCAGACTGTCGTCAACAGGGCCGATCTGCATCTTCGCGCCATCGGACCACTCGCGGATCTTCGGGCCGTGCTCGGCAAACTGCACTTCCACGCGCCAGAGGTGCGCGTCCGCGCCCGCATCGCGCCACTGAAAGAGCGGCGGGATCATGTCGACAGGAAACAACGAGCCTTCGCGGGGATAGTCGACGGTGATGCCGGTGGTTTGCGGAACGTCTGCGGCCAGCGCGTCGTGGTTTGCTGCCAGGAAGCGAGAAAACGCAGCCACGGCGGGCGTCATCGGGACGCGCGTCGTCTGCTGCGCGGTTGCGCCCAGAAGCCCGAGCGCCACGCTCACGCACCCAATCCGCAGCCTCGTCGTATGTCTGATGGAGACTCTCCCCCGGACGCGGGCTACTGAAAAATGGGGTTGCTCGCCGTCCGGAAACTACCTCGAACTGTAGCGAGAGAGAAAAGGGGTTGGCTGTGAGCCAGATCACAAATTGGCGCGGGCACCTGGCTGACAGCTTCATCGCTGACCGGACTTTAGCTGACCGCTATTTAGCCAGCCCCTTTACCGCTGCGGCGGAGGCGTGAGTTGCCGCACCAGGCTTTCATCCTGCTTTTGGTGCAGGGCGCTGGCCTTCGCAAATTCAACCTGCGCCTCAGCCATCTTGCCTTCGGCCTTATAGAGTCGCGCCAGCCGATAGTGCCCTTCCACCTGGTTGGGATCCATGTGGATAGCACGCTCGAAGTCGGCAGCGGCCTCATGATTCCTGTGCTGGTCCGCCAGCAGAATGCCCAGGTCTAGCCAGGCCAGCCGCGTCGCACCCGGCACGCTCACCGCCTTTTCAAGGGTGGCTTGCGCCTGCGCCGGCTGCTCCAGCTTGATCTCGGTGTCGCCCAGATACGCGAGCGCCTGCGCGTGATTCGGATCGCTGGCCAATTCTGCCTGGAACTCGTGCGCCGCGTCCTGATATTGGTGCTGCGTCCACAAGAGGTAGCCAAGGCCGAAGTGGACATTGGGCTCGTGGGGCGCCACTTTTTCGGCTGCCTGGAACTCCGCGATGGCCTCGGCCGGGTGATGCAGTCCGTCCTGCGCCTCGCCAGCCAGCATGTGCGCCTGCGCGGAATCGGGGTTCACCGTCACAATCTGCTTGTACTGCTCCAGCGTGCAGGTAAATTGCTTCGCATAAAGGCAGGCTTGCGCCAACACGCCGCGCAACTCCTCATTCTGCGGCGACTGCTGCACCGCATATTGCAGATACGGAATGGCCGCAGCGTATTGCGCCGAGCCAAAGTAGCTCATGGCCAGCAGAATACGCGGCTGCGCATCGCCAGGAGCCGCGGCCACAGCGGATTTCAACGGTACGACCGCCTCTTTGAGCTTGCCCTGCTTGAAGAGCGCGAGCCCCAGGTTCAGTTGCAGGCCGGTCATGCGCGGATCGAGCGCGAGCGCCCGCCGGTAAGCGTCTGCCGCGCCAGGATAATCGCCCTCATGCGCCAGCACGATGCCCAGATGCCCATTGGCTGCCGCGTCGCGCGGATTCTGCTCGAGCGCCTGCCGCCAGGCGGCGGCCGCTTCCTTCCATTGCCCCTGCTGCTCCAGCGCCAGCGCCTGCTGCGCAGCGGATGCGTCAGGGGCCGGGGTCTGCGCCGAAACCAGAACCGTCGACGCACACAACGCGCCCACCAAAATCAGATTTCGCCATAAAGAAACGCTCAGCATCACCACCGCTATTAGACCATCGCGACAACAAGCCCCGCCAACCAGCCAGGCGCTGACCGCACTTTAGCTATCCGGCTTTTAGCTAACCGTTTCTTAGCTGCCCGGCCTTTAGCTAACCGTTTCTTAGCTGCCTTCAGAACATGTGCTCGTCGCCGTCGCGGCCTACGGGCGAGCGGTTTTCCGCTTCGGCTGCCGCCCGCACGCGGGCCACGGAAAGCCAGTTGTCCTTCTTCGGATGCTCAAGAAAAAACGGCGGCAGCGGCATGGAGAGATAGCGGCTCAGCGCCTCGGCATAGCCTTCATAGAGAGCGCGCAATTCGTTGAGGCGGCCGCAGCTTTGGTCGTCGCGGCACACGCGCACGCCCGCCACGCAGAGCTGATCGTAAATGGCGCGAAAGCGTTCCGGCGGCAGGCGATCGGGCGCGTCTTTCACCGGCGGCTGCGACATGATCTGCGAGAGATCGACGAGCGCGTGCCGGGCCATGGCGAAAGTGAGCTGCGCCTGACGCGCGCTCTCCTCCTGCACCCCCGCGATCAGCAGGGCGCAGGCATCCAGAATGGCGGTGATGCCCGACAGCCAGCTCTGGCTGGTGTGCTGCGAGCGGAAAAGGCAGAGCAGCGGATACGAAATATGGCTTTCCAGCAATTCCGCGGACCAGCGCTCCCACTCCTCCAGCAGCTTGACCAGCGCCGCGCTGCCGCCTTCAAACGAATGTCGTTTGATGAGTTCGAAGGCCGTGGGCGGCGAGCCGGCGCGCGCATCCAGCAGCGCAATGTTCACCTCGCGCCGCGAAAAGGCGCCGTAGAGAACAGGAAAATACCCAATCACGAGCGCGACAAATCCCAGGCCGATGCCTGCTTCCAGCACCACCAGCGCGCGCACAATCAGCGTGTGCGGCACCACATCGCCCAGGCCCAGCGTGAAAATGGTAGTTCCGCTTGCATACAAATCCGTCAGGAATGGATGCGCCGCCCCGCGCGGATCCGTGAACGCCACCGGATAGGCAGCATAGATGAACGCAAATCCAAAGATCAGCGCCACCGCCCACGCGCCGATGAGGAAAGCCAGCGAGAGCGGGCCGTAGAAGCTGAGCATCGTTTCGCGCTTGCGCGGCGTCCCGCACGCGCGCCGCGGCCCATCGCCACGGGATCCAGGTGAGCCGATAAAAGAGCCGCGTGAGGCGGAAACGCCCGGTGGCGCGGCGCGGCAAAATCACCGTCTCAAAGGCGTCGAGCAGCACGGAGAAAAGGCACGCAATGCCGAGGATCAGGCGGAGAGGATGCATCTCCGCCAGCAGAGCAGGAATTTGCGCGGTCGTCAACCAGGCGGCGGCCGCGAGACTATTTGACGTCTGACTACTGCTTACTGCGGAATCACAAACAATGTGATGGACTGCGCCGGGAACGTGTACGAGGAAATGATGCCGGGCGGAGTTCCCGCCGCCGCGGTTGCAACGGTCACGCCCGGCTCCGCCACAATCGACGTTAGGTTCGCATTGCTGTATTGGTACACGCTGGCAGTGCCAGAGCTCGATACTCCCGTCAGCGTCAGGCTGCTGGTCAGCGGTCCCCACGTCTTGTTGATCACCATCACGGTGATGGCATTGTCTGTCGACCGCAGCGCGCCATAGACAGCGAGCTGTCCCTGTCCGGACTCGACCGCCGGGTTGACGGTGGTGCCCGCAATCGGCACACAGGCCGTGCTGAGCGCCGCCGTGGTGGAGCATGAGGCCAGCGCCTGATCGCCGAACACAGCGCCATCGTTCTTCAGGTCGTAATTCCGATACATGGCAAACGCGTAATTGCCCGGCCCCTGATTGACGTAATTCGTCGTCGGCCAGAACGATCCCATATCGAGACCGTATTGCCCAAAGACGCCCAGCACGTCCGCCTGGGTCACGGCCCCGTTGATCGATTCCAGGCCGCCCCAGTTGTATTCGTCGATGGCCGTCTTCGTGCCCGGATAGTCTTTCGCCACCCAGGTCTCCAGCATCGGAATGGCCTGCGGCGCCTGCAGCGGCGTGTTGCAGCTGGTGGTGTAGTTGGAGTCGGTTTTGTAATTCGGCTGCGGATAATTCGAGTTGGTATAGGTCGGATCCCACAACGCCCGGACTGAATCCTCGCGGACAGCCTGTTCACCGGTATCTCCGGCCGTGGTAAACGCCACGCTGTTACCGTTATACGACCCGGCAAAGTAGCCGTGGATGTCCAGGATATCCAGCAACCGGGTATTGTAGGTTGCCGAGGCCGCCGCCATCTGCTGCAGGTAGTACTCGATCATAGGGACCCCATTGTGGGCCTCACGATCGGTTGGGTTGCTCCACGGCTCGTAGCACGGCGCGGCCCCGGCGTACCCCATCCGCTCTCGATGTCCGCCTTGGAATAGAAATAATTCCACCAGTAATCGATGATCGGGCCGGCCACCAGGGCTGTCGAATCGACCTTCTTGATGGCCAGCGCGGTGCTGATACCGCCCTTGGTCACTTCGTCGTACGTGGATGGGCTCTGGTGCACGTCGCGATGCACCGCATCCCACCACGCCGGCTCGTTGTCGAGATCCCAAATGGCCACGCCTTTGCCGGACTTGCCGGCTCCGTAGCCGGAAGCGTTGACGATGGAATTGACCCATTTCCCGACGAAGGTGCCAGTCGCCCAGCTGGTGGTCCATCCCGAAACTGTCGGCAGTTCGGCTGCTGTCGTCGCCGGAACCGCTGCCGGGACGCTGGTCAGTTCGGCTTCCGTTTGCAGCGCAGAAGCGCCTCCGGTAATGGTGACTGGGCATCCGCCCGATTGCGTGCAACCGTTCGAACCATTCGCATAGACACCGTTGCCGCAGTTACTCACATAGCTTTGTTGGCCCGGGAAGGTGGCCTCTGGATAGCCGCAGGCGCCATTCGTGCTGTTGGCCACCCATCCGATTTGCGGAGTGGTGCCCAGCACCGTCACCCCGAGGGCATTGGCGGCCGAGACGTAGGAGCCAGTGCCGGTAAAGCTGGTGCCGCTGCCAGTGGGAGCGGGCAGCATGCCGCTGGAACCAGGCCCGTTGAAGAAGTAGTAGTCGCTGGCCGAGTTGCTCATGTTGGTGAGGTAGTTATAGCGCTCGGTATCGTCACCGCCCCAGCGGGTGAGTGTGGTGCCGGAGAGGATCGCCGATGCGTTGTCCAGCAGGTAGGCGTTGACGCCATAGACCCACTTATTGATGGGGTGGAGCACGTTGCCGGTGTCGACGGTAAGCACCGGCCCAGTCGCGGTTGCGGGCGCGTTCAGCGTGACCGTGGTGCTCGTGGACAAAGAGCTGTCCGCGGCTGAAGTGGCGGTTACTGTGACCGTGGAAGGCGCTGGATAGGGGCTCTGGTAAAGCCCGGCGGAGGTAATGGTGCCCGCATCGCCGGTGCCGCCGGTGGTGTCTGCTACCGACCAGGAGACGCCGGTGTTGGTCTCCCCGCTTACCGTCGCGGTGAACTGCAGCGACGTCCCGATGGTCACGGTCGGACTCAACGGGTTGATGACGATCTTCGGACCCTGCGTAACTGTAACTGTGGCTGTGCCAGATTTGGTGGTGTCTTCCACGGAGGTCGCCGTGACCGTGACGCTGCCCGGCGCCGACGGCGTGAAGACTCCGCCAGTGCTGATGGTGCCTCCGGAGGTTGGCGTAAGCGACCATGTGACCGCGCTGCTGTAAGCTCCGGTGCCGGTCACCGTCGCGGTGGCCTGATCGGTCGACCCGGTGGCCAGCGAGGATGCGGCCATGCTCACGGTAACTCCCGTGACGGTGGGCTGCTGCGTTCCGCCGCCTCCGCCGCTGCCGCTGCTGCCGCCGCATCCCGCCATCAACGCGCACACCAGTGCGCCGCTCACCGCTGCCCATTTCAGCTTCATTGCCGTTGCCTCCGCTCCAAAATCGGCTGAGGTGTCCAGCTCTCAGAAGGAGCCGGTACACGAAAGGTCAGCCGCGAGAAATTGTACCGCTCCTGGGGACTTTTGCAACGGTTTACAT
This sequence comes from uncultured Acidobacteriaceae bacterium, assembly GCA_963817165.1. Classification (GTDB taxonomy): domain Bacteria; phylum Acidobacteriota; class Terriglobia; order Terriglobales; family Acidobacteriaceae; genus Palsa-343. The sequence continues at coordinate 19,617 of CAWFNL010000002.1, read as the reverse complement.
TCTGGATTCGCGGCGGGCGTAATGCTCCTGGCTCGGTGGTCCAGGCTTCGGGTTTCGAGCTACCCGGCTACCAGCAACCAGCTACCGGCTCTCAGTACATCCGCAGATCGCCTTCGGGCTGGGCGCGTGGACCAGCAGACCCAGTTCCCCCGCCATGCGCTCGAGAAGCGCGCGAGTCGCCGGCTGGACCGGGACCATGGGCAGGCGGTAGTTCTCGCCGATGCGGCCCATCATGGCCAGAATCGCCTTGACCGGTCCGGGACTCGTCTCTTTGAAAATACCCTGCATCAGGCGGAAGTATTTGCGGTTGATCCGGCGCGCCGTCGGCCAGTCGCCGGCCAGCGCCGCCCTTACCAGTTCCGCCATCTCGCCCGGGATGAGGTTGGAGGCGACGGAAACCAGCCCAGCGCCGCCCACACCCAGGACGCCCAGCGCCATCATGTCGTCGCCGGAGTAAACCTGAAGCTGCGCGGCGCCTGCGTGATCAAATCCGTGATCTGCACCAGGTTTCCGCTCGATTCCTTCACCGCCTCAATGTTCGGCGCGGCCTCGATCAGGCGCAGCACCGTGGACGGCTCCAGATTGACCCCGGTCCGGCCGGGAATGTTGTAGAGCACGACTGGCAGCTTGACCGCCAGGGCCACCGCCTTGAAGTGCTCGTACTGCCCTTCCTGGGTGGGCTTGTTGTAGTAGGGATTCGCGCTGAGGATGGCGGTAACGCCCGGCACCTGGGCCGCGGCGCGTGCCCTGGCCACGGCGTGTCGGGTGGCATTGTGCGTACATCCGGCCCACACCGGCACGCGTCCCGCCGCGGCCTCAGCCACAATGTGAATCGTCTGCAGCCATTCCTGCTCGTCGAGAGTGGGTGTTTCGGCGGTAGTGCCGCAGGCCAGCAGCCAGTCGATGCCGCTTTCCACCTGCCACCGGGCCAGATCGTAGAGCGCCCGTTCGTCGATGCTGCCGTCAGCGCGAAAAGGCGTGACCAGCGCTGTTCCACAGCCTTGCAAGTCCATAACAGAACGAGTCTACACCGGAGTCGCGCCCTTCCAGCGCGTCTCTATGCAGAAACAGCACGAGAGAGATCTGGCGTCAAACGCGTAGGTTTTGTCGTCCGCGTAGAGCTGTTCCGTTTCGCCGGGAAGCGGCTCCACCGGCACGCCTTTGCTCACGTATCCCGCCGACGCAATCACTTCCAGCAGTTCCGCCCGGGAAACCCCGTTATGAATCTCCACCAGCAACCTCGGCCGGTTCGATTGCCAGACACCGGAAGCATCCCCTTCAGAACCTGAATCTCCATGCCCTGCACATCGATTTTCACGCCGTCGATGTGGGCGTCCCCAGCCGCGATGCGTGGCCACAACCAGTCAAAACGCGCGCTCAGAAATGTCGTGACAAAAACATCATCCCGCTGCGATGCGCTCCCCTGATTGCCCCCCTCTGCCAGCTCGGTTAATACCTTCCCCAGCATTCCACGAACCGATTGCAGACGGTCGATCTCGAGGTCCTCGCAGTTACTCAGCCCCATCGGCACCACCGTCAATTGCGAGAGATGGTTCAGCTGGCTCGTTTTGGCAATCGAGCCCGCCGTATTCAGCATCGGCTCAAAGGCGAACACGCGTCCGCGAACGCCCACTAATTGGCTCAGAGCAAGCGCCGTGTAGCCGTAGTGCGCGCCGATGTCCAGCCACGTCTCCCCGCTCTTGACGTTCTTCCCAAACCACTCCAGCAGCGGCTTCTCCGTCCGCCCCAGAATGGCGCCCGGATAATCGTGCCAGGAGGTCACGATCCGGCTCCCGCGCAGAGGCCCTCCCGCTATCCGATGGGCCCGTAACCCACGCGGCATCAGCTGCCGAATCTTCTCCTTGAGCCGCCTGTTCATTCTTCTGCCTCGCAATCGTTAGGGGGTTGGTCATGCGCGCGCATATGCGCCCGATGTTCTGTGCAGTGACTGAAATGACTGTTATGAAAGGTTACGGCCAAATTCCGGTGTCATCGTTGGTTGTTGCGGAACTGTCGATTGAGTATGCCTTCGCCGAATCCTGCGGCCTTCGCGCGAAGAGCAGCTTTCGGTACCTTACAGATGTATTCGCCTATTTTAGCAGGCGAACCCGAGCCTCGGTGCAGCTGTGGCGCGCGCCAAATCAAGTCATTTGTCTGGCGAGATATCAGAGACTGCCAACAATTTCCTGAAAATCCCAGCAGCCCGTCTTCCCGGCAATCCACTCCGCCGCGCGCACTGCGCCCTCGGCAAAGCCGCGCCGCGAATGCGCTTCATGCTTCAATTCAATACAGTCGTTCGCCGAGCGCGCCTCGACGACGTGAATCCCCGGAACCTCGCCTTCGCGAATCGACGCAATCTCCACGCTCAATCCCGGACGCGCGGCCTCAAGAATCTTCTTGAGCGAGAGAGCGGTTCCCGATGGGGCGTCGATCTTCGTCGCATGATGCGTTTCTGTGATGCTGAACGTGTAGCCAGGCGCGGCCTCGGCCAGGGTGCGCGCCACGCGAAACAGCCCCTGCACGCCAATGGAAAAATTCGAACTGTAGAGCAGCGCACCCTGGCGGCGTTCGCAGACCGCGCGCAGATGTTCCAGATGCTGGTACCACCCGGTGGTGCCCACCACGACGCGCGCCCCATTCGCGAGGCACGCGCGGATGTTCTGCACCGCGGCTTCGGGCGTGGTGAAGTCAATGACCGCATCGAAGCCGGCAAGAAAGGGCGCCGTCAGCGCCGATGCGTTGTGATTTTCTTCTTCGCCCACCACGCGCACGCCGTGGCCGCGCTCCGCTGCCACCTGCGCCACCAGGCTCCCGGTCTTTCCGCGTCCAAGAACCAGAAACAGCATCGTGTGCCTCCTACGCCTTCGGCCGCGCTTCGACGTCAAAAATCTCCGGATCGGGATCTTTGAAGAATTCCGCGTGCAGCGAGCGCACCGCTTCTTCCGCATCATCCTCTTCAATCATGAAACTCATGTTGATCTCGGAAGCGCCCTGCGAAATCATCCGCAAATTCACATGGCGAATAGCCTGAAACACCCGCGCCGCAATGCCATTCTGCCCGCGAATATTTTCGCCCACCATGCACACCAGCGCCTTGCGCCCTTCGTATTTCACATCGGCCAGCTTGCTCAGGTCGGCAGCAATCGCCGGCAGCTTTTCGTTGGAATCGAGACTCAGCGAAACGCTCACTTCGGACGTGGAAACCATGTCCACCGGACATTTGTGCCGGTCGAAAACCTCAAAAATCGACCGCAGATAGCCATGCGACATCAGCATGCGGCTGGCGACCACGTCCATAATGGTCAGCCGCTTCTTGACCGCAATGGATTTGAATGGGCTGCGGCAATGCGGCGCCAGCGCGATGATGCGCGTGCCTTCATTCTCAGGATTTTTCGAATTCAGCACGAAGACGGGAATGTTTTTGCTCACCGCGGGCAAAATCGTTGCCGGGTGCAGCACCTTGGCCCCGAAGTACGCCAACTCTGCTGCTTCTTCGAAGCTAATCGTGCGCACGCGCAGCGCGTCGGGACACATGCGCGGATCGGCGGTCATGATGCCGTTCACGTCGGTCCAGATCTCAATCGCTCCGGCATCGATGCCGCCACCCACCAGCGCCGCGGTAAAGTCCGAACCGCCGCGGCCCAGCGTGGTGGTCACGCCTCTTTCCGTGGACCCGATAAACCCGCCCATCACCGGCACACGCCCTTCCGCCAGATGCGGCGCGACGTGCAGCTTCAGCCGTTCCTCGATCAACGTATCCTGCGGCACTGCCTTGCCATGCTGCGCGTCGGTCACAATGCACTGGCGCGCATCCACGTGCACGGCGTTCAACCCGGCGCGCGTGAAGGCCTCCGCGATCATGCGGCTCGAAATGCGCTCGCCATACGACACCACCATGTCGGAGATGCGCGGCGTCAGCTCGCCCACCGCGGCCAGGCCGCGGAGAATTTCATCGAGCCCATCAAACTCCGCTTCCATCCACTCCTGCGTCGCCTTCATCGCAGGATCGAACTGCGCCACGGCCAGCGCATCTTCTTTCAATCGCGAACCAGCCGCCAACTGCGCGGCGGTGTCGTGATGCCGAATGCGCAGGCGCTCGGTAATCGCCATCGCGCTGGCGCGATCGCCCCGCGCTGCATTCGCGGCCGCGGAGATGAGCAGGTCGGTGACGCGCGCCATGGCGCTCACCACCACCACCGGCTGCAGGCCTTTGGCCACGCGCCCCGCCACAATTCCCGCCGTGCGCTGGATCGCGCTCGCGTCCTCGACCGAGGTTCCGCCGAATTTCATCACCACGAGCCGGTTCATGCGGGCACGGGCACCGGATCGAGTTTGCCCAACGCCACCAGCAGCTCCGCGTTCAGCAGAGCTGCGCCGGCCGCGCCGCGAATGGTGTTGTGCGAGAGCACGGTGAACTTCCAGTCGAGCAGGCTGCACGGCCGCAAACGGCCCACCGTCGCCGCCATGCCGTTGCCGCGCATGCGGTCCAGCCGCGGCTGCGGACGGTCTTCCGCTGTCACAAATTCCACCGGCTGCGCAGGAGCCGTGGGGAGATCGCGGCCTTTGAGCGGCGCAAATTCTGCCCACGCCGCAATCAATTCTTCGCGCGTCGCTTTTTTGCCCAGCTTGATGCTCACGCTCTCCGTGTGCCCGTCTTCCACGGCGACGCGGTTGCAGTGCGCGCTCATCTTCGCCGCCAGCGGCTCGACCACCGTGCCGTTGAGCCGGCCGAGCAGCTTCAGCGTCTCCGCCTCCATCTTCTCTTCTTCATTCTTGATGAACGGCACCACGTTGCCCAAAATATCCAGCGAAGCCACGCCCGGATAGCCCGCGCCGCTGACCGCCTGCATGGTGCTGACGAAGATGGCCTCGATGCCGAAGCGCTCGACGATGGGCTTGAGCGCCATCACCAGGCCGATGGCCGAGCAGTTGGGATTGGTCACGATGTAGCCGCCCGATTCCTTGCGCCAGCTCTGCCGCTCGACCAGCGCCAGGTGTTCGGCATTCACTTCGGGGATCACCAGCGGCACATCCGCCTGCATGCGAAACGCGCTGGAGTTGGAAATCACGGCACACCCAGCCGCAGCAAAGGCCGGCTCCATTTCGCGCGCGATGTCGGCATCGAGCGCAGCAAAAATCACACGTGGAGCGCCCTCCGGCACCGCCGGGGACACCGGCATCGCGGCGATCCGGTCAGGAAGCGGCGTGTCCAGCTTCCACCGCACCGCGTCGCCATACCGCTTGCCGCTGGAACGGTCGCTGGCCGCGAGCCAGGCCACCTCAAACCACGGGTGATTTTCGAGTAGCTGGATAAACCGCTGGCCGACCATCCCGGTCGCGCCCAGAATGCCAATCTTTTGCCGCATCGCCGCCTTCTTCAGATACACCGCAGGCCCGCCCGCTTCGCACCGTCGCCTGCCAGGTCGTTGTGTCGATAGTGTAAATGCTCAGCGTTCCGGTTGAGGCCCGTGCTCCAGGTAAGGAACCCCAATTCGTCATGAAGTCTGGAAGTGCACCGCCGTGCTGCGCAACGATCAGTAACTGAAGTCCTGCGTCACCGTCTGCTGCGAGCCCACCGTCACCGTCGCCGTCTTCTCGCCCAAATGCTCCTGGTCGGCCACAATCGTATACGTCCCTGGCGGCAGGCCGTGAATTGTAAATTTCCCTGACCCGTCGCTGACCGCATAAAACGGATTCGGCGCGACGTTAATGAACGCCTGCATCCACGGATGGTTGTTGCAGCGCACCGGAATCATCAGCTCTGGCTGGCTGAACCGGCGCTCGTCCGACGTTCCGCTCTGCCCGCCGGCCGGCGGCTGCGAAATATCAACCGACTGATTGCCCTGCACCGTCGGCGTCATGTGAATGTTGTGCATGGTCGGATCGCTGTTGGTGAAGCGCACTGCCTGCCCCACCATCACGCCCACCACGTGCGGAACATATTTGCAGCCCTTCTGATCGATCTCCACGGGCTTCGTCGGCGCGGCATAAATCTTGTTGCCCAACCCATCTTTCACGTAGACGAACACGTTCGCCAGGCCACCGTTGTTCACCACCGTGCCTTCGCTGTAGTTCACGCCGCTCAGCGTGCAGGCCGGATCCTGCGCCATGTCGATCTCCACCGGCTTGGGCGGCGTCCCCGCGTAATGCACCGCGCCGGTAATCGTCCCCGCCGTGCTCATATCGATGGCGGTGTATTGCTCCTGCGGCGCGGTTGCGGTTTTGCTTTTGCATCCAGCCGCGACCAACAGAATTCCCATAGCCAGCGCTGCGAAAATCTTCTTCTGCATCTTCCCGTCTCCTCTTTGGTTCAAGCCGCCAGCGCCGCGATGACCGCGTCGGCAAACGCCTTCGTCCCCGCTGTTCCGCCCACATCGCGCGTCAGCGAATTCTTCGACGCATAGGTTTTTTCCAGCGCCGTCTGCAACCGGTCCGCAGCGTCACCCTCATCAATATGCCGCAGCATCAAAATCGCCGATTGCAGCAGCGCGGTGGGATTCGCCAGGTCCTTGCCCGCAATATCCGGCGCTGAGCCGTGCACCGCTTCAAAGATCGCCGCTTCCGCACCCAGATTCGCACCCGGCACCAGGCCCAGTCCGCCCACGAACGCCGCGCACAGGTCGCTGATGATATCGCCATACAGGTTCTCCATCACCAGCGTGTCGTACTGGTAAGGATTCATCACCAGCTGCATGCAGGTGTTGTCGATAATGTGCTCGGCGTAGGTGATCTCCGGAAAATTCTTCCCCACATCGCGGCAGCAACGCAGAAACAGCCCATCCGACATCTTCATGATGTTGGCTTTGTGGATGGCGTGAATCTTTTTGCGTCCGTGCTTCGCCGCATACTCAAACGCGAACTTTGCAATGCGCGTCGAGCCTTTTTCCGTGATCACTTTCAGCGATTCGATCACGCCCGGCACTACTTCGTGCTCCAGGCCGACGTACAAACCTTCCGTGTTTTCGCGGATGATGATCAGATCCACGTCGGGGTAGTTCGTCTTCAGGCCAGGCAGATTTTTGATCGGGCGGAAATTGGCAAACAGCTCGAACTCCTGGCGCAGCTTTACGTTGATGGACGCAAATCCGCCGCCGATGGGCGTCGTCACCGGCCCTTTGAGGGCCACGCGATTGCGCGCGATCGCCTCGTAGAGCTCCTTCGGAATGTATTCGCCATGCGCCTCAAACGCGCCCGCCCCCGCTGCGAAGCGTTCCCACGCAAACGCAACGCCGGTGGCTTCCAAAATCCGCACCACCGCGTCTGTCACTTCCGGTCCAATCCCATCGCCCGGAATCAAAGTAAGTGTGTGTGTCTTTCCCACGTCTCTCCTCAACTCCCTTTCGGCTACCAGCGACCAGCCACCAGCCACCGGCTTCGGGCTACACCCTATCCCCTGGCCCTTTGCTCTTCTTCTTTTCGGAGTGGTGCGTCAGCAACTGCTCCAGCTCTTCCTTAAACTCGCGCACATCTTTGAAGTCCCGATAGACGCTGGCAAAGCGAATGTAGGCCACCGTATCCAGGATTTTCAGCCGCTCCATAATCAGCTCGCCAATCTCCGTGGTGGTCCGTTCCCGCTCGCTGGCCTCGGTTACGAAGCTTTCCGTTTCGTCCACCAACTGCTCCAGCTTGGCTGCGGAAATGGGACGCTTCTCGCAGGCATGCAGCAGGCCGCTCAACACTTTCTGGCGCTCGAATTTCTCGCGCCGCCCGTCCTTCTTCACCACCATGTACGGAATCTCGTCGATGCGCTCGTAGGTGGTAAAGCGGCGGCTGCAGCCTTCGCACTCGCGGCGGCGGCGGATGCTGTCGGCTTCCCGGCTCTCACGCGAGTCAATGACGCGGTCCTGGAGAAACCCGCAGTAGGGACATTTCATCGGTCTGCCCCAATTCTAGCAGCGGGAACCAGCGAATCCGCCCGCATCAACCCTGAACCCAAATCGACAAAACCCTGCGTGGCCTTCGTTTGTCACGCGGCCGTTTAGGGACTATCGTGGTTCCCGGCGCATCCTACCACCCTATGAGTCAGGAAAAACCCACTCGCTCCATCGCCAAAGGCTTCCTCGCCGGATTCCTCGGGGGACTCGCCGGAGCCGGCGTCAAAATCGCGGCCGAACAGTTCTTTCCCCCGCGCACTCAGGGCCAAACGCCGCCGCCCGTCGTGCTCGCGGAGCAAGTGGCCGGACACCCGCTGCCCGAAGCCCAGCGCAAGGTCGCCATGCAGAGCATTCACTGGCTCTTTGGCGCGCTGGCCGGCGGCGTCTACGGCGCGCTGGTGGAGTTGGAGCCGTCCCTCGCGGCATGGCGCGGCGCAGCCTTCGGCATCACCCTGAATCGCATCACTCACGAGTCTCTGCTGCCCAGATTGGGCCTGGCAGCTCCCACCGGCCAGCAGCCCACTCAGGAACGCATCAGCGAATGGGTGACGCACGCTGCCTACGGCATCGGCACGGACACGGTCCGCCGAGCCATCCGCCGCGAAATGTAGTTCGCAAAATGAAGGTTTAAGCCGCCGGTTCCGGCTGATGAGCCAGTTCCTCGCCCGCCAATTCACTTTCCTCTGCCACCCGGGTCAGCGAGACGCGATCGAACCGCGCCCACACCAGACCGACGGGCATAATCCCCAGGAAAGTGACCAGCAGCAGCGTTGCCGCGCAGGCTGTAGCTGCTTCCGGCCGCGCGCCCAGCACCGCGGTGAGCGTGACCATCACCAGACCAATCTGCGAAAACCACCCGATCACCGGAAGCTGCAGCATGCTGGCGCCCCCGCTGGCGATCATGACCAGGACGCATTTTGAGGGGCTGATGCCTGCCAGCTCCGGACTCGCCACAAACGCGCGGCAGCCCTCGAAATACGCCAGCGCGATCAACAACCACATGCCCACCGAGAGCGCGGACACCGCCGCAAAGTCTCCGAACGAGCGCATCGCATCCAGGCCAGCATGGAATGTCCGCACTTTGTTCCCAATCGCATGGCCGAGCTTGTGGGAGACCGCACCCAGCCCGCGCTCGAACAGACTCGCGATCGCCTCGCCTGCCAGGCGCACCGCGATCAGGAACAGCGCGCCCATCACCGTGAGAATGAGCCCTCCATAGCGCTCGACCACCAGAGCCGCGATGGGATGATGCTGCGCCAGGCCGGCGATGGGGCCGCCATGCGCCGTCGCCCGCATAATTTCATCGGTGGGAACACCGATCATGGCAATGGAAAAGATCAGCGCCATCGATCCAAAGTCGAAGAGCCGCTCCACAATGTAGACGGCCACCTGCGAGCTGAGCGGCAAGCCCGTTTTCTTCGCCACCAGATACGGCCGCACCAGGTCCGCCACGCGCCCGATGAGCGCGACAGCGGTAAAGCCCATCACCTGCGTCCCCAGCAGCGACAGCGGTGGCACTCTGCGGTTATGCCGCACCAGCAGCGCCCAGCGCACCGATCGAATGACATAGCCCAGGTAAATGCAGCCCAGCGCAAAGGCGATTCTGCGCCAGTCCGCCAGCCGTAGCTGCTCGACGAAGACGCTCCAGTTGAAATGAATGCGATGACGGCCGAACCAGACCAACGCGACGATCGCCACCAGGACGATCAGCAGCGCGATCCGGCTATTCTTGCTTTTCAATCGGGTCTCCGTGGGGCGGGCGCCAAATTTTAGGCTCGCAGGCTAATGAGATAGCTCCGCCATTTGCTTCCGGCGCAGCGCATAGCGGCGATTGTACTCGTGGATCACCCGCGCCACGTAAGCTCGCGTCTCGCGATAGGGAGGAATGCCGTGCCAGCGGTCCACCGCCGCCGGGCCAGCGTTGTAGGCGGCCAGAGCGAGCGGCAGATTGTCGTTGTAGCGCTTCAGCAGGGTATTCAGATACGCGGTGCCGCCCTGAATGTTTTCGCCCGGCGCGAAGGTGTCGGCCACGCCCAGTTGCGCGGCGGTTCCAGGCATCAACTGCATCAGCCCCTGCGCTCCGGCGCGGCTCACCGCATGGGTCTGCCCGTCGCTTTCCTGGCGAACCACGCTGGCCAGCAGGTCGGCGTCAATGTCATAGGTTGCGCCGGCCTCGGTCAGCAAGGGCCGCAGGTCTGCGTCGGTTAATTTGGCGGGTGGCCGGCTCGCAACAGCCCCGGTATGGATCGTTTCCGCGGGTTTCGGTTCCGGCGCCGGAGCCGGCAGGGTCACGGTTTCCGCCGACGCGATATCCCCGGCATTCACATCCATGAAATTGCTGCCCGCCGGGTCCAGATAGAGGCGCACCTTCGCACCCTCTGCGGCCCGGTGGTCACAGATCAGGTCAAAGCCATTTTTCAGCGTGATGTGTTCGGCCACCCGCCCTGCATTCGGCGCAGGATCACTGGCCGGAATCGGACCCGCCGCCTGAGCCGAGAACCACCCGGCTCCCAGCAGCAGGAGCGGGGCGACCGGCCAAATTTTTCGCGGAAATCGCGGCATGGCACTTTTCACTCTACCAGTTCAGACGCGGGAACCGGCCAGGACGCTCTCGACCACCAGCGCCACGCCGTCTTCATCGTTGCCCGGGGCAATCTCCCACCCCCGCTCCCTGGCCAGATCGACCAGGTCCGCCGCCCCATTCCCCATCACCACGGCGCGACCAGCGTATTCCAGCATCCCCAAATCGTTCCAGTTATCTCCAATCGCCAGAATCTCTTGCGGTGCAATTCCCTGCCGCTCCGCCAGCCGCCGCAAAGCAACGCCCTTCGAGCAGCCGGGCGGCAGAATGTCGAGAATGGTCAGGTCCCGCGCCTCATACTCAGTCCGGTGCATCTCGATCGCCGCAGCGTACTCGCTCGCCGCCAGCCAAGCCTCTGCCTCGCGCATCGCCGCCACCGTGCCGCAAACCATCCCCTGTACCGGCGTCTCGCCGTCGTCGAAGGCCCGCTCCAGCGGCTGAACTTCGCGGATGGATTCCCGGTTCGCCTCAACCCACAGAGCAATCCTCGCGTGCACCTGCTCCAGCGACTCCAGCACCAACTCGCCGGGTCCGTCGTGGTCAAAGGTAAACACCGCCGTCCCGAAGCGCCGCAGCGCCGGACACAGCGCCCGCGCCGTCTCCACCGGCAGGAAAAACCGGTCGATCCGTTCGCCGCCCAGCGTCCGGGTCACTGTCCCGTTGGACGTAATCAGCACCGTCTCCGGCCGCAGCCCCACCGGCCCAAGCAGCGGCGTCGCGAAGGCCTGGCGCCGTCCGGTGGCGATCACAATCTCAATCCCCGCCGCCTGCGCCTCCGCCAGCGCCACGCAGTTCCGCCGGCTCACCCGCGCGCCTGCTGACGGCAGCAGCGTGCCATCGATATCGATAGCGATCATTTTCACGGGAGCCATCTGTCTCTCCGTCCAGGGCAAGCCGTAACCGTCACCTTAGCCGCGCCTTTCGCGAAAGAACGCTCGCAACAGCTCGCCACACTCTTCGCCCAGCACGCCGCCGGTCACCGCCATCTGGTGGTTCAGCCGGGGATGGTTCAGTACCTCCAACACCGACCCCGCCGCGCCCGCCTTGGGATCGGCTGCACCATATACCAGCCGCCCCAGCCGCGCGTGAATCATCGCCCCCGCGCACATGGCGCACGGCTCCAGCGTGACGTAGAGCTCGCAGTCGAGAAGGCGATAATTCCCTACCGCTGCAGAGGCCGCGCGCAGCGCCACCATCTCCGCATGAGCCGTCGGATCGCAGTCCCGCAGCACCCGATTTTGCCCGCGCGCGACAATCTCGCCGCCAATGACCGCGACCGCCCCAATCGGAACTTCGGCCGCCGCAGCCGCCGCCCGCGCCTCATCCAGCGCCGCGCGCATCGACGTATTTTCGCTCATGGGTATTGAATTCGTTGGAGAGCCACGATATCCCGAAAATTTAATACCGGCAGTTCTTCAGAGCGCAAATACCCTGAGAGCCGAAAATCTTCGGTCAGTATTAGCGTATCCGAAGCAAGAGCATAGATCGCGGCATCCGTCAGCCCAAACAATCGAAAGGCTGGACCCTTTGCCAGGTCGCTGCTCTCTTCAAAAACCTCCGCAAATGTTCCAATCTCAGCCGCAAAATGATCGCTCCACGATTCCTTCACATGCCCCGGCAGCGAGTTTGCCAGGCTATTGACTTCCGTAAGAATGTGCGGGGTCGTGACAATTTTGCTAAAAGCCCGAAGAAAGCCGACGAGGACATCGAAATCCAACTCTGAAAACGCAGCAGTCCTCTTGAAATTTCCAATCCGCCATCTCTCAAAAGAACCAATGAGCAGGAGCAAAAGAATATTCGCGTCGAGCAATATCCGGCCCCCCTGAAAGCGTCGGAAAATTGCATCCTGCGCGATCATGCAGCTTTGTTCCGAATTGCAATTAAGTCTCCTGTATCTGAATCGACCTCAATGACCTTTGTCACCCGATAAGGTCGCAGATAATCCTGGATACTCATAGCATGCGAGGGTTTCTTTTCGGAGGCCGCGCTGAAGGTAAAAATCCAGGAGCCTCGATGGGTTGGGGTTTCCAACTCCTCCAACTGCCACTCGGCGTTGGAATACTCCGGCAAAATCTCCCGGAGGTAATCTTTAGCTTTGCCGACTGCTTCCTGAACGGTCATAACTTACCTCAACCGGAATTATTTCATGAGCTTAGCCAGCTCAACAAAAAACCTCGGCAACCACACTACGGAGTCATCTGCCGTGGGCCGTCGACCCATTTGCGGAAGATGCCGATAATCTGCTCCAGCCGCCGCGGATCGCCCGCGCCCTCAAACCGCTCGCCGGAAATGGTGCAGTCAATCCATTCCTCACCGCTGGTGTCGAGGCTCAGCCGGTTGGGCGCGGCGTTCTGCGCCGTCGTGCCTTCCAGACTGATGGTCAGCCGCCACCCGCGCCGGCGCAGACTCTCCAGCCGGATCCCCTGGTTGTGTTCCCAGGCGCCGTCGCACTGGCGTTGGTACCAGTCTTCCAGCCATTCCAGATTGTCTGACATCAGTGCCACCCAGCCGGTTGAGGTTGCTGTTGCGTCATGCAATGCAGAGCACCCAGTCCCCAAATCAAGTCCCCGCAATAGATCCCCACCACCTCGCGCTTCGGAAACACGTCCGCGAGAATGTTGAGCGCCTTGCGATCGGCGGAGTGATTCAAGGTTGGCACGAGCACCAACCCGTTGGCAATGTAAAAATTTGCATAACTGGCTGGAAGCCGTTGCCCTTCAAACACCACTGGTTCGGGCATGGGCAGCGTAACAATCTCAAAGGGTTCGCCGTTTTTGTTGCGCGCAGTCTTCAACCGGTCCAGATTCTCCTCCAGCGGCAGATGATTCTCATCGTCGCGGTTCGGCTCAACCACGGTAACAATCGTGTTCGGCCCTACGAAACGCGTGATGTCATCGACGTGTCCATGCGTGTCGTCGCCCGCAATCCCGCGATTCATCCACAGCACCTGATCGATTCCCAGGTAGTCGTGGAACACTTGTTCCAGTTGCTCGCGGCTCACGCCCGGATTCCGCTGCTGCACCTCGCTCAGCAGGCACTCCTCGGTCGTAATCAGCGTGCCTGCGCCGTTCACATCAATCGAACCGCCTTCCAGCACCACACGATGCGGGCCATTCGGCGTGGAAATCGTCGGCGTCCACTGCGGCAACCCCAGCAATTCCGCCGCCAGCTCCGGAATTTTGTCGTCGTGATGCCAGTTGGGATACTTCGCCCATGCGTTGAATTTCCAATTCGTCACAGCGGTAGTGCCTTTTTCTGAATCGGTAACGAAAATCGGCCCCGAATCCCGCGTCCACACCCGGTCCGTGCGCCATTGGTGAAAATGCACGCGCCCCAGGTTCGCACCATTTCTTTTCAGAATGCCGCGAGCGCGCCTTTCCGGCGCTTCATCGTTCACCAGGATGTGCACATCTTCCACCCGCGCCAAATGGCGGACGATCTCCGCGTAAACCCACGGAATGGGCTGAAATTTTCCCGGCCAGTCTTCCGGATTGTGCGGCCACGCCAGCCACGTCGCGGCGTGCGGCTCCCACTCCGCCGGCATGCGGTAGCCCAGTTCGCGCGGGGTCTTCACGTTCTCTGCGGCGTCCCCGCTCATTCGCTGTCGTCCAGAAAGCGGCTCACCATGCCGCCATACGCGTCAATCCGCCGGTCGCGCAGGAACGGCCAGTTGCGCCGCGTGTCTTCGAGCTTCGCCAAATCAATTTCCCCAATCAGAATCTCTTCCTTGTCGTGCGCCGCCTTCGCAATCACGCGCCCAAACGGATCGGCCAAAAACGAGCCTCCCCAAAACTCCAGCCCCGGCCCTTCCACGCGATCGCCGCGCACATCGCCGTGCTCCATGCCCACGCGGTTCACCGCCGCCACGTACACGCCGTTGGCAATCGCATGCGAGCGCTGGATGGTCTGCCACGCATCGTACTGCGCCGCGCCAAACTCATCCTTCTCGTGCGGATGCCACCCAATCGCCGTGGGATAAAACAACACGTTCGCGCCCTTCAGCGCCGTCAGCCGCGCGCCTTCCGGATACCACTGGTCCCAGCACACCAGCGTCCCAATCTTCCCCGCTGTCGTGTCGAACGCGCGAAAACCCAAATCCCCCGGCGTGAAATAAAACTTTTCGTAGTAGAGCGGGTCGTCGGGAATATGCATTTTCCGGTAAAGCCCGGCGATCGTTCCATCGCGCTCGAGAATCGCCGCCGTGTTGTGATAAATCCCCGCCGTCCTGCGTTCGAACAGGGACGCGACGACGACAACATTTTCCTCACGCGCCACCGCGCTCAGCCGCTCGGTGCTCGGCCCTGGAATCGGCTCCGCCAGATCGAACAACTTGATATCTTCGCGCTGGCAGAAATATTGCGCGCGAAATAGCTCCGGCAGGCAGACAACGTCCGCGCCCAGGCGCGCCGCATCCCGCACACGATCCGCCGCCTTCTCCAGATTCGCATCGGGATCCGGCCCGCAGCTCATCTGCACCAGCCCTACGCGTGTGGTTTTTTCGGTCATCGATCCGATTCTAAACTCTCTGTGGAGATGCAAAACCAAACAGCCTGTTCAGAATGCCAGCGTCCGAAAAACCCCGCGCTTTCCGTGCCGCACCAGTTGTTGATCGTGCGTGCAGAGCGTGAGATTTTCCACACGCACAGTTGCCGCGATCAGCCGATCCGCCGGATCGCCGTGAAATCCTTCCGGCAGAAATGCCGTCTCCGCTGCAATGCGAGGACTGATCGCAATCAGCCCAATGTTAGCCTCCGACAACGCTCGCTCCAGCCAGTCCTGCAGCGCCAGAGGCAGCACTACACATTTTCTGCGCTCCATGTTGGCGATCTCGAGGAGCGAGATCGCAGCTACAAACAGTTGCCCCGTTCCCTCAAACTGTTCGAGGACTTTTCTCACAGAGACGGGTAGTCGCTCATCGCCGTTGGCCAGCCACAGCCAAGTGTGCGTATCCAACAGAATGCCCGCGTCCCCGTTCATTGCTCGCTGTCCCACATCTCCGGATCGGGAGAGACGACGTCGCCCACGATCTTCATTGAGCCCTTCATGTAGCCGAAGAGAGGTACTGGCCGCTTTTCATCTGCGGGAACGATTTTCACCAGCGGCTTGCCCCGCTTGGACACGATGACCGGCTTGCGGCTCTTACGTACGTCATCCATCACCTTCAGGCAGGTCGCCTTGAATTCGGTTGCAGAAAGTTCAGTGGGTTTAGAAACCATAGTGGTCATCTCCAGATGACCATTTTACATCCAAAACGCACAAAAGCGGCGCCGGCCATAGCGGCGCCGCCTCGTTTCCCCAGCAGTTACTCGAAAATCAGAATCGCCGCCGCGATCGTCGTCGTCCACAATCCGCGCTTGTCGCCAATCGCTGACTGCGTCACGTTCGCCGTGCGCACAATCTTGTTCGAGATGCGGTAAATTTCCTTCTTCTCGTCCCAGCTCTTGTCCGGATCGAAGTCCACGTCCAGCGTGGTCGCCAGCATTTCCGCCGCCAGTTCTTCGGCGTATTCGCCCGCCTGTTCTTCGGTCTCGCCGAAACTGTGGTGCTCGCTTAGGTATCCGTAGGTATTGCGATCGCTGGGAATCGCCACGCCGATGCTTGACGCCACCAGCCGATGCGGTTCCCGCGTTGAATTCTCTGCGACCACGGCGAATACCACCTCGCCGGGGCTCAGGTATTTCAATCCTTCTTTGCGGCCAATCAGCTTGGCCTGCGGCGGGAAGATAGACGAGACGCGCACCAGGTTCTGCGCAGCAATGCCGGCATCCCGCAACGCCAGCTCAAATGAGGTCAGCCGTTCTTTGTGTCTTCCCGCGCCCTTTGTGAAAAACAGGCGCCTCGGGACCATGCTTTTTCCCAATTCTCAATTCCTCCAGTGGGATGTGCTCGCAAATCGCAAATTGCCCGGCGAACCGAGTCAGGACGGTCCAGAAGTGCGCCCGAAATTGCGCCTTAAAAAAGCGTCCCGTTGAAAAGTATCACAACCGGAACGCGTTTGCGGCTTCGGATTGATGAATTTGCGCCGTCTTCCATCATACGGCACCGCGAGCCCGTCCGTTCCCGCTCTCCGCCTCGCGCTTCAGGAAAGGCTGCTTCGCAATTTCCAGGAATTCCAGGGCCGCCCGCGAGAGCTGGCGGTCTTTGCGAAACACCAGCGCCAGGTCGCGCGCCAGCCGTACCCCCTCAATCGCCAACAAATGCAGCGCGCCGGTCCGCTCCTCCTCGGCCACGTTCGTCCGCGGCAGAAATCCGAGGCCCAGCCCCGCGGTAATGTACCGCTTCAGCATCTCGCTGGATTCCACTTCCATCGCCACGCGCGGCGACAAATCGTTCACCCGGAAAAGCTCGTCCAGCTGCTCACGCCGCCGGCCGTGGGTGGGCAGCAACAGCGGAACTTTAGCCAGCTCCATCATGCGCACCGTGCCGCGCCCCGCCAGCGGATGTCCGTTGGGCGCCACCAATGCCAACTCATCCCGGTGAATCGGCTCCACCGTCAGCCGCGGATCGCGGGCCGGCAGCGACACGACGCCAAAATCCACTTCGCGATTGACCACGCTGTCCAGTGTCCGTAAACGGTCAGCGCGCTCCACACTCAGCATCACGCGCGGATATTGCCGCCGGAACTGCGCGAAGACCTGCGGCAGCACGTACAAATGGGTCGCCTCGTTGGCGCTGATGGCCAGCTCCCCGCGCGGCGCGCGCTCCTGCTCGGCAATCGCCATCAGGATGTGCTTCTGCCGCTCCACGCAATATTCGGCGAAAGGCTCAAACAGCCGGCCAGCAGACGTAAAGGTGACTTTGCCGCCGTCGCGGTCGAAAAGCCGCGCGCCCACTTCCTGCTCCAGCGAGCGAATCTGCGCCGACACCGCGGGCTGCGTGCGCAGCAGCTTCTGCGCTGCCTTCGAAAAGCTTTTCAGCCGGCTCACTTCCAGAAACGTTCGCAGATTTTCAAAGTCCATGGCGGTGTCTCAAAGGATATGCGGCGCGGCCTTCCACCACAAGCGGCGAACTAATGTCCGCCCATGGGCTCGTCCGCGGACGGCCGGCTCCGCGGCGGCCTCCGCATAATGTAGGGCAGGGGAATCAGGCACGCGATGATGATGCTCATTCCCCAAAATGTGTTTTGGTAGCTCAGCATCTGCGCCTGGCGGTTCAGCACCTGCCACGCGTTGCCCACGGCAATGCGGGCCGCGTTGTCCGGGCTCTGCCCCAGCCGGATCAGCGCATTCTTCATCGAGTCGATGTACGTGGTGTACGGCACGCTGCCCGCCACCATATGCGCGCCCAGCGTGGCGGTATGCGTCTGCTGCGTGCGCTCCAGGAACGTGGTCAGCAGCGCCGTCCCCACTGACCCGCCAATGTTGCGCGCGAAGTTGGAGAAGCTCGAAATTTGGTTATTTTTGTTCCTCGGAACGCCTAAATAGTTGAGCGTGCTGATGGGAATAAAGACGAACGACAGCCCCATCACCTGATAGGCGCGCCACATCGTAATTTGTGCGAATGACACGCCCAAATCCAGCCGCGTCAGGTTATACAGCCCCAGCGCCGTGGCGGCATAGCCCATGGCTACCAGGGTCCGCGGATCCAGCTTGGCGGAGCTGACGATTTTCCCCGCAATTGGCATGGTCAGCATCAGCACCAGCGCGCCTGGCGAAAGCACCATGCCCGCCCGTTCCGCCGTATACCCCAGCAGAACCTGCAGAAATTGCGGAATCAGCACGGTCGTCCCAAAGAGCACCATGCCCAGCACAAATTGCAGAAACACCGCGGTGCCGAAGTTGCGGTTCTTCAGTAATCGAATGTCGACGATCGGATCCTCATGCCTCCATTCCCACCACACGAACGCGATCAGCATGGAAATGGCAATAATGAAGAACGTCAGAATCGTGTGATCGCCGAACCAGTCTTTTTCCTGGCCCTTATCCAGCACGAATTCCAGGCAGCCGACGCCAATCGAGATCAGCCCCAGACCCATAAAGTCGACCTTCTTCGAGGCCGTCAGCTTTTCGTCTTTCAGATATGGCGGGTCCTCGACCATGCGCTGCGTCAGGAATAGCGAGAGCAGGCCGACCGGCAGGTTGATAAAGAAAATCCAGTGCCAGTTGAAATTGTCGGTGATCCATCCCCCCAGGGTGGGACCGACGGCGGGCGCCACCACCACCGCCATGCCATACAGGGCGAAGGCCTGGCCGCGCTTGCGCACCGGAAACGTATCGGCCAGAATCGCCTGCTCGCTGGGCGCCAGGCCGCCGCCGCCGATCCCCTGCAGCACCCGGAAAAATACCAGCATGGGCAACGTCGTGGCAAAGCCGCACAGCAGCGAACACGCCGTAAACAGCATGACGCACGTCATGTAGAACCGCTTGCGGCCCATCCGCTGCATCAGCCAGCCGGAGATCGGCAGAATCACGGCGCTCGACACCAGGTAGCTGGTCAGCACCCATGTGGCTTCTTCCTGGCTCGCCCCCAGCGTCCCCGCCATGTGCGGCAGCGCGACGTTCGCAATGGAGGTATCCAGCACCTCCATGAACGTCGCCATGGTCACGGTGAGCGCGACCAGCCACGGATTGTGGTTCGGCGTCCAGTTCGCCTCGTCGTAATGCAGTTCTGCCAAAGGGCCTTTCGTGCCGCGCAGCTAGTGCTGCCGTCTGCGGAGAACCAGGGCTTCCCCTCAATCTTCTGGAAGCCAAACCTGGGCACAGGCGGCGTGGAAGCTGCCACAAAAATGGAGTCTTGAATGGGACAACAATTAGATTAGCAGCCCGGATAAAAGTTCCAGCGATACACAAAGGCCGGCTGGATTGCAGCCGGCCTCCATACTCCTGTGCCGCCGCTGTTTACCGCTTTACCGCGGAGCTCTGCTGCTCCATGTAGGCCAGCTGGCGCTTGATCAGGTCGACGCTGGGACCCGACGTGATGTAGGTGAGGCTATTGCGGAGATGCTGGGCCGCTTCGGTGTAGTCGCCTTTGTCGGCCAGCGCCAGGGCCAGCAACTCCTCGGCATTCGGCAACTCATGTTCGGGATCCAGGGCGAGCGCTTTCCCCGCGCTGCTCAGCGCCGCCTCGTTCCGGCCGATGTGGTAATCCGCCTGCGCGGCGTAATACCAAAGCCGTGCCGTTCCCGCGGGGTCCAGAGCCAGAGCCTGATCCGCCCAGTCGCGC
>CAWFNL010000001.1:0-28585 GCA_963817165.1 uncultured Acidobacteriaceae bacterium | reverse complement strand
TGGTGCTGCACCATGATGGCCTGATCTCGCTGCGGGTGACGGTGCTGGTATTCGCGCGCGACCTGGGAATTTTGGTGGTATCGGCAGTCCTGTTCGCCACAACATCCTTCCGCAATTTCAAGCCGAACGTATTTGGGAAAGCGAACACGGTCGCGCAGATCGTGGCGGTGGCCTCGGTGATTCTGAGCCAAACCTGGCACCCGGCGTGGCTGATCCTGCTCCGCACCGTGTCCCTGGATGCGACGGTGGCGCTGACGCTGCTGTCGTGGTTCATGTATGCGTGGCGGGTGGTGCGGGAGATCGGATCGCCGGAAGCAGCGGGCAACGCGGCGATTAAGTAGGCGACTGGCTCAGGTGGCGGGGACTGGCTTCTGCTCTGTGCAGCCCAGCTCTTTGCTTTGCGCGGCGATGTCGGCGGCCGAAGCGATAGCGTGCCCGGTGAGAGCCCTGCGCAGACGCGTCAGTTGAGGAAAATCGTAGCGCGTGCACAGATTGAATTCCCAGACGTCGCCGGTGCTGCGGTTCACGGCATAGCGGCGGAGCGTTTCGTCGGGACCGGGCGTCGTGCTTTCGCGCATGACGTTGTAGCTGACGAAGCCGGGGATGAAGTCGCGGCCCAGATCCATGCTGTTCAGTTCAATGTGAGTGTCGTTGAGGTCGATGGCATCGTGGCGGAGGACCAGGAGCACGAGCTGGCGGCCCTGACGCAGGGTGAGTCGGTGCTGCGGGTGAGCCGGGGTCTGCGCGGGCGCGGGTGCGACGGCTGGGCTGATCGTTGCGGCAACAAGCAGGAGGCCGGCGGTGAAGTGACAACGCATAGCAATAGTGTGACGGGTTGTTGCGGAATTCGGCAAACCGATTCTGGAAGAGATGCTCGATCCACAGATGCGCGGCACGGGCGTCGTTAGAATGAGCGGATGACCAGTAAGCGGATGCCCAGTCAAGCTGGCTTCAGCGAAGCGGCGCTGCGGTTTCTGCGCGGGCTGAAGCGCAATAACCGGCGGGAGTGGTTTGAAGAGCGGCGCTCCGTCTACGAGCAGGAGCTGAAGGCGCCCATGCTGGCGCTGATCGAGCGGCTCACCGAAGGCATGACGGAGTATGCGCCGGGGCATGTGCGTCCAGCGTCGAAATGCCTGTTCCGGATCTATCGCGACACGCGTTTCTCCTCCGACAAGACACCGTACAAGACGCATCTGGGCGCGTGGTGGTCGAGGAATGGCCTCGAAAAAACTTCGGGCGGCGGCTATTACATGCATGTCGGCGCGGACGAACTGGTGATTGCAGCCGGAGCGTACATGCCGGAGAAGGAGCAATTGCTGGCCATCCGACGTCATTTCCTTGAGCACTATGAGGAGTGGCAACGGATGATTGAGGACCGGAAACTGTTGCGCTCGTTTTCCGTGCACGATCCGATGGCCTTGGCGCGGCCTCCGAAAGGGTTTCCGGCGGAGCATCCGGCGATGGAATGGATCAAATGGAGACAGTGGGGCGTGACCGCGCATTTGCCGGCGGCGGAGGCGCTCAAGCCGAATCTTTTTGCGGAGATTGAGAAGCGTTTCCGGCTGGCGACGCCGCTGGTGAATTTCCTGAATGCTCCCCTGGTGCAGCCAGAGCGGCCGCGGCGCGTATTGATTAGCGCATTACCTCGCAAATGAACGGCTTTACGCGCGGGGCACGCGGGACTACACTGCAACGCGAGCCGCAGCACAGAGCGAGAGACGTTCGGAACGGCGCTCCGAAATGCGCTGGGGACGCGGGTTTGGCGAGGTTGCGCGGACCCGGCGAATCGGCGAAAAACGGCCATTTCGGCGTTTTCCAGAGAAAAACCAGGAAAAACCGCAAAAATCCTGTGGAAACGCGGGTTTTCCCATTGACAAACGCTTCTGAAAGCCGCAAGGTTAACGGCGGCAGGTTCTTCCGGACCCGCGTCAATACTGGCTTTCGAGCCACAGTGACGCGACAGTGAAACACCGGAGGTTCCGACGCAGGAACGCCTTCGGGCGACCTGAAAAAGGCAACAACAAGGAGGAAGTCTCGATGGCAGCAACACTGACGAAGACCGCACTGGTACGGCAACTGGCGGAGAAACTGGAACTCACGAACAAGCAGTCTGCAGCGTTTCTTGACCTGCTCGCGGAAACCGCGGTCAAGGAGACGAAGAAGAACGGCGTGTTTGTAATCCCCGGCCTCGGCCGCCTGGTGAAGGCAGAGCGCAAAGCCCGCATGGGCCGCAATCCGCAGACCGGCGAACAGATCAAGATCAAGGCCAAGACCGTGGTGAAATTCCGCGTCGCGAAGTCCGCGAAGGACTCGATCGCGCCGCCGAAGAAGTAGTTTCGGGTACAAGGCAAACGAGGGGAAGCGGACTGCGGTCCGCTTCCCTTTTGTCTTGTTGCGGCGATCGTCGCGCTGTTACCTGCGCGCTTCTCTCCTGTACCCTGATCTCGTGTCCCTGCTCCGCATCGACAACCTGAATATTCGCTTCGGTGCGACGCACGCGGTGCGTGGGCTTTCGCTCGAAGTCGGCGAAGGCGAATCGCTGGGGCTGGTGGGCGAATCGGGCTCAGGCAAATCCGTCACGGCGCTGGCGATTCCCGGACTGCTGGATGCGGCCGCCACCGTGGACGGCGCGGATTGAGTTCGACGGACGCGATCTGCTGACGCTCTCCTCTGAAAGCGCTGCGGCGGCTGCGTGGGCGCGAGATCGCGATGATCTTTCAGGAGCCGATGACGGCGCTGAATCCGGTAATGCCGGTGGGCGAGCAGATTGCCGAGGCGGTGCGCGTGCACCAGCGCGGGCTGCGGCGGCGCGCAGGTGCGTGAGCGCGTGCTGGAGGCGATGCAGGCGGTGGCGCTGCCGGATCCGGCGCGGCGGTACGGCGATTATCCGCACCAGTTTTCCGGCGGGCAGCGGCAGCGGATTCTGATTGCGATGGCGATTGTGAACCGGCCGCGGCTGCTGATTGCCGATGAGCCGACGACGGCGCTCGATGTGACGGTGCAGGCGCAGATTCTGGAGTTGCTGGCGCGACCTGCGGGAGCGGTTTGGGCTGGCGATGCTGTTTATCTCGCACGATCTGGCGGTGGTGGCGCAGGTGGCGGATCGCGTGGCGGTGATGCGCCACGGCCTGTTGCTGGAAGTAGGCGCCGACCGAGGCGCTGTTCCGCCAGCCGCTGCATGCCTACACGCGCAGTTTGCTGGGCGCGGTGCCGACCATGCGGACCGACCTCGAACAAGCCGCTGGCGGTGCTGAGCGGCGCCGCAAACGGGCGGACGGACGAAGATGGGGACGGTGCAGCCGGCCCGGTTCCATTGCGCGAACTGGCTCCCGGACACTGGGCGCGTGTGCAGAAGTAGACTTTCGTGTCATTGGCCCCATCCAACGTTCATGTAGAGTGATAAACGGCTCTCTCGTTTTTCGAACGTTCATGCGCGCACTCCTTCTTTCCGATATCCATGCCAACCTCGAGGCCCTCGAAGCCGTGCTGGCTACGGCTCCGGCGTACGACGTGGTGTGGAATCTGGGCGACGTGGTGGGCTACGGAGCCAATCCCAACGAGGTGATTGACGCGTCGCGGAAGCTGGGCAGCGTGTTTGTGCGCGGCAACCACGACCGCGCCTGCTGCGGGCTGGGCGGCATTGAGGAGTTCAATCCGATCGCGCAGCGGGCGGCGCGCTGGACGGAATGCGTGCTGACCGGCGAGCATCGCGACTGGCTGCGGCAACTGGCCGCGGGGCCGGTGATGCCGGACGGACCGCAGGTGAGCTGCGTTCACGGGTCGCCCATCGACGAGGACGAATACATTGTGACGGTGCGCGACGCGTGGCCTTCGCTGCACGAGTCCGGCACGCGGCTCACGTTTTTCGGGCACACGCACATCCAGGGCGGCTTCGCCACGAACGGCGATGAGTGGTTCCGGCTGGTGCCGCGCTACAGCACCACCAGCGAGGCCGAGGAATTCGTGCTGCCGCTGCGGGAGGGCGCGCGCTACCTGCTCAATCCTGGTTCGGTGGGGCAGCCGCGGGATGGCGACTGGCGCGCCGCTTATGCCATCTACGACGACGCGCAAATGATGCTGACCTGGTATCGCGTTCCCTACGACCTGCGCGAGGCGCAGGAACGGATTGTGCAGGCGGGCTTGCCGGACCGGCTGGCGTCGCGGCTGCGGGATGGGCGATAGAACACGAGCCGGTAGCTGGTGGCGTGTAGCTGGTAGCAGATGCGGGCAAGAAAATGCCCGCCGGTTAGCCCAGCGGGTCTGAGGATACTTCGGAATAAATCCAGGATAATCCGCACGACCCTGGCCGCAAAGACTATCTTTCGATGGGTGTTAGCCCTCTGGGAGATCTGGAATCCTAAGGATCGCTCGCAGCAACAGAAAAGCCTCGCCGGAGCGAGGCTTTTTGATTTTTTGACCTGAAGCCGGAACTTAGCGAAATTTACCAGCGGAGAAGCTTTTCGATGGCGTGTGATTGGCCTTTTGCATCAGGGTGCGCTTCTTCGGCTTGGGCGGCTCAATTTCCTTCCACTTGGCGGTCTCTTCGTTCATGAGATCCTGGATCCGTTTCGGAGCGGGGGGAATGGCTTGTCCGTCGACCAGTCGATCATTGGTGGCCATTTTGCATTCCTCCAGGCAACCTGAGTTTGCGCGGAACTGGGGTTACCCTTCGCTAACGGGTCTATCTTAGTCGCAATTGGGCACGGTCGTGAAGTAAATCTCGGAAGGCACCTCCTGGAGTCGCTTTGGAGCGGCTGCGGGGGCCTCACTCCGCAGCCCAACGGCTCCCGGTTCGCGACAGGAACGAAGTTTCAAGGGTCACGGCGTGCGAACGGAATCGGGCCCGGGATGCGACTATACTGGCCCATTGCAGCCTCGTAGTGGGAGGAATGGATGTTGGTTTCCCGTCGTAAGTTCCTGGGGGGTCTGGCTGCTGCCGGAGCCCTGTCGGCTGTTCCCTTCTCTTCACAAGCCAACGTCAAGCGGATGAGCGCGGGGAAGGGCGGATCGAACCGGGTTCCGGCGAGCTGTCCCTTCCGGCTGTCCGTCATCAACGACGAAATCTCGCAGGACTTCGATCACGCGTGCTCGGTGGCAGCCAACGATTTTGGCCTGCACTGGATTGAGCTGCGCGGGATGTGGAACAAGAACATCACCGACCTGGACGCGCAGCAGATTGCCGAAGCGCGGCGGATTCTGAAGAAGTACGACCTGCGGGTGACGGACATTGCCAGCCCGCTCTTCAAGGTGGACTGGCCAGGCGCGCCGCGCAAGGATGGGCTGAAGCGGGATCAATTCAACGCGCACGACGACTTCGCGCAGCAGGACGCGCTGCTGGACCACTGCATTGGTCTGACGAAGGAGTTTGGCGACGGACCGCGTGCGTTGCTTCGACTACTGGCGGCTCGCGGATGTGAAGCCGTACCGGGCGGCGATCAACGAGAAGCTGCAGCAGGCCGCGGAGCGATGCGCGAAGAGCAATGTGATTCTGCTGCTCGAGAACGAAATGGACTGCAACACCGGCACGGGCGCGGAAGCAGCGGCGACGCTGGCTGCGGTTCCGCATAAAAACTTCATGCTGAACTGGGATCCGGGCAATGCGGGGACGTTTCCGGGGGCGCTGCCCTTTCCCGATGGATGGGATCTGCTGCCGAAGGAGCGCATCGGGCACTGCCACGCAAAGAACGTACAGCGCGAGGCGGGCGGCAAGTATGAATGGGAGCCGGTGGGCACAGGCGTGGTGGACTGGGTGGGCCAACTGCGGGCGCTGCACGCGATGGGCTATCACTACGCGGTGAGTCTGGAGACGCATTGGCGCGGAGCGGGCACGCCGGAAGCGTCGAGCCGCATCAGCATGGCGGATTTGAAGAAAGCGCTGTCGCAGGCCGGGCTGGCGTGCTAGCGATGGTGCGGTCAGCGGTACGACTGTCAGCGATGAAGCGGTCAGCGGTACAACGGTCAGCAACGGAGATTCGATGATCACACGCAGAGAGTTCAGCAAGACAGCGGCGTTGAGTGCGGCGGGGATGGCCGTGGCGAGCACGGCGAAGAGCTATGCGCAGATTGTGGGCGCGAATGAACGGGTGCGGTTCGCGACGATCGGGCTGAACAGCCGTGGCTTACGCGCATTTGTCGGCGCTGCATGCCAATGCGGACACGTCGCGCGTGGTCGCGGTGTGCGATGTGGAGAGCAACATCCTGGCGAAGTATGCGGCGGCTGCGCAGAAAGAGCTGGGGTATTCCGTCGAGACCGATGGAGATTTTCGCCGAGCTGCTGGACCGCAAGGACATTGACGCCATCAGCATTGCGACGCCGGATCACTGGCACGCACCCATGGCGATCCGCGGCGTGGAGGCGGGCAAGCATGTGTATGTGGAGAAGCCGTGCAGCCACAATCCCGCCGAGGGCGTGCTGCTGATTGCGGCGCAGCGCAAATACGGCAAGCTGGTGCAGATGGGGACGCAGCAGCGCTCGTCGCCGCACACCATTGAGATTGTGGAGAAGATTCACAACGGGCTGATCGGGAAGGCGTACTACGCGAAGGCCTGGTACGTGAACACCCGCAAATCCATTGGCCACGGGAAAGATGCTCCGGTGCCGTCGACGCTCAACTGGGATCTGTGGCAGGGGCCGGCGCCGCGCACCGCGTATCGCGACAACGTGCAGCCGTACAACTGGCACTGGTTCCGCGTGTGGGGCACCGGCGAGACGCTCAACAACGGAACGCATGAGGTGGATGTGTGCCGCTGGGCGCTCGGCGTGGATTATCCGAAGAAAGTGACGGCGCAGGGCGGGCGTTACGCGTTTTCCGACGACTGGCAGTTCTACGACACGCTGGTGACGGATTTCACCTACGACGACGCGATGATTTCGTGGGAAGGCCGCTGCTGCAACGGAATGAAGATGTACAACCGCGATCGCGGATCGACGATTCTGGGCACGAAAGGCTCAGTGCTGGTGGATCGCGATGGGTATGAAGTCTACGACCTGGGCGGGCACAAGACCGAGTGAGTTCCGCGTGCAGGGCGAGAAGACCTCGTCGGCCGATTTGGTGGGACGCGATTCGATGACCGACGCGCACTTTGCGAATTTCATTGCCGGCATCACGAAGGGCGAAGCGCTGCACGCGCCGGTTGAAGTGGGGAACGTCGCGGTAACCATGCTGCAGTTGTCGAACATTGCGTGGGAAGCTGGGCCACGAATTGCATCTCGACGCGAAGAACGGCGGCCTGATTGTCGACGATCCCGAAGCGATGAAGGGGTGGGGCCGGGAGTACGCGAAGGGCTGGGAACCGAAGGTCTAGCGATGAAGCAGGCAGCGGGTAGCGGTAGCTGGTGGCTGGTAGCGGTAGCGAAATCAGGATTGAACCGGAGTTGCGCGCATGGCTGGTGGAGTGAGTCGGAGAGGGTTTTTGAGTGGTTCGGGGTTGGTTACGGCGGCAGCGGTGATGCCGAGGCTGGGGGTTGCAGCAACGCTGACTGCGAATGGGCAAGCGGAAGCTTCGGGAAAGGCTTCGCCGGTGAAACTGGGGCTCGCCAGCTACACGTTCCGCAATTTCACGCGCGCGCAGTTGATTGGCTTCATGAAGGAGCTGAACGTCTCCGATCTCAATCCCAAGGACGCGAAGGATCATTTGCCCATGGATCCAACCGCCGAGGCGCAGGCGGTGGCGGACTACGCGGCGGCGGGGATCCATCTGCATGCTGCGGGGGCGATCTATTTTCAGCAGGCGACCGAGGCGGATATCCGGTCGAAGTTCGAATATTTGAAGCGGGCGGGGATTGGCGTGATGGTGGCGGGCGATCCCACGCCGCAGACCTTGCCGCTGGTGGAGAAATTCGCGAAGGAATACGACATCAAAGTGGCGATCCACAATCACGGCCCGGAGGACAAGCTGTGGCCGTCGCCGCTGGATGTGCTGAAAGACATCAAAGGCATGGACCGGCGGATCGGCTGCTGCATCGATGTGGGACACACGGTGCGCGCCGGGACCGATGTCGTGGAGGCGGTGCATGCCGTGGGGCCGCGCCTCTTCAACATGCACATGAAGGACCTGACCGACTTCCACGATAAGGGCAGCCAGGTGGCTGTGGGCGATGGCAAGATGCCGGTGCGGGGCATTTTTGAGGCGCTGATCGCGATCCGGTATCCGGGCTATGTGGACCTGGAGTATGAGGTGCACGCGGACGATCCAATGCCCGGGGTGGCGAAGAGCTATGCGTATATGCGCGGGGTGCTGGCGGGGATGGGCTACCGTTCCGAGGCGACGTAGGGCGGGGAGGCGGCCCCACCGAGCACATCGGTAACGAGTGTCGCGGAGAAACTGCGGGGAAAAGCCTGGAAAGGGCAGCGAAAAGCCCTTGCGCCGCCTTATACTTAGCTCGCAAATGCCGATAGATCCGACAGAAGCGCAGATTGCCGCTCAAACTTCCTGCGCGAGGCGGTCGGGATGACAGCATCCACAGCGGCGGGTCCATCACCCGCATCCGGCGATCAGGCGGGGACGCAATTCAGACCGCTGCGGATATCGGGGCTTCTGTTAACTGCGGTTCTGCTGCTCGCGCTGGCGCCCATGCGAAATGTGCTGGGGCAGACGACTTCCCTGCCCGTGCTGCATACCATCCGCGCGGCCCACACTCTCTCTCAGGATGAAGCCATCCGTGGCTATCCCGTGCACCTGGAGCGGGCGCAGGTCACGTTTTACGACACGGCGATTCAGGCCATGTTCCTGATGGATGGTACGGACAGCATCTTTGCGGACGTGCGCGGAATGCCAGTGCTCAAGATCCGGCCGGGAGATTTTGTGAGCGTGGACGCCGTGACGGGTCCAGGCAATGTTGAGCCGGTGCTGATGAAGCCCAGTTTTCGTGTGCTGGGCTACGCGCCGCTGCCGGCGGCGCCGTTGTTGAGCTTCGATGAGATTTCCACGGATCACTACGATTCGCGCTGGATTGCGGTGGAAGGCGTGGTGCGATCGATCCGCCGGGCACGGGGAACGACTTCGTATGCGGGGCATGCGGCCTCCAGCAGCGCCAATCTGATTCTGACTCTGGCCATGGGCCAGGATTTTATTGATGTAATCACGCGCAACGAGAATGACCGCGACACGCAACCGCTGATCGACGCGAAGGTGCGGCTGCGCGCGGCCTGCGGAACACGATTCAATCAGCGCAATCAGATTATCGGTGTGCATCTGTACATGCCGGATATTTCGTACGTCCAGGTGCTGGAGCCGGGGATCGCGAATCCCTTCGCGCTGGCCGTGGCCGATGCTGCCAGCGCCATGCGTATCAGCAAGGGACACCGCGTGCACATTCGGGGCGTGGTGACGTCGACGTGGGGACCGCGTCAGTTTTCGCTGATGGATGCGAAGCACGGCATCTTTGTGTATACCGATACGCCGGCAGCGGCGAGTGTGGGCGATGTGCTGGACGTGGTGGGATTTCCGTCGGTCGGGCAATACACGTCGGTGCTGAACGATGCGGTGTGGCGGAAAACCGGGACGGCGCGAGCCGCCTCCGGCTGTGGCGGTGACAGCAGCGGTGGGGCTGGCGGGAGCGCACGACGCAGAGCCGATCCGGATTGACGCGCAGCTGCTGTACAAATCCCAGAGCCCGACCGAACAGGACCTGGTGCTGAGCGATGCGGGCACAACGTTTGTGGCGGCGCTGCCGGGCAATACGGGGCTGTCTGCAGGTCTGCAGCCGGGAAGTCTGTTGCGGGTAACCGGCATTTGCCAGATCGAAGTCACGCCGACAAAGACGCCGCTGGCGCTGAAGGTGCTGCTGAACTCGCCTGCGGACGTGGTGGTGCTGCGGCGACCGTCGTGGTGGAACCTGGATCACGCATTGAAGATTGCCGCAGCGTGGCTTGCGATTGCGCTGATCGTTGTGGTGTGGAATGCGGTGCTGCGGCGGCGGGTGCGCGCGCAGACGCGGTTTATTCGGCGGCAACTGGAAGAGGCGCGCCGGCTGCGGGTGCAGGCGGAATCGGCCAGCCGGGCCAAGACTGAATTTCTGGCCAACATGAGCCACGAAATTCGCACGCCGCTCAACGGCGTGATCGGCATGACGTCGCTGGCGCTGGGAACCGATCTGACTGCAGAACAGCGCGAATATCTGGAGACCGTGCAGCTTTCGGCGGACGGCCTGCTGGCGCTGATCAACGACGTGCTGGACTTCTCCAAGATTGAAGCAGAGCGCGTTGAACTGGAGTCGATTGACTTCGATCTGTGCGGACTGATGGAAGAGTCGCTGAAAACGCTGGCGGTGCGGGCGGATGAGAAGGGCCTGGAGCTGCTGTGCGAAGCCGAGGCAGGCATGCCGGCAGCGGTGCACGGCGATCCGGCGCGGCTGCGGCAGATTCTGCTCAACCTGGTGGGCAACGCAATTAAGTTTACGCATCAGCGGCGAGGTGGTGGTGTCGGTCGCGCGTCGACGAAAAGGCCGATGACGAGCTTCTGCTGCATTTCATCGTTGCCGACACCGGCGTTGGCGTGCCAGAAGAGAAGCGGCAGCTCATCTTCTCGCCGTTTGCCCAGGCGGATTCGTCAACCACGCGCGAGTTTGGCGGCACCGGTCTGGGGCTCAGCATTTGCTCGCGGCTGGTGAAGCTGATGCAGGGACAGATTTGGATGGAGAGCACGGTGGGCGCGGGATCCGAGGTCCACTTCACCGCGCGTCTGACGGCGGCCCGCGATGCGCAGAAGCCTGACGTGAGTGTGGAATCGCTGCGGCGGCCTGCGCATCCTGGTGGTCGACGACAACGCGACCAACCGGCGCATCCTGGAGAGTGTGCTGAACCAGGCCGGGCTGTGTGCCGCTTCCGCTGACAGTGGTTTGCAGGCCATGCAGCTGTTGAGCGAAGCCGAGACGGCGGGGACGCCGTTCCAACTGCTGCTGGCGGATATCGCGATGCCCGGGATGGATGGGTTGACCATGGTGGATCGCATACGCCTGTGCCCGGGCCTGGCCACGCCGACCATCATGATGCTGACGTCAGCGACACACGGAGCGGAACTGGAACGCTGCCGCCGGATGGGTATTGCGGTATGGCTGTATAAGCCGGTGCGCCGGGGCGAACTGCTGCTGGCAATCCGCAGGGCGATGGGTCTCGATCCTGCCGCCGACCAGGACGCGAAGCGGCCCGCCGGAGCGGCGGGGCTGCGACGGAAGCTGCACGTGTTGATCGCCGAGGACAACAGGATCAATCAAATGGTGGCAGTCCGCATGATTGAGGGGCTGGGCTACACGGCGACGGTGGCGTCGAACGGCGTGCGCGCGGCGGAATTGTTCGCCCAGGAGGCGTTCGATCTGGTGCTGATGGACGTACAGATGCCGGAGATGGATGGGTACACGGCGACGGCGCGCATGCGCGAGCTTGAGCAGAAAACGTCGAAGCACACGCCGATTCTGGCGGTGACGGCGTACGCGATGCAGGGCGACCGCGAGAAGTGCCTGGCAGCGGGGATGGACGGTTACTTGATGAAGCCCGTGACGGGCAAAGAACTGGCGGAAGCGATTCATGGATTCTTTGCGGAGGAACCGGGCGTCGTGATCGAGGCCGCGGCTGGTGACGAAGCGCACAACGAATCGGTTGCCTGGAACGCGATGCTGACGCTGAACCGGCTGGAAGGCGACGAGGATATTGCTGGCGGAAGTAGTGGAGATTTTTCTGGAAGAGGCACCACGGCAACTGGCAGGCACTGCGTATGGCGATTGAGGGCGCAAAGCGCGAAAGCGGGGCGGAGATCGCGCACAGTCTGAAGGGCGAACTGAGCTACTTTGGGAATTTGGAAGTGTCGCGAGCGTGCGCGCAGGCTGGAAGACCTGGCGCGGAGAAAAGATTTCGCCGCCATGGCCGCGGAGTTTACGGGGTTTGCGGCGCAGGTGGAGGCGGTGATGCAGTCGATGCGGGGCGCGGCGCCGGCGCGCACAGGAGCGTCGCAATGATTCCCGAAAAGCCCGACGGAACCGGAGTGTCGATGCGCAGAAATACGCGCAGCAGGGTCCGGAAACGATTCTGATCGCGGAAGACGATCCCATGTTCCGGCGGATTCTGCAGCGCTGGGTGGAGAGCTGGGGCTTCGGCGTCGTTTTGGCGGAGGACGGCAACCAGGCGTGGGAGATACTGCGCCAGGAACAGCCGCCGCAGTTGCTGATTCTGGACTGGGTGATGCCGGGCATCGATGGGCTGGAGTTGTGCCGAAGGACGCGCGCGGCGCGCTGCGGGCCGTATCAATACATTTTGCTGGTAACGGCGCGGGACCGGACGCCGGATGTGGTGCGCGGCCTCGAGGCCGGGGCGGACGATTATCTGACCAAGCCGTTCGACAAGGCAGAGCTGCATGCGCGGCTGCGAGTGGGACGGCGGATTCTGTCGCTTGCAGCGGAATCTGATCAGCGCGCAGGAGAAGCTGCGGTTTCAGGCGACGCACGATGGCTTGACCGGCTTGTGGAACCGCGGCGCGCTGCTCGATCTGCTGCACAGCGAGATTGAGCGAACCCTGCGAACCCATTCGTCGATGGGGATTCTGATGCTGGACGTGGATCACTTCAAGCGCGTGAACGACACGTTCGGACATCTGGCCGGCGATGCGGTGCTGAAGGAGATTGCGCACGCGCATTCAGCGCGCGACGCGGCCTTACGACATGACGGGGCGATACGGGGGCGAAGAGTTTCTGGTGATTCTGCCGACGTGCGATCGAGAGCAGACCAGCAACGGCGCGGAGCGGATTCGTGCAGCGATTGCAGCTGCTCCATTTAACGTGGGCGGGAGAGAGACTTCGGCTCACGGTGAGCATCGGAGCAACGGTGGTTCCGGAACTGGCCGCGTCGGAGACGGAGATTCTGTCGCTGTCGGACCTGGCGCTGTATCAGGCGAAGAGCGAGGGGCGGAATCGCACGGTCGTGCGGACTTCGTTTACGGAATGAGCAATCCCACTCTATTTGTGCCCACTTTATTTGAAACAACGAGGGGCACAAATAGAGCAGGGCACCTTACAAATTCCTAACTCAGATTGGTGAAGTGGCGCGCGAAGCCAGGCGGCAGATCGCGAGTGCCGAGAGCGGCAACGGTCGCGGGATCCTGCGCTCGCAGAGAGGCTGCCGTCGAGGTGCTCATCACTTCCTTGAACGCCACCTGAAATTTATCCATCTCCGTGCGCGTGCCGACGGTGATGCGCACATGCGTTGGCCAGATGGGCCAGACGCGGCCGATGAAGACGTTGCTTCTGCGCCATCGCGGTCATTACTTCTTTGCCGGGACGGCCGGTGTCGATCATGAAGCAGTTGGTCTGCGACGGAATGAACTTGTAGTTGTTGGCAGCGAGCCAGGAGAAGACATCGGTGCGGATGTCGGTGTTGATCTTGCGGCGCTGCGGCACCAGCTCCGGCGTTTGCAGGCTGCTGGTGGCTGCGGCGACGGCGAGGATCGGCATGGAATTCATGCCGTAGGTCTGAATTTTCGCGAGCAGGTCGGGACGGCCGATGGCCAAACCGCAGCGCAGGCCGGCCATGCCGTAGACCTTGGAGAAGGTGCGCAGGACGATCACATCCTTGTCCGCCTTGACCAGATCGATCGAGGGGGTGGCGTCAGAGAAGTGGATGTACGCTTCGTCGATCAGGAGGATGGAGCCTTTGGGCTTGTTGGCCAGCGCGTATTCAATATCGGCGCGGCTGGTGATGGTCCCGGTGGGGTTGTTGGGATTGCAGATGTAGAGAACTCCGGCGTTGGGATCGGCAGCGACCATGGCGCGCACATCGTGAGAATAGTCGGCGGCGAGCGGAACCTTGACGATCTTCGCGCCGCTGAATTTCGCGGCGTACATGCCGGCTTCGTAGCCGGGATCGGCGGTAACGTAGCGGTCGCTCCGGCGAAGTAAATGCGAGCACGGTGTAGTGCAGAGGCTCGCTCGATCCGGCATAGGCCATCACGTAGTCGGGCTTCAGGCCTTCCTGGGCGTTGAAGGTTTCGATCAGCGTCTCGGTCAGTTCCATGTCGTAACGGCCGCCTTCGGGGATGAGGCTGGACATGACGGCGCACGCGCCACTACAGGGGCCGAGGGGATTCTCATTCGCGTCAATGCGCACCGCGCCGGGCGGCATGACGCGCGCGATGCGGCGGCGCTGCGCAAAGGCCAGCTGCGGTTCGGTGAGGATGGGCACAGCGGCGGCTGCGGTCGCCATGGCGGCCATGCGGAAGAACGTTGCGGCGAGAAAGATCGTTGGACATGTGCGCCTCCTGAGGTGAAACGGCGGGCCCGGGACTTCCCTGCTTGCCTATTTTCCGAGAGCAGCGCGCATCGAACTGCTGCTGCCGTGGCTGTTGACCGCAACAACTTCGATTTCAATCAACGCGCCGGGGAGAGCGAGTGCAGCCACCTGCATGGCGCTGCGCGCCGGCTTGTTGGGTTGATCCTTTGTACCAAAGAACTGTGTGTATCCGGCCATAAATCCGGCAGAAATCCATTTTGCCGCCCTTGCTGGGGTCGCCGGCAAGGTAGGCATGCATCAGGACGACGTCGCCGAGGGTGAGGTGCTGTTCCGCCAGGGTTTTCTGAATGGATTGCAGCACGTTGACGGTCTGCGCCTGCGTATCGCCGGGCGTTCCTTTAGTGATGGACGAATCAATGCTGCCGCTGAGGTAGAGCGTGTCGCCCACCCAAACGCCTTCAGAGATGGGGAACGGCGAATTGTTCGGGAGCGGAATGCGCATGACGGCGGATTGCGCCGCAGCCAGGTGCGGCAGCGCGAAAAGCCCTGCAGCGACGAGGGCGGAAAGGATCGATTTACGCAGCAACATTGCCTCCAGACTGAATGCGCACGCCGAGCTGGTTGATGCAGCGATACGAGGAAAGCGCGGCGCCTTCCTGCCAGCCGACCAGATGGCTGGTATGGTCGCCGGCAAAGTAGACGCGGCGATCGGGAACGAGGAGCGCGTCCGTCGAGACGCCCTTGCGGCCGAAGCCGCTGATCCATGAGCCGAGATTGTACGGGATGTGGCCCCAGCTGATGTACATGGGTTTCGAGAGATCTTTGCCGTGACCGGGATGCAGCAGCTCGATGGCCTGACGCGAGGCATCGAGCTTGGCCTGGACGGTGGGCAGCGCGCCGAAGGGCGTGCCGTTCTCGATGGAGTAGCCGGCGACGACCACGCCGCGCTCGGCGAAAAGAAGCGCGCGCTCGGATACCAGACGACGCCGACGGTTTGCTGCAGATAGGAGAGGCCGCCGTAAATGGCGTTTTCCTTTTCCCAGAAACGTGGCGCTTCCCAGGCGACTTTGTAAGCGGAGTCGTAGCTGCTGCCATCAACGACCGCGCGGACGGCGGGGCTGAAGTCCGCGTCCAGCGTCTTCATAATGGTGAGCGGCATAGCGCAGATGCAGTAATCGGCTTTGATCGTTTCGTCGGTATTCGCTGGCCGTGTCGTGATAGACGACGGTGACGCCGGTGGGCGACTGGCGAATGCTGCGGACGACCGCGCCATTGCGAATCGACCGGGCCCAGGGCTCTTGTGGAAGGCGTAGGGGATGCGGTCCATGCCGCCGATGGGCTGGAACATGGTGGGCTGCCAGTCGATCACTTCTTCGGCCATCATGCCCTGCCAGAGATCGGCGTCGAGCAGCGCGTGCATGGGCAGCGGATCGATGGCGACGGGATCCTCTTTGCCGGCGCCCGGCGGGACCTTGAAGCCGGAGCGCTCGGTGCCTTTGAAAAGCAGGTCGGGCTGCAGATCGCCGTACTGCACGCAGAAACTCGATCATACGTTCGCGATCTTCGGCGGTAATCTCTTCGTCGAGCGCGCCCTTCTTGATGCATTTCGCCAGCAGTTCAGAAACGTGGCCGCGGGTGTCGTTGACGGCGCGCCGCTCGGTGACCGGCTTGCCGCCGTTGAGTTTGTCGGCCTGCAGGAGAGCGCCGCGGGAGGAATTGACTTCGACTTCGAGAGCGCACGCCCAATTCCTGGCAGTAATTGAGCATGTTGTGGTGGATGGAGGGGAGCCGCGCAGGACCGGCGTTGAAGTAATTGCCTTCGTCGAAGCTACAGGACTGTTTGAATCCGGTGGTGAATTCGACGTCGGTGCCGCCGCGAATGGTCCAGTTGCGGCCGCCACATCGCTCGCGGGCTTCGAGCAGGGTGACGGACCATCCCGCTTTGCGCAGCTCGTAGGCAGCGACAAGGCCGGCGATGCCGCCGCCCAGAATCACCACTTTGGTGCCCTGCCCATCGACCAGGCGGAGCTTGTTCGCTTCGGCTTCGACTTCGGGAATGGCCATGCAGGCCGAGGGACTGCATCATGACAAAGGCCGCGCTGTATCCACCAGCCTGGCCTACACGCATCAGGAACTGACGTCTGGTTAGACCCATACTTCCGATTGTCCTGCCTTCTTGGTTTGAACGGGGGGGTGGGATTGTTATACCGCATGAAGCCTCGAAAAAGGGGCCCGTGGCCGGAGACAAGAACCACGGGCTTCAGGGAGGCTAAAACAAAATTTTCAACGCGAGCTGCGTGTTGTACGGCTCGCCCGCTCCAATGCCCGGCGAGTAGTTGCCGGAGCCAATGGTGGAGCTGGTGGTGCCGAAGCCGCCGCCCGAGTAGGCCGATCCAACCCCCGATGCGCCATCCCAGTAATCGAGGCAGAGCTGCGTGCATGCCGGGCTGGCGAGGTTTACGCGATTGAACAGGTTGTACATTTCGGCGCGGAACTGCACGTTGACCGGGTAGTCGTGAACATCGAATTTCGTGTTCTTGAAAATGGAGAGATCGAAGTCGCCAAAGCCGGGACCGAAGACGCTGTTGCGCGCGAGGTCGCCAAAGGTGCCGGCAGCCGGTTGCGCATACGCGTTGGGGTTCAGCCATTGCACGTAGGGATTGCCGCTGGAATCGTGTTGGATCTTGTGGTTGGAAACCAGCTGGGGCTGACCGCCGACTGCATCGGGGCGCTGGAAGCCCTCGCCCACAGCGCTGTTGTCATTGGCCGTATAGACGGTGATCGGCTGGCCGCCCTTGAAGGTGAACGCGGAGTTCGCCGCCCACCCATCAGTGAGCAGCTTCGGTCCCCAGAATTTGGGGACATCGTAGTTCAGGTAGCCGACGAAGGTGTTCCGGGTGTCGAAGTCGGAGTCGCCATATTCACCCTTGAAGTTATAGCTGTCCTGAGGCAGCGCGCCGCGGTACTGCGTGACTTCATCCAGGTTATGCGACCAGGTATAGCTGGCCTGGGAGGTTATGCTGTGCCAGCCGCTGGTCCGGAAAACGGCCTGCAGGGAGTTGTAGTTCGATGTGCCGATGCTCTCCACCTGGTTGATGTCGCTGTAGTAATTGCCGGCATAGGGTCCGCCATATAACCCTGGCGCGCCGTCCCCATACACCTGATTGATATTCAAGAGGCTGAGAAGCTTGCGGCCCTCGCTGCCGACGTAGCCGACCTGGAGGAGCGCTTTACCCAAAGTCTTCTCGACCTGCAGGTCGTAGTTGAGGTTGTAAGGCGAACGGAAGCCTTTATCGACGCTGAAAACGCCGCAGGGGTTCGACGAAGGGCAGGGATCGCCGGCATTGGGGGTGGGGACGATCTGCTGGCCGGCCACGATGGTGTAATCCGTCGTAGTTGCGTTCACAACTGGGTTCGACCCTCCTGGATTGCCTTCAAGGCCGTTCGGCGCCGCGTTGCCGGGACGATTGTCCAGGAAGGGGTTGGCGTTTGGCGTATCGAAAAACATGCCGCCGCCGCCACGCAGAACCAGGCCGGGTGACGCTTCCCAACTAAAGCCGGCGCGGGGGCTGATGGCATTCCACTCGGTGGAGTAGATCTGGCCGATTTGGCTGCCCTGGAAGGCGATCCCCGTGGGCGTCAGACCCGGACGGAAGACCGAGAGATCCTTGAGGCTGTCGTGCATCGGCTGCATCATCTCGTAACGGCCGCCGAAGTTAACATTCAACTTGGGCGTGAGCTGATAGGAATCCTGGAAGAACAGGTTGAATCCCTTCGAATAGACGGTGCGCTCCGGATCGCCGAAGGCGATCGACCCGCTATACAGATAACCCGCGAGAAAGTCGGCCAGCGATGCCACTTTGGAGTCGACCGTTGTGTCGTTCTGCCATGGGGAGGGGTAGCTGTTGGTGAACTTAAAGTTTCCGGTGGCGTGGCGATGGTAGAACTCATTGACCTGCGCCTGGCGGTAACCGCCGCCGAAGCGAAATTCACTTTTGCCCTTCACCCAACTGATGGTGTCGTCCAGGTGACCGGTGATATCGTTGCGTCCCTCGGGCGGCGTATTGCCGGTCGACTCAAACCCGCTGATCTCAATGTTCGGAGCATTCGGCAACGACGAACCGTCGATGAAGCCATCCGTGGCCACATCGGAGAATCCGGTCTTCGCGTCGGAGAATGTCTGGTTGAAGTAATTCACGCCGATCGTCGTCTGATTGCTCATGGAAGGCGTAACCACCCAGTTATTCGCCACCGAGTAGTTATAAACGTGGATCGGGCCAATCTCGAAGAACCATGGGTTCACGTCGGTGGTGCCGACAGGAGCCGTTTGATTGCCCTGGCCGAGGAAGGCGCGCGCGGAAATGCTCTCCTTTTGGCTGAAGTTGTGATCGATCTTGATAACGCCGTTATAGCTGTAGCCAAACTCAGGCGCTGCCGACTGCACGCTCGAAGCGGTCCCGCCTACCAGATTGCTCGGCCACAGAATAGAAATCAGGTTCTGCATGCTGGGGTTGACGGCAACGTCGTAGTTGCTCAACACCGCCATGGCCTGCTGCTGATAGCCGACATTCGGCTCAACACCGGTGTTGCCGGTCGCGATGTTGAACTTTTGCTTCTCGAAGTTGGCGAACCAGAAGGTGTGATCCTTCCAGAACGGGCCCCCGAGGGAGGCGCCCCACTGAATATTGGAGAGCGGCAGATCGCCGAGGGTATTAAACGGATTGCCAGCCGCCAACGCCTGGTTGCGCTCGTAATAGTAGGCGCTCCCGTGAACTGTATTTGTTCCCGACTTGGTGACCAGGTTGACTGTGCCTCCCGGATTGCGTCCCACTTCGCTCGATGACTGCGTCTGCAGCGAAAATTCCGCGATGGAATCGATCGGCAGCGTCACCCCGGCGATGTTTTCGACGCCGCCCTGGTTGACGGCTGGAATGTTGTGCCACCAGTCGTTGTTGTCTGACCCGTCAATCTGCCAGTTCACCTGGTTGGCGCGGGTGCCGTTGACCGAGCCGTAGCCGCCGAGCGAGTATCCGGCAAAACCCGGCGCGAGGCCAATCATCTGGGTGAAGTCGCGCCCGTTGAGCGGAATATTCTGCACCGTGACTTCGGGAATGTCGGTGGTCTGGGTTGTGGTCGTGGTGTCAAGGGTCAGCGCGCTGGCAGCGACCTCAACCGTAGTGGACTGCCTGGCGACCGAGAGTTTGACCGGAAGGGTGTAAATAACGCCGGCGGTGACGCGGACTCCGCTCACCTTGGTCTCTTCGAATCCGCTCAGGCTGACCGTGACTGTGTAAACACCCAGGGGCAGGTCCTGAAGGGTGTATTCGCCGGCGCTTGAGGACACCGTGTCATGCACGATGCCCGTGCCCTCGTCGGTGGCCATGATTTTTGCGTTGGGGATATTCGCCCCGCTTGGATCAGTGATGACGCCGGTGATGCCGCCGCGAAAAGTCTGCGCATCGAGAGATGCTGCGGCGAACAGCATGGCGAGCGGCAATACAAGGACGGCCAGGAATACACGTCGAGTAGCAGAGCTTCTCATGGGTACGACCTCCGGAAAAAAGTGAGCCGACACGGGTGCGCCCGTGGTGCAGCGATGACCTACCGCGCAGCAGACAGAGCTGTGCGCAGGGGTACGTCGATTTTCTTTACCAGGAAGTCTTCAACAAGGAAGGCCGTCGCGACGCGGATGCCCTTCTGACGAGGAAGGCAGGACAGCGTTTAAAAGCCGCAACGGTTGAACACGGTCCTTCATTTTTGTCACAGGACGGTGAAAAGATCAAGCGCGAATCGTGAAGTATTCAGAAAGAGAGGTGGAAAACGCTGCGCGGAGACTCCATGCAGGCGAGTTAGCGCTTTGCCGATAACTTGCCGTTATACGCGCGATCAGAAGGCTGCATTTGTTGGTGAGGGATCGGCCGCCGGACGCTAGCCGATGGCGAAGACGCGCTTGATGAAGCGCTGCGCGGGCCGCTCGACCCATATCATGACAAGAACCGCGGCGGTCACCAGCAGAGCATAGCTCAGCCAGGGATCAAATCGCGCGAGGCCGGTTTTGTCGAGGATGTGCGAATTGTGGATCAGGTTCCACAGATTGAAATGCAGGATGTAGAGGCAGTAGCTGGCCTGGCCCACCGCGACAAACGGGAAGAATCCGAAAAACCGGGCGATGAGATTGTGCCCGGCGAGGCCGAGCACGGCCAGAGCAAACAACGGCATCATGAGGCCGTCGTGCATGAGCGGATAGGGGAAATGATCTCCGTAGTAGAGCACCGCATAGATGCCGGCCATCCCCGCAAGTCCGAGCAGCAGGCGCCGGTGGGCAGCCCGCGGAATGAGAGCGTCGAGATCCGCGAGAACGATGCCGAAGAGAAACGACGGCAGATGCGGGGGCGGCGAAAACTTGAGCGCGCGAATCCAGAAGCCGTCCGTGTAGCGGCCCGGATGGAGATCGCCGTCCGGATGAAAGTGCATGTAGAGCGTAGGCAAAACCATGCCCAGGCACCACAGTCCGAGCAGGATGCCCACCAGCGCGCCGATGTTCTTCGGCCGCTTCCAGAGAATGACGAAGGGGAAGATGAGATAGAAAAACGCTTCCGTGCACATGGTCCACGCGGGCGTGTTCCAAAACGTGGAGAGCCATGGGCTCCAGCCCTGCAGCAGCAGCGGCGTAAGAATCACTCCCCAGGTGAATTGCGCATGGGAGCGTGCGTGCCACTCGTCCATGAGCATGCCGACGGAGATGAGCAGCGCGAAAAGATAAACCGGGTACAGCCGCGACAGGCGAGCGCCCCAGAATTTGCGCGTGCTGAGTGTGCCCTGCTGCGCGCGGTCGGAATAGTTGTACGCCAGCACGAAGCCGGAGAGCAGCAGAAAGAAACTGACCGAGGTATAGCCGTTGTCGACAATCGGCGCAAAGGGGCCGAACGACTTGGGATTGGAAAAATGGAAGAAGACAATGTTGAGGGCGGCGAAGGCGCGCAGTCCGGTCAGCGCGTCGATGCGTTCTTTCTTCGGTTTGACGATGGCGGGTTTGGCGCCTGGATGAGATGGTTGGGAAACGTCAGAAGAGGCGCCAGGCCGAGGAACGAGTTGGGGCCTTGCGCTCAGAATGGTTTTCTCCTGTTGGCCATCGCGGATCGCGGCAACTTCGCGGCGTGGGAAACCAATCGCTTCTCCGGTAACCGATCCCGATGCTTAGACGTCGTCAGGCCGTCACCAGCGAGCCGATCTTTTCCCCGGAAACGACCCGGCGAATATTGCCCGCCTGGTTGAGGTTGAAGATGATCATGGGCAGATTATTGTCCTTGCACAGGCTGACAGCCGTGGCATCCATCACCTTTAACCCCAGCCTGAGAATTTCCATGTAGGTAATCTGCTCAAATTTCACTGCGCCCTCTGTGATGACGGGATCGGCATCGTAGATGCCTTCCACTTTGGTGCCTTTCAGCAGGACGTCCGCTTTGATCTCCATGGCGCGCAGCGAGGCGGCGGTATCTGTGGAAAAGTACGGGTTACCGAGGCCTGCGGCAAAAATGACAACGCGCCCTTTTTCCAGGTGGCGGATGGCCCGGCGGCGAATGTACGGCTCGCAGACCTGGTTCATCTCAATGGCGGACATGACGCGGCAGTGGACATCGCGCTTTTCGAGGGCGTCCTGAATGGCCAGGGCGTTGATGACGGTAGCCAACATGCCCATATTGTCGGCGGAGACGCGGTCCATCTCCTTGGCCTGCTGGGCGATGCCACGAAAGAAGTTACCGCCGCCCACGACGATGGCCATTTCGACGCCCATCCGGTGGACTTCGGCTACTTCGGCGCCGATCTCGTGAATGCGAATGGGATCGACTCCGAAGCCGCGGCCCGCGGCCAGCGCCTCGCCGGAAAGCTTGAGAACGACGCGTTTGTACATGCCTCAAGAAGTATCGCATGGCGAGGGGAGGTGACTAAAGAGCGAAGCCGCCCAGTGGTAACCAGGCGGCTTCAGGAAAAGTGGATTTGCGACGTGTCTAGTCGGTCGTCCCTTTTGTGTCCGTGCCGTAATCGTGATGGTGAGCGCTGCCCTCGGGATCGTCAACCCAGTGGGCGAGGCGTTCGCCGTTCAGCTCCATGCGCACCAGATCCAGCTCGCCGTGTTCGTAGTCGGCAATCAGCATGCGCATATTGGAGCCGTTGGGCTGGACATAGATGATGTTGAGATCGCCGTTGCTGCTGCGATCGGTCACGAAGCGCTGCCACGATCCGCCCAGCGTATTGCTGACCAACTCCTGCAGCTCGTTGGAGTCGGGAGCTGCGGGCAGGTTGTCAAACTCAGCGACTTTCATACCTTTCACGCCGCCGTGGGAGGCCACATGCGCGCATAGGCTGACCAGACCCATCATGGGCACCCGCTCGGCATGGGCGGAATAGCGATGCTCGACCGCGGAGACGACGGTTTCAAAATCAGGCTGCGCCGCGCTCGCGGTCATGGGGACGAGGATGGCGGCCGTCGCCAGGACAGCGACTGAACCGATGATCAGGACTGCGATTTTCATTGTGCGCCTGCTTTCTGGGCGTCGGCTGACTTCTGCGCTTTGTCTTTCACCTTCTGCTCGGCTTTTTGTGTCACTTTCACGCCGCCAGGAATGCCAAAGTGGCCGCTGAGATCGGAAAGGTCTT
This sequence comes from uncultured Acidobacteriaceae bacterium, assembly GCA_963817165.1. GTDB lineage: Bacteria > Acidobacteriota > Terriglobia > Terriglobales > Acidobacteriaceae > Palsa-343. The sequence continues at coordinate 5,711 of CAWFNL010000001.1, read as the reverse complement.
CAGGGTGAATCGGCCCATCGATGAAGACGAAGTTCAACTCTTTCGCCTCGGCGTTCAGGATGAACATGCCCTGCACCTCGCCGTTGACCAGCTTCATGTAAATGTCGGAGTCGTCGGTGGAGTTTTTTGAGCGCTCCTTCACGATCGGGCTCCACTCCGAGGTGAGAATCTGGCGGCGGATCGCATCGAGGTCTTCGGCGGTATATTGACCAGGATTTTCGAACTCGTAGGTGCGAACGTAGACCCCGTTCAATTTCGCAATGATGCGCTTCCCTTCCGCATCGTTTTCGTTGTCCATAAAGCGGCTGGCGAAGTCGAGCATTTTGCGGTCGAGGGTGACCTCGGTGTAGTTCGATGCCCGAGCCTGGAGCTGCTTCTCGATGGTGACGGGAAACGGCGTGGGACTGGACTGCGCGGCCGCCGGGAGCGCCCACGCCGCAGCGAGCGCGGCGGAGACGATGGCGAGTCGGATGAATTTCTTCGTTGCGTTCATGAGGGAAACCTCTTTCTGTTGACTCCGGGCAGATTCGTTACTGCTGGGGCGTTTGAACTTTTTGCTGAACTTCTCTCAACGTGGTGCCGGTGATGCGCAGGGCGAGCAGCACCTGTTGGCGCGCGTGCTCTCCGGCGATGCGCTGCTGGCGGCTGTGCTCGAGTCCGCCTAGAAAGGTAACGGCAACCACGGCAGCGATCGCGGCCCAGCGCCAGACGGGTTGCGCAATCAGCATGGGTCGGGGCTTGCGCTCGGCGGGAATCCTCGCCATCAATCGATCCGCAAATCCAGCAGGCGCGGAGCGTGCGCGCAGATGCTCGCGCAGTTCCCTCTCCAGTTCCTCGGTGCGACCGTCCATCGGTTCAACCACGGCTGTACTCCTTCAAAGTTCGTTGCGCCTTGTCGCGCAGCAATCGTAAGGCGCGTTGCAAATGACTTCTCACCGTTGCCAGGGGCATGCTCAGCTCGATGGCAATATCCTCCGGCTCCAGGTCTTCCTGATACCGCATCAGCATCACCGAGCGCTGTGCCGGCGGCAGGGTGAGCAGGAGCTGCTCCACGCGATTCATCAGCGGAAAAATCTCCCGGACGACCGGCCGCAGCCCCATCCCGTCCTGATATTCCTCGGCGGCTGCATCGCCTCGCGCCGCTCGCCTTCTCAGTGCATCCGTCGCGCGATGACAGGCGACGCGCCGCAGCCACGCTGCCACATGCTCGTCCGATTCGAGGCGGCCGAGGCTGCGGTGCAGTTCGAGGAAGACATCCTGCGCCACTTCTTCCGCTGCTCCGCTGTCTCCCAAAATTCTGTAAGCGATGGAGTAGACCCGCGCCTGGTGGCGCTCCACAAGGTCTCGAAATGGGGTCGTCACGGGATCCAATGGGCCACTTCCTCCACGGCTGTACCCGCATATACGCAAAAACTCGCGCCCCGTGATGCGAAATCTGCAGCGAATTGGGATTTTTTTTAGCGAGAGGGTCGATTTATCGAGAAATCGCACGCGCTGGCGATGGATGGGCCTGCCGAACCTGCACGCGGATCCCTTCGATCGCATGCTGATCGCCCAGGCCAGGATTGAGGGCACTCCCCTGCTGACCGCGGATCCGCTGGTCGCGCAATATCACGGCCCCTGCGGATAGTTTAGGGCGAATGGTTTAGCAGGATGATTGAGCGTGGACAGTTTGGTTTTAGGCGCTCTGCGGTTTGGGGTGGCGCAGGGGCGCCATTTCCACACGATTACGGCCCTGGCGCTTGGCTTCGTAAAGGGCTTCGTCCGCCGCGTGGAGCAGGTCAGTCGCGGTCTCGCCCTCTCTGGGCGTCATGGTAGCGCAGCCGCCGCTCAGCGTCAGCAGGCCCATCGGGCTGGCCGCGTGTGAGAATCCCAGGCTCTCGATGCGCCGCCGCAGGCTTTCCGCCATCGCCAGCGCGCCTTCCGCGTCGGTTTCCGGCAGCACGATGCCGAATTCCTCGCCACCGAAGCGGGCCACTAAATCCGCGGGGCGCCGCGCTAATTCGCTCATGGTATCGGCAATTTTCCTGAGACATTCATCGCCGGCAACATGGCCGTAGTGGTCGTTGTAGGCCTTGAAATAGTCGGCGTCGAAAATGATGAGGCTCAAGGGTGCGCGGCGGCGTAGCGAGCGCTGCCATTCTGACTCCAGCACCTCGTCGAAGCGGCGGCGATTGGCGACCTGAGTGAGCGGATCGAGCGCAGCCAGCATCTCCATGGACGCGGCGAGATTGCGATAGCGAGCCTCGCTCTCGCGGACGTCGCGGCCGGCGCGGAGCAGGTCAGCGAGCACGATGGCGACGACGCTCACGCTGAGCACGGCCGTAGCGAGAAACATCTGCAGCAGAAGAATGCGATGTTCGAGGACGGGATCGATTTGTGCCAGGGGCCCGGTATGGCGGCCGATGGTGAACTCGGTGCCGATAACCGCGACCACACAGCACCCCAGCACCCCTCCGCTCAGGCCCAGCCGGACGACCAAAAAGAGCAGCGGCGGAATGATCAGGAAGAGCAGGGCGAAATCCGACCGCGAGAAGATGATCGTGGTCGCCGCGGCGATCATGAAGAGATAGAGCAAGGTGTTGGTGAGGCGCCCGGGGCGGAAAAGCTCCCAGGTATCGCGCCGGGCGATGCCCAGAACCAGCGGCGGAATGACCGACATGCCCAGCGCACTGGGCGGAAACCAGCGCAGCGAGACCATCATGCTGCTGCCCACCAGGAGACGGAGAACGATTCCGGCGGCAAGGCTGGCGATGAGCGGGCCGAGCACCACAGCGAAGGCAACGAACTGCAGGAGCTGCCGCTGCTCGGTCAGATCGACTCCTTCACCGAGCGCAAAGCCCACGCTGTACGCGGCAATCGCAGTTTCTCCTATGTCGCAGGCGGAGAGCAGAAAGACCTGGGAGAGCGGATCGTGCATCAGGAGATGGCCGATCACGTTGCCGATGTATCCGGCGGCCAGCAGCAGGGGCCAATGGCGACGGCGGCCTCCGGCGAGCGCGCGACGGAGGGGGGACGGGTCCGGCTCCGGCGGAGATGAATCTGTGAAAAGGGGGTCTGTGAAAAGGGGATCAGAGAAACCGGGGTCTGCAAAAACGGGGTCGGAGAAAATGGTACGCGGCCGGGTGCGCGCCGCCGAGAGCAGCATGACGGAGACCAGGGCAGCGTTTGCCCACCAGACGGCAGGCACGCGGCCAGCCCCGCGGCCGGTGTAGAGACCGAGCCACGCCAGTGCTGCAGTGAGCAGCACAACGCCCGCTAGCCGGATACCATTCCGCACAAGAGCCTGCCCTGGATCCCTGGAGATAGAGAACGAATGCCGCGCATCCAGGGGGAAGGATACCTAAAATTGCCTTCCACCTCGATAGCACGAAAGGGCAAGACCGATGACGCGAACGGTCGGGCCTGGAGTCGGGCCTGGATCGATCGAGTTAGGCCAGGCCGCCGGCGCGCTTCAACTCGGCAATGTCGAGCTTCTTCATTTTCATCATGGCCTGCATAGCGTTTTTCGCGCCTTCGGCGTCTTTACCCTGAAGAAGTTCGGACATGTTCGCGGGCACGATTTGCCACCTCAGGCCAAATTTGTCATTCAGCCAGCCGCAGGCGACTTCCTTGCCGCCGTCGGCGATTAGTTTTGCCCACAGCTCATCGATTTCCGCCTGCGAATCGCACGGCACGGTGAAGGAAACGGCATCGGTGAAGGGGCAATCGATGCCTCCGTTGAGGGCAATGAACTCGATATCGCCGATGGTGAAGGTTGCGGTCAGAATGGAGCCGGGTTTGCCGGGGCCGCCTTCCGGCCAGCGGGTGATCGCGCCGACTTTCGCGTTTTTGAAGACGGAGGCGTAAAAGTGGACGGCCTCTTCGGCTTTGTCGTTGAACCAGAGAAACGGCTGGATCTGCTTCATGGGGAATCTCCTGGGGTATTGAACAGCCAGTCAGCTAAAAGGCGCTGGGAAAGATTGATTCCATCTATCTATTCCATCTATCTATTTGATGGCTCCGTCTTTGCCGAGCAGACGGCGCAAAATGCCCGTTTGGCCGGTGTGATAGGCCTGATGGAACGCGATGAGGGGCAGCAGCGAGCCCACGGTTTCATCGGCCCTGTTGCGCGGCGAAAAAGGCGCAGGAGCCCCCAGCGCTTCGGGCGTGAGCGCCGCGAGTCCGGCATCGATGCGGGCGTAGGACTCGTTGATGGCACGCAGTAACTCATCCATCGGGATGGCCTCGGCGGGATCGTTCAGCTCGGCGGCGCCGCGATGATAGCGTTTGAGCGCCTCCACGCCGAGCACCGGCGGCTGACCCAGGATTTGCAGCGACTGCTCGTTGGACCAGGCAAGATGGCCGAGCACCCAGTTCAGACAGTTCCCGCCGCAGCCCGGCTGGGTCAGACTCTCGTCGTGGGTAATGCCTTCGGTGTTCCGGCGCAGGATATTGTGAGTCGCCTGCGCCTGGATGCGCAGAACGTCGATAGCGGTGAGGGTCGCGGGCGTTGCGGTCGGGGTGGACATAAGTTCCTCCTGGGGTGAGTTACCTCTGAGTTATCGAGTTATGCTCCCGGAGTTATCCTCCGGCAATAGCTCCGATGATGAGCAGCGGTTCCCTGCCCGCGGCCACGGCTTCCGGGAGCGGCGCGTCGTGCGATTGATGCGAAAGATCCTCGCCGCAGGCGAAGAATCGCAGGAAGGCACGGCGCTGCAGCGTGTTGTGCTCGCGGATAGTTCCCCGCAACACCGGATAACGGGCTTCGAGGGCATCGAGCAAGCTGCGCAGAGTCACGGGTTCCGGAACTTCCAGACGAAGGACGCCATCCGCCTGCGCAAGCGTGCGCAGGTGGAACGGAATTTCGACGAGGACCGCTTTGCTCATGGCAGCGTTTGCACTTCGACGGATAGCACAGCCGGCAGATCGCGCACGATCGGCTTCCAGGAATCGCCGCCGTCGGGTGAGACGTAGACCTGGCCGCCGGTGGTGCCGAAGTAAATGCCGCAGTCGTCGAGCGAGTCAACAGACATGGCGTCGCGCAGCACGTTGACATAGCAATTCTGCTGCGGAAGGCCGTTGGTCAGGGCCTCCCACTCGTTGCCGCCGGTTTTGCTGCGCCACACTTTCAGCTGGCCATCGAGCGGATAGTGCTCGGAGTCGCTCTTGATGGGCGCGACGTAGATGGTTTCCGGCTCGTGCGCGTGCACATCGATAGCAAAGCCGAAATCCGTCGGCAGGTTGCCGCTCACTTCGCGCCAGTTGTCGCCGGCATCGTCGCTGCGCATCACGTCCCAGTGCTTCTGCATAAAGAGCACGCCAGGCCGCCGCGGGCTCATGGCGATGTGGTGAACGCAGTGCCCGACCTCAAGGTCTTCATTGGGCAGGTACGGCGCGCGGAGCCCTTTATTGATCGGCTTCCACGATTTGCCACCGTCATCGGTACGAAATGCGCCGGCTGCGGAGATTGCGATGTAAATGCGATCCGGATCGGCGGGATCGAGCACGATAGTATGCAGACACATGCCGCCCGCGCCGGGCTGCCACGCGGGTCCGGTGCCGTGGCCGCGCAGGCCGGGGAGTTCCTGCCAGGAATGCGCGCCGTCCGTCGAGCGAAAAAGCGCAGCATCTTCCACGCCGGCGTAGACAGCATCCGCATCGGTGAGCGAAGGCTCGAGATGCCACACGCGCTTGAATTCCCATGGATGCTGCGTGCCGTCGTACCACTG